>JALFVL010000015.1 GCA_022787165.1 Clostridiales bacterium
GATTTGCCCGGCAAAAAATCGGGCAAAGGGTTGCGCGTCCGGTTTTTTTGTGATATTCTATTCTCAGATACAGAGTTCATTTGTATCGTACGACGAAAGCGGGGGTTTTAGCCATGAATGATATGGAAAATATGGAAAACGATAACATCATTGTCCTGACCGACGAAGACGGTATCGATGTTGAATTTGAGTTCTGTGCCTCTGTCGAATACGAGGGCAATGAATATGTTGTTCTGCTGCCCACGGAGGACGATGACGGCGAGGTCGTGATCCTTCAGGTGATGGAGGATGAAAACGCCTCGGAGGACGATGAGGTGACCTACGTCGGCGTGGATGATGACGACGTGCTCCAGGCTGTGTTTGATCTGTTCAAGGAGCAGGCTGGCGACGAGTTCGACTTCGAGGAGTAATTCCAGAAACAGAAAGCGCATCTGAGCGGCAAAGGCTCTTGGATGCGCTTTTTATATATTTGAATGCTTCCAGGCTCATTGCTTCATTGCTGGTTTGCAGCGAAGAAGATCGAGTATTCGCGCGAAGCGATGATGGGGTTTGGGGGATCGAAGCCTGCCGCTGCCAGCAGCAGAGACAGACAGGCGGAGCATCGGGAATCGCAGGGAGCGCCCTTGGGGCGACCATGCGAGTTTCCTGGGTCGGCAGCCCAACGCAGCCACATGCCTGAAAAATAGACTCCTGCCCAAACTCAAAGCCTGCGAAGAAGGCTGACCACCTTTCCGAGAATCGAGACGCTCTCCACGATAATTGGCTCCATCGTGCTGTTCTCCGGCTGGAGACGGAAATGACCGTTTTCCTTGTAAAAGCGCTTGACGGTGGCGCTGTCTTCCACAAGCGCGACAACAATTTCGCCGTTTTGCGCGTCTGGCTGCTTGCGCACGACGATATAATCGCCGTCGAAAATCCCCGCTTCGATCATGCTGTCTCCTCGGACGCGGAGTATAAAGTGCTCACCTGCACCCATCAGCCCCGCAGGGACGGGCATTTCCTCCTCAATGTTTTCCTCGGCCAAAATCGGCTGTCCGGCGGCCACGTGCCCGACGACAGGAAGGCGTCGGACAGCGTCATACGACGCATCCTCAGATGCAGAAAGCTCAGGGGAGAGCCCCATGGCGCGGGGCTTCATCGCGTCGCGGCGCAGAAGCCCCTTTTTCTCCAACCGCATCAGATGCCCATGCACGGTGGAGGTAGAGCGCAGACCGACTGCCTCGCCGATTTCCCGGACAGACGGCGCATACCCGCGCTCACGGATCTCCGACTGGATATACGCCAGAATCCTGTCCTGTGTCTCACCGCGGGGCTTTCTCTCTGACATGATGAATCTCGCCTCTCGTTTGTTTCAATATAGGATCATTATAGCACAGGCTTTCCCTGCAATGCAATACGAAATCAAACATATGTTCCCATTAATTGCTTATTGCTTCATCCATACGCAGAATGTGTGTGTTTGAAAAGCTCCTTGAAGCGGCCGGGAAAAGATGCTATAATAGACGGCGAAAGAGAGGGATGGCGATGGGCGATAAGAAGTGCGTCCTGTATGACCGGGTCTGCATCGAATGCGGTGAATGCAATCTCTGCGATCTGGATCCGTCCAAAATCTGCGACAACTGCGGCAAATGCATCGGTCTGGGCGGCGGAGAAGACGCGCCAGAATACCGGGCCGTCAAGGTGGACGGCATCATCACTGAGGATATGAATCCTGGCGACTATCTTTATGACGAGGAGACGCTGGAGGATCCGTCAGATGATCTGGGTCTCTACCACTGAACTGTACAACAAATCAAAGCGCCGGCCCTTCAAGGAGAACCGGCTTTTGTGTTATGAACTATTTTCTGCTAGGCGTCAGCCTCGAGCACAGAGCGGGAGGAATCACTGCTTTTCATCGGTGATGCCGCCGACGTCATGGCTGGTTTGTTTTGCGATCAGACCTCTGGTCGATCACCGTGGACGGAATCCTCGCGCAGAACGGTCTTTTCGGCCGCAATCCGCCTGTGATCCTCGGAGATGGCAGCGTAATGCTTGCGGGTGGTGTTGACATCGGAGTGACCGAGCACGTCGGCAACCAGGTAAATATCGCCGGTCTCGCGGTAGAGATTGGTGCCGAAGGTGCTGCGCAGCTTATGCGGGCTGATCTTCTTCTTGAGCGGCGCGGCGACGGCGGCGTATTTCTTGACCATGTTTTCGACGGCGCGCTGCGTGATGCGCCGTCGCTGGATGGAGAGAAAAAACGCATTCTCGTGGCCCGGAAGCGCCTCGATTTCCTTGCGCTCAGCGAGGTAATCCTTGAGCGCGCCGGCGACCTCGTCGGAGAGATACAGAATGACCTCCTTGCCGCCCTTGCGCGTGACGACAAAGGCATTTTGCTCAAAATCGAAGTCGTCGATGTTCAGGCCGACACATTCGCTGATGCGGATGCCCGTCCCGAGAAACAGCGACAGCATGGCCAGATCGCGCTTTCTCGTCACATTATGAAACTTTTGATATGTTTTAGGAAGGGACTGACCGGTCTCGGCCACATCGAGGATTCGGGCCACCTCGTCGATATCCAGGCGGATGATCGCATGCTCATGGAGTTTGGGAAGCGGCACGAGCGCCGCCGTGTTGCTCTCGATCTGTCCGTCGGAGAAGAGATACTTGTAAAACGCGCGCAGGGACGCGTATTTCCGCTTGATTCCGTATTCGTGGTTGCTGTATTCCTTTGAGGCCGTCCCGCCGTCGTCCTGCTGCTCGTTTTTGACGTAGAAGGATAGATACCGCGCATAGCGCTCCAGATCCTGCTTGGTCACATTCCGGATATCCTCGACGGAGAAATCCCGGACCGACTTACCGCCAAACTTGGGCAGTTCATCGGAGAGATATTGGAAGAACAGCTTGAGATCATAGGCGTAGCTCAACCGCGTCAGCGCGCTGGTCTGTTGCTCGATGGCGATAAAATAATCAGAGCAAACCTCCGGCAGCTCGCGCTGAAGCTCACGCAGGCGTTTCATGCGCTCAAGCAGTTTCTGGCTGTGATACTCGTTAGGCATAAACGGAATCTCCTTTAACGGCATTCAAGACTTCGTTAAACCTGAGTTTTGCGAAGTCTTGAATCTCCTCTCCCCGAGGCTTTCTGAGGTCCTTTTGTCATCGATGGCTGCGGATCTGGCCTGTCGCCAACTCGTCGCAGCGATTATTCCAAGGGTTGTCCGCATGGCCCTTGACCTTGACGATCGTGACGTTGTGCGGCTGCATGACCGTCAGCAGCCATTTCCAAAGATCCTGATTCTCAACAGGCTTTTTCGCGGCATTTTTCCAGCCGTTTTTCTGCCAGCTGCCGATCCAGTTTTGTTTGAATGCGTTGACCAGATACGCCGAGTCCGAATACAGTGTCACATTGCAGGGCTGCTTCAGTGCTGTGAAGCCTTGTACGGCGGCGAAAAGTTCCATTCGGTTATTGGTGGTCTCCGGCATATAGCCGGAGATTTCCTTGACGTGTTCACCGAACATCAAAACAGTTCCCCAGCCGCCAGGGCCCGGATTTCCGGAGCAAGCCCCGTCGGTATACATGATGATATCCTTCACAGAATAACCTCTTCAATATATTGATCAAGCTGCCAATCCGGCTGCAAATCAGCCCTTTGAAAGCCGCAGCGTCTTTTCCACCGTCGCGCCAACGGCTTCGATGACCGCAGCGCGCATGCCGCCTTTCTCAAGCGCGTACATGCCCTCGATCGTCGTTCCGCCCGGCGAGCAGACGGCATCCTTGAGCTTGCCGGGATGCTCGCCAGTCTCAAGAACCATCCTGGCGGCGCCGATCAGCGTCTGTGCAGCAAGTTCATACGCCAGCGCCCTTGGGACACCATAGCGCACTCCGCCGTCTGCCAGCGCTTCAATGAACGCATAGACAAACGCCGGCCCGCAGCCACTGATGCCGTTTGCCGCCGTAAAGACGCGATCCTCGACGACAGCGACCTTCCCGGCCGCTTCAAACAGTGTGCGCGCAAAGGCGAATTCCTCGTCCGTACAGGTGCATCGACTGCTCATCAGGCTCATGCCCTCGCCAACTGCCAACGGCGTATTGGGCATTACCCGAACGAAGCGCGCATCCGACGGCAGCATGCTGCTGAGCATATCAAAGGTATAACCTGCAACGATGGAGATCACGAACTTGCCATGCAGCAAATCGCGAATTTCCTCGATCACCTCCGGCACGTAAACCGGCTTCACCGCGAGGATGATGCAGTCAGAGGCATTGACCAACTCCCAGTTATCCGGTGTGACAAAAACACCCTGCGCCTCAAGCTCTCTGCTTCTCTCCGGATGCTTTCTGCTGATACAAATAGAAGCTGCGGGCAGCATATGGCTGTGAAGAATACCCTGAAGAATGGCAGAGCCCATATTGCCTGCGCCAATAAAACCCAATTTCATGGTCGCACTCCCCCTTCTTTGATGCATTGGAAGTCTTGGTCTATTATACAGGAAATTGACGCCGGAGACAAGCGCTTTGAGCATCGGATCACAGAAGGTTTCCCGTTGGAAAGAACGCTGCGCTTTGCGGGCACGGCTTTGTTCCTTCGCCGGCTATGGTTTTATTTATCTCTGCAACGGAGTTTTTTTTGCAATGGAAGTGCTCTCTGTTCTTTTTTTCGTTTTTTTGCCTCAAAGGGTTGACAAAAATGACATTTTGCAGTAGAATATATATCGTTCCGCAAGGAACGAATCAATTGAGATGGGTAGGTTCCCGAGTGGCCAAAGGGAGCAGACTGTAAATCTGCCGTCACAGACTTCGGTGGTTCGAATCCACCCCTGCCCACCATCTTTTCGCGGGAATGGCGGAATTGGCAGACGCGCTAGATTCAGGTTCTAGTGAAAGCAATTTCATGCAGGTTCAAGTCCTGTTTCCCGCACCACAGACCGTCTCAATCGAGACGGCCTTTTCTTTTATGAATCCTGTTTGTCCCTTTCTACCTCTCCTCTTTTCGGATACAAAAACGCCCTGCCTGCTGCATTTCTGCAAACAGGCAGGGCGAAAATGCTTTCTCCTGCGATGTTAGATGTCCTTCAACAGAGAAGGTTCCGACAACCGATGAGCTTCATTTTGCGTAAGCCTTGAGATTAGCCCAGCTCGGCGAAGTACTTGATGGTACGAACCATCTGAGAGGTGTAGCTGTTCTCATTGTCGTACCAGGACACAACCTGAACCTGAGCGGTCTCGTCGTCGATCTTGGTGACCATGGTCTGGGTCGCGTCAAACAGAGAGCCGTAGGTCATGCCGATGACGTCGGAAGAGACGATCTGGTCGGTGTTGTAGCCGAAGGAGGCAGAGGCAGCAGCCTTCATCGCAGCGTTGATGGAATCAACGGTGATGTCCTTGCCCTTGACAACCGCCACAAGGATGGTAGTGGAGCCGGTCGGAACCGGAACGCGCTGAGCAGAGCCGATGAGCTTGCCGTTGAGCTCCGGGATAACCAGACCGATCGCCTTCGCAGCGCCGGTGCTGTTGGGAACGATATTCTGCGCGCCGGCACGGGCACGACGCAGGTCGCCCTTGCGCTGCGGGCCATCCAGGATCATCTGGTCGCCGGTGTACGCATGCACGGTGGTCATGATGCCGGAAACGATCGGATAGGTGTCGTTCAGGGCCTTGGCCATCGGCGCGAGGCAGTTGGTGGTGCAGGACGCAGCGGAAATGACCTTGTCTTCCGGCGTGAGGATGCCCTCATTGACGGAGTACACGATGGTCGGCAGATCGTTGCCAGCCGGAGCGGAGATGACGACCTTCTTGGCGCCCGCCTCGATGTGAGCCATCGCCTTGGCCTTGCTGGTGTAGAAGCCGGTGCACTCGAGCACAACGTCGACATCCAGCTCGCCCCACGGCAGCTCGTTGGCCTTCGGCTTGGCGTAGATGGTGATCTCCTTGCCGTTGACGGTGATGGAGCCCGGAACCTTCACGGTCTTTCCGTCTTCCTCGAAGATCGGCTCCTTGGAGCTCACGGTATCCTTGTACTTGTAGGAGCCCTGAGCGGTATCATACTTGAGCAGATGAGCCAGCATCTTCGGGCTAGTCAGATCGTTGATCGCGACGACCTGATAGCCTTCGGCATCAAACATCTGACGGAACGCAAGACGACCGATGCGACCGAAACCGTTAATCGCAACTCTAACCATTGGAAATCTCCTCCTAATCTGGTTTGTCAAAGATTTGACATTAGGGATTACCCTGACTATATTGTACTCAAAACAGCGGATGATTTCAAGTCCTTCCATTCTGTTTTTGAAAGAAAAATGCGAATCTTTTCAGAAAAATGAGGAAAAATCGAATTGCCTTCTTCGCCCCGATTATGGGGAACCGGCGGTCTGCAAATACTCCGCGCGGACATATCCGTCGATCACGTCGGTTCTGACATGTGCCCAGCCGTCTGCTGAAATGCTCATGACAACCAGCTGCTGATCCTTGTAAAGGCGACGCCTGACGTCCGAAGAAAGGCTGGGCGCCTCCCTCAGGTTGAGAGAGGAATCCTCATCGATGTTGGCAACAACCGCGAGATATTCTCCCTCCAGCAGCGCGTCACTGACAGGCATGAGCGTCGGCCTGGGCGTTGGGCTGGGCGTCGGTGCGGGCGTTGCCAACATGAGCGCATCCGGAGTGGGTTTCGGTCCGGGCTGTGTATTGAATGCAGCGAGTTCCATGCCCGGATAGTAGAAGGTTAGTATTTGTTCACAGGTCATGCCGTATATCCCGGCCATCTGCTGCGCGCCGCGCTGGCTCATGCCTACGCCGTGTCCATAGCGGCGGGATTCGATCATGAACGATGAACCAATGTCGCAGACGGTCACGAGCTCATTGCGCGAGACGTTGATGCTTAGCCCCATAGCCTGCTCCGCCGTCGTAAAAATCGGCAGCGTAACTACGAGTGTGTCCTCGACGGGGACATACTGCGAATACAAAGGCGTGGCAGTTGGCGCGGGCGTCGGGCTGGGCGTCGGCTCAGCAGAAGGTGTCTGTGCCGGCGTGGTTGGCTTTTGCGCCGATGCCTGTGTATCCCGGAACAGCGCGTCGCGCAGCGAAATACGGACGGTGAAGCGCAGTTCCGTCATCAGCCTGGATTCCCCATCATACCGGGGCGTGACCGCCTCGACTTTGAGAATCTCATCAAAGCGAACGAGATCGTCCAGCGCGCGGCCCTGTAACGCCTCAATCTGCGGAGCAAGAGCCGCAACGAGCGCGCTGTGCAGCGCCGTACCGATGCCATGCTCGCCGGGCTTTTTGTTGAGGGTGTAGCGCTTGACCGGGCTGGCCTCGTTTTCCAGGTCATAGGGATCGTCTCGCATGTCCATATAGCCGTAGGCGTCCGGATCGGAGGTTGGCCAAACATGCTGTCCCAGCTCGGTCTGGCCACCGTTGCTTGCCGAGTAAAAGCACTGTGCCAGCGTCCCCTTGTAAACGCCGCAAATACCCTCTGTCTCGCGAACAGCCTTCTCGGAAAGTGGGCTGCTTGTCGATCTTCCTCTGTATGCCTGGTCGTTGGTCGTATCCTCAACGTCGTAATCTCCGCTGGAGCCGCTCTTGCGCAGCGCATAGGTGCGCGCCGCGATGGCCTGTGCCTTCAGGGCTTCCAGCGGGAAAGAATCGCCCATCTCATAGGGAACGACGCCCAGCAGATAGTCCTCCACGCCGAGGGTCAGAACCGGCCGGATGACGCCGTCGGCAACACTCAGACGAAGGTCGCCCTCATATCGCCCGCTCTCCCCCTGAAGCAGCAGCGCGCCGGGGGTCTCGTCTTCACAGCGGCGCATCGTGATGGAATCGCCCATCGCGACAACAATTTCTCCCGTGTGCAAAACGAGCTGTCCATCGCGCAGGACGACATCGAGCTGCGCGCCATTTTGAAAATACATCGAGCCATCCTCAAGCATATAGGTACCCTCGACGGCGATATGCAGGCTGTCCTGCACCTGAAGGCGGCGCAGATAGACGCGGATCATCGCGTCCGCCTGCGCGTTCGCCTGAGGGAAGAACATGCTGAGCGTGACCAGAAGAGCCAGAATACAAAACGCTTGCCAAAGCGGTCGCTTCATCTGACGGCGGCCTCCTTCACAGACAGAATCCGGTTGATTTCGATCATCATTATAACAAAAAGGCGGTGTAACTTCAACCGTTCGTCTCCTTTCGGAAAAACTACGCAAAAACGGGCGGCAGAGCCAGATTGCTCTGCCGCCCGAGACCGGTCACGCCTTACACGCGCGTCCTGATGCGATACGCGTCAGCTTTTTCAACGAAATGGCGGAAAAGACGGGCTGCCTGCTCGCTGTGCTCCGCGAGATACTCGGGGTGGAACTGCACGGCGAGAATGGAATCATCCTCCTTGCTGCGAACGGCTTCGATGATACCGTCCTCGGCATGGCCCTCGACGACCAGATGCTCGCCTGGATCCTTGATGGCCTGATGATGCATGCTGTTCGTGCGCATGGACGTAACCCCGGTGATCGAGGCAAACAGACCATTTTCCTCAAAATGCACGGTATGAACCGGCTCGCTGTAAGGCGGCTCCTGACTGTGAACAGCCTTGGCGATGCCGCACTGCGACTCGATATCCTGAATCAGCGTGCCGCCAAGCGCTACGGCCAGCACCTGAATCCCCCGGCAGACGCCGAAGATGGGCATCTTCCGCTTCACAGCCTCAGGAATCATCTGCAATTCAAACGCATCCCGCAGATCATCCGGCTGCCCGCATGCCGGAATAGGCTCCTCCCCGAAGCAGGAAGGCCGAACGTCGCCGCCGCCCGCCAGAAGCAGGCCGTCGATGACGTCAAGCAGCGCATGAACCGTCTCCGGATCGGCAGTCTCGGGCAGCAGAACAGGAATGCCTCCCGCCCGAAGCACCGCATTCATATAGTTTTCCCGAATCGAAAACAGCGTCTCCTCCGCGTTATGCGAACCAGAGATGCCAATGACTGGACGCTCGCTCATGGCTAAACCCAATTACCCTTTCTTTTTCTCTTTTCCGTCTTTTTCTTGTTTCTCGCCGTATTTGCTGTTATAGGCGTCAATGCACTCTGTGATGATGCGCGTGGCCACCTCGCGATTCTGGGGCTTGCTGACCACCGTCTTGCGGTTTTCCAGCTCCTTGTATACCGTAAAGAAATGACGGATCTCGTCAAGCACATGCTCCGGAAGCTGGCTGATGTCGAACATGTAGTTGTAATTCGGATCTCCGAGCGGCACGGCAATGATCTTTTCATCCCTCGCGTCGCCGTCGTTCATCTCGAACATGCCGATCGGCCGGCACTGCACCAGCGTCATCGGCTCAATCGCCTCCGAGCAGAGCACGAGAACGTCGAGGGGGTCGCCGTCATCCGCATAGGTGCGCGGGATAAAGCCGTAATTGGCCGGATAATGGGTCGAGGTATACAGGACGCGATCCAGGCGGAGCATGCCGGTGGCCTTGTCCATCTCGTACTTGTTCTTGCCGCCCTTTTTAATCTCGATGACCGCCATAAAACGCTCAGAGGTAATCAGCTCAGGAGAAATGTCATGCCAGATATTCATACACGAACCTCCATCCGGTGTAGAGTATTGCCTTACCTGTCACAGTGCCGCGGACAACTCCCTGTAGATGCTCAGCTGCGCCTCTTCAGGGACGCCGATCTCTGGCCCAAACCAGAATTTCTGCGCCTCCACAGCCTGGTGAAACAGCATACCGAGGCCCTCGATGGCGGGAATCCCTTCCTCCCGGGCTATGGCAAGCAGCTTCGTCGTTCTGGGATTATAGACGGCGTCAAACACAGCCCTACATTGCGCAACGACATCACGCGTCACAGGGCTTTCCTCCGTCTTGGGATACATGCCCACAGGCGTGCAGTTGATGAGGATATCATACGCCGTCTGTGGGATGCTGTCAAGCTTGCAAATGCGAATTCTTGCCTGTCCATCCTGCTGGGTTTCACTCAGCTCTGCGCAAAGCTGTCCAGCCTTCTGCGCATCCCGCGCCGCAAATGTCACCTCGCCGCCGCGCGCGAGAAATTCATAGCCTGCGACGCGCGCAGCACCGCCTGCGCCGAGGATCAGCGCACGGACGCTCTGCGTCCGCACGCCGCCCTTATCGATCGCGGAGAGCATGCCCAGGCCATCCGTGATATGCCCGATCAATTTGCCTTCCCGATTTTCGACGGTGTTGACAGCGCCGCACGCGCGCACGGCGTCGTCAACCTCATCCAGCAGCGGCAAAATGCGTTCCTTGTACGGAATGGTCACGTTGAATCCCGCAAAGCAGCTGCGCAGTACATCGACGGCGGAGGAAAGCCGGTCTCTCCCGATGGTGACGGGCAGATAGACGGCATCGCGCGAGGCAGCGAGAAACAAAGAATTATGGATATATGGCGACCAGGTGTGGGAAAGCGACTCTCCCAGCACAGCGAAGCGAAGCGTGGAAGCGCCAATGCGCCGATCGAGCATGACAGGCATCCCTCCCTTTGTATTACACGCGCAGCGAAGCACCGCAGTCCCTCTCACAGGCCGTGAGAATCTTTTGCATCACGGGGTTCACGTCATCATCCGACAACGTGCGCTCCGCGTTGCGGAACGTCAGGGAGAAGGCGACGGACTTCTTGCCCGTCAGCAGCTGTGCGCCGCGATAGATGTCAAACATTTCCGCCTTCTCGAGCATCGCGCCGCCGTGCTTGCGGATACAGGTGAGCACGGAGCCAACCGTGACGCTCTCATCCATCACCAGCGCAATATCGCGCGTCACCGCCGGGAACTTGGGCAGGTTGTGTACGTGGCCCATCTTCGTGCGCAGCTTTGCCAGCAGCTCAAGGTTGATCTCGGCGATGACCGAGCGTCTGCTGAGCTCGAAAGTCGCCATCACGTCGGGATGCACCTCAGCAACGGAAGCGATGCAGGTTTCACCCGCCATGAGCCGGGCTGCACGGCCCGGATGATGATACGGCTCTGCACCGGGTACGATCTCGCAGGAGACGCCGAAGCGCGCAAGCAAGTCAAGCACGATGTCGCGGATCAGGTAGAAATCGACCTTCTCGCCGTAAGCGCCAATGCAGAGCGTCGGCTGCTCATGCGGCAGCTCGCCGGGCTTGCGGTCCGTGATGTCAAAGACTGGGCCGATCTCATAGAGCATGGCCGTCTCATTGTTGCGGCTCTGGTTGAGCGAGAGCGTACCAAGCATCGAGGGCACGAGCGTCGCGCGCATGACGCTGGTATCCTCGCCCAGCGGATTGGTGACTTCTAGCGGCTTAAGGCGCGGGTCGCCAGGCTCAAGCCCAAGCTTCTCGACGAGCTTCGGGCTGATGAAGGAGAAGTTGCGGATCTCATAGAGGCCCTTGCCGGAGAGAATCCGGCCGATTTTGTCGTTGATGCGCATGTGCTCGTTGCGCGTGCCGGGCGCGGTTTCGCCGCGCAGCAGCGTCGAATGGATGTGCTCATAGCCGTAGATGCGCAGCACTTCCTCCGACAGATCGGCCTCGTTTTCGATATCCTCACGGAAATCCGGCGCGATGGCGGTCAGCGTATCCCCGTCAAGCGTCACCTTCATGTCAAGCGCGGTGAGGATCTCGGCCATCTTCTCGCCGGGCAGCTCCAGGCCGATGCGCGCGTTGATGCGCGCGACGGAAGCGGTCACGACCTGTTCCCCGCGCGGATTCGGGTAGCAGTCGTAAACGTCCTCGATCACCTCGCCGGCACCAAGCAGGTTGACGAGCTGGCAGGCACGGTCCGCCGCCTCGCGGCAGGTTGCCGCGCAGACGCCGCGTTCAAAGCGTCCGGATGCCTCCGTGCGCAAGCCGAGGGCGCGGGTCGTCAGGCGGATATTCGTGCGGTCAAACGCCGCGATCTCGAACATGACGGTCGTGGTCTCTTCGGTGATTTCGGATTCCTCGCCGCCCATGACACCGGCGATGCCGGTCGCGTTCGTCTGATCGGCGATCATCAGCATGTCGGTCGTCAGCGCGCGCTCCTTGCCATCGAGCGTCACGATGGTCTCCCCCTCGTTGGCGCGGCGGACGATGATATGCTGATCCTTGACCTTCGCCATGTCGAAGGCATGCATCGGGTGGCCGGTCTCCAGCATCACATAGTTCGTAATATCGACGATGTTGTTGATCGCGCGCACGCCGCTGGCAGCCAGCGCCTTGCGCATCCACATTGGAGACGGGCCGATCTTGACGTTTTTGATGATGCGGGCACAGTAGCGCGGGCAGAGGTCGGTGTCCTGCACATCGATATGAACGAAATCGCTCATCCTGCCGGGCACGGTTTCCACCTTGATCTCCGGCTTGTTGAACTTCGTCCCCAGCGTCACGGCCGCCTCGCGGGCGACGCCCCAGACGCTCAGGCAGTCCGGACGGTTGGCCAGAATCTCAAAATCGACAATCGTATCGTCGACGCCCAGAATCGGGCGAACGTCGCTGCCCGGCGCATAGTCCTCGTGGAAGATCAACAGGCCCTTGTCACCCACGGAGGGATAGAGATAGTCCGGCACGCCGATTTCCGGACCGGAGCAGCACATGCCACAGGATTCGACGCCGCGCAGCTTGCCCTTTTTGATCTTGATGCCGCCGGGAAGCACGGCGCCGATCTTCGCCACGGGAACCAGGTCGCCCTCATGCACGTTCGGCGCGCCAGTAACAATCTGAAGCGGCTCCGCCTCACCGACATCGACGGAGCAAATCACCATGTGATCAGAGTTTTCATGCTTGCGAACAGAGAGAATCCTGCCCACGACGACGTTTTGCACGGCCTCATTTTGATCCTCCAGCCCCTCGACGCCCGTTCCATGCATGATCATTGCGTTCTGAAAAGCCTCCGCGGAGACGGGAATCTCCGTGTACTGCCTCATCCATTGCATCGGTACTTTCATCGCTTTATACCTCCAACTGAGCCTTTCACCTTAATCCTCGCGGAACTGGGACAGGAAACGCACGTCGCCCTCGTAGAGCGCGCGCATGTCCGTGATGCCGTAGCGCAGCATGACGATGCGCTCCAGGCCGACACCAAAGGCAAATCCCTTGTATTTCTTGCTGTCGATGCCGCACATGTCAAGCACCTTCGGGTTGACCATGCCCGCGCCGAGCACCTCAATCCAGCCGGTGCCCTTGCAGACGCGGCAGCCCTTGCCATGGCAGTTCACGCAGGTCAGATCGACCTCGGCGGACGGCTCTGTGAATGGGAAGAAAGAGGGACGGAAGCGCGTCGTCACATCCTCGCCGTAAAGCGCCTTCGCAAAGGCATCAAGCGTGCCCTTGAGATCAGCCATCGTGACGTCCTCGTCGATGACCAGGCCCTCCATCTGATGGAAGACCGGCGAATGCGTCGCGTCGACCTCGTCCGCACGATACACGCGGCCAGGGCAGACGATGCGGATCGGCGGCTTGCGCGAGAGCATCGTACGGGCCTGAACCGGAGAGGTGTGCGTGCGCAGCACGATATTGTCCTCAATGTAGAAGGTGTCCTGTGCGTCGCGCGCCGGATGATTCTTGGGCAGATTGAGCAGCTCGAAGTTGAACAGATCGAGCTCGACTTCCGGGCCCTCGACAACGTCAAAGCCCATGCCGGTGAACACGTCACAGAGTTGATCCTGCACCAGAGAAACGGGATGCATGCTGCCGATGGGCGTATGCGCGCGCGGCTCGGTCACGTCAATGGCCTCGCGCTCCAGCTTTTTCTGCTGCTCCAGGCGACGGATTTTACCGTCGAGCTCGTTGAGCTGCTCGGTCAGCTTTTCGCGAACGGCGTTGATCATCTGCCCGGCCTTCGGGCGTTCCTCAGCGGGCAGCTGCCCCATCGAGCGAAGCAGGAGCGTCAGGTCGCCCTTCTTGCCCAGCAGCTTGAGGCGAAGCGCGTCAAGCCCGGCCTTGTCTTTTACGCTTTCCAGCTGGGCAAGAGCCTCTTCCTGAATGCGCTGCAGTTGTTCGTGCATATCCATAATCTTGGTCCTCCTCTTCTTAAAAGAAAAAAGCCCCGTCCTCAAAGGGACGAGGCTGAATTTCCCCGTGGTACCACCCAATTTTGTCTCGTGCGCGCAGCTGCGCATTAAGACCTTTGATCCGATAACGGGTCGTCCGTCTCCGCCTACCTGTCAGCGAAGCAGCTCCTGAGTGAATTTCCCGCGGCGCCCCGGACGGAATTTCAGCCTCGTTCCGCCCTCTCTGATGACCGCCTGCAAGCGGGCCTTGTCTCATTCACAGCCTTTACGCCGTATTATACATGATTTTGCGTCGCAAGGCAAGTCGCAAAATGCCGAAAATTTCCTCACTGGAGAAGATCCGGATCCCCGCATACACAGAACTCCCCCGGCCCATGTTTCATCCCGCAGGGAGAATCTTCCACGGCCTCGCCGGCAATTTCCTGAAGGATGCGTCGGATGACGAAATTGCCTACGACATTTTGAATCTCCGATTCATCCCGCGTGACCACATAGCGTTTTTCTCCGCTCTGCGTCTCCTCCTCACGGACGATCAGAAAGCTACGAATCTCCACGCGCCCCTCCAGCTCTCTCGGGTCTCCGAGAACGAAATAGTTTTGTTCGTCAATCCGGATGGTTGCCAGATGGCGCAAGGAGGATTTGTTTCCCTCGGAATCGCTGATTTCGATCCACTCTTCCTCGTTTTCAAATGGATTGGTCATTGTTCGCCTTTCAAAACCGGCATGATGTCGGCTGTATCACTGAAGAAGGACTGCCCGTTCAACAGGCTCTGCGTCCGAAACCGGCGCACCGCAACCAGGTTGACTGGTCAGGAATCCTGCTCGCTCTGTCTCAGATGTGCGGCGTAAATTTCACTGATCATCCGCTCGTCATCCAGAGACTGATAGCAGGGATTGCCTTCCTCGTCCATCGTGCTTTTCATGATAAAGGTCTCGTCCTTGGCGATATCCCCCGCATCCTGCGCACAGGTCAGCAGAACATATTCCTCGCCGCGATAGGATATCCGGGCGCTGAGCACAAAGGAGATGACGTTGCCTTCCTCATCCTCCATCTCAAGGATATCTCCGTCCTCCTCTTCCGGCTCTTCCTCCGACTCGTTCGTCGCCTCGGAGCGCTTGCTCTGCGCCACCTGCGCGTCGAGATAGGACTGGAGAATGACGACGGCCGCAACCATGTCGACCTTCTTCTTGCGGTTCGCGCGGCTCATGTTCGCCTCAAGCAGCGCATCCTCGGCCAGCACGGTGGTCAGGCGCTCGTCGTAATACTCGACAGACAGACCTGCCTCATGAAGCTTTGAGGCAAACTCGCGAACCTTCTGCGCCTGGCCACCCTGGCTGCCGTCCATATTTCTGGGCAGACCGCAGAGAATCCGGGTAGTCTCATATTGCTGAGCAAGCGCGGAAATATGGCGCACATCCGGCCCATAGCCCACGCGTGTATACGTTTCAATCGGCTGCGCGGTCATTCCCAGGCGGTCGCTGACCGCGATGCCGATACGCCGGTCGCCCACATCCAGCGCGACAATTCTTTCGTTCATGGGTCTTCCTCACACATTCTTGGAGAGATAGAACTGCACGAGCTCCTCAAGCAGCTCGTCACGGTCAATCCGGCAGATGAGCGAGCGCGCGTTCTGATAGCTCGTGATATAAGTTGGATCACCGCTGATCAGATAACCCACAATCTGCGTGATGGGATCATATCCCTTTGCGGAAAGCGCATGATAGACGCACAGCAGAATCGTCTGCGCATCCTGCGGGTTTTCGCTGATGGTCTTGAAATGCTGGGTCCCCATATCCGAATTGATCATGTTGGCCTTTCCCCCTAACGATAATACATGCTTATTATACACGATGTGACGGCCGGTTTCAACGGTTTCTTATCGACTCATCTGCAGCCGGCTCTGCCTGATCGACCAAAGCAGGCTTCGCGCCGTGACGGCGAGCGGAACAGCCAGCAGAATGCCCCACAGCCCAAAGAGACTGCCCAGCACGAACACGCTGACCACCGCCGTCAGCGGGTCGATGGACGTGCTCGACGCTGTAAAATAGGGGCTGACAAAGCTCCCCTCGACCTGCTGCACCGCGATAACCAGCGCCAGGGCGAGCAGCGAGGGATAAAGCCCCTGTGGGAGCGTGGACAGTAGAATTGGAATGGACGCCAGGATAGGACCGACGTACGGCAGCAGCTCAAAGACGCCCATAAACAGCCCCAGCAGCAGCGCATCCCGCACGCCAAGGAGCATGAGCCCCAGAAAGGTTGCTCCACCCACAAAGGCGCTCGTCTTGAGCACGCCGCACAAATAACTCATCACAGCGTTGCCGCATCCCTGCATTGCCTCCAGAAATGCCGTTCGCCAGCGAAGCGGCAAAAGCAGCAGCATGTGACCAAGGATCAACTGCCTTTCGCAGAGGAAATAATAGGCCAGCACAATGGAAAAGGTCAGGCGGCCAGCCTGCGCAGCAAAAGCGACGCCGCCCCTGGCCAGGCGCGCAGTCAGGGAAGACATGGACGAGGCAAGCAGCCGGGTCAACTCCCCTGTCGGCTCGATATGAACGCCGAATTGGGCAAGCATCTCCGATGCGCGGCCGAGCAGGCTGTTCATTGTCGGAGTAATCCTGCGAATAAGCCCGACACTATGCGTGACCAAATATGGAATAAACGCAGAAAAAGCCAGCCCGATCCCAAACAGGAGCAGCAAAAGGGAAAGCCCTGCCGCCGTCCCCGGCTTCAGACCTCTTCGCTCTAGCCGCGCGCACAGGGGGGCGAGCATGACACAAAAGGCCCCCGCCAGAGCAAAGACCGTCACGACAGACCACAGTTCTCTTCGATAGCGAAAAACAAAAACCGCCAGCCCGGCTGTGAGCAGAAGCCTGCCTGCGAGCCGCTTGACTGAAATCTCCATCATCAGGCTTCATCCTTCCCGGGATCAACGTCTCCGCGTCAAAAGAAGGGCTGCGCAGAGGCAAATCCCTCTCCGCAGCCCCTCGCCTGTCATTTCGTCCAGCAGTCCGTGACCTGCTTGAGCAGCACCGGTCCGTTCTTGCTCAGGACGCGCTTCATTCGCTTCCCCTGAGGCGTCATCATCAGCCCTGCGCCGAGGGTCAGTCCCATCAGACCGCCCGTGACAATGCCCCGCATCGTCGATCCCCGCATCGCTCAGATTCCCTCCCTTTTCTCGCTCAGCTCCCGGCCCAGGCAAGCAGGGATGGTCAATTCGGACACGCGTTCGTCCCGATGTACATAGTCATACATCCAAAGCCGCTTTCGCCGTTCCGATGGCGCATAGCCGGGCATGACCTCGATTGCCTCAACCTGAAGCGTCGCTTCGTCGATCGCATAATCGGTCACGCGGCCAGCCAGCAACCCCGTCGTGTCCCTTACAAAGGCGCATAGCGGCGTCTCAAATGACCGCCTGTAGCGGACGGCCCTTCTGGAGAGAATAAAGCCGTTGGCCAGCGCCAGCACATCCTCTGCCGGAACGACGCGCTTACCGCGCATTCCACAGGACACGATCAGCGCGGAAACCCGTTTTTGCGCCGGATCGAGGCTGATGCTCTGGAGCAGACCAAGCCGCTTGTTCTCACAGATCACCGGTAGATTGCGAAGCGCGCTCATTCTGACCATCTTGCTCCCCTGCCTGTTCTGAGCCTGCCGTTAGCCTTTGCGCGCGCGGCCCAATCGATGCTGGCAATTAAAGCATCCGGCTTGACGAAGAAAGCTTTTGAAGCGTTGCTTCAAAGGCCTCGGGCAGCGGCGCAGTCAGCTCCATACGCTCTCCGCTTGTCGGATGGGTAAAGGCCAGGCTGTATGCATGCAGCATGAGCCTGGGGATGTGCACGCTCATGCGCAAATTCGGCGCATAGATCGGGTCGCCAAGCAGCGGATGGCCGATGGACTGCATGTGAACGCGGATCTGATGCGTCCGGCCTGTGAGCAAATGAACATCGAGGTACGTTGCGCCGTTCAGGCGTTCAAGCACCTGCCATTCCGTTTTCGAAGGCCTTCCGTTCGCCACGACAGCCATGCGCTTTCTGTCGGCGGGATGACGCGCAATCGGCGCGTCAATCAGTCCATGCTCCTCGCGGAAATGGCCGAACGCCACGGCGCGATAGTGCTTCTCCATCGTGCGCGCCTTGAATTGTTCGCTGAGCGCGGCATGCGCCCGGTCGTTTTTGGCGATCAGGATGAGGCCGGAGGTGTCCTTGTCCAGTCTGTGTACGATGCCCGGGCGCATCTCCCCACCGATCCCGGACAGATCGTGCACGTGATAGAGCAACGCGTTGACCAGCGTGCCCTCTTCATTTCCTGCTGCCGGATGCACGACCATACCGCAGGGCTTGTTGACGACAACCACGTCCGCATCCTGATAGAGAATCTCGATGGGGATATTCTGCGCCTCAACGACCGCGGGCGCTGCTTCGGGGACGACGAGCTCCAGGAGCTGTCCCTCTGTGACCTTGGCTGCAGGCTTCATCTCCAGGCGGCCGTCGACCGTCAGCGCGCCCTGCGAAATCAGCGAAGCAATTCTCGAACGGGAAAGCTCCGTATGCGCGCAAAGACAGGCGTCCGCGCGGACGCCTGTATCCTCCGCTTCACAGCGCCATTTCAGCGTGTTATTCATGTGTTTCTCCTGATGGGACTTCCAGCCTGCCTGTGAACAGCAGCAGCATGAGCGTGGCGACGGAAAGCGTGATGAGCACATCCGCCAGGTTAAAGACGGGAAACCGGATAAACAGCAGGCGGATGTAATCCGTCACGGCGCCGAAAAACAGCCTGTCCGCCAGGTTGCCAAGGCCGCCGCCCAGCAGTGCGGAAACGGCCAGACGCGCTGGTGTCGTCAGGCGAAGCCGGCGAAAGACCGCCGCAGTCAGAAAAAGCAGCAGCAGCGCGGTCAGCATCATGACCATCTGCGGATGTTCGGAAAACAGGCTGAACGCCGCTCCCGTGTTTTGGCGATGTGTGATCTCCACCCAATGCGGCAACGACCAATATACCGTCCCCTCCGGCCGGGTGCGGATCAGCGCCTTGATCGCCTGATCCGCAAGCGCGAGGAACACGGAAAGACCTATGATCTGTTTCATTTTCGCTTCCTTACAGCTTGCTTTCCACAATGCGGACAAGCTCCGCCAGAAACGCACCGATGACAGGCAGATTCGCCAGCGCGATGTTTTGCAATACATACAGCAGCAGAGCGCCCAGCACGGTAAAGCCGACAGAGAAGCCGATTCCCCGGAAGATGCCGCTCACGAACTCCGAGAAAAGACGGCGCCTCCAGTTGCGAACGTAACGAAGATACGCATCCAGATGTGCCTGCTCCAGACGATCTGCCGTATGCTCCAGACGACGGATGATCCAGTCAAGCTCAGAAGAATCCATAGCCCATCCCCCTTTTGCTTATCATGGCACAAAAAGGGCCGGCTATCCCTCCGGGCTTCCGGAAAGCCTCTGGCCAAACGTATCCAAGCCCGTCTTTGAGACAGTTGGAAAACGTGTGATCCGGGCAGTGAAAAAGGCAGGGTATCGTTCCCTGCCCTGAGCGTTTTACAGAAGCTTCTTGATCTGCTCGACAGAAGCGGTCTGCTGATTGAGCAGCTTCTGCAGGGTGGCGCAGTAATCGGTCGTCTCCTTGCGCAGCGCGGTAAGCTTCGCAGTCAGGTCAGAGATTTCGCTCTCTGCCTTGGAGCGCAGGCTGGCCGCCTCCTCGGTGGCCTGCTTGACGATCTCATCCGCACGAGAATCGGCGGCGGCAACGATCTCCTCATACGCGCCCTTCGCCTTGCTGAGCACGAGCTCGAAGCTCTCGGCCGCATGGCGATCCTCAGCGGTCTTAGCCGCGGGAGCCGGGGCGGTTGCTGTGGCTGCCGGACGGGCGGCGAGCTGGGCCTGAGCCTTCTCAAGCTCACGTGTCAGCGTCTGCACCTGCTCCTTGAGCTGATTGGTCTGCGCTTCGCGGTTTTCCATCTCCTCGAGAATCTCATCCAGGAAGGCCTCGACCTCGTTGTTGTCGTAGCCGTTTTTTACAACCTTAAACACCTTGTTTACGATCGTATCCAATGTAATGGCCATGGGGAAAGCTCCTTTCAAACGATGTTTTATTCATACCTGAAAAACGAAACGCTGATGCGTTGTTTGCGTGTTGTGCCAAGGGGCGCGACAAACCGGATGCGCCCCTTTCCGCGTAGGGATAGCAGTGCGCCCTCCTCCACCCGGGCATCCGTCTGAGCGCAAGGCAGATGATTGACCTTCACCAGCCCGCTTCGAATGGCCTCGGCCGCCTCGCTTCGCGAAAGCTTGTAGGCCGCGGCAAGAACGGCGTCCAGCCGCAGAGAGCTGATAACCGCAGAAAAGGCCTGCCCCTTGGGCTCGGGGATCGGCGGAATCTCCGTCAATGTCTCAAGGTGAAGCGAAGCTCTCCCTGCGCCGGTCAGAGAACCGGCAACATACTCGGCGACAGTCTCGGATACAAACAGAAATATATCCTCATCTCCTATGATCATATCGCCAACCGAGTCTCTTGTCAAGCCTAAAGCCATAAAAGCGCCCAACAGATCCCGATGCGTGAGCGTACAAAACCTGTTTGCGTATCGCGCATGCAGGCAGACGAGCGGATAATTCGCTTCTTCGATCTCCTCATCAAGGGGATGGAAGCATCCGATGGCACGCTCAGCCTGCGGATAACCGCCAAACTTTTCAAATCCAACGCCGCATGCGCGGGCAATCTGCTCTGCCTCGGCGACCTGCGCCGGATCCAGAAACCGCGTAAACCGGCTAAGCCCCTTGGTCGCGGCAAAGCGCGCCGCGCCTTCCAGCGTTTTATGTGAATCCTCTCTGTTCATGGCTGGTTGCTTCAACGATAACGGTGCTGCGCTGCCGCATACAGGTCTTCCTCGATGACTTCAACGCTTTCCGGTGCCAAAAGGTAGGATAGATGGGCGACCTTGAGCATGCGGCCCTGGAGCGCAAACGCGGCGCCGCTGAGCAAATCGACCACACGGCCGCAATCCTTGGGATCGATGTTCTCCAGGTTGAGCAGAATGCTCTCTCCGCCCAGCAGATACTGAATGATCGAGCGGCATTCCTCAATCTGACGGACATTGACGATCCTTGTCCTGTGCGAGAACTGCGCTTCCTGCGCGGCGCGAGCGTCCATGCGAGAATCATGGATGACGTTGCCCCGGCGTGTGCGCGAAGGCTCGGGCTCCTCCTCCGGCTCCTCCTGCTCGGAGGCACCACCCCTGAAGGGATTGCTGAACCGGAAGGAAAAGCGGGAGCCCTGCCCCTCGTCTTCCCCTTCCTCTTCCTCCTGCTCCTCGCTGTCGTCAATCTCCTCGCCGCGTTCCTCGCCCTCCTCCATGGAAAAGCCGAGTTTCCTGAACAGTGTATCGAAAAAGCTCATTGACGTATATCCCCCTTGAGAAATCACTCTGCGCATCTCACCGGCTCGCGCGCGCCGAAAATCGCGGAACCGATCCGCACGACGGTCGCACCCTCCTGCGCGGCCAGCTCATAATCGCCGGACATGCCCATCGAAAGCTCCTCCATCGAGACGCCGTCAATCGCTTCCTGCGCGAGCGCATCAAACAGACGGCGCATTCTGACGAAGTACGGTCGAAGCACCTGCTCATCCCGCAGGTCCGGCATGACGGCCATCAGGCCCTTCACCCTGAGTCCCGGCAGCCTGGCGGCATACCGTGCAAAGGCGAAAAGATCGTCGACGGCAACGCCGCCCTTCTGAGGCTCATTCCCGATGTTGACCTGAAGGAGAACCGGCATCACGATGCCATGCTGCTGTGCCCGACGGTCAATTTCCTGCGCAAGGCTTTCGCGGTCAAGCGACTGAATCATTGCGACCTGATCAATGATATATTTGACCTTGTTGTTTTGCAGCCTTCCGATCAGATCGATCTGAAAGGAAGAGTCAAGCCCGGGCCGCTTCTCAAGTATTTCCTGCACGCGGTTTTCTCCAAGACGCGCAATCCCCTCTGCCAGTACGGGGTTGACGCGCTGCGCCGGCACGGTCTTGCTCACGGCGATAATCTGAGGCGCTCGTCCCCAGCGTTCCATCGCGGCGTCATTCAGCCTTTGGCGAATGGCGCTTATGCGCGCATGCAATTCCAAATCCTGTTCCATTCTGTGCCTCTCATCCCTGTGTTTCAGTATAGCATGACTGTCTTGCCGTTTTCAAGCGGGCTGCCCTCCCGGGTCGGGCGAACAAAAGCGTATTCGTCGTCCAGATAGGAGATAACCGTTACCGGTACAAACGTCTGCATGCCGCCCTCCAGAACGACTACGCCCATCATGTTGTCATACGCATAGAGTGCCCGGATAGGCACGCGCACGCCGGAGACGAAATCACCAACCGTCGCGCTGCAGGTGCGGATATTGAGCACCGGCTCGACGCTCTGGTTGCGCACGCTCATGCGCAGCAGCAAATCGCTGCCGATTCTTGTAAAGGACTGCACCGTGGCATCGATGATGTAATTGTTGAAGCCGGAAAGCTGCATCTGGTAGGTTTCCCCAACCACAGGATTCCAGTCCTTGTCCGAGCAGAGGAAAAGGGCGTACCATTCATCCTCCAGAACCGTTCTGAAAATCGGATCGCTTCCGCGCGAGACGGTCGACTGCTCCGGCGCGACACCCCGAATAACGCCCCGAACGTCGCTCGGCGTCAGCGTCTGAAAGGTTCCCGCGTTGATCGTGTTCTCGTAGCCATCCGTATAGAAGCTGACGAGGCAGTCCTCCTTGGCCGTATAGGTGGTCGTCCAGCTCTCGATCTTCTTGAGCTGATCACTTTCGACCTTGTAGAGCTCAGAAAGCGTCTGATCATCCGGATACTTCTGTCGAAGATAGTTCTTGCGAACCGTCAGCGCGCTTTCCAGCTGCTTTTCCAGGTTGGTCAGGCTGCCGACGCCTCTGCCCTGCACGAGCGTGCGGACCTGCTGAGCCAGCGTGGCGATCTCCTCGTTTTCGCTGTCAAGCGCCGCATCCACATAGGTGCTCAGTACCTGATTGACGTGATAATTCTGAATCTCCTCGCGATAGGTCTGAAGGCGGGAGATCTCCGTCTGATTGTAGCCGGAGGAATATACGCGGCAGATGACACCCGTCCGGTTGACCCGGCTGCCTTCCTCGGCCACAAAGTCGATCTGCGTCATGTTTTCCGTCTCATAGAGAGTCTCGTTGCGCGCAATCACGACCGTGCCGGAGTAATAGTTGCCCAGCGAGTCGCTCCGCGCGATCGCCGTCGTGGCGCTACCGGCAAACATGCCCCGAAGCTGCCAGACGACCACGCCCAGCACGGCGACAATCAGAAGCACAACCACAAGCCGGACAATCCCGAATCCCTTTTTCTTCTTTTTTCTCTTTTTTGCACTCATGTCCGAATTCTCAGTCCTTGCAAAGGGTCGCGGTCACTCTTCCTCTTCAGTCTTTGGCGTCATCACCCAAAGCGCGCACTTCTGTCCGCTCAGCGTCAGGTCATAGCGGGCCATCATCCGGATACCCTGCGTCTTGCGCAGCGTGCTTTCCGCATGGGACAGCGGCGCAAGCACGAGAAGCCTTCCGCCGTCCATGAGAATACGCCGCGCTTCAAAGAGCGCGTTGCGCAGATCGCTTTCGGTTCGCTCCGTCTTCTCGGCCTTCGCCGGGAGACAGAGCAGCACGGCGCTCTGGCTGTCATCCGCCAGATCCGTATACCCGCTGGAGCCCTCACAGACGCGCACACCGCCGACCTTGCCGGAAATCAGCTTGGACGAGGCGCGATCCGGGCAGATGCAGCTGAGCGTCCGAACACCGCCCGCCTTGAGCGCGGTGGGCAGTGACGTCTCCGTGCATCCGAGAATCGCGGCATTCTTCGCGCCGCACTGGGAGAGGAAGGACATCACCGCGCAGACGTCACCGCGCAGCTGGCCCTCCTGCCTGGCCGCAGAGCGCCTGCCAATTCTCCAGAGAAAATACGCCGCCTCAGGCCGGCAGAGCACCCAGAGCTCGACCTCCGGACGCTCTCGGCAGGTCCGCATGCCCGTATGCTCGCATATTGCGGTTTCGAGCATATCAATATAGCGCATGTTAGCGCTGACGAGCTTGTCCTCCTGCGCCGTGACGATGCGAAAGCGCTTTCCCTCTGTCTCCTCATACGGAAAGCGGTCGAGCCAGCCGCCGGTTGACAGCAGGCGTTTGACCGCGTCGTTGACGCTGGCAACCGGCTTCATCTGAAACAGCACGGTGAACGTCTGATGCACATAGGAGAGCGCAGGCTCCCTGACGCTTCTGTAAAGCGCCGCGCCGCGCAGCACACGTTCCACGGCGACGCCGCCTTCCTTGTGCAGCATGGCCTCGACGGGCTTTTCAAGGCCCGGAAGAAAGGTCGAAAAATAGAGCTTTTTCATGATTTCATTCTTTCCAATCTCGGTCATTCCGATCAGAGCTTTTTGATCTCCTGGGCTGCAGGCTGCTGATGCCTCTGTTTAAAATAGGTAAACAGCATTCGGAAATAGGCGTCTCCATAGTTATATAGCTGGCCTTCCGAAACCATGCGCATGAGACCGGCCGGATCACACCATCTAACCTCGCTGACCTCTTCCTTCTGGAGGACAAAATCCTCCGCGTTCCCGTTCAGGGGCAGCGTATACACGCTGCAAAAGGAATTTGAGCGCTTCAGGCAGGCGATGAGCGTCAGAGCGTGTGCCGACGCGTCGACGCCAATCTCCTCGCAGAGCTCCCTGCGCGCCGCCGCCAGCGCGTCCTCCCCGCGAACAGCGGAGCCGCCCGTCACCGCCCATAAATTGGGGTTCCATTGTACCGTAGGCGCGCGTCGCTGAATCAGCAGCTCGCCCTGATCGTTGACCGGCCAGATGTGGACCGCCAGATGATACAGCCCGGGAGGAACCTCCTCGCCGCGCACCATCGTCTGGTTTGTCCTTCTGCCGTGTGCGTCATACAGATCCCAGATTTCACTGCCCATCGACGCCCTCCATCCGCGCGCGAAGGCACGCCGCAATACGCTCGACGGTCTGCTCGATGTCGGCGTTCTGCGCGTCAAAGACGATGTCTGCCTCTGCCTCATACAGCGGCACCCGCTCATCGTAGAGATCCCGGAGGGTCTGCCCCGGCCGGAGCGTCACGCCTCTCGTCGCGAGATTTGACAGGCGCGACGCAATCACCTCGTACGGCAGACGAATATACACGACAAGCCCGTGAGCATGAAGATGTGCCATGGCGCGGCGGCCATAGACCACGCTGCCTCCGGTCGCAATAACCGTTCTGTCGCAGTCAAGGCCGAGAATCGCCTCTTCCTCGCGAAGCAGAAACGCATCGATTCCAATTTCGTTGATGATGGTCTGGAGCTTTCTGCGCTCCTTTGCCTGAAGCACAACATCCGTATCCACAAAGGCCATGCCCAGCGCCTTGGCCAGCAACACACCGACCGTACTCTTTCCGCACCCGGGCATGCCGATTAAAACAACATTCGCCATCCAATCCTTCTCTCTACAAAAAATCCCTGTATATTTTATCCTGAAAACGCGTCTTTTTCAAGGGATGTGCGTCTTTTTATTAAATAAACAGAAGAATCGTTCATCGAGTGAAAAAATTACGCATGAAATCCGGAAAAAACATGAAACATACCTTGCATTTTATTCGGCTTTGTCGTATAATCATGCACATTCTCTTTTCCATTTTCCTTTAAAACACTGTAAAGGAGCAGATTGTTATGAATCTTGCTGAATACAAGCCCGCACACACGTTTTCTCAGAAGCATCTGCTGACGCTGCAGGACTGGTCGGAGGACGAAATCCTGCATTGCCTCTCCCTCGCGCTCAAGCTCAAGTCCATGCAAAAGCGCGGTGAGGTGCAGACCTGCCTGCGCGGAAAGACGCTGGCCATGATTTTCTCGAAGTCCTCTACGCGCACGCGCGTTTCCTTTGAGGTGGGCACA
This sequence comes from Clostridiales bacterium, assembly GCA_022787165.1. GTDB lineage: Bacteria > Bacillota > Clostridia > Christensenellales > Aristaeellaceae > Ventricola. The sequence goes on from JALFVL010000015.1 coordinate 25,864, forward strand.
TCCCAGCTGGGCGGCACGGCGCTCTTCCTCTCTACGGCCGATATTCAGCTTGGCCGCGGCGAGCCCATCAGCGATACGGCGCAGGTGCTCTCCCGGATGGTCGACGGCATCATGATTCGCACGTTTAAACAGAGCGATCTCGAAGCACTGGCCAAATACGGCAGCATCCCGATCATTAACGGCCTGACTGACGAGTTCCATCCCTGCCAGGTGCTGGCTGACCTGATGACGATCTACGAGAAAAAGGGCACGCTCAAGGGGCTCAAGCTCGCCTTTGTCGGCGACGGCAACAACATGGCCCATTCCCTGATGATTGGCTGTTCGAAGTTGGGCATCGATGTCGCCGTCGCCAGCCCGGACGGCTACAAGCCCAACCCGACGTACACGGCCTGGGCGGTTGCCAACGCAGCGGCCCAGGGCAGCAAGGTGACGGTCTGCACCGACCCGCTGGAGGCCTGCCGCGACGCCGACGTGCTCTACACCGACGTCTGGGCGAGCATGGGCCAGGAGGGCGAAACAGACGTCCGCCGCAAGGCCTTTGAGGGCGTCTATCAGATCAACGATGCCTGCCTGTCTGTCGCCAAGCCGGACGCCATTTTCCTGCACTGCCTCCCTGCGCACCGCGGAGAGGAGGTTACCGCTGAGGTCATCGACGGAGCGCACAGCGTCATTTTCGACGAGGCAGAGAACCGGCTGCACGCGCAGAAGGCGGTTATGGCTCTGCTCATGGGCGGTGTTAGGCTGTAAGCCGTCTCTCTGAATGGAATCCATTCGAAAAAAAGGCTTGACAAGCCTCCCGCTTCCCCGTATAATGTCCTCGACAATTCCAAACCGCTAGGGGCGCATTTCGCTGAGATGGCCAGACGGCCTGTCCCTTTGAACCTGTTGTAGATAATCCTACCGTAGGGAAGCGACACATTGAATCCTTGATTCATCGCCGTGAGCCCTCCGGGCTTGCGGCTTTCTTTTTCGCTGCAGCTTCTTCTGTAAAGCTCCGGTCTTGGTCACAACGCAACGGCATTTACAACATTTCAGAGGGCTTGCAGCCGGCACCATGCCGGTTTTGCGGAACGCTTCGCCGTTTGATGGAATTGCGCAATGATTTACGAAAGGGGTTAAATCCTATGTTCTCCAAGTTCGCGGAAATTTCTCCCGTCGTCTGGGGCATCCTGGCTGCGCTCGTCATCCTGGGCGTCGTGCTGTTCTTTGTCACCAGGGACAGCAAGAAGTGGACTACGCGTATGCTGGCCAATGCCGCGCTGTGCATCGCGCTCGCCTTTGTCCTCTCCTACATCCGTCTGTACAAGCTGCCGCAGGGCGGCTCGATCACGCTGGCCTCCATGCTGCCGCTCTTCCTGTTTGCCTATGCCTATGGCGTGGCGCCGGGCATGCTCGTGGGCGCGGCCTTTGGCATTCTCCAGTTCATTCAGGACGCCTACTTTGTCCATCCGATCGAGCTGCTGCTCGACTATCCCCTTGCCTTCGCGATGCTTGGCCTGGCCGGCCTTGCCAATCGTTTCTCTGACAAGTGGGGCATGATTCCCGGCATCATTCTGGGCACCTTCGGGCGCTTTGTCTGTGCGTTCCTCTCCGGCGTGATCTTCTTTGGCATGTACGCGCCCGAGGGACAGAGTGTGCTTGTCTATTCTGCCGTCTACAATGGCTTCTATCTGATCCCCGAGGCCATCATCTGCATCGTTCTTGCGATGGTTCCGCAGATCCGCAGGCTGGCCAAGCAGCTCGCGCTGAGCAAATAACGTCCGCTCCGGCTGTAAAGTCAACAGCATAGCAAAAGACGGTCTGTCGGTCAGGCCGTCTTTTGCTGTCTTTAAAGAGACGGTCAGTTGTCTCTTTTCTCTCGCTGTGCTATAATACGGACAAACTATCAGGGAGGGTGATCCAATGAGCGCAGGCAGAAACAGAACCAGCAGCCGGGAGCAGAGCACAAAAATCGCTTTCTGCGGGCTGATTGTGGGCGTTGCGGTCGTGCTGATGCTGGCGGGCGGGATCATCCCGATTGCCACCTACTGTACGCCGATGCTGGCGGGCATTCTGCTGCTGCCTGTCCTGCTGGAGTTCGGGCAAAAAGCTGCCCTGACGGCTTACGCTGCCACGGCCCTGATCTCCCTGATCCTTGGCATTGACAAGGAGGCGTCCTTCTTCTTTCTCTTCCTGGGCTATTATCCGATTGTCAAGTGGCAGCTGGACCGCATCAAATCTAAGCCGCTGCGCCTGCTCTCCAAGCTGTGCATCTACAACCTCTCGGTCGTGCTGATGTATGCGCTGCTGGGGCTCGTGCTCAACATGGAGGCTATCGTCGCGGAGTTCAGTGGGATGGGCGCGGGGCTGCTCGCGACGTTTGTCGTGCTCTTCAATATCTGCATGCTGATGTACGACCGCCTGCTCATGCCGCTCGTCTTCCTCTATGCCAACCGGATCCGGCCAAAGCTGCGCTTCCTTCGCCGGTAAGCTCCTTGATTAAGCCCCAGCGCTTCGCCGGGCGGCGATTCTGTCCGAAAGCATGCAAAGCGCTTCAATGGAAAGCTCCTCTGCACGCGCCTGTGTCCGGATGCCAGCCTCCTCAAGGAGCGACGCGGCCTCCTCCCGGCCAAGGGAAAAGCCGCTGACCAAATTGTTGACCAGCGTCTTGCGGCGCATGACAAATGCCGCGCGAACCAGCTTCAAAAACAGCGATTCATCAGCCGGCTCGCAAAGCGGCTTCTCCCTTCTGACGAGTACCATGAAGCTCGAATCGACCTTCGGCGGCGGCGTAAAGCAGGCAGCCGGTACGTCGAGCGCGCGGCGAACGTCATAGTAGAACTGGCAGAGGATTGCAAGCGGCCCGTAGCCCTCGTCCCCCGGCCCGCTGAGCAGCTTGTCCCCAACCTCCTTTTGAATCATCACGGCGATAGACTTCGCCTGCGGCAGTTCAAAGAGCAGCTTGGTGAGCACGTCCGTCGTGATGTAGTAGGGCAAGTTGGCTGCCACGCGAAGGGATGCGTCCGCTCCAAAGGCCTCGCTGACCAGCGGGGCCAGCCTGGTCTTCATGACGTCTCCCTGCAGGACAGTCGCGTTGTTGCTGTGTTCAAGCGTAACACGAAGAATCGGCAGCAGCGCCTCATCGATCTCCAGCGCGAGCACTCTCTTTGCCCGCCTTGCCAGCGGCTTGGTCAGCGTGCCAAAGCCGGGGCCGATCTCCAGAACGCAGTCCTCCTGCGTGACCAGGGAGAGCTCCGCAAGCTGCTCAAGCAGCGCTTCGTCCTCGATAAAATTCTGCCCCAGGCTGTGCTTGTGATGAAATTCGCCGCCATGCGGCTTTTTCTGTTTCAATGCTCTTCCTCCATCCGCGCGTCAGCGCACGCGCTCGGCCTCGTCGTCGTTGGTCTCGGCGATGATATAATGCGGCCTGTGCTTGACCTCCATATACGTTTTGGCCAGATACTGCCCGATGATGCCCATGCACAACAGCTGAATGCCACCAATAAAAAGAATGACGCAGATCGTCGACGCCCAGCCCGCGACGGGATCGCCGAAGAGCAGCTTGCGCACGATGATAAAGAGGATCATCAGGAAGGCGACCGCCGTAAACAGCACGCCTGTGAGCGAGGCCAGGGAGAGCGGCGCCTGGGAAAAGTTGACGATGCCGTCAATGGAATACTTGAAGAGCTTCCAGAAGCTCCACTTCGTCTCTCCCGCCACGCGCTCCACGTTTTGAAATGGCAGCCACTTTGTGCGAAAACCAATCCAGCCGAAGATGCCCTTGGAAAAACGGTTGTATTCGCACATGGAGACGATCGCGGCCACCATCTCGCGCTTCATCAGTCTGAAATCCCGCGCGCCGTCGACAATGTCGGCTTCTGAGATGCGGTTGATGATTCTGTAAAACATCCGGGCAAAAAACGAGCGGATGGGCGGCTCCCCCTCGCGGGTGACGCGCCGGGTAGCCACGCTGTCGTATTCGCCCTCTTCCAGAATGGCAAGCATCTGCGGCAGGAGACTGGGCGGATCCTGCATATCCGCATCCATCACGGCAACGTAATCGCCCTTGGCGTTGCAAAAGCCCGCAAACATGGCGGCCTCCTTGCCGAAATTGCGGGAAAAGGAAAGATATCGCACGCGCTCATCCCGACTGGCGAGCTCGCGCATGATGGTCAGCGTGTGATCTTTGGATCCGTCGTTGACCAGAAGAAGCGTCAGCGTATAGCCCGGCAGGCTGTCGGCCACATCGCAGACGGCGCGGTAAAAGATGGGCAGAGCTTCCTCTTCATTATAACAGGGAACGATGATCGTCACCGTTTTTTTTGCAGCCATGCTTTCGTGCCCCTTTCGACAAAAACTACGCCCTTATTGTTTCATATTCGGCTCAAAATGTCAAGCTGCGCGGCTTGCAGACAGGAAGAATTCCCTCGCGCCCGTAGAAAAACATCCACATGGCAACGCCACGTGGATGCTTCGTTTTTTTCTCTCCGCCAATTGCCGGAGGTGGCAGGTTGACCCTGAATCAGTCAGAAGCCTCAGTCGTCCTCTTCCTCTTCTTCCGGCAGCTCGCCGTTGTGATAGACGTCCTGCACGTCATCCAGATCGTCGAGCATCTCGAGCATCTTCTGGATCTTCTGAACCGTCTCGGGATCGGTGATCTCGTTGGTGGTCTGCGGAATCATCGTCAGCTCGGCGCTCAGGAAGCTGTAGCCCGCTTTCTCGAGATTCTCGCGAACCGTCGAGAAATCGCTGACCGTCGTAGTGACCTCAAAGCTGTCCTCCAGCGCCTCGATATCGGAAGCGCCCGCGTCGAGGGCTGCCATCATGACCTCGTCCTCATCCATGCCGGGCTTGCGCTCGATGACGATCAGGCCGACGTTGTCAAACATGTAGGAGACGCAGCCGTTCGTGCCCAGGGAGCCGCCGTTCTTGTCAAAGATGTGGCGGATATCAGAGGCCGTGCGGTTGCGGTTGTCCGTCACGGTGGAGACGATCACGGCCATGCCGCCCGGCGCATAGCCCTCATAGGTGATCTCCTCATAATTGACGCTGCCCAGCTCGCCCGCCGCCTTCGCGATAGAGCGCTTGATATTGTCGTTGGGCATGTTGTTGGCCTTCGCCTTGGCGATTACGTCGCGCAGCTTGCCGTTGGTCGCCGGATCGCCGCCGCCGTCACGCACAGCGATCGCAATCTCACGACCGATCTTCGTAAAAATCTTGCCGCGCTCGGCATCCGCCTTGCCCTTTTTATGCTTGATATTTGCCCACTTGGAATGGCCTGACATAGATGAAAACCTCCCGGTTGATTTTGCTACATCGGCTATTATAGCACGTCCTTCGAGCATCGCGCAACAGAAGGGTTGAGATTTTCTGCTCTTTTTGTGAAATTTCGTCCCTTTTTTCATGCATGACAGGCTTTTCCCGGCGCATAGCGTCCTTTGAAAAGGAGGGATTGCTCTGACTGTCCTGCTTCTTTCGGCGATGCTGGCTGCGATGCTCCTCTTCCCGCAGATCTGCATCGCCTCGGCCGGGGAGGCAATGCGGATCTGGGCGCTTGACGTCGTGCCCAGCCTCTTTCCCTATATGGTGCTCTCCCGGATGATCGCAGGCCGGCTCAGCGCGGCGGGCATTCCGGCCCTTCTCTCCGTTCCGGCGCTCGGGCTTCTCGGCGGCTCCCCCTCCGGCGCCTGCGCGCTCTCCGTCTGCGCACGGGATGGCCGCCTCTCCTCCCGCGCGCTTCACGTGCTGGCGGCCCTATGCGGCACGATCAGCCCCATGTTTTTTCTGGGGACGATCGTGCGATGGACCGGTGATACCGGCCTGGCACGCAAGCTGCTGGCGGCGCATCTTATCGGCGCGGGCTATGCGGCGCTTATCGTTCTGGCGCTTTCCGCACTCCATACCGGACGCCTGATCGAGGCCAGACCGCTTGACCGCGGCGATTCGGACAACCCGATCATGCAGAGCGTCGATGCCGTGCTCGGCGTCGGTGGATGCATCCTGTTTTTCAGCGTTCTGGCTGCTCTGATTTCAAAGGGGCTGCCCGCCTCGCTTGAGCCGTACAGTCCCCTTCTCCATGCTGCGCTGGAAACGGCGGGCGGCACCCATGCCCTGCTCGTTTCAAGCTGGCCCTTGCGCACAAAAGCGGTGTTTTGCGCAGCGCTCGGCGCCTTTGGCGGCTTCTCCATCCTGACGCAGAACGCCCTCTTCCTCCGCCCGCTGGGCCTCCCCATGCGCCGGCTTGTCCTCTATGGGCTGCTGCGCGCCATGGGCGCAGGCACGGCCATGGCGCTGATGCTCTAGGAGAGCAGCGCCCGCAGGCGATCTAGCGCCTTGCTCTCCATCCGGCTGACCTGTCCCTGGCTTTTTTGAAGGAGCACCGCCGCCTCCTTCTGCGTCCTGTCCTCAAAAAAGCGCAGATCGATCAGCCGCCGCTCCTGCGGCGTGAGGCGGTCAAGCGCCAGGCGAAGCGCAACGCGCTCCTCACTCAACCCACTGCCGGACAGCGTCTCTTCAAGCGGCCTTCCCTGTGGCTCCTCTCCGGTGTCGTCGATGCTGATCATCCGCATGCCGCTCTGCCCGGACGCGCTTCTGAGCGCGCCTCGCATTTCGCCCAGCGCCCAGGGCACGGCATACGTGATAAAGCGGACGCCTTTTCGGGCGTCAAACCGCCTGGCGGCGCAGATCAATCCGACATAGCCGGCCTGAACCAACTCCTCCTGCGTCATCACAGACGCCGGAACGAGGAGCCTTCGGGCCAGATGGTGCAGCAGCGCCTGATACGGCTTAAGCAGTTCGCAAAGCGCATCAGAATCCCCTGTTTGAATGCGCGCAATCAGCTCGTTTTCTTCGTACATGCCAAGCGATTCGCTCATGCCTCGCTGAGCGTCTTTTCCATATGGACGACGGTTCCGCAGTCCGGCGCGGACTGAACGCGAAGCACATCCATGAACGACTGCATGAGCGCAAACCCCATGCCCGTTCGCTCCTGATCGGGCTGCGTCGTAAAGAAGGGCTGCATCGCCTCCTCCACATTGGCAATTCCCCGCCCGAAGTCCTCGATTTCGACGGTCAGCGTATCGTCCTCGATACAGGCGCGCAGCAGAATCCTCCCTTCCCGGGTATCATAGGCATGCACGACCGCGTTGGTCACGGCCTCGCTGACCGCCGTGCGCACCTCTGAGACGACGCTGAGCGTCGGATTGACACGCATGAGGAACGCGCTGATGACCATGCGCGCAAAGGCCTCGTTCTCCGGCTGGGACAAAAATGCCAGCTCCATCTGATTCTTCATGGCTCGTCCCGCCCTCCTTCCGCCATCTCTCTGATGATTCTGTGCAGCCCGGCCATGCGAAACAGCCTGTCGACCGGCGGATGAAGGCCGCAGGCGACAACGGTGCCTCCGCGCGCCGCCATCGTCTTGTAGCGCCCGATCACCATGCCGATTCCCGAGCTGTCCATAAACGTGACCTGCGAAAAATCGAGCCAGAGCTCACGGATGGACAGATCCGTCAGCTGCTGCTCGATCCGGGCACGCATGCCCTCCGCCGCGCAATGATCGATCTCTCCGGTCAGAAAGACGCGCAGCCTGTCTTTGTCGCGCTCAAACGTGAGCATCCCGTTTTCCTCCCTATAATGTTATTGAGCACAGGTACTATATGCAGAAAAACCATGTGGCATGCCCTTTTTGCGCATAGCCTTTCCGTAGCCGGGGAAAAACAAGAGCGGGTCTGAATGCTTGAGCGGAGGCGGTCATCCATGACGAAAAAGAAGAAGATCATCGTTTGGGCGGCTTCCGTCATCGCCATGCTCGCCGCCGCGATTCTGGCTTTTGTGCTGATCTTCGACGTCGCCAACTGGCAGCGCCTCGACCCCAAACGCCTGCACGCGCTCGCGCAGACATCGAGCCTGTATGACCGAAACGGCGAACTCATCAGCGAGCTGAGGGGGACGGAAAACAGGACAGTCATCTCCCTGTCCGAAGTACCGATCAGGACACAGCAGGCGTTTCTTGCTGCGGAGGATCTGCGCTTCTACGCCCACAGGGGCATCGACCTCTACCGAATCTTCGGCGCGTTGGTCAGCAACCTCAAATCCGGCTCCTTCTCCGAGGGCGCCAGCACCATCACCCAGCAGCTCGCCAAGCTGACCCATCTGAGCGCCGAAAAGACGATCCGCCGCAAGCTCGAGGAAATCTCTCTCGCTTTGCAAATCGAGCATGCATACAGCAAGAACGAGATCCTCGAGCTGTATCTCAACACGGTCTACTTTGGACGCGGCGCCTACGGCATCCAGGCCGCCGCCCGCGCGTACTTCGGCATCGACGCTTCGGAGCTCACGCTCTCGCAGAGCGCCGCGCTGGCCGCAACCATCAAGGCGCCCTCCGCCTATGCGCCGCATACCAACCCCGAGACCAACCGCTCACGCAGAATCTACATTCTGGAAACCATGCTCGAAAATGACATGATCTCCCAGGAGGAGTGCGACGCTGCAAAGGCCGAAAGCGTCTGGGTGCTCGCCCAGCAGGAGGAGACCGTCGTGGAGAGCTGGTATGCGGATGAGGCCCTGCGCGCCAGCCAGGAGCTTTTGGGGCTTTCCGCTGACGAAGTGCTCAACGGCGGCTTTGAAATCTACACGGCCTTTGATCCCGCGCTCCAGGCTGCCGCAGACAGCGTATACCAGGATTCATCACTCTTTCCTGCTAACGCCTCGGACGGAACGCCCGTACAGAGCGCCATGGCCGTCGTGGATACCTCAAGCGGCGCGATCCGGGCGATGGTCGGCGGCCGGGACTACGCCGTTCGCCGCGGGCTCAATCGCGCGACGCAGATGCGCCGCCAGCCCGGCTCCGCGCTCAAGCCATTGGCCGTCTATGGGCCGGCGCTTGAGCTGGGCTACACAACCGCCTCCGTGCTGCTGGATGAAAAGACGAGCTTTAGCGGCTATACGCCCCAAAACGCCGGCGACCGTTATTATGGCCGCGTCACGATGCGCACAGCCATTCGCAATTCGCTCAACACGACAGCCGTCCGCCTGCTCGACGAGATTGGGATTGAAAGCGGCATCGAATACCTGAACCGGATGGGCATCCCGACTCAGGACAGCGACAAGAACCTCTCGCTGGCGCTTGGATCCATGACCTACGGCGTGACGCCCGTCGAGCTGGCAGCGGCGTACGTTCCTTACGCCAACGGCGGCATCCATCATGATCCCTACTGCATCGAGAAGATTCTTTCCGCCGACGGGCACGTCGTCTATGCACACGAGGAAAGCGCCCGCCGCGTGATTTCTGAGCAGAATGCCTATCTGATGACCTCGCTGCTCCAGTCCGTCGTTACCAGCGGCACGGGAACGCGCATGCTCTCCGCAGGAACGCCCGTCGCCGGAAAGACAGGAACCGTCTCCATGACAGGCGGTAACCGCGATATCTGGATGGCGGCGTATACGCCTGAGCTCTCTGTCAGCGTCTGGATGGGCTTTGATCAGACGGACGCCTCGCACAAGATTCCCAACGGCATCACGGGCGGCAAAAACACGGCCTCTCTCGCTGCCTCGTTCCTTAAACGGGTCTATGCCGACCGGGACAAGCCGGATTTCGTCACCCCGGACGGGGTTGTCTGGCTGACTATCGACAAGCGCGCGCTGACGGCCCGCGGCTCTGTGCTGCTGGCCAGCGACTCGACGCCCAAGGAATACCGACTCAGTGAGGTCTTTGCCGCCTCCAACCGGCCGTATGCGGTCTCCGATCTGTGGAATGCGCCGCCCGCGCCCTCCTCCTTTTACGTTTCTCACGACGCGGCGGGCTACCCGGAGCTCCACTTCAAGGCAGCTGCCGTCGCGCGATACCGCATCCAGCGCGACGCCGTCGGCGAATCGGTCATCCTGACGGAACTGCTGGGCTCTGCCGGCCAGAATATGACCTACAGCGACTATACCGCGCAGCCCGGCGTGCTCTACACCTATCGCGTGATTCCGATTCACGAGGAGCTGCTCCAGCAGGGCGTCTGGCTGGAGGGCAATCAGGCCGTTCAGCTCGCCCAGCGGACGACGGCCTCCGCCGCAGGCGGCCTGCTCGCAGGGCTGAGGAGCCTGCTCCCCGCCTGGTCGCAGAGCGGGCAATAAGCTGACAGCATCAAAAAGCGGGATCTCCCCTGGATTCAAGAGGAGATCCCGTCCTTCATTATGGTCGCAATCAGCCTCCGATTTCACGGAGCTTTTCGTCAATCATCTCAGGCGTGGCGTAGTTGAGCGGCGAGAAGAAGCCCTCGCGCGAGATGTGCAGGCGTTCGCGGGCCTTCTCAAGGTCACCCGCCTCGATGTCATAGAGCGCCAGGAAGTAGTTCGTGTCGATGGCCTTTGGCTTGAGCGCGATGGCCTTGTCAAAATACGGCCTGGCCGCCTCCTTGTCCCCGAGCAGGCGATAATACGTCTGACCGAGGTTGTCCAGGAAGACCGGATCGGTCTCGTCGTATTCAAGCGCCTCCTGATTGAAGGCCAAAGCGTCCTGCGCATCCCCCTTCTCGATCTTGAGGTAGCCGATGATGCTGTAAAGCGTGCCGTTCTTCATGTGACGGAATTCGTCCATCAAAATCTCCAGCGCGCGGTCAAGATGCCCCTTTTGCCAGAGGATGATGGCGTAATTGATGTGGATATCCGCCCTGTCCTTTGGCTGAAGGCCAGGCAGCTTTTCCATTTTCTTGAGCACCTCGAGCGCGCGATCAACCTGGCCCTTGCGGATCAGCAGCACGCTGTATCCACGCAGGAGTCGTGGCTTGTCCATGCCCTTCTCGTAGGCCTCGTTATACAGCTCGAGCGCCTTGTCGTATTCGCCCTTTCCGTGCGCGGTCAGCGCCTTGTTGCCGGCCATATTGCCCATAAAGCTCATGATTGCTTCCTCCCGTTTTCGATTTTATCAAGCTTTCGCTGCTTTTCCTGCAGGCGGGCGATTCTCCGCCGGATCGGCTCCGTCTGCGCCTCATCCAACTCTGTGAGCAGCGCGCTGCTGAGCGCATGGCGCAGTGCGCTGCGGGCACAGGCGAGCGCCTGTGGTATGTCTTTGGCGATATGCTCGTAATACTTCGCGAGCTCGATGTAGGGCCATGTGCCGCCCTCGCCCCGGGCGATCATCTCCCGGCAGGAGTCCGCGGCGGCTTCCCATTCCCGCGTATGCTTGTAGCTGGAGGCCAGGTGCATGCGCGCCTGCGCAGAGAGCGTGCTGTGCCCCAGTATTCTCATGCACGCGCGGCCCTGCTCCGTGCGTCCGCCGCGCAGCAAGACCCTGCCGATGCTGTAGACATCCTCCTCGTGCGTGAGCTGCTGCGGGCTCCGGTAGGCCGCGCACAGATGCGCCGTGAGCACGGCAAGGCTGCGCACATCCTGAAGATTGTGGCGCAGCACATCCTCAAGGAGCGCAAACTCTCCAGTTTTCAGGAAGTCAAAATACCGCTGCGGCACCTGAGCGCCCGGAAGATCGTCCGCGCGCGAAAGCCCCAGCACGGCCTCCTCGAGTGCGGACAGGCTGCAGCGCCTGAGCCGCAGCTTGTAGACCCGCCTGGCCGCGTGCAGCAGATCCAGATGCGGCCAGCGTGTGACGCTCAGCCGGATGCGGTTCATGACCATCCGTGATTCCAGCAGCGGCAGATCAAAGCTCTTGCCGTTGAAGGAGACCACGGTATCAAATCGCTCAAAGAGCTGCGCGATTTCCGTGAGCATGGCAGCTTCCTCGCCATAATCGCGCATGACATACTGCCGGATCACCATATTGCTTCCGGTCAGAAACCCGACGCCGATCTCAAAGGCCAGTGTGCCTGCCCCGCCGCTGAGCCCGGTCGTTTCCGTGTCCAGAAACAGGAGCCTTTGCGCGTTCCACTTCGTCCCCTCAAACAGCGGATCACAGGCGCGCACCTCGTCAAGCGTCGTCCGCTCGATGCCGCCGAGGTCGGGAAGCGGGACGACGTGCTCCCGACAGAAGAACGGCTCCTTTCTCGGCTGCGGCGCGTTGCTTCGCGCGCCCGGCGTAGCGGAGGAGACCGCCATCAACCTTTCCCGAAGGCTCCTCATGCCTGCATCAGCCTTTCCGTCAGCAGCAGCGCAGTCTGCTTCCCACGCTCGCCCACCTCAGATGCTGGCCCCACGCACGAGGGACAGCCCGCCTCACATCCGCAGCGCGCGATGAGGTCGTGGACATCCGAGAAGATCAGGCTGCGCATCCCGTAAACGCGCTCGCTCAGCCCGATTCCGCCCGCGTAATTGTCAAACACGATAATCGTCGGCAGCCTGGTGAACGGATCGCGCACGCGATACTGCACGCAGATATCGCCCGGCGAGCACATCAGGTACAACGGGATGATCTGGCGCATCGCGTTGGCGATGCCCAGCATGCCGCCCTGAAGGTCATCCATCGAGAGACCGCCCGTGATGCGCTCATCCAGCGCCCACCAGCAGGCGTTCGTCGGCATTTCCAGCTCAGGCAGATCGACGGGGCCGAAGCCGAGCGTCTCCTGGGTGTCGAGCTTGAATTTCTTGAACATCGTCACCAGCCAGGTGACGACAACCTCGCCATAGGCGAGCGATCCGCCGCCAAGCGGCTGCTCCTTGAGCACATCGATGACCTTGATGCTCGTGTTCAGATCGGCGTCCGTATAATAGTCGACGTCGACGCTGCGGACGTAGGCCTTCTTCTCCGTAAAGTCGAGCTTTTCGACCTGGTACTGCTGGCCCTCATGCATGTAAATGGCGTGCTCGTGAAGGAGCATGGGAACCGTATAGCGGTCCATCTCGCCGATGACGACGCGGTGTTCGGGCCGGGTGATGTCAATGATCAGGAAGTTTTCGCTCGTCACGGAGCGCAGCGACAGGTCGGCAGCCGGGAATTCCTCCGCCATCCAGTAATACCGGTTGCCCGTCAGATGCAGAATCTGTTCCTCGCAGAGATAGTCGAGCAGCTCCTTCGTCGAGACACCCGGCGCAAAAGTCTCCCCTTCCTCAAAGGGAAGCTCATAGGCAGCGCACTTGACATGACCCATGAGCACATAGAGGTTGTCCGGATGGACGAGCGCGTTTTCCGGGGAATGGCCGAAGAAGTAGTCAGGATGAGAGACGATATACTGGTCAAGCGCCGAGGAGGAGGCGACCAGCACGGTCAGCGACGAATTCTTCCTGCGTCCGGCGCGTCCGGCTTCCTGCCAGGTGCTCGCGATGGATCCGGGATAGCCGCACAGGACGCAGGCGTCGAGCTGGCCGATGTCAATGCCCAGCTCAAGCGCATTGGTCGAAACCACGGCGCGAATCTCGCCCCTGCGCAGCCCTCGCTCGATCTCGCGCCGCAGCGTAGGCAGATAGCCACCCCGGTAGCCACGCACACGGCCTGCGTTTCCGAGCGGATCGCGGACACGCTCCTTGAGATGTCGGGTCAATACCTCGACTGTCAGCCGGGACTTGCCGAAGACAATCGTGGAGATGTCGTTGTCCACCAGCATGGAGGCGATGTGCAGCGTCTCCTGCAGGACGGATTTTCGAATGCCGAGCTGGCGGTTGACGATGGGCGGATTGTAGAAGACGACATGCTTCTCCCCGCTGGCCGCGCCGCTGTGGTCGATCAATTCCACAGGACGGCCGATGAGCGTCCTGGCCAGCTCACCGGGGTTCGCAATCGTCGCCGAGCAGCAGATGAACTGCGGATTGGAGCCATAAAACCGGCAAAGGCGCATCAGCCTGCGCAGCACGTTGGCCAGGTTGGAGCCGAACACACCGCGATAGGCGTGAATCTCGTCAATGACGATGTAGCGCAGGTTTTCAAAAAGCTTGACCCATTTGGTGTGATGCGGCAGGATGCCCGAGTGCAGCATGTCCGGGTTGGTGACGACGATATGCCCCGCCTGACGGACGGCGCGCCTCGCGGCGGCGGGCGTGTCGCCGTCATAGGTGTAGGTCTTGACGTCGACGCCCATCGCTTCAATCAGCTCGTAGAGCTCCGCAACCTGGTCCGCGGAGAGCGCCTTGGTCGGGAACAGATACAGCGCCCGCGCATCCGGATTTTTGAGGATGCTGTCGAGCACGGGCAGATTGTAGCACATCGTCTTGCCCGAGGCCGTCGGCGTCACCACACAGACGTCTTTGCCTTGCGTCGCCAGATCGATGGCCTGCCGCTGATGGCTGTACAGGCGATGGACGCCCCTTTGGGCGAGCACGGGCGCGATGCGCGGGTCGAGGGATTCGGGAAAATCGGCGTATTCCGCTTCTTTCGCCGGGATGGTCTCCCAATGCGTGACGTTATCCATGAAGCCAGGCGTCCTCTTCAGCCTGTCGACGAGCTGCTGAAGATTCACGGCGTCTCCTCCCCTCGCACATTGCGCAAAATGGTCAGCGTCCGGATGCGCGCAAGCGCCAGCGCACACAAGGACATATAGGTCGCAATCAGAATCGGCTGCGTCACGTTGAGCAGCATGATGAGCAGATAGGCGGCAAGCGACGCGAAGAGCCCCATCAGCAGCGGATCATGGCCCATGTGCCTGAATACCGTCACGATGGTCACCAGATAGAAGGTGACAAACGCTGCCGCGCCAAGCAGCCCGCAGTTGAGCAGGAACTGAAGCGGCTGACAGTGCGCGTCGTTGTACACGCCGTCAGAGAGCATCGCCGGATTGTCAAAGTAGGGCTTCAGCGCGGCAAGCGTCTGCTCAAGTCCCCGGCCGATGAGCTTCTCCTTCGGGCTGTAATCGGCGTAGGCCCTTAGGGCACGGGTGTACACAAAGCCGCGCCGGGAGCCCCAGGAATCATCAAAGCGCAGGATGTCCGCCAGCATGCCGAGATCGCGCTCCGGCTCGACAAGCGTAAAAAAGAGGATTGCCGCAAACAGCAGCAGCGCCGCAAGCGAGGCAAGCGCAAGACCGGCAGTCATCAGGCGGCGTCTGCCCGGCGCGCGAGCGCCCCTTTTCTCCAACAGCGCAGCGATTGCGCCCGCCAGAGCGAGCAGGCATGCCAGAATGAGGGTCAGCAGGCTTCGGCTCAAAAACAGCGCAAGCCCCGTAAACGCCGGGTGAAACGGACTGCCGGCAATCAGCAGCCGGACAGCGGGCAGCGCCAGCGTGCAAACGGCCCAGAGCAGCAGCGTGCGCGCCATCTGCGCAAGGCTTTCCCCCGAAACCAGCAGCAGCACAAAGAAGACCAGATGCACGCCAAGCGCAGCGCAGTCCGTCCTTGAAGCAGCCGCCCCCAGCGCAACGACCAGTGAGCAAATTGCTCCCGCTGCGCAAGGAACCGGTTTCTCATCAAAAATGAACCGCGACGCGCACAGCGGAAGCAGCATCACCAGATAGGTGCCAAAGAAGTCAAAATTGCCGATCGTCGAGAGAAATATCTGCTCCTGCCCTGCACGGATGTGCGTATAAAAGCCCAGCGGATCCATGCCCATCGCGTTGACCACGCCCAGCGCCGCGCAGAGTGTCGCGCTTGCCATCATCAGCGAGGTCAGAAGCCGAGCGCAGCGCAGTCCGAATCCGATGACATAAAATGCTGCGCCACAGCTGAGCAAAAACCAGAGACCGCAATATCGCCCGTCGCTGCCGTCGAGCGTCGAGGGCGCAAAGCCCGCCCCGGCGCAGGAGATCGTGCAGGCGAGCAACAGCAGGGCCATCATGAGCGCGGGCGCATCGGCCAAACCGCACTTGAGCGGACGCCCACCCCGGATCACGCGCGCGAGAAGGAACAGCATCGCCAGCGGCATGGCAGCCGCTATGACCACCCTGACCTTGAAGCGGTTGATGTCAAAAAAGGCGTCATGAAACACGAGCGGCAAGGCGACGAGCATCACTGAGGCGCAGAGCAATGCAATCTCCTCCGGCACCGCTTCCCAAAAAGCTGGCCTTCTGCTCTCCTTTTCCATGGCTGTCCGCTCCCTTCTGCTTGCATGCTCCTCTATTGTAAATCATCCCCTCACGCTGTGCAAGCGAAAAGCGGGCGATTCGCCCGCTTTTCGAAAAATCAAACTCCGACCAGCGTCTTTTCAGGCAGCTCTGCCTTCTCCGGAATGTCGAAATCCACCTCATCATCCCGGACACACAGACGGACATGATCGGCAATTTTCCCCTCGAGCAGCAGGTCGCTCAGCGGTTCCTCCACGCGCCTGGTAATCTCCCTGCGCAGGTTTCTCGCCCCGCTCATCGGATCCATGCCCTCGCGGGCGATCAGCGCCGGCACGGCGTCCTCATAATCCAGCAGCACGCCGCGCGCGGCAAGCCGAGCCGCGGTCTTCTTGAGAAGAAGCGCCGCTATTGCCTCACCGTCCTCCTGCGTCAGGCTGTTCATGACGATCAGCTCATCGATTCTGCCCAAGAATTCTGGACGGAACGTCTGCTTTACCTTGTCAAGCAGCGCCTTGCGCCTGGTCTGGTCCGCGTGGCCTTGCAGTCCGGTGTCAAAGCCGAGCCGTTTGTCCATGTCAAAGGAGACGCCCGCGTTGGAGGTCATCACGACAACCGTATTGCGGAAGCTGACCTTCCGCCCGACGCTGTCTGTCAGCTGACCATCGTCGAGCAGCTGCAGCAGCAGATTGAATATCTTTGGATGTGCTTTCTCAATTTCATCAAACAGCACGACGGCATACGGCCGCTTGATCACGGCGTCAGTCAGCTGGCCGCCGTCTCCAAAGCCGACATAGCCGGGCGGAGAGCCGATCAGGCGGGAGGCCGTCGCTTCCTCGCTGTATTCGGACATGTCGATCCGAACCATCGCCTCCTCGCTGCCAAAGAGCGACTCGCTGAGCGCCTTGCACAGCTCTGTCTTGCCCACGCCGGAAGGCCCCAGCAGCATGAACACGCCCAGTGGGCGCGTCGGGTCGTTCAGCCCTGCGCGGGCACGACGCAGCGCGCGGCATAGCGACGCGATAGCCTCGTCCTGCCCGATGACGCGGCGGCGCAGCTTCGCCTCCAGCCCCAGAACATCGGCATTGTCCCCGGCGGTCATCCGCTCCACGGGGATTCCAGTCCATTGGGAGACCACCCGCTCGACATCGGCCGCCTGAATTTCCGGCAGGCTCTCCCCGTCTCCCTGATTCCATGTCCTGAGCCTGACCATGGAGGCCGCCTCGTCGATCAGATCGATCGCCTTGTCCGGCATGAAGCGATCCGTCACATAGCGCGCGGAGAGCTCGACGGCCGCCTGCACGGCCTCCTCCCGGATGATCACGTGGTGATAGGCCTCGTATCGGGCGCGCAGCCCGTGCAGAATGAACAGCGTGTTCTCCTTATCCGGCTCGCGCACATCAATTCTCTGGAATCTCCTCGCAAGCGCGGCATCCTTTTCGATATATTTCTGATATTCCTTGTAGGTGGTCGCGCCGATGACGCGAACCTCTCCGCGGGCAAGGGCCGGCTTGAGCATATTCGCCGCGTCCAGCGCGCCCTCAGAGCCGCCCGCACCCACGAGCGTGTGCATCTCGTCGATGAAGAGAATGACGTTTCCCCGCTCTTTGGCGTCGGCGAGAACCGCCTTGATCCGCTCCTCGAACTCGCCGCGATACTTGCTGCCGGCAACCACCTGCGCCAGATCCAGCGCAAAAATCTGCATGCCGGAGATCATCTGGGGCACGCTTCCGTCAGCGATGCGCTGTGCAAGCCCTTCTGCCAAAGCGGATTTGCCCACACCCGGTTCTCCGATGAGCAGCGGGTTGTTCTTCATCTTTTTGCCCAGCACGCGGATCATGGCTTCCAGCTCTGTCTGTCGCCCGATCAGCGGCTCGAGCCTGCCTTCGGCAGCCTCCTGTGTCAGGTTGCGCGCATAGCTGAGCAGGGCGCTCTCATTTTCGCCCTCCTTGCCGCGCTGCTGCGTATGCCCGGATGCCTCGATCTCCTGCTGCGTGACAGGCGTGTTGGCCGAGACGATGTTCTGAGCTCTCGCCGGCCGCTCGATCTCACCGACGGCATTGACCAGCGCCGTGCGCATGGAATCGACGGTCTTTCCCTGCTCAAGGAGCACCTCGAGCGCCGTGCAACCCTCCTCATAAAGCAGCTCCTGCCAGATATGCGCTACGCCTGCCAGCGTCTTCTTCTCCGGGTTGGCATAGGAAAGTGCGCGAAGCAGAATGCGCTGCACATGCGCGCTCATCCCCGTGACCCGGGAAAAGCCGACCTCGCCGCGGCCATAGCGCGCCGCTATCGCCTCCTCAAGCGCCCTGTCGTTCAAGTCGCCGACAAGGCACCGGGTCAGCTCGTCTCCCGCGCGCACCAACCCCAGCAGCAAATGGCCGCTGCCCATCTTTTCAAAGCCCATCATCGCAGCGCTGAGCTGGGCCTGCACCAGCGCCTTGGACGCACCCTTTGTAAAACCGTTGGAAATATTCAGCAATTTTTGCACCTCCGAAGGGACGTCACAGCGCTGGGCGCCGCTTGGCGAGTGAAAGAATCATGCTGC
Organism: Clostridiales bacterium; assembly: GCA_022787165.1. Taxonomy (GTDB): domain Bacteria; phylum Bacillota; class Clostridia; order Christensenellales; family Aristaeellaceae; genus Ventricola. The sequence goes on from JALFVL010000015.1 coordinate 44,251, forward strand.
GAAGCGTTCCGGCGCAAAGCGCGTCCTTCATGCCCAGCGGCAGCGGAACCGCCTGCGGCGAGAGCGCCGCAAGCATGAGGCTCGCTTCGTCGGGCGTCACGATATTTTCCATTTTCAAATGCTCCACAATCTTCGCCGCATCCGACGCGCTGATGGACATGCCAATGCGCTGATACAGCGATTGAAGGAGCTCCTCGCGGCTTGTTGATGCAAGGCGAACAATTCGGATATAGCCGCCGCCGCCGCGCCTGGATTCGATGACATAGCCGTGATCCGGCGTAAAGCGCGTCGCCAGCACATAGTTGATCTGCGAAGGCGCGCACTGAAAATGCTCTGCAAGCTCGTTTCGCCGCAGCTCGATTACCATGTTGTCCCCTTCCATCAGGGTTTTGATGAATTCCTCGATCGAGTCACTCAGCAGCCTCACGAGTCAACACCTCTCTCACAAGAATGAACTTTCTTTGACCTTAATCATTATACGACATTTTTTCTCTTCATGCAACAGGCTGTCCGGCGAAAAATTTTCCTCTTCTCTGCGGAAAGCGGGAAATCCACCTTGCCTGCATCCCGATTCGAAGGTATAATAAAATTGTATGGTTATGACTTATCCGTCCGGCATGCCTTCCGCCGGACGATGGACAGGAGCAATCTATGATCGTTTTATCCGCACAAAACGTCGCCAAGGCCTTCGGCGTCAATGTCGTGCTGAAGGATGTCTCCCTTACCCTCCAGCAGGGCGACCGCATGGGGCTGGTCGGCGTCAACGGCTGCGGCAAATCGACGCTGATGCGCATTCTGGCGGGTCTTGAATCCGCTGATTCCGGCGACATCTCCATGGTACGCGGCACACGCATCGGCTATCTGGCCCAGCAGAATATGGTTACCAGCGGTCTGAGCGTTTGGGATGAGCTGCAAAAGGTCTACGAGCCGGTCTTTGACATGGAGCGGCGGCTGCGCGAGCTGGAGGAAGAGATGTCCCGGGCCCATGAGGAGCCCGACCGCTTTGCCCGGCTCTCCTCGGACTACGACAAGCTGCTGCGGCGCTTCGAGGAATCCGACGGCTATTCCTGGAAGAGCATGGTCTCCGGCGTGCTTAACGGCCTGGGCTTCAAGCCCTTTCAGTATGATCAGACTGTCGATTCGCTCAGCGGCGGCGAGCAGACGCGGCTTTGCCTCGCTCGCCTGCTGCTTCAAAAGCCGGATCTTCTGCTGCTTGACGAGCCGACCAACCATCTGGACATGGAGACGCTGAGCTGGCTGGAGAACTACCTGGCCGCCTACAAGGGCAGCGTGCTCGTCATCTCCCACGACCGGTATTTCCTCGACCACGTCTGCACCTGCATGGTTGAAATCCTGATGGGCTCAAGCGAGCAGTATAGCGGCAACTACACCCGCTACATCGCCCAGCGTCAGGAGCGCTTTGAAACCCGAATGCGCGCCTACGAGCTCCAGCAGAAGGAAATCGAGCGCCAGCAGGCAATCATCGCGCGTTATCGCATGTACAACCGCGAAAAATCCATCCGCGCTGCGGAAAGCCGCGAGAAAGCGCTTGAGCGCATGGAGAAGCTCGACAAGCCCGTCGACGAGCGCGCGATCCGCTTTAGGTTTGAAGCCAGGCGGCGCACCGGCGAGGATGTGCTCATGCTCAAGGACGTCAGCAAGTCGTTTGGTGAAAAGCATCTCTTCGCCCATCTCGACCTGCATGTGCGCATGGGAGACCGTGTCGCGCTCATCGGCCCGAATGGCGTAGGCAAGTCGACGCTCATCAAGCTCATCACGGGCGACGAGCCCGCCGATACGGGCACCATCCGCTACGGCTCCAATGTTGACATCGGCTACTACGACCAGCATCAGAGCGCGCTGCATCCCGAAAAGACCGTGCTGGACGAGGTTTGGGACCGCTTTCCCCGGATGGAGCAGAGCGATGTGCGCGGCGCCTTGGGCATGTTTCTCTTCACGGGAGACGATGTCTTCCAGCCGATCAAGACGCTCTCCGGCGGTGAGAAAGGGCGTGTCGCGCTGACCGCGCTCATGCTGCGCAAGGACAACCTCCTGCTGCTCGACGAGCCAACTAACCATCTGGACATGGATTCCCGGGAGGTGCTGGAGGACGCGCTCTCCGACTTCGGAGGCACGATCATTACGGTCTCCCATGACCGCTATTTCATCAACCGCATCGCCAACCGCATCATTGAAATGCGACCGGAGGGCGTCGTCGAGTACATGGGCAATTACGACGATTACGTCGAAAAGAAAAACAGGCCGGTCGAGCAGGAGACCGTCGCGGGCAAGACCCGGACGGAGCTCGAAAAGGAGAAGCGCCGCGAAAAGCAGAGCAAACAGGCGCTCCGCCAGCTCAAGGCCCGGGCGCAGGAATTTGAAAAAGCCATCGGTGTCAAGGAGGAGGAAATCGCGCAGCTGGAGGCGCAGATGTCCGATCCCTTGCTGTATGCGGACGCAGAGAGGGCGTTCGCCGTGCAAAAGAGCTATCAGCAGGCGCAGCGCGACCTCCAGGCGCTGTATGAGTCCTGGGAGGAAGCGGAGGCTGCACTGCAGGAAGCGGAGGGTTGATTTTCCCCAGTCCCAGTGCATGCTTTATCAACGCGAGAAGACAACGGAAAAAGGAGATGGAGCCCTTGCTGTTTATCGGGATCTGCGGCGCCAGCGGCAGCGGAAAATCGACGCTCGCCGAGGAGCTGGCCACCATGGTCAACCGAAGCATTCTCATCATCAACCAGGATGCATACTATCGAGATCATCCGGCCCTGTCCTTTGAGGAGCGCTGCCGGCTCAACTATGATGAGCCGGGCATCTTCGACCACGACCTGCTGCTCGAGGATGTGCGCGAGCTGCTTGCGGGACGCCGTGTCGCCAGAAAGCGCTACGATTACGCGCACCATTGCCGTGCCGATGCGCCGGACGAATTTCTGGAGCCGCATGACGTCATCATCGTCGAGGGCATCCACGCGTTCTACGATCCTCGGCTCCGCGAAATGATGGATCTCAAGCTGTATATGCATGTGGAATCCGATATCTGCCTGCTGCGCCGCATCCAGCGCGATATCAACGAGCGCGGCCGAGCGATTGACAATATCTCCATGCAATACATCACGACCGTCAAGCCGATGTTCGACCAGTACATCCGCAACTACGAGCAATTTGCCGACGTCATCGTCGCCGGCGGAGGCAAGGACGCAAAGATCACAGAAATCCTTGCCGGCTATATCAACAACGATCTGCATCTGTACCGGGGCCGCGCCCCAAGGAGGAAATCATGCTGAAGCATTACACCAAGGAAGAAAAGAGCTGGATTTTTTATGACTGGGCCAATTCTGCCTTTTCCGCCATCGTTGCCGCGATCATTCTTCCCATCTTCTTCAAGAGCATGGCGCAGCTGGGCGGCGTCAGCGATGTCAACGCCACGGCCTATTGGGGCTATGCCACGTCCTTCGGCACGCTGATCTGCGCGCTGCTGGCACCCTTTCTGGGCACGCTGGGGGATTTCAGGGGCATGAAAAAGCGCCTGTTTACCGCCTTCATGCTTCTGGGCGTCGTGAGCACCTTCCTGTTGTCAATGACGGAAAACTGGAAGCTGCTGCTTGCGCTTTATATTCTGGGCACGCTGGGCTTCAATGGCTCCTGTATCTATTATGACAGCTTCCTGCCTGACGTGACGGACGAATCGAGGATGGATCAGGTTTCCTCGCTGGGCTATGGCCTGGGCTACATCGGCGGCTCGACCATCCCGCTGGTCATCTCCCTGCTGCTGATCCAGTTTGGGGACAAAATCGGTATCCCCACCGTCATGGCGACCAAGTTCTCCTTTGCGCTGACCGCCATCTGGTGGCTTGTCTTTACCATTCCGATGCTGCTCCATGTCCAGCAAAAGCACGCCATCGAGCCGGAAAAGCGTATTGTCGCGCATACGCTGCGCAACGTCGCCTCGACATTCAAAAAGCTGCTGTCCTATAAGAGCGTCCTGCTCTTCATGATTGCCTACTTCTTCTATATCGATGGCGTCGGAACGATCATCCATATGGCAACGGTCTTTGGCGCCTCCTGCGGCCTTGACAGCATGGACATGATGGTCATTCTGCTCGTCGTGCAGATCGTCGCCTTCCCCTTTGCCATCCTCTACGGCAAGCTTTCCGGGCGCTTCGGCTCCCGCAAGATGATCCTGTTTGGGATCGCGACCTATATCGTCGTCTGTGCAGTTGGCTTTAATCTGCAAAAAATGTCCGACTTCCTCATCCTCGCCGTGCTTGTGGGCACCGCGCAGGGCGGCATCCAGGCGCTCTCCCGTTCCTTCTTCGGCAAGCTCGTTCCGCCTGAGAACGCCAGCGAGTTCTTCGGCTTCTTCGATGTGTTCGGCAAGTTCTCCGCCGTCATCGGCCCTGCGCTCTTCGGCCTGGTCGCCCAGCTGACCGGCGTGACGAATTACGGCGCGCTCGCGGTCATGGGCATGTTCATCGTCGGCGGCGTCGTACTGATGCTGGTACCCAGGAACATCGAGCGAATGAAGTGATTTCCATCCATTTGCGTCAAAGGCCCGGCAGGATTGCTCCCGCCGGGCCTTTTTGTATCGGTTCTCGCACAAATCAGTCGGCATAGCCGTTGGGATTCTGCGTCTGCCAGCGCCACGCGTCGCGGCACATATCCTCCAGGTTTTTCTCCGCCGTCCAGCCAAGAAGCTCCCTGGCCTTCTTCGGATCGGCCCAGCACTCGGCGATATCGCCGGGACGGCGCGCCTCAATCTTGTAGGGCACCTTCACGCCGTTGACCTTCTCAAACGCCTTGACGATGTCCAGCACGCTGTAGCCGTGGCCCGTGCCGAGGTTGATGATCTCAACGCCGGTGTGCTTCATCGCGTAATCCGCCGCGGCAACATGTCCCTTGGCCAGGTCGACGACATGGATGTAGTCGCGCACGCCTGTGCCGTCCGGCGTCGGATAGTCATCGCCGAAGACATGCAGATAAGCCAGCTTGCCCGCAGCCACCTGCGACACATACGGCAGCAGGTTGTTCGGAATGCCGTTGGGCATCTCGCCGATGCGCCCGCTCTCGTGCGCGCCGATCGGGTTGAAATAGCGCAGCAGCACGACGGACCAGTCCGGATTCGCCTTGGCGATATCCGTCAGGATGCGCTCGTTCATGTATTTCGTCCAGCCGTAGGGGTTCGTGCAGCTCGTGGGCATCGTCTCGTCGAGTGGCATGTGATCCGGGATGCCGTAGACCGTCGCGGAGGAGCTGAAGATAAACCGATGAACGCCGTGGCGCTTCATCGACTCGCAGACCGTCAGCGTGCAGTCGAGGTTGTTGCGATAATACTCCATCGGCTTGGCGACGGACTCGCCAACCGCCTTGTACGCCGCAAAATGAATCACGGCGTCGATCTGGTTTTCCTCAAAGATCTTGTCCATCGCCGCGCCGTCGCAGGCATCAGCCTTGTAGAACCTGACGGTCTTTCCCGTCAGCTCCTGAACGCGCTCAAGCGATTTCTCACTGCTGTTGTAGAGGTTGTCCACGACGACGACATCATGGCCCGCTTCAAGCAGCTCGACGGCCGTATGGGAACCGATAAACCCAGCGCCGCCAGTCAGAAGAATGTTCATTGGAAACGCTCCTCCCTTATCGTTCGTTCATCATGAGGTTATTATGATTATACCACGAAGTCTACGCAATGACAATCAGATTCACGAATTTGACAGGCTGTGCAAGACGCAGGATCATGCTTCCTCGTCGATAAGCACGGCCCGGCAGGGCGCTCCGTTTTCCCCAATCAGATTCAGCGGCAGCGCGCTGAGCGTATAGCGTTCTTTGACAGCATCTTTGAGGCAGACGCCCTCCAGGATCGCGACGCCCGCGCTCAGGAGCGCGCGATGAATCTCGCCATCGCAGAGCTCCATGTTCTCCACCGTCGGCGCGTCGATGCCCACGAGCTTGACGTGCAGCTGTGCAAGGTACTGCGCTGCGCGCATGCTGAGCACGGTCGGGTTGAAGCGGTTGCTGCCTGCGTATTTTCCTGCCGGGTCCGTGCGCAGCAGGATGCGCTCACCCGGTTCAATGCTCAGATCCTCAAGCATCTTCTCCGTGACAACAGCTGCTCCGATGGTCAGCACACGACAGGGGCCATAAAAGCAGTCAAGCGGCATGGTGTCAATCCCGGCGCCGTCCGGGATCATGTGCAGCGGCGCGTCAATATGCGTGCCGCAGTGGCTGCCCATCGTCAGCTCACTGACCTCACACATATCGCCGAGCTTGAAGCCGCAAACGGTTCTCGTCTGATAGCGGGGATCACCCGGATACACGGCCATCTCGGGGCAGACTTTTTGCGAAATGTCGATGATTTTGCTCATATCCTTATTCCGCGGCTTCGTACGCGGCCGCGGCCTCCTTCCACTGTGCTGTAAACTCCTCCAGACAAAGGTTTTCACTGCGCATATATTGGGCCACCTGCACGCCGACATAGCGAAGATGCCACGGCTCGGCGGTAATTCCCGTCAGGTCCTCCTTATCCGGCTGATACCGGATGACAAATCCGTAATCCCAGCAGTGCTCGGCCACCCAGAGTCCTTCCTTGGTCGTGCCGAAGGCGCTGGTAAATTTCTTGCCGATGCCGGCCTTGTTGATGATATCGATCGCCAGGCCGGACTGATGCTCCGATGCGCCGGGATATTGCACGACGCCGTCGTCGACGCCGTTGTTGCTCTTGAGGCGGTTATAATACATCGTGTTCTGCGTCTGATAGCTCCGGTAGCCGGAATGCGCGTAGAGGTAGATGCCCTCCTCCTGCGCCGCGTCAAACATCATCTGGAGCGCATTGGCCGCCGTCTCCCGCAGCCGAATCGGATCATAGCTGATTTTGCGGCAGGTCAAATCGTCGACCAGATCGGCAGGAATATCATCCTCGCCGAGCAGGTTGTCACGATTAACCAGAACAAGGTAGTCGCTCGCCTTGAGCAGCTCATACGGAATGGGATAGGTCCATTCCTTCTGCGCCAACGGCTCCTCCAGAGTCTGCGCTTCTTCCAGACTGTCCAGCTCAGAGAGATCGAGCATCTCCTCAGCCAGCCCTGACACGCACAGTGTCATCAGCATCATGACCACAAGCGTAGCCTTAACTCTCCAGTTCATCGGTCTGCTCTCCTTCCCCGATCTCTCCTTCTTCCGCCTGTCCGGCCCCATCCTGCGATGCTTCAAGCGCCTCAATTCTTTCCTGGCGGATCAGGAGGATATATTCCTCAAATGTCACATCGAGCGCCTGAATCTCCTTGGCGGCCTCAACGCCGACATAACGGATGTGCCACGGCTCGTAGACGTAGCCGGTGATGCCGCTCTTGCCTTGCGGATAGCGGATGATAAACCCGTAATCGTAGCAGTTTTCCGCGAGCCAGATGCCCTCCGGCGAATCTCCAAAGGCGGCGGTCAGCCCCGTCCCTTTGGTCGTCTCGCCCTCGACATCCATCGCCAGCCCCGTCTGATGCTCAGAATAGCCCGGCTTGGCAACGCTCTTGTTGGCTTGAGCCTCGGTCATCTTTTCGAGCTTTCGGTCAAAAATCGCCTTCTGCGTGGAATAGCTGCGGTATCCGCTCGTCGCGTAAAGCGTGATGCCCTCCTCCGCCGCGCCGTCAAACAGCGCCTCAAGCGCCGATGCCGCCTCCGGCCGCATGTAGATGTTCTCTCCAAGCGCTTCCTCCGTCGGCGTGACGTCGGGCTTGACCAGCGTCATCGGCACGGCGGGCGCCCGGTTGGTCTTGTTGACCAGGATGAGCACATCCGTCGGATCCTGATGCGGCATCACATACCCCCACGAGTCAAACATCATCGCCGCGCCGACCGTCAGCGCAGCAAGCGTCCGAATGGATATCATGTTCCTCTGTTCCTCTCTCTTCGTCCGTTCAGTTGAGCCAGGTCAGCGCCTGCGCGCCCAGCCTGGCGCAGAGACGTCCGGCCGTCTCTTCATCCGTCACGACCTCCACGCAGATGCCGTTGTCGGTGTATTCCTCGCGAAGGACGTTGGCGTTCTCATGCAGCATCGCCACCAGGCTGCCCTGCGCATAGGGAATCTCGACCCGCAGCGGTCGCTGTACGCCGCGCAGCATGCGTTTAATCTCCTCGAGCAGCGCGTCCATGCCCTTGCCGGTCTTCGCGCTGATGGGAATTGCACCGGGCCACTGAGGCGGACTCTCCAGCAGGTCGACCTTATTGATGACGTCGATCTTCGGCTTGTCTGAGGCGCCGAGCGAGGAGAGCACCTCGAGCACAACGTCGTGCTGATGCTCCATCTCCTCTGAGGAACCGTCGGAGACGATCAGCAAAATGTCCGCCAGCAGCGCCTCCTCAAGTGTCGAGCGAAACGCATCGACGAGTGCGTGGGGCAGCTTGCTGATGAAGCCGACCGTGTCGACCAGGAGGAATTCTCCCCCCGTCGGAAACCTGACCGTGCGCACGATGGGATCCAGCGTCGCAAAGAGCTTGTCCTCGGCCAGCACGCCTGCGCCACTGAGCGCGTTGAGCAGCGTCGATTTTCCCGCGTTGGTATAGCCGACCAGCGCCACAACAGGCACCTTGTTCTTCTCCCGGCGCAGGCGGCGCAGCTCGCGCTGGCTGCCCAGCGCCTCGATGTCCTGCCGCAGATCGCTCATACGCCGGCGGATGCGCCTCCTGTCCATCTCCAGGCGCGTCTCGCCCGGTCCTCTCGTACCGATGCCGCCGCCCAGGCGGGACATGGACACGCCATGTCCCGTCAGGCGTGGAAGCTGATAGGCCATCTGCGCGAGCTCGACCTGAAGCCTGCCCTCGCGCGACTGCGCGCGCTGTGCGAAGATATCCAGAATCAGTGCCGTTCTATCGAGCACCTTGACCCCACGGAGAATCTCCTCGAGGTTGCGCGTCTGCACGCCGGAAAGCTCGTCGTCAAAAATTACCAAATCCGCCTCTTTGGCTTGGCAATCGAGGGAGAGCTCCTCGGCCTTGCCGCTGCCAATATAGGTTGCCGTATCGGGCTTCGCTTTCCTTTGAAGCATTTGCCCGACGACCATGGCGCCTGCCGTATCCGCCAGCCTCGCCAGCTCCTCAAGCGAGCGCTCGCTGTCCAGTCCGACGAGATAGGCGCGCTCCTGCTGTTCCTGTGTCTGGTTTGGCGCGCCCCTCAGCGCCTCGCTGTCGGCCCGCTCAATGGCATCCATCAGTGCGCGCTGTGGAATCCGCTTCATCGGCAAAATGTCTGTCAGCACGACCTGATTGATTCCGTTGACGTATTCGCCCAGAAACGCCGCCTGCATGCCGGTCGGTCGCCCGTTCTCCGCTACGCCGACAGCCGCCATCGCGTCAAAGCGCATGGAGCGCAGCGAGCTGATGTCTACATCCGACAGCTGCGGATTTCCGCCCGGATGCGTGTGAATGCAGCGCACCATGCTCAGCCTCCGCGCGTTGCGGCGCAGGCGCATGTCCTTAAGCTCAACGCTGCCCAGCTGGCCGATGGTAATGTCCAGAATCGCACCGCTGCGCGAAATGTAGATGCTGATTTCCCGGTTGATGGCAGCGGTGAACGCGGCCATCAGCTCCAGCAGCTCGAACGGCGCAAAGACCTCGCCGCCCAGGTCGAGGTCATACAGCTTTTCCATCTGCACGAGCAGGGAATCGCGTATGCCCTCCTTGTTTCCATAGATCATGTTGACTCCTTTGATGCGCCCAGAATCCTCTGCAGCGCTGCGCTGGCGCTGTTGATCTCCTCCGCCGTGTTGTCTGGCCCGAGTGTCAGCCGAAGATCGGCCCAACCGCTTTCCGGCTCATCCGGAAACATCGCCTGCAGCACATGCGAGCGCTCCGTGATGCCGGAGGTACAGGCGCTTCCAGCCGAGGCAGCGATGCCTGCCATGTCAAGCCTCGCCAAAAGCAGAGAGGAATCCTGATTCTTGATGGAAAAATGCGCGTTGCCCGGCAGTCTGTCCGTCCTGCTTCCATTCATGCGGACGCCCGGAAGGGCGAGCAGACGCTCCGCCAGATCGTCTCGCAGAGTGCGCGTATATCGGGCGGCCTCATCCATTTCTTTAACAGCCATGCGGAGCGCTTCGCCCATGCCGACAATGCCCGGCGTGTTTTCCGTTCCTGCCCGAAGCCCGCGCTCCTGTGAACCGCCCAGGATCAACCCCAGCAATTTGACGCTGCTTCGCACGGCCAGCGCGCCGACACCCTTCGGCCCGCCGAATTTATGTGCGGACATCGACAGCAGGTCGACCCCCAGCGCATGCAGATCGACCGGAATATGGCCGACTGCCTGCACAGCGTCCGTATGCATGATCGCGCCGTTTGCATGGGCAATCTCTGCGATCTCGGCCACAGGCTCGATCGTCCCCACCTCGTTGTTGGCCAGCATCACGGAAACGAGCAGCGTGTCCGCATTGATCTCGCGCTCGGCCTCACGCAAGTCGACTCGGCCCTCGCAGTCAACGTTCAGGTAGACAACCTCCACGCCCTGCGATTCGAGCATCGCACAGGGGCTCAGAATCGCATGATGCTCAATTTTCGTCGTCACAATCCGCTTTCGTCCGGTGGACGCGCGAAGGCAGCCCACGAGTGCCCAGTTATCCGCCTCGGAGCCGCCCGAGGTCAAATAGATTTCGCCGGGATTGGCACCGATCGCCTCCGCAATCTGCCGTCTGGCGCGATCGATGGCGCTTCTCGTCTGCCGCGCGGCGGCATACGTCCCGCTTGCATTGGCAAACTGATCCTTAAAATAAGGAAGCATGGCCTCAAGGGCCTCTTTCCTCAGCGGCGTTGTTGCCGCATGATCGAAATTGATCATGCCTCCTCCTTGCCCTCTATGCGTGATGGGGCTCTGCGCAAAAGCACAACGCTGCGCAAATCCCCTCTATATATCAGTTTACCCTCTGCGCCGCCTGCTGTCAATCCCAAACTTGCCCGCCTCCAAGCGCTTACACCATCCTGTATTCAAAGAGAAAAAGCGCGTCGGTACCTCTTTGACGCGCTTTTGTATGTTCTTCGATTATTCGTTGATGCAGTCTGCGTAGAGCGGGAATTGTGCGCAGAGCGAGAGTACCTCTTCCTTCACCTGCGGAAGCGCTGCTTCACCCTCGCGGATGACGCGCGCGATCCATTGTGCGATTTTGCGCATCTCTTCTTCCTGCATGCCGCGCGTCGTGACCGCCGGCGTGCCGACACGAATGCCGCTGGTGACAAACGGGCTCAGCGTCTCCTTGGGAATTGTGTTCTTGTTCACGGTGATGTTTGCCTGTCCCAGCAGGGATTCAAGCGCCTTGCCGGTCACGCCCGTCCCCGTCAGATCGAGCAGCATCAGGTGATTGTCCGTGCCGCCGGAGACGAGGCGGATGCCTTGCCTGTTGAATTCTTCTGCCATGGCTTTCGCATTGAGGACGATCTGATGCTGATAGGCCTTGAACCCGTCGGAGAGCGCCTCCTTGAAGCAAACCGCCTTGCCTGCGATCACATGCTCGAGCGGGCCGCCCTGCGTGCCGGGGAAGATGGCCTTGTCAATGGCTTTCGCGTACTGCTCTTTGCACAGGATCATGCCGCCGCGCGGCCCGCGCAGGGTCTTGTGTGTCGTCGTCGTGACAAAGTCTGCGTATGGAACGGGGTTAGGATGCTCTCCCGCCGCGACTAGGCCCGCGATGTGCGCCATATCGACCATCAGCAGGCAACCTGCCTTGTCAGCGATGTCGCGCAAACGGGCGAAATCAATGATGCGCGGATACGCGGAAGCGCCGGCGACAATCAGCTTCGGCCTGACCTCAAGCGCCTGCCGCTCGAGCGCGTCGTAGTCAATGACCTCTTCTTCCTCCGTCACGCCGTAAGGGACAAAATTGAAGTATTTACCGGACATGTTGACGGGACTGCCATGCGTCAGATGGCCGCCGTGGGAGAGGTTCATGCCCATCACGGTATCGCCCGGCGTCAGCATGGCAAAGTAGACTGCCATGTTGGCCTGTGCGCCGGAATGCGGCTGCACATTGGCATGCTCGGCGCCAAAGAGCTGCTTGGCGCGATCACGCGCGAGGTTTTCGACGACATCAACATACTGACAGCCGCCGTAATAGCGCTTTCCAGGGTATCCCTCGGCGTATTTATTGGTCAGATGTGAGCCCATCGCCGCGAGCACGGCATCGCTCACAAAGTTTTCGGAGGCAATCAGCTCGATATGCTCGCGCTGACGGGTCAGCTCATCGCGCATCGCGCTGGCAAGCTCCGGATCAACCGCCTGTATCGACTTGAAATCAATCATTCCGAGCACCGCCCTTTTTCAAAGTGTAACCTCATTATAGCCACTGTACATGCAGAAATCAAGGTATGTCCGTCATTCTTTGCCCAAAAATCCCGTTTTTCGGCAATTAAAACGAAAGAAGAGGAACGGTTTTGCCCATTCCTCTTCTCCGTTTTTCATTCAATAACCCCTGCTTGATACCGTCACTTCTGCTCGGGGGCCTTAGCCGCAGCAGGCTTGGCAGCAGGCGCAGCGGGCTTGGCGGCGGCCGGAGCCTTCTTCACCTTGTCCATCTTGTTGCGGGGTGCGCGGCGCTCGCGCATGGTGATGGCCTTCTTCGGGCACTTCGCCGCGCACAGGCCGCAGCCCGTGCAGGCGCCCAGCACCTTGTGCGGCTGCTTGAGCGCGCCGTCAATGGCATCAAACTTGCACTGGCGAGCGCACAGCGTGCAGCCCACGCACTTGGAAGCATCGATATAGGCCTCCTTGCGCGTCTGCAAATCGGCCGCCATCGCACCGGTCGGGCAGGCATCGGCACAGGCCATGCAGCCCACACACTTGTCGTAATCGACCTTCGGTACGCCGTTTTCCATCGTCAGCGCCTCAAAGTTGCAGGCCTTGACACAGGCCTCGCAACCAATGCAGGCACGGTCGCACTTCTCCTTGAGCGCGATGCCCTTGCCCGGATTGTGGCAGCTCACGGTCACGACGCGGTCATCCGGCTGCATGCTCAGCACATGCTGCGGGCAGGCCGCGACGCACTTCTTGCATCCCTGGCACTTCTCCTTATCGACGACCGCGATCTTCTTGATCGGATCGATATGGATCGCGCCAAACGGGCAGGCACGCTCGCAGGTTCCCAGACCCAGGCAGGCAAAAGCGCAGGCCTTCGTGCCGTTGTTCACCAGGGAAGCGGCCACGCAGTCCGTCATGCCCTGATACTCCGCTTTGGGCGCGCAATGGTCGCCATAACCCTGGCATGCGACGGTCGCGATCATCCGCTTGGAGCTGCTCACGGACACGCCCATGATCTCCGCCATCTTCGCGGAACACTTCGGGCCACCTACGGCGCAGGCGCCGACCTCGGCCTTGCCCTCCGCCACGGCAGCAGCATAGCCGTCGCAGCCCGGGAAGCCACAGGCGCCGCAGTTTGCGCCAGGCAGGCATTCGCGCAGCGCTTCGACCTTCGGGTTGGAGGGAACCTTAAACACGCGGCCGGTAACGCCCAGCAGCGCGCCAAAGGCCAGACCCAGAACACTCATGACAAGCGCGGCGATCAGAATTGCAGTTATACTCACTTGTTTTTCCTCCCTCGCTCTACGCTCAGATCAGTCCGCTGAAGCCATTGAACGCGACGGCCATGATGCCCGCCGTGATCAGCGCGCCGGTGAAGCCCTCCATCCACTTGGGCATGTTGCCGTTGGCCAGACGTTCGCGAATGCCGGCAAACAGGCAAATCGAGAGCGTGAAGCCCAGCGCGGAGGCCGCGCCGTTGACGACGGAGAGGATCAGGTTGTAGCCCTCGGTGACGTTGAGCTGGGTGACGCCGAGCACGGCGCAGTTGGTCGTGATCAGCGGCAGATAGACGCCCAGCGCCTGATACAGGCCCGGGGACATCTTCTTGAGCGCCATCTCCACGATCTGCACCAGCACGGCGATGACCAGGATGAACGCGATGGTCTGCAGATACTCAAGACCGAGCGGGACAAGCAGGAAAGCATTGACCAGATAAGCCACCAGCGAAGCAATCGCCATGACGAAGGTCACGGCCATGCCCATGCCGAAAGCGGTCTCCAGCTTCTTGGAAACGCCCAGGAACGGGCAGATGCCGTAGAAACGGGACATGGCGAAGTTGTTGACGAAGATCGAGCCAATCAGGATCGTAAGAATTGCATTCATATTCGTTCCTCCTTACGCCTTCTTCGGCAGCAGCTTGTTCATCAGCGCCAGCATCAGGCCCAGGACGATGAAGCCGCCCGCAGGCTTGACCAGAATGCCCATCGGCAGGTAATTTGCCGGCATCACCTGAACGCCAAGCAGCGTGCCCGCGCCAAACAGCTCGCGCACCGCGGAGATCAGCGTGATGGCGATCGTGAAGCCCAGACCCATGCCCAGACCATCCACCATAGCGGGAACCGGCTTGTTCTTGAAGGCAAACGCTTCCGCACGTCCAAAGATGATGCAGTTGACGACGATCAGCGGAATGAACACGCCCAGGGACGCATCCAACGCGGGCAGGAATGCCTTGATCACCAGCTGCACGATGGTAACAAACGTCGCGATGACGACGATGAAAGCGGGAATACGGATCTGATCCGGAATGGCCTTGCGCAGCAGAGAAATGACCAGGTTGGAGAAGATCAGAACAAATGTGACAGCCAGACCCATGCCGATGCCGTTGCTCACGGCAGTCGTGATGGCCAGCGTCGGACACATGCCCAGCACCATGCGGAACGTCGGGTTCTCGTCGATGATGCCGTTCATGAAGATTTTGCGAAGCTCCTTCATTTACCGCACCTCCTTAGTCCACATGCGCGGCGATGATCGCCAGCGCGTTGTTGATCGCGTTGCTCGTCACGGTCACGCCGGACTTGATGTCAACCTTTGCGTCCGAAATGCTCTGACCGATGAGCACGGAGAGCGCCTCGTCAGTCAGCATGGTTGCGCCCTTGCCTTCGGTCTCGCTGTGCTCCGGGCAGGTCGCGCCCACAATCACGCCCGTCTCGTCAACCGAAATATCAAGCGTGAAGGGATGCTTGCTGTTGATGCCCATGACCTGAACCTCGTAGACCGTCGCATTTCCCTGCGCGGCAGGCGCACCAGTCACCTCGCCGGCAGGCGCGGCAGCCGCAGCCGCCTGACGCAGCGCATCGTTGATCGCGTTGCTCGTCAGCGTCACGCCGCTCTTCACGTCAATCTGCGCCGTTGCGATGTCCTGGCCCACCAGCGCGTCAAACACGGCGGTGTCGGCAATCAGATCCGCGCCGAAGCCCGGCGTCTCGCTGTTCTCCGGCACGCTCACGGACACGATCTTCCCCGCCTCGTCCACGGCGATTTCCACCTTGAACGGCTGGAAGCCCGTCACCTCATACGCCTTGGCCTCAGCAGCCGCCGCGTCCGCAGCAGGCTCGGCCTCCTCCGCCGGAGCGGCAGCTGCGGCAGCCTGGCGCAGCGCATCGTTGATCGCGTTGCTCGTCAGCGTCACGCCGCTCTTCACGTCAATCTGCGCCGTCGCGATGTCCTGGCCCACCAGCGCGTCAAACACGGCGGTGTCGGCGATCAGATCCGCGCCGAAGCCCGGCGTCTCGCTGTTCTCCGGCACGCTCACGGACACGATCTTCCCCGCCTCGTCCACGGCGATTTCCACCTTGAATGGCTGGAAGCCCGTCACCTCATACGCCGTCGCATCAGAAGCGGAAGCATTTTCAGCGGGCGCTTCGACAGGAGCGGTTTCTTCCTCAGTCTCTTCGGCAATCTCAATGCCGTTCGCGGCAGCGGCCTGATGGAGCGCGTCATTGATCGCGTCGCTCGTCAGCGTCACGCCGCTCTTCACGTCAACCTGCGCCGTCGCCAGATCCTGCCCCGCAAGCGCAGCAAGCGCATCCTCGGTCAGCAGATCGGCGCCAAGACCTGGCGTTTCATTGTGATTCGGAGCGCTGACGGAAACAATCTTGCCGTCCTCTACTTCGATATACAGGGTGAACTTGTTCATACCCTTGACGGTGTAGGGATCGCCCGGGATGACAGGCGCAGCATCGTTCGCGCCGCCAAACTCGGCAGCGGCCTGACGGAGCGCGTCATTGATCGCGTTGCTCGTCAGCGTCACGCCGCTCTTCACATCGATCTGCGCCGTCGCGATGTCCTGGCCCACCAGGGCGTCGAACACGGCGGTGTCGGCGATCAGATCCGCGCCAAAGCCCGGCGTCTCGCCATTCTCCGGCACGCTCACAGAGACGATCTTGCCCGCGTCGTCCAGCTCAATGGCCACCTTGAAGGGCGCAAAGCCGGTCACGTCGTAGGTCTTCGCAGCGCTTTCCGCCGGCGTGCCCGCCTGGCGCAGCGCGTCGTTGATCGCGTTGCTGGTCAGCGTCGCGCCGGCCTTCACATCGATCTGCGCCGTCGCGATGTCCTGGCCCACCAGCGCGTCGAACACGGCGGTGTCGGCGATCAGGTCTGCGCCAAAGCCCGGTGTCTCGCTGTGCTCCGGCACGCTCACAGAGACGATCTTGCCATTTTCGTCGACCGCGATTTCCACCTTGAACGGCGCAAATCCGGTGACATCATAGGTTCCCGTCGTGACGATAGGCTCAGCCTCGGCGGTTTCGCCGCCGTTTGCCGCTGCCGCAGCGGCAAGAATCGCATCCTTGTCGCCCGCATGCGGCTCGATGCCCAGCGTATCGCGGGTATAGGTCAGCATGTCGGATACGGCATTGATGAACGCGCTCGAGGAGATCGTCGCGCCGCCGATGGTATCGACATCATCGCGCAGCGTATCGGGATCCGCAGCGATACCGATGAACTGATCCATGAATTCAGCCTCGCCGACCCTGCTGCCCAGACCAGCGGTCTCCTGCAGCGCGCCGACATAGGTCTGCGTCACATAGCCCTCCGTGCTCACGCCCAGCGTGATCGGGATGGGGCCGCCATAGCCCTGCGGGTTCGCGACCAGCGCATAGCCCTGAACGTCGCCCGCGTCGTTCTTGCCGGCAAAGAGCTGCTCAACCGCGCTGCCCTCGGCAAGTCCCTCGATGGCTTCGATTTCTTCGTAGTTCGCGCAGCCCGGGAGCACCTTGTTGAGCGCTTCCTTCTGGGCGGCGATCTTCTGCTCTGCGATCGGGCCCTTTGTCACCTCATAGGTCAGGGCGAGCAGCACGGCCGCGACGAGCGAGAAGACGAACAGACGAACTGCGAGCTTGATGATATCACGCATTCTTCTTGACCTCCCCAAAGCTCTTAATGCCGGTCACGCGCTCAATCAGCGGAGACACGACGTTCATCAGAAGGATGGCGAAAGAGCACCACTCCGCCGGCGTGCTCTTGCAGAAGCGGAAGATGAACAGCAGCAGGCCGCAGCCTACGCCAAAGACGAGCTTGCCCTTGTCCGTCGCAGGAGAAGAGGAGTAATCGGTCGCCATGAAGAACGCACCCAAAATCAGGCCGCCAGAGAGCACCTGATAGAGCGTCGCGCCCAGGTCAAAGCCGGTACCGATCAGGTAGCACACCGCAAACGTGCCGATGAAGGCAGCCGGGATGTGCCAGCTGATGACGCGGCGCCAGAGCAGATAAGCCGCGCCGATGAGCAGCGCCAGCTTGCAGGTTTCGCCGAGGGTGCCCGGAATGTTGCCCAGGAAGAGCTGCGCCAGCGTATAATTCTGCGCGGCAATCGGGGTTGCGGAGGCCACGGCATCGACGCCTGCCAGGTTGCCGAAAGCCGGCGTGGCAAACGTGTTCATCAGGCTCGCCCAAGAGAGCGAGAGAATCGCGCGCGCGGCCAGGGCCGGGTTGGCGAAATTCTGGCCGATGCCGCCGAAAATCATCTTTACCAGCAGAATGGCGATGATGGAGCCAACGACCGGCATCCAGTAAGGAACGGTCGAGGGCAGGTTCATGGCCAGCAGCATGCCGGTGACGACGGCGCTGAAGTCGCCGATGGTGCTCCTCTGATGCGCAGCCTTGCAATAGAAATGCTCGCTCAGAACCGCAGCTGCGATGGACAATGCCAGAATCACCAGGGACCGGTAGCCGAAGAACAGCACGCCCGCGGCGGCCGCCGGCAGCAGCGCGATGCAGACATCCTGCATGATGCGCGCGGTCGTGACATTATCGCGCAGATGCGGAGAAGACGAAATCACATACTTAGACATTTTCACGTTCCTCCGTACTCAGTTAGGACTTTTTGCTCTTGGCAATCGCCTTGGCGACGCGGCAGCTCTGCGTCAGCTCACGCTTGGCCGGACAGCTGTAGGTACAGGAGCCGCATTCCATGCAGTTGAGCGCGCCGGCTGCAATCGCGCCGTCGTAGTTGCCCTTGCGCACAAGCAAATCGATCTTGGAGGGCATCAGGCCCATCGGGCAGGCGCGCAGGCAGCGTCCGCAGCGGATGCAGGCGGATTCCTGGCTGCTGATCGCCTCCTCGCCCAAGGCAAGGAAGCCGCCGCAGTTCTTGGTGACCGGGAAGTTGAGCGTCGGCACGGTGTTGCCCATCATGGGGCCGCCGACGATCAGCTTGCGCACGCCGTCTGTCAGGCCGCCGGCCTGATCGATTACATCGAGCATGGACGTGCCGATGCGCACGCGCAGGTTGCACGGCTCGGCCACGCGGCCCGACACGGTCACGACGCGATCGATGATCGGCCTGCCCAGGCGCACGGCGTCGGAAAGCGCGGCGCAGGTGGCCACATTCAGCACGGCGCACTGCGCGGCAGACGGGAGCGCGCCGTTGGGCACCCTGCGCCCCGTCAGCGCGTAAATCAACATTTTTTCAAAGCCCTGCGGATACTTGGCGGGCAGCGCGACGATTTCCACGCCATCCTTCGCGGCAGCCTTCATGGCCTCCACGGCGTCGGGCTTGTTGTTTTCAATGCCCACCACCGCGCGGGAAGCGCCAATCGCCTTCCGCGCCAGCAGAATGCCGTCGATGATCTTGTCGGCGCACTCCACCATCAGCCTGTGGTCGCTGGTCAGATACGGCTCGCACTCGCTGCCGTTGACCACCAGCGTGTCCAGCGGCTTTTCGAGCTTGGAGGTGTTGAGCTTGACCGCCGTGGGGAACGCCGCGCCGCCCAGGCCAACCACGCCGCACTTTCCAGCGATGGACGCAATATCCGCCGGAGTGAGCGCATCGACATTTTCACACGGGCAGACGGACTCGTCCCACCTGTCCTCAAAGTCGTTTTCAATCACAACCGCCGCAGCCGTTTTGCCGCTGGGCAGCGTGCAGGTCGTCACCGCGACCACCTTGCCGGAAACGGACGCATGTACAGGCGCGGAAATGAATCCCTGCGCTTCGCCGATGACCTGCCCCATGTTGACCGTCTGGCCCGCCTTGACGCAGCACGCCGCCGGCGCGCCGCCATGCTGAGCCATCGCAATCGTCACCTGAGCCGGAGCAGCCGCGTTCACAATCTGCTTGGACCGGGTTGCGCTCTTTCCGTTCCCAATCTCGCGGGGATGAACGCCGCCGCCAAATGTCTGGGTAATAGCCACAGACAAGTTCCTCCCTTCACTTTTCAAGCGCTTGTACCGTCACAAAAGATCAGTCACAAGGAACTTGAACAAAATGTTACGCTACATTATAGCATATCAGGCGACAAAATCAAACGAGTTTGCGGTTTTTTCGATTGTTAGTTTTTTCTCTAACGTTGCCTGCCCTGTCGGATTGTCTCGAAGTTTTCTTTTCTTTCGGACGCGTCCCGGGTCTTCTCTCCGCAGCGAAAGGCAGAAAAAGCGAACACAGGTCTGCTCTATAAAACAGACCTGTGTTCGCTTTTTGTTCTATTTCAAAGCAGGATGCAGACCATTCCGCCATTTCCTTCATTGATGATTTTTTCCAGTGTCTGCTGCACCTTGAGCTGTGTGTCTGCGGGCATGTGCATCAGCTTGTTGGAGAGTCCTTCGCGTACGAGATCGGAAAGCGGCTTCCCGAAGAGATTGCTCTGCCAGAGCTTCTGTGGATCCTGCTCAAAGCCCTCCATCAGGTAGCGAATCATTTCCTCCGATTGCTGCTCCGTCCCTACAACCGGGGAAACCTCGGTCTTGATATCCACGCGGATCAGATGCAGGCTCGGCGCGCTAGCCCGCAGGCGAACGCCAAAGCGGCCGCCCTGCTGCGTGATTTCAGGCTCCTGCAGCGTCAGCTCATCCAGCTTGGGCGGCACAAGACCATAGCCCGTCTCACGGACGGAGCGAAGTGCCGCAGCGACATGATCGTATTCCCGCTTTGCCTCCACGAGCTCCCGAAGCAGTGAGAGCAAGTGCGCATCGCTGCGGATCTCCGTGCCGCATTGCTCGGCGAGAATCTGGTTGAACATGCCTTCACCCAGCTGCATTTGAAGGCACGCCTCTCCGCTGCCGTGGTCAATCTGCCGCACCGAAGCGCTCTCCACATGCGGATTCTGTGTCAGCGCCTGGGCAAACTGCGCCGTTTCCTCAATGCGAAGGCTGTCAGGGACGGAGGCAGTCAGCGTTTCCAGCAGGCTCTTGACCAGCCAATGCTCCAGATCCAGCGCGCCCAGCCATTCCGGTGTCTGTATACTCAGGCGAACGAGCGGAAACTGCCCCAGCACGCGCTCGAGCACACTGCGGATATCGCTTTCCTCCATCTGCTCGACGTTCATCGCAATCACCGGCACACCGTAATCGGACTCAAGCGCCGCACGCAGGCTCTGCGTCTTTCCAGCAGCGGGGTTTTGCGTGTTGAGAATCACGGCAAACGGCTTGTCAAGCGCCTTGAGCTCCTCGATTACCCGCGCCTCCGCCGGGACATACGCAGCCCGGGGCAGGTCTGTGACGCTGCCGTCCGTCGTAATGACCAGGCCAATCGTCGAGTGCTCCCCGATCACCCTGCGCGTTCCGATCTCCGCCGCCTGCTCAAAGGGAATCTCCTCTTCCGACCAGGGTGTGCGCACCATGCGAAGCGCTTCGCCCTCCTGCGTGCCCAATGCGCCGTCGACCAGATAGCCAACGCTGTCGATCAGCCGCAGCCGGACCTTGTTGTCCTCCGGGAGGCGGATTTCGACCGCCTCCGCCGGCACAAAGCCCGGCTTGGTCGTCATGATGGTACGCCCGGATCCGCTCTGAGGCAGCTCATCCTGCGCTCGAGCCCGGATATGCGCGTTTTCAATGCCCGGTATGACGAGCTTCTCCATGAAATTCCGGATGAAGGTCGATTTTCCCGTCCGAACTGGGCCGACGACGCCAATATACACGTCTCCCTGCGTCCGTTCCGAAATATCCTTGTACAGGTCGTAGGCTTGCATATCATCCCTCCCTGCCGTCATGCAAACGTATGTCCGGCAGGAGGTGGTTATGCAATGTGAGGCCTGCAATCAGGCCGGTTCTTTTTCCTCCGGCAGCTCGAGCGTCACCGTCGTCTCCAAAATCTCTCCCCGGGGAACCGCGTCCCGCACGGTCAGCTCGGAAAGCCCCGGAATCCGGCAAATCGTCAGCGTGACCGCATCGCCGGCCTGCTTGCCCGCGATGAGGCTAGTCAGGTCGGTGTGGCGCATGACCCGCTTTCCGTCGACGTTCAGAATGATGTCGTCTGCCCGGATGCCCGCCTTCTGCGCCGGGCTTCCCTCGCTGACGGCGCTGACATAGACGCCCGCAGGAATCATACCATCGGTCGGTTCTTCGCTTCCGCGAAGTGTCAGAACGGAAATACCCAGCTTCGGACGCGTCACCTTTCCGTATTGAATAAGGCTCTCCACCACAGGATGCACAACGTCCATGGGGATGGCCATGGCAATGCCCTCGATGCTCGCCTCTCCCCGGCTGCCGCTCGCGCTGAACTTGAGCGACGGAATGCCGATCAGCTCGCCGCGCGTGTTGAACATGCCGCCGCCGCTGTTGCCGGAGTTGATCGCCGCATCCGTCTGCAGCATTTTGACAATGGTCGAGCTGTCAATCTCCCTGTCCACAGCGGAAACCACGCCGACCGTCACCGTGTCGGCCAGCTGGCTACCCAGCGGATTGCCGATAACGATCGCCCAGTCGCCCACGCGCACCTCGTCCGCCTCGCCCATGCGAACGGCGGGCAGCATCACATCCTCCGTCACGCGAAGCACAGCCAGATCGGTCAGCTCATCCACGCCGACAACCTCTGCCTGCAAATACTGGCCCTGCCAGAGCACCTGCACGTCGTTGGCGCCCTCAACGACGTGATAATTGGTCACCACGTGCCCCTGTGTCGTGATGACGACGCCTGAGCCTGTCGCCTGCTCGACGAGCTCCGTCTGTCCGCTGACGATGCTGTACGTATTGGCGCGGTTGCTCACGCCGACCACACAGGGCATCACCACCTGCGCCACGTCGGCAAACGGGCTCGACACGCCGCCGAGCTGCTCGACATATTCCCCTTGCGCGTACACCGTGCTCGCCGTCGAGCCCGCCGCCCTGTTCACGCCGTAAGCCGCGCAAGCAGAGAGGGCCAGCGCCGCCAGCAGCGCCTGAACGCCCCTTGTTCTCTCTCTCATCAGGTTCACCCCGGGCAAAGGATGCCCGGGGTGAATCACCGTTATTCGGTTCTTATCGCAGCGACACAATCGTCACGCCCGTCTCGCCCTCGCCATAGCGCCCCAGCCGGAAGCTGCTGACGCTCGGATGGCGCTTGAGGCAATCGGCGATGCCGGCGCGCAGGATGCCCATGCCGTTGCCATGAATGATGGAAACCTCGCCAAGCGAGGAGATCACGGCGTCGTCGATGAACTTCTGTACCTCGGGAATCGCCTCATCGAGCGCCATGCCGCGCACGTCAAGCTCTCTGCGGACAGCGCGGGTCATCACGTCGACGCGCTGCTCGCGCATGGAGCGCTTGCGCTCGAGCTTCTTTTGCTCCTTTTTGATCAGCTGCTGTGTCGAGGTCAGTGTGCGCAGGTCGTTCAGCTGCGCGCGCATCTTCATCATGCCCGCCTTGAGCTGCACATAGCCCTTGGCGTCCGGGCCCGAAACGACCGTCGCATCAAGCTCCATGCTCGCGACATGGACCATGTCGCCGGGCTTCACGCTCCGCGGAATCTCGCCGCCAACCTCCTTCTGATCGGCCAGCGCCTCCTGCGCCTGCTCCATCTGCTTCTTGACGCGCTGAATCTCGTGCTCCTGCGCGCCGCCCGCCTTCTTCATGGCGCGCAGCTCGGCAATCATCGCCTCGGACTCGCGCCGCGCGTTCTCGACAATGCGCTTGGCCTCGTCCTTGGCCTTCCTGATCGCCCTGTCGCGCTGATCCTCGAGCTTTTTGCGCTCCGCCTCGGCCTGGTTGCGGATGGCGACCATCTCCGCGCGAGCCTCCTCCGCCAGCTGACGCTCCTTTTCGGCCACCTGTCTGTGGTATTCAGCGCCGGCGATGACGTCCTCAAAGCGCACCTGCTCGCGCGAGAGCAGCTCCTTCGCGCTGTTGATGACGAACTCCGGCAGGCCCAGCTTGCGGGAAATCTCAAAGGCGTTCGACTTGCCCGGAATGCCGATGGAGAGCCGGTAGGTCGGCCGCAGCGTCGCGACGTCAAATACAACCGACGCATTCTCGACGTTTTCCGTCGTCAGCGCATATTCCTTGAGCTCGCTGTAATGCGTCGTGGCGACCGTGCGCGTGTGCATCGTCAGCAGTGTCGCGAGAATCGCCTGAGCGAGTGCCGCGCCCTCCGTCGGAT
>JALFVL010000028.1 GCA_022787165.1 Clostridiales bacterium
CGCATCAGGAACATGTTCCTAATTGTATGCGACCATTGATTAATAAAAAATTGAAATTGATGTCAGAATTAACAGAGCATACCTTGGCAAATGAAATAGAAGCTCCACATGAGATTTTAAGAAAATAGGCAAGTCAAATTCCGGTTTGTCGAACAGGCACAAAGGCGCACTTCTATACGGGTAGTCCCCGTATGTGCGTTTAGCGTCACTTCGTTCCGAACAAGGGGCGGCACCACTTGTGCTGCGAAAGCAGCTGTACCCATAATGAAAAGGCGTGACTTTCGCGGTCACGCCTTTCCTGTTTTACTGTCTTACGAACACCCCGCTAAAACGGCGGGATGCTTTTTTGATACTTCCTTATCTGTCCCTGCGGTATTCCTCCACCCCCCGCACGGTCAGCACGCCGTTTTCCACGGTGAAGCGCACGTTCTTCCCGGCGAAGGCGACGCCGTAGAGCCGCCCGGGGTCGTTTTGATACGCCGGGCGCGGGTCCCCGGCGAGCACGCCGCGCAGCGCCTCGCGCTTGTCCGGCGCGATGAGCGATTCAAGCTCCGGCGGGAAGACGACGTCGAGGTGATCCTGCGCGTGCGCGCTGGCAAACCCGCCGCACGCCTCGGGATGGCAGTCTGTCAGCGGATGATAGGGCTTGATGTCGTAAATCGGCGTGCCGTCCATCAGGTCTGCGCCGCCGACGGTCAGCACGGGGCCGTCCTTCGTGTGCAGCTCGACCGCCTCGAGCGTCACGCAGGACAGGCCGATCGCGTTGGGGCGGAAGGGCGAGCGCGTCGCAAAGACGCCCATGCGCGTGTTGCCGCCCAGGCGCGGCGGGCGCACGGTCGGCGACCAGCTGTCGCGCTCCGCCTCGGAGAAGGACCAGATCAGCCAGAGATGGGAAAAACCCTCGATGCCGCGAAGGGCATCGGGGTTTCTGTATTCGCCCTCGAAGACAATGCGCGAGCGCGTCTGCGGCACGAGGCCGCTCTGGCGGGGAATGCCGAATTTTTCGGGAAAGTCGCTGTGAATGCGCGCAATGATCTTCATCGTGATCCTTTCTCAAAGCCTCTTACAACCGGCGCGAAGCGAAGAAGGGTCAAGGGATTGATCCCTTGTGGGGTTTGGGGCAAAGCCCCAATGCCTCCTCACCGAAATAATAACCGAATCTCCTCGCATTTCGGAGGGCCTTCAGGCCCAATCGAAATGCAGCCGGAGAGAGCGCCGGACGTGAAGCAGCGCTCAACGCAGCAGCACGCCCGGCACGTCGACGCCGGAATCATGCATCGTCTGAATCATGTGCCGCTGGGCGGCCTGGCGGGCGCGGTCGCTGTCCCCGTCGGCGATGCTGCGGTACATCTCCAGATGGCACTGGCTCGCGCGCTGATAGCTGCCCTCGACACGCTGGGTGTGGTGGTAGCCCGCCTGGATCGACTCGTGAATCGTCGGCAGCAGGCGCATGACGACGTCGTTGCCCGTGCAGCGGGCGATCAGCGAGTGAAACTCAAAGTCAAACGGCGTATAATCCTCGCCGTGCAGATAGGCGTTGTCCATCCGGTCAAGCAGCCGCTTCATCTCGGCGAGGTGCTCCATGCGCCGCCGCTGCGCCGCGAGCGCGGCGACGCCCGGCTCAATCAGAAGCCGCGTCTCCAGCAGCTGCGCGATCAGCTCCTCCTGGTCGGCAAAGCGCAGGCCGAGCGGATCCTCCGCCAGGCCCGGCATCGCGCAAAGAAACGTCCCCTGCCCCTGGCGGATGTCGACGATGTGCTCCGTCTGCAGGATTTTGACCGCCTCGCGCACCGTCGAGCGGCTGACGCCAAAGCGCGCCATCAGCTCCGCCTCCGCCGGGAGCTTGCTGCCGGTCTTCATCGACTCCTGGATGATCATCTCTCTGAGCTTGTCGGCAATCTGCTCGGGCAGCTTGCGCGGCCTTCTTCCGGTCTCCATACGCGTCACTCCATCCCTTTTCCTTCACGCTCCTTATTGTATCATACCCGCCCGGAATCCACAACAAAATTAATCCCCCGTTTGGGGCGCCTTCGGGAGGAATTCAAGGGAGAAAAGCGAATATTGAAGATGAAAGAATTTGCCCTTTTTTGCTTGCCGGGCCTTTGCTTTTCGCCCCGCGCGGCCAGGGCGCCTGGTTTTGCACAGCCGGTGTGGAAAACGCAGGAAAAATCCACGGGGTTTTCAAGGGTTTTCCACAGGCCAAAATCCTGTCCGGTTTTGGCTTTTTGGGTGTTATCCCCATTGTCCACCGCCCTACGGCTCCTACTGCTGAACGTATATACTGCTACTACCCCAAGGAGGTTGATGAATATGCGCTTTACCTGCGATACCAATGAACTGAACGCGAGCCTTTCCATCGTCAGCCGCGCGCTGGCCATCCGCTCCCCCAAGCCAATTCTGGAGGGCATCCTCTTTGAATCCTGCGACGAGGGCCTGCGCCTGACCTGCACGGACCTCGCGCTGGGCATTGAGACGACGATTCCCGCGTCCTTTGCGGAGGAGGGCCGCGTCGTTCTCCCGGGCAAGCTGCTTTGCGAGGTCGTGCGCAAGCTGCCCTCCGGCACGGCGGAATTCTCGATTTCCGACCGGCTTCAGACGACGATCCGCTGCGCCTCATCCCGCACGACGATCACGGGCCTGGATCCCGTCGAATACCCGGAGCTGCCGCAGGTCGAGGGCCCGTCCTTCACGATGCCCCAGGGCGTGCTGCGCGACATGGTCGGCAGGACGATCTTCGCCATCGCCGTTGACGAAAGCCGCCCGATCCTGACCGGCTGCCTGATGGAGATCGGCAAAAGCGAAATGCGCGTCGTCGCGCTCGACGGCTTCCGCCTCGCGCTGCGCAGCGAGCCCATCGACGGCCCGGACAAGGAGGTCAGCGCCGTCGTCGGCGGCCGCGTGCTGGGCGACATCGCCAAAATTCTCTCCGACACGGAGGAGCCCGTCTCCCTGTGCTTCAGCCGCAGCCACTTGCAGCTGAACCTGGGCAACACGCATATCGTCGCCCGGCTGCTTGAAGGAGAATTCATCCGCTACCGCCAGATTCTGCCGGAGGAATGGCAGTCCCGCGTGACGGTCAGCCGCAGCGAGCTCTCCAGCGCCATCGACCGCGCCAGCCTCATCGCCCGCGAGGGCAAGAGCAACCTCGTCTGTTTCAAGATCGACGGGGAGACGCTCGACGTGACCTCCAACTCCGAGATGGGCGACGTCGAGGAGAAGATCGGCGTGACGACCGAGGGCAAGGACATCACCATCGCCTTCAACGTCCGCTACATCACCGATGTGCTCAAGGCGCTCTCCGACGAGGAGGTCGTCATGCGCTTCAACTCGAACGTCAGCCCGTGCGTCATCTGCCCGACGCAGGGCGAGCGCTATCTGTATCTGGTTCTTCCGGTGCGCGTGTTCAACGCATAAGCTGCCATGCGCGTCAGGACACTCGAGCTTTTCAATTTCCGCAATTACGGCCAGGCGCGCATCGAGCCGGATGAGGGCGTGACCGTCTTCGCTGGCCCCAACGCGCAGGGCAAGACGAATATCCTCGAGGCGCTGCACCTGTGCTGCCTGGGCAGAAGCCACAGGACGCCCCGCGACGAGGAGCTCATCCGCTGGGGGGAGCCCTCTGCGCGCGTCACGGTGCAGACTGCCCAGCGCGACGGCACGCACGAGGTCGGCGTGCTCCTTTCGCGCACGGGCAAAAAGAAGAAGATCGTGCGCATCGGCGCGCGCCAGGCCGAGCGCATCGGCGAGCTCTTTGGGCACGTCTGCGGCGTGCTCTTTTCGCCGGAGGATCTTCAGATCGTCAAGAGCGGCCCGGCCGAGCGCCGCCGCTTCATCGACATGCAGCTCTCCCAGCTGCGCCCGGCCTATTTTTATGCGCTCCAGCGCGCCGTGCGCACGCTGAACCAGCGCAACGCGCTGCTGCGGGAGATCGCGAAAAACCCGTCGCTCACGCCCACGCTGGAGATGTGGGACGAGCAGCTCGCCCAGTGCGGCGCGCAGATCGCCGAAAACCGCCGTGAGGCGGTGGAGCGCCTGGGGAGGTTCGCCGCGCAGGCGCACAGCGACCTGACCGGCGGGCGCGAGACGCTTGCGCTGCGCTATCTTTCTCAGGCCGGCGAGGGCGACGCCCGCGAGGCGCTGCTTAAGCGCCTGCACGCGGCGCGCGCGGAGGATCTTCGGCGCATGAGCACGAGCGTGGGCATCCACCGCGACGACATCCTCATCACCATCGACGGCCGCGAGGCGCGCACGTTCGCCTCCCAGGGGCAGCAGCGAAGCGCCGTGCTCGCCCTCAAGCTCGCCCAGCTGGAGCTCTGCCTCGCGGAGCGCGGCGAGTCGCCCATCCTGATGCTCGACGACGTGATGAGCGAGCTCGACCCCCAAAGGCGGCGCCAGCTCATCGAGCGCATCGACCGCGTGCAGACCTTCGTGACCTGCACGGACGTCTCCGACCTCGCGGGTGCGAGGCAGGGCGCGGTCTATCATGTGGAAAACGGCCGGCTGAGCAGCTGAAACCTGGCGTATTCGCGCGAAGCGAAGAAGGGAGTCTGAGGGATTCAATCCCTCAGGCGGGTCATAGGGCGGCAGCCCTATCGTATTTCAAAGAAGAAACGCAGTCTCAGAGCAGGCCGCTTTGCGGCCTACGATTGAGACGGGTTCGATTCCGCAAAGCCGGATTTCAGCTTCAAAGCATGTGCGTCTTCTTTTGGGCACAGCCGGTTTTTCCTTGAAAAACCTCAAAAAAACGGACTTATCCAGAAGTTATCCACATTTATCCACAGACTGTCCACAGTTCTCCACAGAATTGTGGATAACAATGTGGAAAACCTCCGCACAGAGCGGGGAAAACCCTGGCATGCCCGGCGGAAAATCCCCAAAAAATCCTTGGAAAATCCCGATTGACGCGAGCGGGAGGCATGTGGAGATTCCAAAAGTGGAAAACTTCCCAAAACCCGCATGGAAAGGAACGAGCATGGATCGCAAAAAGAAACGCGGCACGGTGATCACCGGCGCAAACCAGTCCTACCGGGCCTACGGGGCCGTGGTCGCGAAGAGGAAGCAGAAGAAGCCTCTGAGCAACCATCTCAGGGTGCTGCTGGCGATCATCGCGCTGCTGGCGCTTTTGTCGGTGGTCATCGTCTACGCTTTGCAGGGAACGGGGCGCGACGGCGTGGGCCGGGTCACGCGCATCGGCGCGACACTCAGCCAGAACGTCATGCCCTTCGGCAGCAGCGTCATCTTCTACGACGGCACGACGCTGCACTGCGTCGCCGCGACCGGCGGCAACGAATGGAGCTACCAGATCGGCACGAATGCGGACTACGACGCGACCGAGAGCCGCATCGTCGCCTGGTCGGGCAACGACCTCTACATCCTCAACAGCCGGGGCCGCCTGATCTACAACAACAAGATGAGCGACACGATCCAGTTTGCCAGCGCGGGCGAGGAATTCGTCGCCGTGTTCGTCGGCGACCCGGACAGCGGCGTCATCAGCGTGATCAACAGCGACGGCCAGACGGTCGACAACATCACCGTCGCCAACCAGACGCTGCTGGACATCGGCTTTTTCAAGTCCGTCACGACCTCGAGCGCGCAGGAGACGGAGCTGATGTGGGTGTTGGGCCTGGATACGACCGGCACGGTCATCTCCATGGAGCTGCAAACCTTCCAGCCGGGCAAGCTCTCCACCGGCAAGAGCTCGCTGGGCGATCACATCGTCTACATGGTCTATGACGTGGGCGGCGTGCTCAACGTCGTGGATACGCGCCAGATCACGCGCTACAACTACCGCGTGCTCGAGCAGGACAGCCCGACGCTCATCTACGGCTACACGATGCAGGATGTGCGCCAGATCGGCGGCACGACCTACCAGCTGCTCGTGCCCGCGCAGGAGCAGAGCGAGGGCAGCCGGATCAGCAACGTCCGCCTGATGTATGGAAACGTCGACCGCGTGCTCCATCTGCCGGGCGAATGCCTCGCGGCGGCGCTGGGCACGCGCTCCGTCTACGGCTTTGCCGAAAACGCCGTCTACGCCTGCCGCTTCGGGGAGACGGCCTTCTCCTCCTATGCCCTGCCCATCAACATCACCGCCGTGCTGGGCATGATCACGGATAACCGCGCGGTGGTCGCCTCCGGCTCGGAGATCTACGTCATCGAGCTGCCGGCGTGAAAGGAGCAAGCATGAACATCATCGATATCGCCATCCTCGCCGTGCTCGCGGTGAGCGTGCTCTACGGCATGTACCGCGGCTTCATCAGCGGCGTGCTCAGCGTGGCGGCGCTCATCGGCTCGGCGGCGCTGGCATTTTCCATGAGCGGGCAGCTGGCTGCCTGGCTGCAGGGCAACCAGACGCTGGTCAGCACGCTGGTGTATTATACCGACGCGGGCAGCCGCATCGGCGACCTCGAGCTCTCGCTGCTGCCGGCGTCGCAGGTGACGCAGACCGCGCTTGCCCGGATCCTCAGCGGGGCGAAGCTGCCCAGCGCGTTTGAAAGCGCGTTTTTGAGCGCTCTGGGCGCGGCACCCTCGGCGATGACCGTCTCCGACCTGCTGAGCAACACGATCGTCAGCGTCTCGCTCTCGATTCTCAGCTTCCTGATCTGCTTCCTGCTGTCCTACATCGTGCTTTCGTTTGTGATCCACCTGATCAACTACGTCTTCGAGCTGCCCGTGCTGCGCCATCTCGACGCGCTGGCGGGCGGGCTGTTCGGCCTGGTGCGCGGCGCGCTGCTGCTGTTCATCCTCTTTGCGCTGGTGCCTATCGTGCTGGCCGTCGCGCCGGTTGAGCCGCTGCAGGCGATGATCGATCAATCCCGCCTCGCGCCGCTGTTTGACAGCCGGATCATCCTCTCGATTCTCGGCGGGCTGTGAGCGGAAAGGAGAATACGATGGAGGTCTACTACTATCGCTGCGCCGTGTGCGGCTATATCCATCAGGTGCCCAGCTACTGGATGAGCTACGCGCCGGAGGAGACATGCGAGCAGATGCACTTCTCCCCCACGGACAGGAGCCTGTGCGAAAACCAGACGCTTGAATACGCGGGCGAGGGCGGGGAAGCATGACGCAGGGCTTGGGGCAGCGCCCCGGGCGGGGCTGGGCGGCAGCCCAACGGTGCTCACAAGATCAAAGAAAACGTAGTCTCACAGCAGGCTGCGCGGCAGCCTGCGATTGAGACGGGTTTGATCTGCAAAGCAGGGATTCAAGCACAAATTCACATAAGAGATGCTTTTGAAAGCTGCCGGGGAAACGTTGGGGAATTCCATTCCCCAAACCCCAGGGCAGGAGGGTCAGGGGGCGTTTCGATCAACCTCGCGAAATCGTCGCGAATAAAATTCGCTCCTTTTCGCTCGGGACGCTCCGCCTGCCTGTATCCCGCACAGCGGGCGGCAGGCTCCGGTCCTCCTTAGGCCCTCCTGCACCTCCCATTACCCCCTCGAAACGACCAGGGCTGTGGCCCTGGACCCGGGGCTGTCTCGGGGCTTTGAAAACAGGCGAAGTCTCCGATAAGCGCAGTTGTGCAGAGAATTTTGTTGTAAAAATAAGGCTCAATCATCCCATTCCAACCACCATCAAGAAAGGTCGATCACCATGCAAAGCAGAGATGTCATCCGTCTGACCAACAAGACGGCGCGCTCCCTCCGCCGAAACGCGGCGCGCATGCGCAGGCTCTACGTGGCCGCTGTCATCGCGGCGACGCTGGCGCTGTGCGTCGTGGCCGTGCTGCTCGGGCTGCGGACGCTCTATGCCGTGCCGCTGACGGTGCTTGTCATCGTGCTGCTGGACGCGGCGATCCTGACCGCCGGGCAGAGCCGCTATGCCTCGCTCCTGGGTCAGGCGATCTGCACGGAGGCCGCCGCGCGCCAGATTCGCGGCGAGACGGATGAGCGCAGCCGCCGCCGTCAGGCGGCGCTCGACCTGGCGGCGATCAAGGCGGATGTGGCGCAGGAGACAGCGCAGGAAGCGCCCGCGCCAGCGGAGAATGATGACCCCGACCTGCTGCCCGAAAAGCCGCAGAGGAAGCCCCGCATCGTGCGCGAGGCGCAGGAGGGCCATGCGCAGGGCGACACGCGCCGCGTTCTCCCCGCGAAACAGGCGGACGGCGAGGCGCAGGAGACGCCCCAGAGCGCGCACAGGCGCAGGCGTCAGGCGGCGTTTCAGGTCATCGAAAGCGAACGGGCAAGGTGAGGCGGCATGGCGGCAATCCTGTATACCCTTGTGTTTCTGATGGGCGGCATGCTGATCGTTCGCCTGCTGCTGCCGCTCAAGCGCCCGCTTGTGCGCGTGTATATGGGCCTCGCGCTGGGCGTGCTGCTGATGATGCAGCTGCCGGCGCTGTGCGCCCGGCTGCTGGACTTCACCATTGAGGCGCACATGCTCGCCCTTTTCCTGCTGCTCGCGCTGACGGCGCTCTGCTATCCGCTGCGCGAGCGGCGCGCGGCCGCACCGATGCAGCCGCAGGACAGGCGGCAGCTCGCCGTCATGGCCGCGGTCGGCATTCCGCTGACCGTGCTCTCGGCCTATTTGCAGTATACGCATATCCTGATGCCCGCGCAGGATGGGTCGCTCTGGTGCGGCCAGTCGACCTACGGCGACCTGTGCATGCATCTGGCGTTCGTGACCTCGATGAAGGATGCCGCGTTTCCCCCGGCCTATAACCTGCTCGCCGGGACGCCGATGGCCTATCCCTACCTGGCGGATTCGCTGAGCACGAGCTTTCTGCTGCTCGGCCTGCCGCTCAATTGGGCGATGATCGTCCCGGGCACGCTGCTCATGGCGCTGACGTATGCGGGCTACATGCTCCTTGCGCAGCAGATTCTCGGCGGGCGGCACAAGGCCGTCGCCGTCGCGGCGCTGCTGTTCTTCTTCAACGGCGGCCTCGGGTTCCTCTACGACTTTGACATGGCGTTTCGGGACGGCTTTGAAAAAATCCGGGAGATCTTCACCGGCTATTACAAAACGCCGGCCAACCAGCCGGAGCTCAACCTGCGCTTTTCCAACGTCATCGCCGATCTGCTGATCCCCCAGCGCTCGCTGCTGGGCGGCTGGGCGATGGTGCTCCCGGCGCTGATGCTGCTCATCAGCTCGCAGCGGGAGCGCTCCATGCGCCAGACGGTGCTGCTCGCTGTCTGGGCGGGCGCGCTGCCGCTCGTGCATACGCATACGTTCCTCGCGCTGGGGCTGTTCTCGGGCGGCTATCTGCTCGGGCGGCTGATCGTGGATCCGGATGACCGGCGCGGCGTGCTCAAGCGCGCGGGCGTGTATCTGAGTATCGTGCTCGCGCTGGCGCTGCCGCAGGTGCTGACGGGCGCCATCCGCCAGACTGTGGAGGGCGGCGTGCTGCGCTTTCAGTTCAACTGGGTCAACAACAGTGGCGGCAGGGGGCTGATCGACGGCTGGTTCTTCTTCTGGGTGAAGAACGTCGGATTGCCGTTCATCCTGATCGTCTGCGCCTGCCTGAACGCGCGGCGGCGCGGCCAGCTCGACCTCGTGCTGGGCATGACGGCGATCTTCGCCGTCGCGGAGACGATCCTCTTTCAGCGCAACGAGTACGACAACAACAAGCTCTTCTATATCTGGTACATGTTCGGCGCGATCCTCGCGGCGGACTACGGCTCCGTGCTCATGCAGCGGCTCGCCGGGCTGGGCGGCAGAAGGTTCCTCTGCGCGCTGTTCATCGGCGCGAGCGTCCTCTCCGGCGCGCTCTCGATCGCGCGCGAGGCGGTCTCCGGCTATCAGCTCTTCTCCAGAACAGCGGTTCAGGCGGGCGCGTGGGTCGAGGAGAACACCGACCGGGACGCCGTCTTCCTCACCGGCCAGCAGCACATCAATCCCGTCGCCTCGCTGGCGGGGCGGCAGATCATCTGCGGCAGCGACCTGTACGTGTTCTTCCACGGGCTGAGCTATGCGCAGCAGGCGGAGGACTGCCGGCGCTTCCTTGAGGATCCTGAAAGCAACGCCGATGTGCTCAAGACCTACGGCGTGGATTACATCTACGTCAGCGACTATGAGCGCGCGGATTTTGACGTCGATGTGGCCGCGCTTGATGCGGCGTATCCGGTCGTGTATGAGAACGCGGATGTGACGATTTATGCGGTGACGCAATAGTATGCCTTTTCACAAAAGGGGAAAATCTTCGCGTCCGGGGGAACGCGCTCCGCTGGGCAAGAGGGATCAGGGGGGATTTCGATTAACCTTGCGAACGGGGTTCGCTCGGGACGCTTTGCCTGCCTGTTTCCCGCACAGCGGGCGGCAGGCTTCGGTCCTCCTTAGATCCCTCTTGACTCCCTA
>JALFVL010000009.1 GCA_022787165.1 Clostridiales bacterium
AGCGGGGCCTTGCTGCCCAAGATATTCAGCGCGGAGGGCCAGCCACCGCTCTCCGGCAGGATGGCCCGATAACCGCGCCGCTCGTATGCCTCCGCAAGCCTCGCGACGGAAAGCACCCTGGAAAGCAGCGCCTTTGCGCGCTCCGGCAGGTCGAGCTCCTCCTGCGGCATCTCGCGCAGGACGAGGCTCTGCAGCGCCCTGGTCTGCAGCATCCGCCGGACAGTTGGACGCGGAAGCGGTCTGGGCAACTCCGGCGCCCAGCAGGCGCGCGTCAGCAGGCAGAGCCGAGCGCAGACGTCCTCGAGATTCTCCATCGCCGCTCCCCCCTGCTTCCGTTTTCCTACCATTTTCCTGTACATTATACCGTAAAGCCCACGCCGTTTCAAGGAAGGATTGCGCCACGGCAGAATTTGTCGTATACTGAAGGCACGCTGAATCAGGAGGAAACCGTCATGCTCACGCGATATGAAAACGCGCAGGTCTTCACCGCGGACGGCCGCCTTGCCGAATCCTTTGTCGTCAAGGACGGGCGCTTCGCCTTCGTCGGGCGCCTTGAGGACGCGCGCCATGCCTTTGCGCAGGCCAAAGCCGTCGATCTTTCCGGCTGCTTCGTCTGCCCCGGCTTCAACGACTCTCATCTGCATCTGCTCGAGCTGGGCTGCATGCTCATTCAGGCGCAGCTCGCCAGCGATTCCCTTGCCGGGATGCTCGATGCGCTCGGGCGCTTTGCCGCCGACCATCCCCAGGAGCCCTTTGTCCTGGGCCGCGGCTTCAACGACGATCACTTTCTGGATGAGCGCCGCTATCCGACGCGCGATGAGCTCGACGCCGTCTGTCCCGACCGCCCCTGCCTCATCACGCGCGTCTGCGGCCACGTCGCCGTCGCCAACAGCCGCGCGCTCGAGCTCGCCGGTCTTCTCCATGCCGCCGTGCCCGTCGAGGGCGGGCATGTGGATGTCGACGCGCTCGGGAGGCCAACCGGTCTGCTGCGCGAAAACGCGATCAATCTCGTCTCTTCGCTCGTTCCTGCGCTAAACAGGCAGGGCATCCGTGACCGCCTGCTGCTCGCGCTTGATGCCGTGCGCCGCTACGGCATCACCTCCGTCCAGACGGACGACTTTTCCGGTCTCGCCTTTGAGGATGTCATTTCCGTCTACCGCGCCCTGGCGGACGAGGGCATGCTGACCGCCCGCGTCACCGAGCAGAGCCTTCTGCCCACGCAGGCGGAGCTGACCGCCTTTTTGCAGGCCGGCTATACGACGGGCTGGGGCGACGAGCGCTTCCGTATTGGCCCGCTCAAGCTGATCGGCGACGGCTCCCTCGGCTCCCACACGGCCTTCCTGCGCGCGCCGTATACCGACGATCCGCAGACCTGCGGCATCGTGGATTACACGCAGGAGGCGCTTGACGCGCTCGTCCTCCAAGCCCACCGGGCGGGCATGCAGGTCGCCGTTCACGCCATCGGCGACGGGGCCTGCGACCGGGTGCTTCACGCCGTTGAGCACGCGCAGGCTGTCTGCCCGCGCCGCGACACGCGTCACGGCATCGTCCACGCCCAGATCACTGACCGTCATCAGGTCGCGCGCATGGCGCAGCTCGGCATGCACGCTTACATTCAGCCGATCTTCCTTGACTACGACGCGCAGATCGTGCGCAGCCGCGTCGGCAGCCGCGCGGAGGAGGCCTATCCCGCCGCCTCCCTGCTTTTTAGCGGCGCGACGCTCTCCTCCGGCTCCGACAGCCCTGTGGAGCCGCCCGACGTGCTGGCAGGCATCCAGTGCGCCGTGACCCGACGCGGCTATCTGCATCCGGGCAACGCGCCCTACCTGCCGCACGAGGCGCTCTGCGTGAGCGACGCGCTCAGAAGCTTTACTTCCTTCGGCGCTTACGCCAGCTTTGAGGAGCGCATCAAGGGCAGGATCGCTCCGGGCTTCCTCGCGGATTTCACCGTGCTGGGGCAGAGCCCGTTTGAAACCGCGCCCGAAGCGCTGCACGCCATCCCTGTTACAGCCGTCTTCCTCGGCGGGAAAAGGCTCTGACGTCCGCGCACGCTTTACCGCCATGCAAAAAACGCCGCCGGAAGAGGTCTTTCTCCTCTCCGGCGGCGCTTTTATTGCATTCCAATCGTTTACAGGCAGCAGAACAGCGGATAATACATCATCCGTCCGCCGCTGCAGCACATGCACATCAGCTCGCAGGCCAGAATCGAACAGCAGACATT
Source organism: Clostridiales bacterium (assembly GCA_022787165.1). GTDB lineage: Bacteria > Bacillota > Clostridia > Christensenellales > Aristaeellaceae > Ventricola. Next base: position 2,222 of record JALFVL010000009.1, read on the forward strand.
CCCCCGACCGAAGCCGCTGTGCCGTCCGTATTCCTCGCCGCGCTGACTGTAGGCCTGTCCGCCGCCCTGAAGCTGACTGAGCAGGTTTTGGTAGCGCATGTTTCCAGGCTCCATGCTCACGGCCTGTCGCGCATACTCCATCGCCTGCGCGTTGTTGTGCAGGCCGCTCTGCGCCAGCGCGCTCAGATAATACCAATACGCATTCCGCTTTCCGGGCGGCACGCTGCCCAGCGCGTTGAGCGCCTCGGCATAATGGCCCGTGTTGATATAGTTGAGCGCCGCGCGCATTTCAACCGTCTCGCCCGTTGTCTGCTGCTGCTGATAGGCTCCGCCGTAGCCGCCCCAGAAGGAGGAAAACGGATCATCCTGATATCCGCCCCCATAGCTGCCATAGCCGCCGCCTGTGGGCTGCTGGCCGCCGTTGTAGCCGCTGCCGGCGCGCGCGCCACCCCCCTGCCGTCTGTGCATGATCTCCTCATACGCCTGCTGCACTTCCATGAACTTCTTTTCAGCCTGCGCGGCGTCCGGCTTGCCCACGTTCGCGTCGGGGTGGTATTTTTTGCACAGGGTGCGGTATGCCTTCTTGACCTCGTCATCCGAGGCCGTCGGGGAAACGCCCAACACCTGATACGGATCTGTCATTGCTGTTTTTTCGCCTTTCTTCTCTCGGTCGCGTCTTCAAACCTGAGCCAAATGCCCGAATAGAGAATGTTACGCATGATTTCGGCATCCTGCAGGATGGGAAGCCGCTCAAACGCCTGCGATGCCCTCGCCATCATGTCGCTGAGCATCTGCTCGCAGTTCGTTTCAAACGCCGGATCGCCTCGCCTTGTGCGCAGCGGATTGTAGCTCCCGCGCTTTTCGTCGCGCTCCAGATCCTCATAGCTGTCACAAAGGTAGATGAACTTGCCCAGATAGAAGCCCAGCTCGCGCAGATCGCGCGCATAGACATCCTCGCGCATCACCAGCAGCTCCGCCATCACATTGCCGGTCAGGTTGGCCGCCGCGTCAAGCGTCGGGTCGTTTCGACGCTCGACCTCGTGCAGCCGCCGCACATATTCCTCCACCGCCTGCCGCTGGCGGGGCAGCGCCGCGCCAGCGCGTTCGGCGGCGGTTTTGAGCAGCGCGCTCTCGGCCAGCCTGTCCACGCGACGCTCGTCCTCCCAGCCGTCGCGCAGATCATAGTAGGAGATCAGCGCGCTCAGATCGGCGCAGTAGTCAATCGCCTCGTTGTGAAGCATCAGTCGCCTGTGAACGGGATGAAACGCGCACCGGTGCGCCTCCTGCGCCGTCTCCGGCTCATACAGCGCGGTCAGCAGCATCGCCGCAAAGGTCATTTCAAAGCTCAGTGCCATGCGGCAGACCTTGCCGCAGCGCTTGCCGATGACGCGGCACAGCCCGCAGTAAAACCCGCGGTAGCGGTCGAATTCGCGGAAGCGAAGCTCCTCCTTGCGAACGGTCATCACGCCCAGCAATGCGCGTCCTCCTCTCTTTTTCACCCGATGACGACGATTATAGCATAGACGATCGAGGATTGCCAAGGGCAAGCCGCCGAAATGTCGCCAAAGGCGCTCAAGTCCCGCTGTCAGGCGTCACTTTCTGCGGAAGGGCAGCGTCGCAAAGTAGACGCAGGCCGCCACGAGCACGACCGCCGCGCCCGCCGAGGTATTGAGATAATAGGAAAGGATCAGGCCCGTCACGCCGCAGGCCAGCGCAATGAGCACCGAAAGGCGCAGGTAGGATGCCGCGTTGCGGGCGACGTTGCGCGAGGCCGCCGCCGGAAGGATCAGCAGCGAATTGATCAGCATCACGCCCACCCAGCGAATGGACATCATCACCGACACGGCGACGAGCACCGTAAATGCGTATTCGACAAGCTTCGCGCGCACGCCCCGGCTCTGCGCCAGCGGCGCGTTGACGCTCGTCATCATCAGCGGATTGAACAGGAAGATCCAGACCGCCACCGTCACCAGCAGCGTCAAAAGCAGCGAGAGCAGATCGCCCTGCGTCACGGAGAGCACGTCGCCCACCAGCACACCTGAGTATTTTGCGAACGCGCCGCCGCGCGAGAGCACGACGAGACCCAGCGCGATGGACGTCGAGGAGAAGACGCTGATGATCGTGTCCGCGCTCATCTTTGAGTGATGCTTGACAAACGTGATGAGCATCGCCCAGAGGATGCCGAAGACGAGCATCGAGAGCATCTGGCTCTCCATGCCCAGCACGACGCCGATGGCGATGCCCGTCAGCGCGCTGTGCCCCAGCGCATCCGAAAAGAAGGCCATCTTGTTGTCCACAGCCATCGTGCCCAGCATGCCAAAGAGCGGCGTGATCAGCAGCATCGCCAGCAGGGCGTTCTTCATGAACGTGTAGTGCAGCCATTCGAAGGGCAGCAGCGCGTCCATCACCGCATAGACCGCATTCATGCGCGCCCTCCTTTCGCATAAAACACCTGCTCGAACTCCGGCGAGTCGAAGACGACCTCAGGCGAGCCCTGCTTGATCACCGTGCCCTGCATCAGCACGACGCGGTCCGCATAGCGCTCCACGACGCCAAGGTCGTGGGAGACGAGCAGAATCGCCATGTGGTTCTTGTGCTTGAGCTCGTCGACCGTCTGATAAAACGCCTCCAGGCCGTTCTGGTCAACGCCGGAGACCGGCTCGTCGAGAATCAGCAAATCCGGCTGCGGCGTCAGTGCCAGCGCGAGCAGCACGCGCTGCAGCTCGCCGCCCGAGAGCGCCCCGAGAGGACGCGAGGCGAGCTGCTCGCAATGCGTCCTCGTCAGCGCCGTCATGACCTTTTCCTTCATTCTCTTGCCCACGCCCAGAAACACCGCCCTCGGCGTGAGCGCCGCCGCGAGAAAATCCATCACCGTCACCGGCGAGGAGCGGTCAAACTCGAGCTGCTGGGGGACATACCCCGTGCGCAGATCGGCTGCCGGCCGGCCGTCGCTGGTCAGATGGCGAACCGTCCCCTTGTATTCAATCTGCCCGAGCAGCGCCCGCAGCAGCGTCGTCTTGCCAGCGCCGTTGGTGCCGATGAGCGCCGTCAGCTCCCCGCAGTGAATATGCAGGCTCACGTCCTTGAGCAGCACCTGCTTGCCCATCGTGACGCTGAGCCTGTCCACCTCGATACGGCACAGGCGGCAGGGCGCGTTCTCCGGACAGGGCACGGGATGCGGGCAATGCGCATGGCCGTGCGTCAGTTTGCTCTGTGTCATGGTGCAAGCGCCTCCGTCAGCGTCGCGGCGTTCTGCCGCATGACGCGCTCATAGCTGTCCGCCGCCCCGTCGCCCGAGACGACCGGGTCGAGCGTGTAAAGCAAAGCGCCCGTCTCCCGGGCGATGGTCTCTGCCGCGCGCTGGGGATACTGCGGCTCGACAAACAGCGCCCGGATGTTCAGCTCCCTGACCAGGTCACAGGTCTGCGCGATCTCGCGCGTGCTCGGCTCTTCGCCCGGCTCATGCTCGATCGTCCCCGCGACGACCAGACCGTAGGCCTGCGCAAAATACGCAAACGCCTCGTGGAACGTGATGATCTCGCTGCCCGAGAGCGGAGCGAGCTGAGCGGCAAGCTCCGCATCGAGGCCCGTCAGGCGCTCGATATACGCCTGAGCATTGTCCTGATAGGCCTGCGCATGCGCGGGATCCGCCTGAGCAAGGCCGTTCGCGATATTCCGCACCTGCTCCATCGCCAGCTTCGGGTCGAGCCAGACGTGCGCGTTCATCAGCTCGCCGTCGTGGTCGTCCCCCTCTTCATGCTCGTGATCGTGTGCCTCGCCGGAGGGGAGCAGCTCGATGCCCTCGCTGGCGGTGATGACCGGCAGATCCTCCCGCAGGGCAAAGACCTTGTCCATGAACTGCTCCATGCCCCCGCCGCAGATGACCAGTGCGGAGGCATCCTCCAGCGCGACCATGTCGCGTGTTTGCAGCTGGTAATCGTGCAGGCAGCCGACGCTCTGCTCGGCCATGTTGCTGACGCTGACGCCCTCAATGCCCTCGCAGACGTTCTGCGTCAGCACATACATCGGATAAAAGCTCGTGACCACGGAAAAATCCGCCTTCTCCTGGGCCGCGCAGCCTCCGGCCAGCAGGCAGATGACAAGCAGCGCAGCGAGCGCCGCCAAACGCTTTCTCTTCATATAACCATCCTTTCGCAAGGGCAAAACCCAATAACTATGTTCTTTTCGTGCCTGTTTCCGCTTTTCCTGCCTGTGCCTTGCGAAAAATGCGTTTGTCGAACGGTTTTTCTTGCCAGTTTTCCCGGAATTTGATAATCTATGAATATAGACACCAATCCAGAATGGGAGGATTGCTCATGAACGCTCCGCGAACGCCTCTGATCAATACACGCCAGGGCATTGCACTCGTCGGAAACGACCGGTCACTCTATTTGCTCTTCCTGCGTCAGTTTTCTCAGGACGACACGCTGCGTTCCCTGGCCGCTGCCCTGCGCGCAGGCGACGCTTCACAGGCCTATCTGTACGCACACTCGCTCAAGGGGCTCTGCGCCCAGCTCGGGCTGGACGCTCTTTTTGAACAGGCCGCAGCCATGTGCGCGCTCCTGCGCGACGGGAAGCCCGAGTCACTGCCCGCCGCGGCAGAGCTTTTTCCCGGGCTTCAGGCCGTCTACGACGAAACGACGGCGGCTATCGCCCGCTGCGACAATCCTGCTTCCCTATGACGCCCAAGCCTCTGCGAAACAAGCGGGGCGCGCCTGCCGCCTTCTCCCCTCCAACGTGGGAGAGGGCTTTTTTCATCCGCTCTCTACAGGCGCGCGCGAACGCGCATTTGTATTTTTGCCCGCTTTGTGATATGATAGGTTTATCCGCAGCATCGCTGCCAGCAAGGAGGGCCCCGTCTATGCCCGATACCTTTGTCATCGTCGACGGCAACAGCCTGATGCATCGCGCGTTTCACGCGCTGCCGCCGCTGACCAATGAGGACGGCATCTACACCAATGCCGTCTTCGGCTTTTTATCCATGCTTCTCAAGGTCATCGGCGACGAGCGGCCGCGCTATCTCGCCGTCGCCTTCGATATGCACGGCCCCACCTTTCGCCACAAGGACTTTGCCGAATACAAGGCCGGCAGAAAGCCGACCGCGCCGGAGCTGCGCCCGCAGTTTGACCTCGTGCGCGAATGCCTGACGGCGATGGGCGTGCGCCAGCTCACCTGCCCCTCCTTTGAGGCGGATGACATTTTGGGCACAATGGCGCGCCGCTGTGAGGAGGCGGGCATTCCCGCGCTGCTGGTGACGGGCGACCGCGACTCGCTCCAGCTGGTGAGCGAAATGTCGACCGTGCTGTATACCAGGCGCGGCGTGAGTGACGTCGTCCGCTATACGCCCGAGCGCGTGCTTGAGGATTTTGGCGTCACCCCCGAACAGATTCCCGATCTCAAGGGGCTCATGGGCGACGCGAGCGACAACATTCCCGGCGTGCCCGGCATCGGCGAAAAGACCGCCGTCAAGCTGCTCGCCACCTACGGCTCGCTTGAAAACGCCTTCCTCCATGCGCCGACCGACCTCAAGGGCAAGCAGCGCGAGAAGATGATCCAGGGGCAGGCTTCCGGCCTGATGAGCAAGCAAATCGCGACCATCACGCGCTTCGTCCCGCTTGACGGCATCGCTCTGAAGGATTGCCGTCTGGGAGACATGTCCGGCGCGATGGAGCTCTTCTCCCGGCTGGGCCTGCGCTCGCTGATGACGCGCCTTGCCCAGCTCTGCGCGCCCCAAGAAACAGCGGCCGCGCCCGCCGCGCCGGTTCAGGTCTGGCAGGAGGAAGCGGCGCTTCTGGACGCCGATGCGCTTGAGGGCTGGCTCAGCGGCGTTCCCGCCGGTGCGCGTGTCGCGCTGATGATGAACGACGCGGGCATCACGCTTGCGGCCTCCGGCGGTTCGCGTGCGCGTGTCCCCTTTGCGCAGGGGCTGCTGGGTGGGGGGCTCGACCCGCAGGCGGCCGTATCGATGCTCTCTTCGCTGCTTTGCGGGAGCCGGACGCTCATCCTCTTTAACGCGAAACGCCTCAAAACGCTGATCGCGCCCTGGGGCGCGCAGCTCACCGCGCCGTTTGAGGATGCCCTGATCGTCGCCTATCTGCTCGCGCCGCAAACCGGCAGATACGAGGCGCCCGAGCATGCCGCCGCGCTCTATGATCGCTTCGAGGCGGATTATGCCGAGCTTGGCCGTCAGGAGATGGTCAAGCTTTACCGCGACATCGAGCTGCCTCTCCTTCAAACGCTTTACGACATGGAGTGCGAGGGATTTCTGGTGGATCGTGACGAGCTCTCGCGTCTGGGCGCGCAATACAACGCGCAGATCGCGCAGCTGCGCGAGGAGATCTTTTCCCTGTGCGGCGGCACGCCCTTCAACCTCAACAGTCCACAGCAGCTGGGCGAGGTGCTCTTTGGCAGGCTGGGTCTTCCGGCAAAAAAGAAAACCGCCCGTGGCTATTCCACAGACGCCGACACGCTCGCCGAGCTTTCTCCTCTGCATCCCGTGATCGACAAAATCCTTCTCTATCGCCAGGTCTCCAAGCTCAACAGCACCTATATCGACGGCCTGCTCAAGCTGACGGGCCGCGACGGACGGATTCACACCTGGTTTGACCAGACCATCACCGCCACGGGGCGCATCTCCTCCAGCGAGCCCAACCTGCAAAACATTCCCGTGCGCACGGAGATGGGCCGCGAAATCCGCCGCGCGTTTATCGCCAGGCCCGGTTGCGTGCTCGTCGACGCCGACTATTCGCAGATCGAGCTGCGGCTGCTGGCCCATCTCTCCGGCGACGCCGCCATGTGCGAGGCCTTCACCCTCGGGCAGGACATCCACGCGCGCACGGCTGCCGAGGTCTATGGCGTGCCGCTTGAGGAGGTCACGCCGCAAATGCGCTCCAGCGCCAAGGCCGTCAACTTCGGCATCGTCTACGGCATCAGCGATTTCGGCCTGGCCAGCAATCTGCACATCTCCCGCAAGGAGGCCGCGGAGTTCATCGAGCGCTACTTCGCCCGCTATCCGGCTGTCCATCAGTTCATGGATGCCTGTATCGTGCAGGGCAAGACAGAGGGCTACTCCGTAACGATGTATGGCCGCCGCCGCCCGCTGCCGGAGCTGAGCTCCTCCAACTACAACCGCCGCCAGTTTGGCGAACGCGCCGCGATGAACACGCCTGTGCAGGGTGCCGCCGCGGACATCATCAAAATCGCCATGAACGCCGTCCACCGGCGCCTGCAAGACGAAAGGCTCAAGGCCCGGCTCATCCTTCAGGTGCACGACGAGCTGATTGTCGAGTGCCCCGACAGCGAGCAGGCTCAGGTTGAAGCGCTCCTGCGCGAATGCATGGAGCAGGCAGCAAGTCTGCGCGTACCGCTTCTGGCGGATGTTCACGCCGGGCATTCCTGGTTCGACACCAAATAATCCTCCATTTTCCCGTCGCACGGCAGGGTTTTGCCGTCCTGTTTCGTCTATTGACTATTGCGGCGCTTCCTGTGCGGAGACAGCTTTTCCTCCGGCGTCGCGGCTCTGTTTCGCCGATCCCATTTCCCGCCGCATATTCTCTCCCGAAAAGGCCCGCGTGACGGATGCCTTTTCGGCCCTGTCAAAGCGCTGACGGCGTCATGCCGGTTCAGCCCGGAGTCTGCCTTATGAAAATCGGTCTGACCGGATCCATCGCCTGCGGAAAGAGCACGGTAAGCGCCTATCTGCAGACGCTCTCCATTCCCGTCGTCGACGCGGATGCCATTTCCCGCGCGCTGACCGCGCCGGGCGGCGAGGCACTGCCCGCGCTGCGCGAGGCCTTTGGCGATCGTGTGTTCCGCGACGACGCGCTTGACCGCCGCGCGCTCGCAACGCTCGTCTTTTCGGATGAACGCGAGCGCAAGCGACTCAATGCGCTGCTCCATCCGCGCATCCGGGCGCAGATCATCCGGGAGCTCCAAGCGCATCCGGGGCCGCTCGTCGTAGGCGACATTCCCCTCCTCTTTGAATGCGGCATGGAAACGCTGTTTGACCGCGTCTGGGTCGTTGCCGCCTCCCGCGAGGCGCAAATTGCCCGCTTGCTCGTGCGCGACGGGCTCAGCCGCGCCGAGGCCTGCGCGCGCATCGACGCGCAAATGCCTCAGGAGGAGAAGATTCGCCGCGCCGATGCCGTTATTGACACAAGCGGCCCGGTCGAGGAGATCCGCCGCCAGGTCGACCGGCTGCTCTCACAGCTTGATGAAAGGAGTTCCCGATGAACACACCGCCCTCTCCCGCTCCCCTGCGCAGGCGGCGGCAGGTTCCGCAGGAGCCTTCAGCCCCCGCCGCGCCCAGGCGCAGAGCGCCGTCCCGCGCCTTCGCTGCGCCGGGCGGCGTGTGGCAGCGCATTCCCGCGCCTCTGCGCGCCGCCATCCTGCTGCTGTTGCTGACGGCGTTTCTGACGGGCGCTGTCGCCGTCACGCGCAGCTACCTCGCCGCGCAGGAGGAGCGTCGCCGCCTGGAGGCTGAGGCTGCCGAGCGCGCCCAGCATCCACTCTACTACGCCGACCTCATCACGCAGTACGCGCTCTCCCAAGGGCTCGATCCCGCGCTCGTCTCCGCCGTGATCCTCTGCGAATCGAGCTTTGATCCTTCGGCGGAGAGCCGTCTGGGCGCCCGTGGCCTGATGCAGCTCATGGAGGATACCGCCGCGTGGATCGCCCACAAGCTCGGCGAGGATGACGAAGCCTATTCGTTTGACCGCCTCTATGACCCGGAGGTCAACATCCGCTTTGGCACCTGGTACCTCGGCTACCTCTCCCGCCGCTTTAACGGGGATGCGACCAAGATCGTCTGCGCCTATCATGCCGGTCAGGGCAACGTGGACAGTTGGCTTTCCAACCCGCTATACAGCAGCGACGGCGTCACGCTGGAGACCATTCCGACGCAGGACACCGCCGCCTATGCCTCCCGCGTGCTGCGCGCGCAGACCGTCTATCAGAAGTATTATTTCCCCCAGCCCACGCCGGAGCCTTCCCCGGCTTCCTGAATCAAAGGAGACCGCCTCATGTCCTCAAAACGCATCGTCATGCTTTTCTCTCTGCTGCTGATGCTTCCGGCCCTGTCTCTGTGCGCCGGCACGACCTCGCTGAGCTGCGCCATCGTCGCGACAGACGACGTCGCGCTGCGCCCGCTTGAGCTCAATCAGCGAGACGTTGTCAGCGTGCTCGATCTGGTCTATGAGGGGCTTTTCACGCTGGACGACAACTACCAGCCCCAGCCCGAGCTCGCCTATTCCTACGAGTTTGCCAACGAGGGACGGCGTCTGCGCGTCGTGCTGCGCGACGACGTGACCTTCCATAACGGTCAAAAGCTCACCAGCGCCGACGTCGTCGCCACGCTGGACGCCATGTTCGCGCTCTCCGGCTTTGACAGCGACCTCAATTCCGAGCTCGACCTGGCTGACCGCGGATTGTACTATTCGACCTTCTACTCCCTCAAGTCCTGGGAAGCTGAGGATGACAGGACGCTGCTCTTCACGCTCCGCCGCGCCAGCTATGGCTCGCTGTACGCCTTCACCTTCCCGATTCTTTGCAAGGACGAGGTGAACAACGTTATGCCCAGCGGCACAGGCCCCTACCGGTATGACGGCTACGAGGCCGGCAGCGGCATCTGGCTGACCGCCAATACCTCCTGGTGGAGGCGCACGCCGCAGATTCGGAACATCCGCGCCGTCATCTATCCGGACAGCGAAAAGGCACTCAACGCCTTTGACCTGCAAAACGTGGATATCGCGATGACGCGCTCCATCAACGCCTCACGCTACTCAAACTCGCTGAATTCCTTTTCCCTCACCGCGCGAACGCGCCAGCTCGAGGTGCTGCTCATCAACCGCAGCAGTTCCCTGTTCAAGAGCGACGACAGCGGCGAAAATCTCGTCCGCCGCGCGATCTCCTACGCGATCAACCGCAGCGAGCTGATCAGCTCCGTTTACCAGGGCATGGCCACTGTCGCCTATACGCCCATTCCCGCCGGAACATGGCTTTCCAATGAATCGACCATCAACGACATCTATGATCCGTTGATGGCCGCCTCCCTGCTGGACAGCGCCGGCTGGAAGCTGGCGGACGACGGCAAGCGCTATAAGGATGGCAGCGGCTTCCCGACGATCTATCTGCTCGTCTACGATGAGCCTGGCTCCACGGTGCGCACCAACGCCGCCAACAAGATCCGTGAGCAGCTCGCCGCCGTCGGCCTCCCCGTCATCGTCTCCACCCGCACGCGGGATTACACGCTCACCAAGCTGCGCAGCGCGGACTATACGCTCGCCCTCGTCGCCTTCAACTTCGACGTCACCCCCGATCCCGGCTTCACCATCGCCTCAACAGGCAGCTGCAACTACACGCGATACCGCTCCGACACGATGAACGACCTGATCACGAAGCTGCGCTCAAGCGTCTCCGCCGACGATTACAAGAGTGTCATGGGCGAGATTCAGAACCTGTTCGTTCAGGATATCCCCTATCTTCCGCTCTACTGGCGCACGGGCGCGCTGCTCTCGCGCTCCGCGTTCACCGATGCTCGCGACATTCGCGAGCTCGAGCTGCTGCGCGGCGTCGAAAACTGGACATACTGAGTTTTTCCAAAACCCAAAGCACCGCACGGGCCTTGCCCGATGCGGTGCTCCTTTTATCGTCCACTTTCCGCCTGTTACAGCATCTTCTTTTCCCACTTGCCGCCCGCCAGGCGGATAAGGAACAGCACGCCGCGCACACAGAGCTCAACCGCCATGCCGACCCAGACGCCGACCAGTCCGACCCTTGGGGCCAGCAGCGCCGCAATCGGCAGGCGCACACACCACATGCTCACAAAGTTGAGCAGGCTGGCAACCATCGTATCCCCTGCGCCGCGGAATACGCCGGAGGCGACGATCGACGCGGCGAACATCGGCTCGGCAAAGGCCTCAATGCGCAGCACACGCGCGCCCAGCCCGACGACCGCCGCGTCCGGGCTCAGGAAGCCGATCATCAGCGGTGCGGCCGCAAACATGAGCGCGCCGCTGAGCGACATGATCGCGATGCCCAGCCCGGTCGTCAGCCAGCCCAGACGGCGCGTCAGATCCCGCCGCTTCGCGCCAATGCTCTGACCGATCAGCGTCGTCGCGGCAGCGGAAACGCCGTAGCCCGGCATGTAGCACAGGCTCTCCGCGGTCACGGCAAAGGAATTGGCCGCGATGGCGATGGTCCCCAGCGGCGCGACAATGCGCGTTGCGATGACCTGCGCTCCGCACATGATCACGCGCTCCAGCCCCAGCGGCGCAGCGATGCGCCATCCTCGCTGCCAGTCCTCCCGCTCAAAGCGCATTCGCTCTCCCGCCCGAAGCCGCAGCATCGGGCTTCGCGCCAGCAGGAAGAACGCCATCACGCAGGCGACCACCGCCTGCGCCAGCGCCGTGCCCAGCGCCGCGCCCATCACGCCCAGCCCTGCGCCCGGAATGCGGATGCCCCAAAAATGCGATTCCGGAAAGATGAGCAGCAGGTTAAACACGACATCCAGCGCGCACATCAGCACATGCAGCAGGCTCGGCACGCGCATGTTGCCGCTGGCCTGAAGCATGCCGCCGCAGAGGTTGTTCGCCTGCACGAACGGCAGACTCAACGCATAGACGAGAAAGTAGCGCGAAGCGTTGACGCAGATCTCCTCCGAGCCGCCCAGCCAGCTCGGCAGCAAGCCGCTCATCGCCGTTCCCGCTGCGGCGAGCAGCACGCCAAAGCCCACGGACGCCAGAAGCCCCTGCTTCATGAGGTTGCGCGCCGCCTTGACCTGCCCCGCGCCAATCCGCTGGGCCACCTGCACGGTAAAGCCCATTGCTGCCGCGGTGCAGAGGCCATTGAAGAGCCATGTACTCGACGCCATCAGACCGATTGACGCCGAATCGGCTGCGCCCAGTCGCCCGACCATCGAGGCGTCAATGTACTGCATCACAATTCCGGATATCTGCGCCAGAATGGCCGGCAGACTCAGCTGCGCAATCAGCAGAATCTGCTCACGCAGCGTGAGCGCTTCTCCCCCGCGCAGCGATTCCAGCAAGTCTCTCTTCATCGCTTCTCCCCATGCTCCCCTTTGTATGATGTTCATTTGTTCGCGCTTTTCCGCAGTTCTCCTGCCTTATTTCCCCTTCCGCATAAAATTACGCTGGTTTGGTGCAGAGCTGCTTTTAGAAATACCTCCTATCGAAGAAGGGCTGCCGGGCGATCAAACCGCCCGGCAGCCCCGTTTATGGGGAGTTGCTGGAATTCGCGTGGATTACTGGTTGTCCGCAGTCACAGCCTTCGCCGCCGTGCGGCCGGAAACGAAGATCTCGACGATCGCGTTGCCGCCCAGGCGGTTGCCGCCATGGATGCCGCCGGTGACCTCGCCCGCCGCATACAGGCCAGCGATGGCGTTCCCCTCAGCATCCAGCACATGGCGCTCGGTGTCCACGACGACGCCGCCCATGGTGTGATGCGTGGACGGGGCCATCAGGCGGACGCGCAGCGTCGTGTTCTCCAGGTCGTAGGTCTCGACGTTGTAGGTGCCGTCCTCATTCTTCTCGACATCGCCGATGGTACGGGAGGCAATCGCCTTGCCGACATCCTCAAACTCGCCCTGGCCCATGACAGCCATGTCGTAGTTGCGGATGGTCTCCAGGACGACCGCCGGGTCGGCCTCAACGCCCAGCTGCGCGAACAGATCGCCCAGCTCGGTCGCCTTGCGAGTGTAGTAGCGGCCGTCAAAGTCGCCCTCGCCCAGCTGGATCGGGCCCGGGATCGGCTCGGTGACGTTGTAGATCTCGATAAACACGCCCTTGGTGCCGTTGACCTCGATGCCGTTACGGAACTCGGCCAGAGAGAGCACGTCGCGCTCGGAGCCCTCGTCGACGAAGCGCTTGCCGGTAGTCGGGTTGATGTAGACAGCGTAGTTGCCGCCGCCGAAGGCCAGGTTGCCGTTGTCGACCCAGGAGATCGGCATCAGCTGCGTGTAGCCCATGCCGGTCGTCGCGGCGCCGACAGCCTCAGCCATCGCGATGCCGTCGCCCTGCAGGGAGGAGCGGTTGGTCGTCTTGGTCGCGGTGGAGAGATACTCGCTGGACCAGTAGACGTTGCTCTCCACGACCTCATTGATGTTCGCGGCATAACCGCCCGTCGCCAGAATGACGCCCTTGGTCGCGTGCGCAGTCACCTCGGTGCCGTCGTAGCGAACCGCCTTGACGCCGGTCACGCGGCCGGTCTCATCGGTGATCAGGCTCTGCGCGTCGGTGCGCAGCATCACCTGATTGGCCTCGTTGGCCTGCAGGAACGTGGTCATCGGCGCCATGAAGTAGGTGCCCCAGCGGCCGCCGTAGGTCTCGACCTCGCCGTCGCCGTCCGCGTCGACGTTCGCGCCGACGAACTCATTCTCACGATACCACAGCGCGCCGATGAGGGTCGGCTGCGTATCCTCCACGAACGTCGCGCCCATGGACTCGAGCCACGGCTTGAGCTCCTGGCCGTCGTTGATGAACTGGGAAACCAGATCGATATCGCCGTAGATCCACTCGGAGCCATCCGCGCTCTGACGCAGGCCGCCATAGTAGGTCTGGAAGATGTGCAGGTTGATCGTGGAGAAGAGGGTCAGGTGGTTCTCGGCCACGCCAGCATCAAGCTGCGGCTGCACCCAGTCGAGGTACGCCTGAATCTCAGCCTTGAGGGCCTGCAGGGTCGGCAGATAGTCGGCATGGACGCCGTGCTTGGAGAGCTCGACGATGTCGCCCGCCACATACTCGTGATCCTTGTAGTAGTCCGCGTCAAACGGCTCCTCGCTCCAGGCCAGGATGGTCTTCAGCTGATCAATGCAGCCCTGGACGGACTTGACCTTGTTGTAGGTGTTGCCGTCGAAGCCCACGCCGGTCGTCGCGTCCGGATCCGCCGGATCCCAGACGAGATACGGCATGACGCTCTGATACTGGCCGCCGGAAACGAGGGTGTTGCCGCCGACCTCAGCGTTCTTCTCGATGATGAGCACGGTGTTGCCGTCCTGCGCAGCCTGAGCGGCAGCCGCGATGCCCGCGCCGCCAGCGCCGACGATGACGATATCATAGGTCACATCGATGGGCGCCTCGGCCTCAACCGCGACGGTGTTCGCCTGGAAGGCCGCCAGGTTGGTGCAGCCAGCCTGCTCCGCAGCGGCGTTCACGGCATTGCGCAGCGCGCGGCTGGTGAAGGTCGCGCCGGAAACGCCGTCCACGCCGGTGCCGTTGGCCTCGACCATCTGCGGGATCATGATGTCATACGCGACATCGCCCACATGCGCGGTTTCGCCGCTGGCATCGACAGTGATGCCGGTCAGCGCAGTCTCGCTGAAGGTCGCGGTCACGGTCACATCGCCGTTGTAGCCTGCGGCGGTTGCCGTGTAGCTGCCCGCGGTGAAGGCCAGCTCGGCCGCCTCGGCCGTCTCTCCCTTCGCCTGCGCCAGCGCATCGCCCAGCGCAGCCTTGAGGGCCTCGCTGGTCACGGTCGCGCCGGAGATGGCCTCTACGGCCTCGGCGTCGCTCGCGCCGACCAGTGTCTCGGCATTCTTCGCGATGACCTGGCCGCCAAGCGCCTCAGTCTCCGAAGCGCCGGTGATCTCGATGGCCGTGATGGCCTCCTCATCGACGGTCACCTTGACGCTGACCGTGCCGCCGAAGCCCTGCGCGGCGCCTTCATACTCGCCCGGCGTGAACGTCGCGGCCGAAGCAGCGGCAGCGCAGAGCACCAGCGTCAGCGCCAGGAGAACAGAAAGAAGCTTCTTCATGTTTCTTCCTCCTTGTATTTCTGGATTGACAATTCAATGTCAATCTCTTGGCTTTATTATACAATCAAAAGCGGCTTTCGAAGCAAGCGGTTTTTCTGCATCTTTTCCTTCATTTTCTCTTTCCGATCCATCCGGTCTATGAGACCATTTGGGGCCCTCCAGGGAATCGCTCCTTGCCCGCCAAAGCGCTCAGAGGAAGGGCATATACGTGTCATAATAGTGCTTTCTTGCGCCGCCGGAGCAGTCGACCAGCAGCATGCTGCCCCAGATCGCGCCGCAGGGCGTAAAACGATGCGCCCGGGCAAAGGAGAGAATCGGCCCAAAAATCGTCTCGGGACGTTCATACTGCTCCTCGCCGCAATGCACGACGGCATGCAGCGCCATGCCGCCCGAAAGGATCTGCATGGTTTTGCCGTTTGGCTCAAACCCATAGTCTCCAGCGCGCTCCTGCGGGATCAGCAGCGAAAAGCCCGCCCGCTCGTCCTCGGTCCGCTTGACGATACCCAGACTGACAGCCGGCATGGCTTCCAGCCATCGCTGGGCAAGCGCCTGCCCCGCCTTGTCCCGCGGAACGATACCGCCGCCCTCGCCGCGAAACATCAGCATCGGACCGACGGCGCAGATGTCAACCACGCCGTTTCCCCGCTCGATCGGCTCGCTCAGATCAAT
Source organism: Clostridiales bacterium (assembly GCA_022787165.1). Taxonomy (GTDB): domain Bacteria; phylum Bacillota; class Clostridia; order Christensenellales; family Aristaeellaceae; genus Ventricola. The sequence continues at coordinate 17,658 of JALFVL010000009.1, forward strand.
CAGGCGCGCGATATCCTGTGCCAGCGCGGCATATTGCGCGGAAAGCCGCGCCGCCTCTGCGCGCTGCTCGCGCATTCTGTCCAGCACCTGCCGCCCGGTCATCCCATCGCTGGAAAACTGGGCCGCGATCTCGCGAAGGGGGACGCCCATCGCCCGATACTTCTTCGCGCTGATGAGCCGCATCACATCCGCATCCTCATAATACCGCCGCCCGGACTGCTCCTTGGGCGTGTCGATCACGCCCTCCTTCTCGTAAAAATGCAGCGCGCTGGTCGTCATGCCCAGCACCCGGGAGACATCCCCGATCGAATAGCGCATCGCCGTTCCCTCCGATATCAAAAGCGGCTTTCGGTTTTTCATTTGTTTTTGCAGTTCCGCTTTGCAGTTTATTCACATTTTTTTCGTCATTTCCTCAATCTTTTCACCTTTCTTCAATTTTACACAGTTTCAGGGAAAACTTCAAGCACCTTCTCCTTTTGGTCATGTGTGTGCTATAATAAGCAGGACTTTTTCCGTCTTTGGAGGAACACCATGGATCGCTTCGAAATCGCCGTCATCGGCGCGGGCCATGCGGGCTGCGAGGCCGCGCTCGCCTGCGCGCGGATGGGTCTGCATACGCTGCTGCTCACGCTCAACCTGGACGCCGTCGCCCTCATGCCCTGCAATCCCGCCATCGGCGGCACGGGCAAGGGGCATCTCGTGCGCGAGATTGACGCGCTCGGCGGCGAGATGGGCCGCGCCATCGATGACACGTTCATCCAGTCGCGCATGCTCAACACCGGCAAGGGCCCGGCCGTCCATTCCCTGCGCGCGCAGGCGGACAAGCGCGCCTATCAGCGCAGGATGCTGCGCGCGCTCTTTGCCGAGCCAGGTCTTGAGGTACGCCAGGGCGAATGCGGAGAGATCCTGACGGAAGGCGGCGCCGTCTGCGGCCTGCGCACGACGACCGGCGCGCAGATCGCGTGCAGCGCGATCGTCGTCTGCTCCGGCGTCTACATGGACAGCCGGATCATCATCGGCGAATGCAGCTGGATGGGTGGGCCGCAGGGCCTGCTCTCCTCCACGCATCTGGCGGGCGCGCTGCGCTCTCTCGGCCTTTCGCTGCGCCGCTTCAAGACAGGGACGCCGCCGCGCGTCGACGCCGCGTCGATCGATTTTGACGAGATGGAGCCCCAGCCCGGCGACGAGCCGGTCACGCCCTTCTCCTTCCTGACCGAGCCCGGCGTGCTCCGCAACCGCGCCCAGTGCTACCTGACCTATACCAATGAAGAGACGCACCGCATCATCCGCGAGAACATCCATCGCGCGCCGATGTATGCCGGCACCATCCACGGCACGGGCGCGCGCTACTGCCCCTCCATCGAGGACAAGATCATGCGCTTTGCCGACAAGGAGCGCCATCAGCTCTTCCTGGAGCCGGAGGGGCTTGACACCAACGAATGGTATGTGCAGGGCCTGTCGACCTCAATGCCCGAGGACGTCCAGCTCGCAATGCTCCATACGATTCCCGGCCTGCGCCGCGCCCGCGTGCTGCGCCTGGCCTATGCGATCGAATATGAATGCATCGACCCGCTCCAGCTTCGCGCCGATCTCTCCTGCCGCAGCGTGCCCGGCCTCTACTTTGCCGGACAGATCAACGGCACGAGCGGCTATGAGGAGGCCGCCGCTCAGGGCATTCTCGCGGGCATCAACGCGGCGCGCCATGTGCAGGGGAAGCCGCCCGTCATCCTCGGCCGGGATCAGGCCTATATCGGCGTGCTTGTCGACGATCTGACGACGAAGGGCACCAACGAGCCCTATCGCATGATGACCAGCCGCTGCGAATACCGCCTGCTGTTGCGGCAGGACAACGCCGATCTCCGCCTGACCGAAATCGGCTATGAGGTCGGACTTGCCTCCCGGGAGCGGCTTGACAGAATGCGCCTTAAGCGCGAAGCCGCTCAGGAAACCGTCGCGCGGCTCAAGCGGCTCTGGCTGGCGAAGACCCCGGAGCGCGATGCCTGGCTGGCCGCGCATGGGCAGGCTGAAGCACCCTCCAGCGTCTGTGCCGCCGATCTGCTGCGCCGTCCGGGCATTCGATACGACGACCTGCTCGGGCTCGATCCGCGTATCGCGCCGCTCTCCCCCGACGTGCGTGAGCAGGTCGAGATCACGCTGCGTTATGAGGGGTATCTCGAGAAGGAGCGCAGGCAGGTCGAGGCCTTCCGCCGCTCGGAGGACACGCTCCTGCCGCAGGGCTTTGATTACATGACCCTCGACGGCCTGCGCATCGAGGCGCGGCAAAAGCTGACCGCGCATCAGCCGCGTTCGCTTGGAGAGGCCAGCCGCATTTCCGGCGTCTCGCCGGGGGATGTGACGGTGCTGATGGTCTTCCTTGAAAAGCGCCGGCTTGAGGCGCGCCGCGGAGATGCCTGATGCCAGTTTTATACTGATCCTGTTTTGCTGCCAAAAGATTGTATACATGCGCGAAGCGAAGATGGGGTTTGGGGATAAAATTCCCAAGCATGTTTGGGCAGCAGCCCAACGTATCCCATAAGATCCAGAAAAAAGAAGTTTCAGAGCCGTCCGCAAAACAGCCAACGATTGAAATGGGGCTGATTGGCAGTGTGCGCATCTGACGAAGATTCCTGTAAACGGCAAGAAGCGGTTCCCTCCCACGCCGGGAAGGAACCGCTTCCTAATTATTATAGCAGAGAAATTACTCCTCATCCTGGAGCGCGTCGAAGCCGTGCTCGCCCGTGCGGACCTTGATGACATCCGCGACATCGTAGACGAAGATCTTGCCATCTCCGATATGGCCGGTGTAGAGCGCCTTGCGGGCGGTCTCCACGACCTTCTCCACCGGAATGGCGGAAACCACGATCTCGAGCTTGATCTTCGGCAGCAGCATCACGTCGACCGGCACGCCGCGGTAATACTCCGCCGCGCCCTTCTGCTGGCCGCAGCCCGCGACATTGGTCAGCGTCATGCCGGTCACACCGATCTCGCTCATGGCGTTTTTGAGCGCCTCGAAGCGGGACTGACGCGTCAGAATGACGACCTTGTGCATGGCAGCCGTGCTGCCCTCGGTGGAAACCTTCGTCACCGGGATCGCCTCTGCCGGCGTCGCGGCGACGTGCTCCTGTGCCTGCGCCTCGCCCAGGCCCGTGCCCAGCACGCTCACGACCGGCGCAAAGTCGGCGTAGGCGCTCGTCAGGCCGTGCTCCGGCTTGTCCAGGCCCATGATTTCCTCCGCCGCGCTGACGCGCAGGCCGATGGTCTTCTTGAGGATCGTGAAGACGATGAACATCGTCACGCTGACCCACGCGATGACGCTGACGACGCCCAGAATCTGCACGAGCAGCATGTGCGCGCCGCCGCCGTAGAAGAGGCCTTCCTTCGTCACCTCGTTGCCATTGTAATAGGCGAAGAGGCCGGTGAGGATGGTGCCTGTCGCGCCGCAGAGGCCATGCACGCCCACAGCGCCGACCGGATCATCGACCTTGACCACCTGATCGATGAACTCGATGCCAAAGACCACGACAAAGCCCGCGATGATGCCGATGAGCGCCGCACCCATGGGCGTCACCATGTCGCAGCCCGCCGTGATGGCCACCAGACCCGCCAGGGAGCCGTTGAGCGTCATGGAGACATCCGGCTTCTTGTAGCGCACCCAGGTGATGCACATGACGGTCACGGTCGCCACGGCGGCGGCCAGGTTCGTCGTCACGAAGACGCGCGCGGCAGTCTCGTCCGCGCCGCCCGTCAGCGCGACGGTGGAGCAGCCGTTGAAGCCAAACCAGCAGAACCAGAGGATGAAGACGCCCAGCGCGCCGAGGGTCAGCGAGTGGCCCGGAATTGCGCGCGCCTTGCCGTCCTTGCCATATTTGCCGATGCGCGGGCCGAGAATCGCCGCGCCGATAAAGGCCGCGACGCCGCCGACCATGTGAACAGCCGTGGAACCCGCAAAGTCATGGAAGCCCAGCTGCGCCAGCCAGCCGCCGCCCCAGATCCAATGGCCGGAAATCGGATAGATAAACGCCGAAATGACCATCGAATAGATGCAGTAGGCGGAGAACTTCGTGCGCTCGGCCATCGCGCCGGAGACGATGGTCGCCGCCGTCGCGCAGAACACGGTCTGGAAGATCATCGTCGCCCAGTCGCCGCCTGCCGTGGTGAACAGGTCGAGGCCGCCGATGAGCTTGCCCGTGCCGCCAAACATGAGGCCAAAGCCGATGATCCAGAAGATCGGCGTGCCCAGAGAAAAGTCCATCAGGTTCTTCATGATGATATTGCCGGCATTCTTGGCGCGGGTAAAGCCGGTCTCCACCATCGCGAAGCCCGCCTGCATGAAGAAGACGAGCGCCGCACCCAGGAGTATCCATCCCGTATTCAGGGCCAGTTCCAAAGCCGTCGTATCCATAGTGTATCCCCTTTTTCGCCGGCACGGGGCCAGCTCTTGTTATGTAAACCCTTCTGCATGAAGCAGCAGGATCTGCACGCTTCGCCGTTTATGCACCCGATTTGTGCGGTTTTGAACAGAAAAGGATGCGCATGCGGCACTCTGCCCGAAGGCTTCTCCGCATGCACATCCTTGTGCAATCTCCGTATGTGGTTGTGCGCGCGATCAGACGTAGAAGAGCAGATCGGCGTAGGTCGGGAACGGCCAGGCCTTCTTGGCGACCAGCAGCTCGAGCTCGTCGGCGACCTTGCGGGCCGCCTCCATCGCCGGGATGACGGCCTCGTGGTCGTACATCGCGCATTCGGTCGTATCCGCCGGGCAGCCGTCGACAGCCGCCTCCAGCGTGTCCTGCAGGCCGATCAGCTCGGCAGTCTTTTCGGTCAGCTCCCTGACCTTGGCCACCTCAGCAGGCGCGTCGACGCCGATGCTCTTCTTGAGTGCGACGGTCTCCGCCAGCTCCTTCGAATAGCCGATGCAGGCCGGAACGATCTGCTTCTTGAGGATGTCCAGGCTCGCCATCGCCTCGATGTGGATCACCTTGACGTATTCCTCCAGCGAGATCTCCTGGCGGGACTTCATCTCGGTGAGCGAATAGACGCCATGGCGGGCGAAGAGTGCGACGTTCTTCTCGTCCGTGTAATGGACGACGGCCTCCGGCGTGGAGCGCAGGTTGAGCAGCCCGCGCTTCTCGGCCTCCACCGGCCACTCGGCGCTGTAGCCGTTGCCGTTAAAGAGAATCTTCTGGTGCGCGGAGAGCTCGCGCTTGATGAGCGCCGCCAGCGCCGCATCGAAGTTCTCCGCCTTCTCCAGCTCATCGGCGAACTGGAGCAGCGAGTCGGCCACCGCCGTGTTGAGCATGATGTTGGTGCAGGCGATGTTGAAGGAGGAACCCGGCATGCGGAACTCAAACTTGTTGCCCGTGAAGGCAAAGGGCGAGGTACGGTTGCGGTCCGAATTGTCCGTCGGGATGGTCGGCAGCACGGAGACGCCGATATCCATGATCTTCTTGCCCGCCGCCTTGTAGCCCGCGCCGGAGACAATGGAATCGATCACGGCAGCCAACTCATCGCCGACATACATGGAGACGATGGCAGGCGGCGCCTCGTTCGCGCCGAGGCGATGGTCGTTGCCCGCGCTGGCCACGGAGATGCGCAGCAGATCCTGATAGTCGTCCAC
>JALFVL010000011.1 GCA_022787165.1 Clostridiales bacterium
GAGCAAGCAATTGTTTTCCATTCCACGCGCCGCGATTCAGGAGGAAGAGACCGAAGCGGTGCAGTTCAGTCAGCGTGAGAAACAGGCCGCCCGCGCCGAAGGTATTGCCCAGAGGGTCGCACTCCCAGGTTGGGCGTTTGATGCCCAGCGGAGTGAAAAGGCGAGGCGTAAGATACTGCGCCAGATTGCAGCCTGCGCGCCTCTGAATGCCTGAGTTTTTGTTATGGAAATCTCTCCGCAAGGCAACGGTTTCGGGCGCAAAGATCGGGTTTTACAGACCGTTTCCGGTGGGGCAAGCGCAGAAACGACGGCGCCTTCAGAGGCTTTCGGTCAAGCCTGCTCAAAGGCGGGAGACCCGGTGAACACGCATTGTTGCGCCGCAGGCATGAAATGAACGCGGCGCTCTTGACAGCGTCATCGATTGCTGGTATATTGTATTTGTATCTAATACGAATACATATTTTGAACAGGGATGAACCCGACAGAGAGCGCCGTGAGGGCCAATCCAACGCGCAGATCGGAGAAGATGGAATGGATACGAAATTTTCCGTTGCAGTTCATGCGCTGGTTTTGATTTCAGAAGCTCCGCTTACCATCAATTCCGACCAGATTGCGGCAAGCGTCGGTACCAATGCCAGCTATATCCGCAAGATTCTGTCCCTTTTGAAAAAAGCGGGAATTGTGGAGGGGCGCAGAGGAATCGGCGGCTATTCCCTGACCGCTGCATCGGAACAGATTACGCTGCTTCAAATCTATCAGGCCGTGATGGAGAGCAGGACAGTTCATCTTCTGGATATCCATCAAAACCCCAGTGATCAGTGTGTCGTCGGCAGGTTTATTCGTCCGGTGATGACGGGCATGTTTGCGGAGGCGGAGGACGCCTTCACCCGGGCGCTGGCGGGAAAAACACTTGCCGATTGCATCGATGCCATCCGAAAAAAGATGGATGAAGCAGGGAATCCGTGATTGAGCATGATCAGAAGGATGAAGGTCACACAAGGAGGATGTATATATGAGTGTCGTCGAGATCGTATTCAGCCCCACGGGCGGAACGGAGAAAGTGGCCCATCTTCTTGGCGGGCACTGGAGTGAAAGCACCGTCAAAATCGATTTGAGCGATGCGAAGACCGATTTTACCCAGTGCAGCATCGACAAGGAAGATCGGGTCCTGATTGCCATGCCCTCCTTTGGAGGAAGGGCGCCCGCTGTGGCCATCGAGCGGCTGAAGAAAATCGCGGGAAACGGCGCGAAATGCACCCTTGTATGCGTGTACGGCAATCGAGCCTATGAGGATACCCTTGTGGAGATGGAGGATGCGGCAAAAGAAAGCGGCTTTCAGGTTATTGCGGCTGTCGCTGCCGTGGCGGAGCACTCCATCATGCATCAGTATGCTGCCGGCAGGCCGGATACGTCCGACAAAAAGCAGCTGGAACAGTTTGCGGAGCGGATCGCGGGCAAGACGGAAGCTGTCGCCGCCATCCCCGGGAACCGCCCCTACAGGAAGGCTGGCGGTGCGGGGCTCGTCCCGAAGGCGGACAAGCGCTGCACGAAGTGCGGCCTGTGCGCTGAAAGCTGTCCCGTGCAGGCCATCGATCCGGTGAGCTTCAAGGCGGACGCAAAAAAATGCATCTCCTGTATGCGCTGCGCGAAGCAGTGCCCGGAAAAGGCCAGGGCGGTCAATGGCGCCATGGTTTCCCTTGCCGCCCTGGCGCTCAAAAAGGCATGCTCTGTCCGGAAGGAAAATGAGCTGTACCTGTGAAAAAAGGAAGGAAAACACCGCTGCGGCGTTTCACCGCGCGGCAATCCATGATGTATTTTCCGGGTGGCGCCTTTGCAACGCGGACTTCTGCATGACATGCGCACATCACGCTCCGGCAGATGAATTTCATGGAGCGTCTGGCGTCCCTCGCTTTGTCCGGCAGGGGAATCCATCCTCCACCTCCAGAAGGGGAAGGCCCGGCTGTTCCGACAGGGCCGGATTCTGGAAGGAGAACGGGCAGCTGACAGCGTCGCAGAATGCCAGATCCCAGCCCAGCGGGACGGCGCGCACATTCCCTGGCTTTTTCATGGCGAGTGTTGCTCGCCTATTAAGGGCGTATTGAAACGGTCATATCCTCTCGCGCAAGGATGAAGGGGTTGCCTCACAAAGAGGCAGCCTTTTTTGCGCGAAAAAAGCATCATGCCATGAAAATCTGAATGTCTGCGGCAGAATGTAACCGCAATGAAAAATGGCCGTATTGCGCCAGAGGCACAGAGGAAAAAGAGACACGATTTCCTGCGTCGCCCTTTGGCGGCATCCGTGCGGGATGCTTTTGCGAGGAAGAGGGGCGAGACAAGGAAAGAGAAAACCTAAAACGTCTTTTATTTAATAATTCTTTACATTTATCTTTCGTGGGGAAGTTGACAGCCTGTAGAAAGTGATGTACAATTCGTTGGTACTCGATAATATTTAGTTGTCAACAGATAATATTACAAACATAATACTTCTGGAGGCATCATGACCGATAAAGAGCTCAAACGCCTGAGCAGGGCGGAATTGCTCGAAATGCTGATCGAAAAGAGCCGGGAAATCGAGGCGCTCCGGGAGCAGCTTGATGACGCGCTCGCTCAGCTGAACGACCGCGCGCTGCGGATTGAAAACGCAGGGACGATGGCGGAGGCGGCACTTCTGGTCAATGGCGTGTTGGATGCGGCGCAGCAGGCTGGCGCGCAATATCAGGAGAACATGCGGCTGCGTCAGAGCCAGATGGAGGAAGAATGCGCGAGGATCGAGGCGGAGAGCCGCGAGGAGGCCGGGCAGATGCTCGCCCAGACGCAGCAGCAGTGCAGACAGATCGAGCAGGATACCCGGCGGCGATGCGAGGAGATTCGCCAGAGCGCCGAGCACGAGGCCGGTAGAAAATGGGATGATCTCTTTGCCGCAATCGAGCAGATACACACGGAGAATGATCAGCTTCGCCAGATGATCGAGGAACGCATAAAGAAAAAGAGGAAATGGGGCTTATGAGCAGTCCGGCCAAGCCGTGCGGGGGCCCAACGATCGAGCAGCTTGAGCGGGAGCTCGATCGGGTGCGTTCCCGGAAACGATTCGGGAAGGCGCTGCGCAATACCCTCGTCGTGCTGACGCTGATCGCTGTTGTCACGGCGGCGGTTGTGTTTGCCGCGCCTGTGCTGAGAATCCATGGATCCTCGATGGATCCGACGCTGCAGGAGGGCGACCTGCTGGTCGCGCTACGGTGGATGCCCTGCGAGAACGGCGATATCGCCGCTTTTTCGCATGGGGACAGCGTGCTGGTCAAGCGCATCATTGCCTCGGCTGGCGATGTCGTGGATATTCAGGCGGATGGAACCGTGCTCGTCAACGGCGTGGTGCTGGAGGAGCGCTACGCCGTTGAGAAGGGCGGCGGCGAGCTTGACATTGAGCTGCCCTTTCAGGTTCCGCCTGATAGTTGGTTTGTCATGGGGGACAATCGGTCTGTTTCGGTCGATTCGCGCTGTACAGTCGTAGGATGCCTGTCCAGGGAGCAGCTGATCGGTAGGGTTGTGCTGCGCGTGTGGCCGCTGAACCGGGTGGCGCTGCTGTGTGATGGCCGAGATGTGGGGGAGGAAAACGAATGAAGAAGAAGTGGATTGCGGTTTTCCTGGTGCTGGCGGTGATGATGACCGCATGGCTCAGCGCGATGGATTCCTTTGCGCTCGATCAAAAGGAAACGCAGGCATCCCACGCCTCGGCCAGCGAGTCACAGCCTGAACAGCCGGAGAAGACGGAAACGCCAATTCAGCCGGAGGAGACGGAGAAGCCGGAGGAAACCGAGGAGCCGGAGGAAACAGAGAAGCCGGAGGAGACGGAGAAGCCGGAGGAGACGGAGAAACCGGAGGAAACCGAACGGCCGGAGGAGACGGAAAAGCCGGAGGAGACGGAAAAGCCGGAGGAGACGGAAAAGCCGGAGGAGACGGAGAAGCCGGAGGAGACCGAACGGCCGGAGGAGACGGAAAAGCCGGAGGAGACCGAAAAGCCGGAGGAAACGGAAGCGCCGGAGGAGACCGGATGCCCTGAACAGACCGAAGGTCCGGAAATGATGGCAACCCCGGAGGCTGAAGCATCTGTAGAGCCGAGCCTGACGCCTGAAACAAGCCCGACGCCCGTGCCGCAGAAGCTGCGCCTTTCAATTCAAGCGAATCGCTCCTTTGCCTTTGCCTGGGAGGATGAGGTCAAGGTGGAGCTGGCTGTGGCGGGTGGTGTGCCCGCGTATCATGTCAGCTTCAGCGTTTGGGGAGAACAGAATGAGGTCACGCTCAGCCAGAGCGGGACGGCAACCTTCCGCTTTACGCCGGAGGGATACGGCGAGCATACCGTCACGGCGACGGTCGAGGATGGAAGCGGCCAGGTCGAGCGCGCCTCCGTGAGCCTGATTGCCGCAGAGCGCGGCGGAGAGAGCGAGAGCGACTGGCTCCGCTCCGTGCAGGGCGCGGAACTGACGGGCGACTGGCGGAAGGATATCGTTGCCATTGCCCGAACGCAGGTTGGCTGGAGCTACAATGAAAAGTACTTCATGATCGACGAGGCGGGCGACAAGCATTACTACTCCCGCTACGGCGACTGGTGGGGCGCGCCGTATTCCGACTGGTGCGCGATGTTCGTCGCGTTCTGCGCGCATTATGCGCAGATTCCCGACAGCGATTGCCCGACCTCCGCGAGCTGCGGAACCTGGAAGGGCTATCTGGAGAGCATGGGCGCGTACAGGCCGGCAAAGAGCGGCTACCAGCCTCAGAGCGGCGACATCGTGTTCTTCACCTGGAAGGGCGAGAAGGGCGTATCCCACATGGGCATCGTCGAGCGCGTGAGCGACTCGACCCTCTATACGATCGAGGGGAATGTTGGCGGGGTCCGCCGCAAGGAGCGGAGCCGTGACGCTACGGTTACCGGCTACGGCAGCATGGAATCCCTCATGATCCGCGCCGGGAAGCTGAGCGCCGCGCCGACAGAAGAGCCGACGCATGAAGCCACCGCAGCGCCGGAGGCTGAAGCGACAGCTGCGCCAACAGCAGAGTCCACAGCGGAAGCAACCGCATTGCCGGTCATTGAGCCTGTGCCCGCGGAGACAGAATTGGGCTATACGCCCACAAACAGAACGCTGGTCGGTTACACGACGGCGGGTACGGTCAACGTGCGCAGCGGCCCAAGCAAGAAGACGAAGACCGTTGGGCAGGTTTCTCCGAGGGGCAGCCGCGTAGAGGTGCTTGGCACCGCGGAGAGCGACGGAGAGCTCTGGATCGCCGTGAAGGCGGGCGGAACCGAGGGCTTCATCTTCAGCGAGCTGCTCCGGCTCGAGGAGATTGAAGGGGAGGAAACCGAAAACAGCGAACTGACGCTCGAGGCAACACCGCAGACGGAGAATGGCTCTGAAGCGACGCCGAATCCGGAGGAAACGGTTTCCCCGGAGCCGACGGCCACGCCCGAGGCGGAGGTGACCGCAGAGCCGACGGAAAACCCGCTCGAGGGCCTGATTGCCTATACGACGCGGGACGCCGTGCTGATGCGCGCGGAGCCGGGCGAGAACGCTGCCTGCATTGGGCGGCTTGACCGGAAGAATACGCAGGTGATCGTGCTGGATATCAGCGACGACGGCCTGTGGCTGCGCGTGCAGTATGGCGCGCAGCAGGGCTACATCTACGCGAAGCTGCTCTCGGTGACGGGAGAGTGGATGGAGCATATTCCGGATACGGATGAGCTGGGCATGCGCATCGGATATACCGCAGTGAATGGTGTGTCGCTGTACGACCGGCCCTCCGAAAAGGGTGGCTCGGTCACCATTGAAAAGAAGGGCACCGAGCTGGCGATTTCCGGCACGGAGGAGAACGAGAAGGGGCTCTGGTATCTCGTACAGTTTGGCAGCCGCACACTGTATGCGCGCGAGGTCGATGTGGTGTTCGGAGGTGAAGGCATCGCGACGGCGACGCCGACCGCAGAGCCTACGGCGACGCCAACCGCAGAGCCTACGGCGACGCCGACCGCAGAGCCTACGGCGACGCCGACCGCTGAGCCTACGGCGACGCCGACCGCTGAGCCTACGGCGACGCCAACCGCAGAGCCTACGGCGACGCCGACCGCAGAGCCTACGGCGACGCCGACCGTGGAGCCTACGGCGACGCCGACTGCCGAGCCGACGGAAGCGCCGGTGACCTATTGCAATCTGGAGGAGCATGCGCACGATGCGGAATGCTTCGATGGAAGCGGCGCGTTCATCTGCCGTCTGCCGGAGCATGTCCACAGTGAAGCCTGCCTGATTCAGCCGACCATGAAGCCCGCAGCGACGCCGGACGCGGAAGCCGAAGAGGCGCTGACGAAGGAGATGCCGGCACTTCTGGCCGCGAGACGGACATCCGAACCGCCGGAAGAGACGACGCTGGAAACGACGCTGGACGAGGCGGAGCCGGAAACGACGCCGGACGAAGCGGAGCCGGACGAGACGCCGGAGGAAACGACGCCGGACGAAGCGGAGCCGGACGAGACGCCGGAGGAAACGACGCCGGAGGAAACGACGCCGGGCGAAGCGGAGCCGGACGAGACGCCGGAGGAAACGACGCCGGAGGAAACGATGCCGGACGAAGCGGAGCCGGACGAGACGCCGGAGGAAACGACGCCGGAGGAATCGACTCCGGAGGAAACGACACCGGAGGAAACGACGCCGGAGGAAACGACGCCGGGTGAAGCGACCCCGGGAGAAGCGACGCCGGGCGAGGCAGAGCTGGAGGAGCAGAAGACTGTTTATGAGAAATACCTGGCGGAGGTAGAAGCGCTCGAATCCATCGGGGAGCTGGATGAGCTTTCCGCCCAAGAGGCGAAGGCGCTGCTTGAACGGCTTCGCGAGGCGTTTGAACAGGGAGAGCTGACGCAGGAGGAGTTTGAAGCGCTGTATAACAGGGTGTTCTTCCTTCTCTACGGCGATCCCAACAGCATCGCAGAGGCGGCCAAGGGCAGCAACTGGATGTCGCTGCGCGACAGTGGCTGGTTCCAGAGGTACAGCGGCAGCACGGCGACCCTGTCCAGGGCGAGACGAGCGGCGGCTGTCACGATGGCCAGCATGCCCCTCGATGTCGGGGAGAGAGCGGCGCAGCCCTCGGACGTGCAGGTGGAGAGTCGCGGCGGAAGCAATGCCACGGATGACGGCAGCGTCTCCGTGAGCAAGACGATCGCGGGAACGGAGCTGGAAAACGTCTTCGACATCACACTGCAGGTGCAGACGTCCGTGAATGTGTCGCAGATTGTGAAAGAGCCGGATATGGCCATTGTCATCGTGATGGATATCTCCAACACGATGAACTCCAACTTTAAGGGCGTAACCCGCTATGCGGCGGCGATGACGGCGGCGGAAAGCTTCCTTGACCAGTTTGCGGCGAACAACTCGCTGGGAATCAGCAAGGTGGGCTATGTGGCGTTCAATACCGATGCGCACCAAATCTTCGGCCTGCAGCCCTGCTCGACCCAGACACAGGCCAACGCGCTGAAGAACACCATGCGAACCCAAACGGGACGCATCATCAATGCTGCCGGCTATAATGATTCCCACAGCCGGTTCACCAACGTCGAGGCAGGTCTGGCGATGGCCTCGGATATGCTGAACCAAGTGAGCAACGAGAACAAGTTCATCATCTTCCTCAGCGATGGCTTCCCGACCACCTATATCAGCAGCGGCTATTCCGGCTACGATCCGTATGATTCCACGGGCAGATTCTACGACCATGTGCTGAACAAGAAGTGCCTGTACGGCACCAGCTACAGCGACGAGGCCGCCATTCGCGCGCGGAAAAAGGCTGCGGATATCAAGGCCAGCGGCACGACGATCTTTTCCATCGGCGTGGATGTCGCTGGGCAGACGATTCAGCAATATATCACGCAGAGCGAGAATGCGAATGGATTCTCGGTCGTGGACCGCACAGGGACAACCTACGAGATCGGCGATGCGAGCAGCACGGAGTCGTATAAGAGCTGGCTGCGCGAGAAAATCGGTTCCGGCTATTACTACGACAGCACGGATTCCGCCGGTCTGACCGCCGCGTACAATCAGATCTTTGCGGAAATCAAGCACTCTGTGGAGGCTGGTTCTGTCGCGGACTGGGTGGCCAGCGATCCCTTGCCGACTGTCGGCGGTTCGACGGAGACTGTCGAGTTTATCGGCTTCTACAGCAAGGAACCCAAGCTGGTTGAAGGAAACCTGAAAGGTTCACATGATGAAAACGGCGAGAATACCGCGGCGTTTGTCGCGGATAAGGCGGCGATCAGCTGGAATCTGAAGGAATCGGGCTATCAGACGCAGAACAACGGCACAGCGACGGTCTATCTGTATGAGCTGGTTTATCGGGTGCGCCTCAAAAACGAGACCGGGAGCTTCGTGGAAGGAACGATCTATCCGACCAACGACACTACCAGTCTCCAGTACAGGACGATTGAAGGCACGGATGGCAATCTGACGGTTTCCGCCCCGAAGACGATCGAGTTCCCGATTCCGTCGGTGCATGGATATCTGGCAGAGCTGCGGTTCACAAAGACCGATGGACAGGAAGGCATTGTCCCGGGCGCGGAATTCACCTTGAGCCATGATACCTCGCAGTGCGCGATCTGCCGCGGCGACAAAACCAGCGTATCTGTCGAGCCTCAGGTTCAGACCTCGGCGAAAGACGATGGCAAAGACGATGGCATCGTATCCTTTGTGCGCATTCCTTCGGGCCACACCTATACGCTGCAGGAAACGAGGATTCCGGACGGATATGTTTCCAACGGAAATACGTACACCGTCAGCGTGGCGTATGACAAGGTGACCGTCACTGTCAAGGACGCAAACGGAAACGCTGTGAATTGGAGCGGAGAATATCCGAACCAGAAGTATTTTGAGCTTCCCCGTACCGGCGGATCCGCTCCTCTCCTGTATACCTCGGGAGGCCTGCTGCTGATGGCAGCGAGCGCAATCCTGTTGTATATCCATAATCGGCGCAGGAAGGAGGATAACCAATCATCCTGAACTGCAATCCAAGATACAAACAGAATCACAACAACATGACGAAAGGAAAACGAGCGATGACAAGCATCAAGAGATTGGCTGGCCTTCTGCTGGCCCTGATGATGGTTTTTGCTGCAACTGCCTTTGCGGAGGGAGAGACCGGCTCCATCACCATCAATGACGCCGTGGTCGGCCAGACCTACACCATCTATCAGATCCTCGATCTGGAGAGCTACAATGCGTCTGCCAATGCCTACGCCTACAAGGCGACGACGGCGTGGAACACCTTTATCAACAGCGACGTCGTCAAGGGCACTTATGTCGAGGTGGATGCCCAGGGCTATGTGACCTGGAAGGGGAACGCGGATGCGGCCGCGTTTGCCAAGGCGGCGCAGAAGTATGCCAAGGACAACAGCGTTGCCAATCAGGGCAACGTGACCGCCACGACCACGACGGTCTCCTTCACGGGCCTCGATCTGGGCTACTACCTGGTCGACACCACGCTGGGCACGCTGTGCGCGCTGGACACCACCAACCCGAATGTGGTCATGGAAGAGAAGAACGAGGTGCCCACGAACGTCAAGACCGTTGAAGAGGACTCCACCGGCAAATATGGCGAAAAGAACGACGCGGACATCGGCCAGACGGTGAATTTCAAGAGCACCATCACGGCGCAGGCCGGCGCGGAGAATTATGTCTTCTACGATACGATGTCCGCCGGGCTGACCTATACCGGCGTGACCGGTATCACGCTCAATGGCACGACGGTCGACGCGTCCAATTATACGGTCGTGACCGAGGGACTGGCGGACGGCTGCACCTTTGAGGTCCGGTTTACCCAGGCCTTCTGCGACACGCTGAAGGCGAACGATCAGATTGTCATCAGCTACACCGCGACGCTGAACGAGAACGCCGTCATCGCCGGCGATGGCAATCCCAACACCAGCAAGGTCAGCTATGGTGACAGCAGCAACACCAAGTACACGCCTGACAGCCAGACCAAGACCTATACCTGGGATGTGGACGTGTTCAAGTACACGATAAAAGGCGAGAAGGAAACGGCGCTGGCCGGCGCGACCTTCACGCTGAGCAAGAATGCCGACGGCTCCAATCCTATTGCGCTGATCTCCAAGGGCAACAACGTCTATCGCGTGGCCAAGACCGGCGAGACCGGCACGGTGACGGAGATCACGACCGACGCGACCGGCAAGTTCACCATCGAGGGCCTGGATGCCGACACCTATTATCTGACCGAGACTGCGGCGCCGGCCGGCTATAACAAGCTCGCTACCCCGGTGACCGTCGTCATCGGCGCAAACGGCGTGGTCAACGCAACGACCGAAGCGCCGCAGGGCGTGGACGAGGTCAAGGTGCTCAACCAGACGGGCGCGGAGCTGCCCTCCACCGGCGGCATCGGCACGACGATCTTCTATGTGGTCGGCGGCGTGCTGGTCGTCGGCGCGGTCGCGCTGCTGATCGTCAAGCGCCGCAGGAAGGCGTAATCATTCGGCAAGCTGTGTTTCCCGGGGGAGGGGGCGCCCCTCCCCCGGGACTTTGGCAGCCTCAAGGAGAACCCTATGAAAAAGCATCTTTCGACAATCGCGCTGGTTCTGGTGCTCCTGGTAGGGCTCTCTTTGATGCTGTATCCCACCGTCAGCGACTGGTGGAATTCGATGCATCAATCCCGCGCGATCGCCAGCTACAGCGAGACGGTCGCCGAGCTGGATCATTCCCGCTACGACGAGCTGCTCGCCGGGGCGCGGGCGTACAACGCGACGCTTCAAAACGGGCCCGGGCGGTTTGTGCTCAGTGATGAGGAGCGGGCCGTCTATGAGCGCGTGCTGGACGTCTCCGGAACGGGCATCATGGGCTATGTCGAGGTGCCCGCAATCGGATGCAGCCTGCCCATCTACCATGGGACGAGCGAGGGCGTGCTGCAAATCGCCATCGGGCATATCGAGGGCAGCTCCCTGCCCGTGGGCGGGCTGGGGACGCATTGCGTGCTCTCCGGCCATCGCGGTCTGCCCTCGGCCAAGCTCTTTACAAGCCTGGACAAGCTGGTCGTGGGCGACACGTTCATGCTCCATGTGCTCGGCGAAACGCTGACCTACGAGGTCGACCAGATTCTGGTCGTCGAGCCGGGGGATGTGAGCGCGCTGGAGCTTGATCCGCTGGCTGACCTGTGTACGCTGGTGACCTGCACGCCCTACGGCATCAATTCGCACAGGTTGCTTGTGCGCGGCCACAGAATTGAAACGCAGGAAGAGAAAGCGCCTGTTATTGTGACGGCGGATGCCGTGCGCGTGGAGGGCTGGAAGGTAGCCCTCGCCGTGGCGGTGCCGCTGCTGATCCTTGTGATGATCATTGGCCTGCTGTCCCGACGGCGCGGATGACGCCATGGCAGATGGCAGACAGAAGAGACAGAGGAGGGAATTGCCGTGCGAAAGCATCGCGGTTTCATGCATGGGGCGGGCAGAGGCGCACTGGCGCTGCTGCTGTTCGTGCTGGCGCTGCTGGGCGCCGCCCCGGCGGCGCGGGCCATTGACGCGATCACGCCCCAGCCGGTGTCGCTGACCGTCCGCTTTTCAGCGAAGGGCATGCCCTTTACGATCTACCAGGTCGCGGAGATGAGCGGCTATGGCGATTTTACGCCCACGGCGGATTTCGCGGACGTCTGCTCCGCAGAGGATTTGACGGGCCTGGACAGCGAGGGCTGGAGCACGTTGGCGGGCACGCTCTCGGGCTATGCCGGACGCGCCGGGCAATGGAGCCGCACGGCGGCGATCGGCTCGGACGGCACCGCATTTTTTTCCGGCCTGCGCGTCGGGCTGTATCTCGTGATCGGCGCGCCGCATCAGATCGGCGAGAAGGTCTATATGGCCCAGCCGGCGCTGGTCGCCCTCCCCTCCAGGGACGTGAGCGACAACTGGATGTACGATCTGACCATCGAGCCCAAGCCGGAGTCGCCGGCCGTCTTTGACGAGATCCGCGTGAAGAAGGTCTGGATCGGCAGCGTCGGCCCGGAAATCACCGTCCAGCTCTACGTCAACGGCAAGTGCTATGGCGAGCCGCAGAAGCTGAATGCCGGAAACAAATGGACATATACCTGGGCCGTGCGCGGCGTCAGCCAGCCGGCGACATTCCGCGTCACGGAGACGCCGGTGCCGGAGGGCTATCAGGCGCCCCGCATCGACTATACGGGCTCGTATTTTGTCAATGGGAGCTGCGGCACGGGCATCGGCAAGCTCATCACGATTGTGAATACGAAAAAGGGTGTGACGCCCGCGAAGCCCCCTTGCACGACGCTACCGCAGACGGGGCTGCTCTGGTGGCCGGTGCCGCTGCTGGCGGCGCTGGGCATGGCGCTGTTCGTGATGGGCTGGCTGCGAAGGAGACACGATGAAGAGGAATAAGCGCAGGAGGCCCCGCAGGGGCGGCTTTCTGATGACGGCGGGGCTGCTGCTGATCGCGGCTGCCCTGCTTTTGACGGTGCATAACCTGCGCGAGCAGCAGGCGGCGGAGGAGGCCGCCTTTGAGGCGCTTGGCGAGCTGCTCGGGTCGATTCCCCAGAAGGAGGAGAGCGAGCCGTCCGGGCTTGTGCTGGCGGACGAGCAGGGGCATGCGCTCGACTGGCCGCTGGATGCGCAGGGCGAGCCGATGGCCTGGCCCGTTGGGGAGGACGGCCTGCCCGTGCAGACGGTGACGGACGATGCGGGGCGCGTCCATGCATGGGCCAACCTGCGGCTCGGCGCGCTGCCGGCCCCGGCGCAAGGGACGCCATCTTCCCAAACGCAGCAGATGCCGCCCATCGGGACACAGGAGGCGTCCATTTCCGCTGGGGAGGATGTGCCCGGCCGTCAGGAGGAGACGACGCGCTCCGCCGCAGAGCCGGAGCCGCTTGGAGAGACTGCCGGCGGGCAAGACCTCACAGGCTGGACGAGGGATGCTCACGGCGCGCTGCTCCCCTGGATCCGGGATGCGTCGGGACGGCTGATGCCCTGGCCAACGGACAGCGAAGGGCTGGCGCTCCCGTGGGCGCAGCTCGGACAGGCATGGTCGGCGCTGATTGACGCATTGTTTCCGTATCTGATCCGGGCGACGGCGTCGCTGCCCGCGTTTGTCCTCTATCCCGATATGGAGATGCCGACGGAGAGTGTCGATGGCCAGGTCTATATCGGCGTGGTCGAGGTGCCTTCGCTGGAGCTTTCGTTGCCCGTGATCAGCGAATGGAGCTATCCGCGGCTCAAGAAAGCACCCTGCCGCTTTGTCGGCTCGGTATACAGCCGGGACATCGTCATCTGCGGGCATAACTACGAGCGCCATTTCGGCAGGCTCAAGGAGCTTTCCATTGGCGACGAGGTGCGCTTTACCGACGTCGAGGGCAATGTCTTCTTCTACAGCGTCTGCGCGATGGAGCAGCTGGAGAAGAAGGCCGTCGAGGAGATGATGACGGGCGACTGGGACCTGACGCTCTTCACCTGCACCAAGGGCGGGCTGAATCGCGTGACCGTTCGCTGCAAGCTCGAACGCTACACCGCCGCGCAGGAGGGCGGGGAATGAGCCGAAATGCGCTTCTGGCGCGTGAGGCGGCCTGTGATTGAGACAGGTTGGCTTCGCAGAAGAACAGCAAAAATCCAATCACGAAGAAACCACCCCCGGCTGCATAGAAGCGCGGCCGGGGGTGGTTTCTTCGTTTCATCGTGGGAATCCGAGGGGGAGCAGGTCCGCCTGTTTACAGCAGCCCGGCGGCCTGAAGCTGGCTGCGCAGGTTTGCCGCGGCATTCTCCAGCGACGTATAGTCAATCGGGGTGATCGACAGGAGCGTCTGCACCGCGCTGATGGCGGTGTTGATCTGGCGGCGCGTGTCGTTGGAGATGTTCGGGGAGGAGCCGACGAGCTGATAGGCCGTCAGCGTCAGGTTGTAGGCGTCGGCGACGAGCGATTCAAGCTCGCTGACCGGCTGCGACGCGGTGTAGGCGTCGTGGAGCTGGCAAACGTGGGAGGCGATATCCTCCGAGCTTTGCAGCGTTGCGAATTGACCCAGATACTGCCGGATGGTGCTGGCGTAGGAGCCGATGTAGTTGTAGAGCGGATGGCCCTTGGGAATCAGCACGACGCCGCGCGTCTGCACGGAGGAGGAGGGGCAGTAGTCGCTGGCCAGAAGACCGGAATCCGTGCAGATGGAGACGGACTTGTGCATGCTGCAATAGGCGGTCGGGACGCTCTCGGCGTACCAGTAATCCGTGATCGTCTTGTAGCCGCTCACGTCATTGTAGCAGGCGTCGGTCGCCAGCTGGCCGCTGACGCCGCAGGTCGTCACGCGCACAAGGCCGTAGTCCTCGGGCGTGCCGTCGATGATCTCGCGGGAGGAGAGCCCCTTCTGCTTGTGAATCTTCTCCATGAAGGATTGCCACAGCGGCGCGGCCGCGTTGCCGCCTGTCGCCTTGGAGGAGAGCGCCTTGTAGTTGTCATGGCCGATCCAGACGGCGCCGGAGTACCAGCCCGTCATGCCGGCGAAGAACACGCCCTTGCTGTCGGAGTTTGTGCCGGTTTTGCCGGCGACGACCTGCGAGGAGATCTTCGCCTTGGTGCCTGTGCCGCTCTGCACGGCCTCCTTGAGCATGTCGACAACCAGATAGGCGGTCGAGGGCTTGAAGACCTGGTGGCGATCCTGCTGCTGATGCATATCGACAACGACGTTGCCATTGGAGTCGAGAATGCGCGAGAAGGAGAGCGGCTGCTGATAGACGCCCTTGTTGGCGATCGTGCCAAAGGCGACGGCCATCTGCACCGGCGTGATGCCGGAGGAACCGAGCGCCAGGCCGAACGGATCGGCGTTGATGTTCTTGTCCGGGATGCCCAGCAGGTGGAGGTATTCCGTCGCGCGGCTGACGCCGACGTAGGTCATCAGAATCTGCGCGGCGGCGGTGTTGTAGGAGCTGCGCAGCGCCGTGCGGAAGCTCTGCGGGCCCTGATAGCTGCCGCCGCCGTAATTCTGCGGCCAGGAATCGTTGCCGTTTGAATCCTTCCATCCGGCGATGGGGACGGGCATGTTGTAAGCGATGGAGGCCGGCGAGGCGCCCAGGTCGATGGCCGGGGCATAGACCGTCAGCGGCTTGATCGAGGAGCCGACGGGCATCGTCATGTCGCTGGCGCGGTTGAGCGTCTTGCGGGTGGTCGGCGTGTAGCGGCCGCCGACGATCGCCTTGAGCTCGCCGGTTCTGTAATCGTAGACACAGGCGGCGGCCTGCGGCTGCTCGATCTCGGTGTAGGTGCCGTCTGCGTTGCGGGACTGGTAGACGTTGTCGGAGGGGTCGCGCAGGCGGGGATAGCTGTCCCACGAGGCGAGCGTCTCCTCGACGATCGTCTGAATCTCCGTGTCGATGCACAGGTATACGCTGTAGCCGCCTGTGCGCAGCTTGTTCTCCATCGCGTAGCGGTTGGCGGAGGTATCCTCCAGACCGTTGAGATTCAGGAAGGTATCGACGACATCGCTGATGGCGTATTCGACGTAGTGCGGGTAGGCGTACATGTCCGTCGAGGCGGGCGAGGTCTCCAAAACGTTCGCGGTCGAGCGGTCGAGCGCGGCCTCGTATTCCTGGGAGGTGATCATCCCGTTTTCACGCATCTGCCGCAGGACGTAGTCCGTGCGGTTGTTGGTGATATCCGCGGTCATGCTGCCTTCGGTGTTCTTGGTGTAGAAGTTGCGGCGCGGATTGTAGTAGTTGGGGCTGCGCGTCATGCCGGCGAGCATTGCGCATTCGCGCAGCGTCAGCTCGTCAAGCGCCTTGCCGAAATAGCCGTAGGCCGCGACCTTGACGCCGTAATAGCTGCCGCCCAGGAAGATCGTGTTGAGGTAGCTCTCCAGAATCTGATCCTTCGTATAGCGGGTCTCCAGCTCCATGGCGAGGTAGGCCTCCTGCAGCTTGCGCTTGTAGGATTGCTCGCTGGAGAGGAGCGTCTGCTTGATGAGCTGCTGGGTGATCGTAGAGCCGCCCTGCGTGGAGCCGGTCACGAAGTTGGTGACCAGCGCGCCGATGATGCGCTTGACGTCGACGCCGTTGTGCTGGTAGAAGCGCGCGTCCTCGACGGCGATGAAGGCGTTCTGCAGCATCCGGGGAATCTCGTCGATGGAGACCATGATCCGATCCTCGGTGCCCTTGTAATCGGTGATGAGGTTGCCCTCGCTGTCGTAGATGAAGGATGTCTTGTCCTGCGCGCTCAGGGCGGCGAGGTCGAGCGTCGGCGCGGTGTCGACATACGCCTTGGCGATGCCCACGAGCGCGCCGGCCACAGCCAGCACGGCACAGAGCACCAGAATGACGCTCAGGCGCACCGTCGACACGGCGACGCTCAGCGCGAAATTGGGCTTCTTTGTGCGCGGCTTGAAGATGGATCGCGGCGCGGGGCCTGCATTGCGGCTCGCGCTCTTTTTTTTCCGCCCGGACCTGGTCACGGGCGCGGGCATGCGCGAGGTCTGCTCCTGGGCGTCCGGAGACTGTGCATCCTGACTGGGCAGATGCAGCTGCGTCGTATAGAGATCCGTTTCGCTGCCCGGCTCGCTGCCGGAGGGGGTGAGCGGCGGGTTTTTCCTGGGTGTACCGCTGCGGCGGTCGTCGCCGGTGGGTCTTGACATGGCTTTCCTCCTTTGAGGGACAATGCGGTGCTGGGTGGGAGGAGCGCCGCGATGAAAGCTCCGGGCATTGGCCCGATGCGGCGTCCTCCGGCGGCTGTACCGACAGAAAGCGGTAGCCGTCATATTGATTCATTATAGCATAGATTTCGGGAATACGCATCACAAAACCAAAAATGGGCAAGAACGGCCCGACCTCTGAATATAAGACGGAGGGAGGGATTCGATGACTGCCGGTCAGATGAAAAAAATCTCCGCGAGAGTGCGCAGGCGCAGGCGGCTGCGGCGTCTCCTGCTGGCTGTGCTGCTTCTGCTGGCGGTGTTTCTGCTGGCGGACCGCAATGTGAAGCCGCTCGTCTTCTCCCTGGCGGAGGCCCGCTCGGCGGCGATGGCCTCGCGGGTGCTTTCCGGGGCGATGGCAGAGGCGCTGGGAGATGGCATCGGGTATGACGAGCTGATGAATGTGCGCATGGATGAAAAGGGTCAGGTGGCGCTGCTCTCGGCCAATACCGTGCGCATGAATCTGCTGGCCGACAGGGCGGGAGAGGCTGCGCTTCGGCGGCTGGAAAACATGAGCAGCGAGCGGGTGAGCGTGCCGCTGGGCGCGGCGCTGGGCCTGACGCTGCTGGCGGGCAGCGGGCCGCTGATTCCGGTTTCCATTGTGCCGGTCGGCTCGATCGGCACGAATTTTGCCACGGAGTTTGAGGCATGCGGCATCAATCAGACGCGCCACAAGGTCTATTTGCAGCTCACGGCGAGCATCCGCATCGTTATTCCGACCGGGGCAAAGACGACGCAGGTGACGGCCAATATGCTTGTCGCGGAATCGATCATCGTCGGCGCGGTGCCAGAGGGCTTTGTGGGGTATGATCTGACGGAGGAGGAGCTCAACCTCGCGCCCTGAAAAGTTCTTCTTTTTTCCACAGAAAAGACCGACGCATTGCGTTTGCTTTTCCTCTTGCCGGGAAGAAAAAGCCGGTGCTATAATGCACGCGCAAAAACAGCGGCTCCGTTAAAGAGGGGCCACGCAGAAGGCGAGGGATGCGATGAAGGTTCTGGATCTGGATATGGATTTTTTTCTGACGGATGCCTGCCCGCTGGCGCCGCTGGGTGAGCGGCCGCCCGAGCGCTGCGCACAGCCGCTTGCGGACGGCGAGGTTGTCCGCTTTTTGGAGGAGCAGTGCGGCCTGAGCAGAGCGCGGCCGCTTCCCGGGGCAATCTTCGATACGCACGACAAGGCGCTTGATTTCTGGCAGGCACGCATCGCTGAAGGGACGCTGACGACGCCCTTTGAGGTTGTGCATGTGGATACGCATTCGGATCTGGCCTTCGGGCCGCCGGGAACGGACTTCGTGCTCAAGGCTGTGCTCACGCGCGCGCCGCAGGCGAGGCCCTCGCTGGAGGGATACCGCCGGGGCATCAAGCTCGACGAGGCGAACTATCTGCTTTTCGCGCTGGCGTTTCGCTGGATCAGCCGCCTGACCTATGTGCGCAACCCGAAGTCGCGGGAGGATGTGCCTGCGCATCTGCTCGGCGATCCAAAGCATATCCGCCTGACGAGCGACATCGCGCGGCTGATGGAGGGACGCAATGGCCCGGAGCCGGACATTCCCTTCTGCCGGGTGGACGATTATCGCGATTTCCGGGAGACGGGCTTTGACTTCGTGACCCTGGCGCAGTCCCCGCGCTACGCGCCTGCCTCGGCGGACAGGATCATGGCGCTGGTTCGGCCTTATATACAGGAAATTCCCCTTTGAGCCGCGGAATGCGGCGAGCAGAGTGCGACGGCCTGGCCGCCGCTCTCTTTGCGTTGGGCCCGAACGGACGCATGGCGCGCGATTGCTCCGTGTTCTCTGGAAAATGCCGCAGCGGCGTCAAGGAAGCACAATTTCTGATTCTAAACGGCATGATTCTGCATATAGATAAGAGTGTGCGGAACCGAAAATGATGTTTCGGGGATTTGACGCTTCACATTTACCCCAAAATGTGTTAAGATAAAACATGATAAGATAAATATATTGAATTTGGATGTATTGACGGTATGCGGGAGGGAAACACATGGAAAAGGTACGTGTGGTGATTGCGGATGACAATGCGCAGCTTCGGGAGATGATTTCGGAGTATCTGAGCAAGCAAAACGGACTTGAGGTCGCCGGGACGGCGGCCAACGGCGTGGAGGCGCTCAAGCTTGTGCAGGAGCAGGAGCCGGACGTATTGATCTGCGATCTGATCATGCCGCAGATGGACGGCTATACCGTGCTTGAACATCTGGCCTCAAGAAAGCTTGACAAGCGTCCCGGCGTGATTGCGCTGACAGCGCTTGGCCGGGATGACTTTATCGCCAGGGCTGTCGATCTGGGCGTCAACTACTACATGGTCAAGCCCTTTGATCTGGCGACGCTGGCGCAGCGCGTCTGCGAAGCGGCAGGGGAAGAGGCTCGTGCGGAGGCGATTGGCGCGCGCAAGCTTCGGGAGGACGAAGGCGGCGAGAGCCTGGAGGAGCGCATCGCAAACCTGTTCCTGACGGTGGGGATTCCTGCGCACATCAAGGGCTATCAGTATCTGCGCGAGGCGGTCCGTATGGTCATCGACAACCCCGACCTGATGGGGCGCATCACCAAGGAGCTTTACCCGGGCATCGCGCGGCGCTTCGGCACGACATCAAGCAAGGTTGAGCGGGCGATCCGCCATGCCATCGAGGTCGCCTGGAACCGCGGACGCATCGATGCGCTGGACGAGGCCTTCGGCAAGAACGTGTGCTCGCTGGATGACAAGCCGACCAACGGGGAATTCATCGCGCTGGTCGCGGACAGGCTCAGGATCGAGAAGAGCGCGTAGAAACCGGGCAATCACTGAAGGAACAGAGGATGCCCCTGTTGGCCATGAATGCGGCGGAAGCTGATGAACGCCATGGCACCACGTCTGAGCTACTGCGCCGTGTGCGGAATTGTGGCGCATAATGGGGCTATTCTGCGGCAATGCGTGCCCTTTTTTCAAAATCCAGACTACCGTTTGACTACGAATGCCCAAAGATAGAAAAAAATAGTGTAGAACTACAGCCCTGGGCCCAAGCCATCAGGATTTGGGTGCCGGGGCTTATTTGATTTATAGACAAATGCAGGCGGTTTTCTCCGAAAAACTTCTACAGATCAGAACTACGGTATTCTTGCGATAGTAGTTGACTTTCAGGGCGTTGTACGGGAATATACGATGACCCTTGCCATGATGCACTCCTCCTGTTGTAGTATGCTTTCATACTATTCGCGAAAATGACACAAATCAAGGGTTTTGTCTAAAAACTGGAAATTATCTCCCGCAGCGGACAGGAAGAGGGTGCCTGGACGGCGAAAGCCCCCAAAGGCTTCGGCTCCCATGTGCAGAGCGGGGAGGAGCAGCACCGGTATGGAGGAAAGGGAAAGCGATGATCCGGGGGAGAGCCGGAACGCGGGATGAGCAGGTGCGGTTTCCCGCTCCCGACGGACTGGGCCGGCACATTCTTGGGCGCTGCGGGACTTGACAAACCCTGCGTATTCCATTATGATGATAAAAACTGATGTGATCTGAGCAGCGGACGCCGGGGAGAGAGGCAAATGGAGGAGCATAAGGACGAACGGGGAAATGGGTCAAAGATCGTCTTTGAATCGCTGAACATCCTGATTTCCAAATGGGTGGACGGCACCTTTTCGGAGATTGTCGACGACTGGAAGTGGATATTCACATACAGCGCCCGTCACAAGGGCGCTATTGCCTTTTATACCATTCTGGGCCTGATCAGCACGACGCTGGGCCTCGTTTCCAGCGTGGTGAGCAAATATCTGCTGGATATCATCACCGGCTATCAGACCGAGAAGCTCACGCTGCTCATCGGCGTGATGATCGGCAGCACGGTGTTCAACCTGATCGTGGGCAACCTGCTGGGGCGCTTTGAGCTCAAGCTGAACATCGCCATCAACAACGACATTCAGGCCGACATCTTCGACAAGATCATCGACGCGGACTGGCTTGCGCTGAGCCAGTACAGCAATGGCGACGTGCTCAACCGCTTCAACAGCGACGTCGGCACGGTCAGCGGCAACGCGATCACCTGGCTGCCCTCGATCATCATCACGATCTACAACTTTGTGGCGACCTTCCTCGTCATCCTGCGCTACGACTGGGTGATGGCCGTGCTCGCGTTCGCCAGCGCGCCGTTCCTCTTCCTGATGTCGACCATCGTGCTCAAAAAGCGTCAGGCCTACGCCAAAAAGGTGCGCAAAATGAGCAGCCAGATGATGACCTTTGAGGTGGAGACCTTTTACAACCTCGATACGATCAAATCGTTCGGCATCGCGCCATATTACGGCCGGAAGATGCGCTGGTGGCAGAAGAAATTCAAGAAGCTCAGCCTGGATTTCAACATGTTCTCCATCAAGACGGGCGTCATCTCCTCACTCATCAGCACGCTGGTGCAGGGATTGACATTCGCCTACTGTCTGTGGCGGCTGTGGACGCACGATATCACCTACGGCACGATGACGCTGTTCATGTCCCAGCGCAGCAAGCTCTCCGGCGCGTTCAGCAGCCTCGTTTCGATCATCCCGGCCTTTCTCAACAGCTCGATCTCCGCGCATCGCATCCGCGAGCTGGTCGAGCTGCCGCGCGAGGTGCATGTGCCAGAGAGCAGCGAGCTGGATGCCTTTGCCAAGGATGGCTTCACGGTGGAGATGCGCGACCTGAGCTTTTCCTATGCGCGCGGCAGGCGCGTGATCCGGGACTCGCAGATGATCGCCAAGCCGGGCGAGATCGTGGCGCTGGTCGGCCCCTCCGGCGAAGGCAAGACGACCGTCATCCGCCTGATTCTCGGGCTTGTGCGGCCGCGCTCGGGTGAGGCGATCATCCGCGCGGCCAACGGCATGGAGCTGCCGATGAACGCCGACACGCGCCATCTGTTCGCCTATGTGCCTCAGGGCAACACGATTCTCTCAGGCTCCATCGCGGAAAACCTGCGCATGGTTCGCCCGAAGGCCACCGATGAGGAGATCATCGACGCGCTCAAGATCGCATGCGCGTGGGACTTTGTCAGCAAGCTGCCTGAGACGATCTACACCAGGCTCGGCGAGCGCGGACGCGGGCTGTCGGAGGGGCAGGCGCAGCGCATCGCCATCGCCCGTGCCGTGCTGCGCGACGCGCCCGTGCTGCTGCTGGATGAGGCGACCTCCGCGCTCGACGTGACGACGGAGCGGCAGGTGCTGCGCAATATCATCAAACAGCGCCCGAACAAGACATGCATCGTCACGACACATCGCCCGAGCGTGCTGAACATGTGCCAGCGCGTCTACCGGGTCATGGACAAGCAGATCACGGAGCTGTCCGAGGAGGAATCCAGCCGGATGGCGATGGACTTTTAACGCACGGAGAACGGAGGAGAAGCATGGAACCCAGCGTCACCCGGGTGGTCGATACGCGCGAGTATGTAGGCGTGCTGCGCGGCCTGGTCGAGGAGGGCCACGAGGTCAGCATGCTTATTTCGGGCGGGAGCATGTCGCCGTTTCTGATTCACCGGCGGGATACGATCTTCTTCAAGAAGCCGGACAGCCCGCTGCGCGCGGGCGACATGGTGTTTTACGAGCGCGAAAACGGTCAGTTTGTCATGCACAGGATACTGCGTGTGCGGCGCGACGGCTATGACATCGTCGGCGACGCGCAGACGCAGGTTGAGCGGGGCGTCCGGCGGGAGCAGATCTTCGCGCGCGTGACTCGCGTGCGGCGCAAGGGCGTGATCATCGAGCCGGGCGATTTCTGGTGGGTCTTCTTTGCGCGTGTCTGGCCACTACTGCTGCCGCTGCGGCCGCTGATCAGCCGAACCTATGCGCTTGTGCGCGGAGGCCGTCGGAAGGAAAACGAGCCGCGCTGAGCGGCGGAAATAAAAAACAGCATAGAGAACGGAGCCGCCCCGCGCAGGAGACGGCTCCGTTTTTTGTGAGAATAGGCTTACTCCGGCAGGCGGCGAAGCAGGGGAATCAGCACGCCGCCCGCGCTGTTGCCCAGCGTGATGACTGCAAGGCGCATAAACGCCTGCGCGCCAAGCGTGCCGGAGACGGCGAAGTAGAACATGTCGGCGATGCAGTGCTCAAAACCGCAAAGGATGAAGACCGCGACGCAGAGGACGAGGATCAGCGGATTCTGCGTCTGCTT
Organism: Clostridiales bacterium; assembly: GCA_022787165.1. Classification (GTDB taxonomy): domain Bacteria; phylum Bacillota; class Clostridia; order Christensenellales; family Aristaeellaceae; genus Ventricola. The sequence goes on from JALFVL010000011.1 coordinate 22,807, forward strand.
GTAGCCGTCCACGGCGATAAACATCAGCAATCCGCAGAAGACGGCGAGCAGGAAGAGGCTAAGCAGCCCATCGCCGAGCTTGGTTTCGCACATTGCGCCCGCACGCACGGCGATGGAGGCGGCGCGGCTTGCGCGCAGGGCGAGGGCTGTCAACCCCGTTCCGGCGAAGTTGCCTGCCCAGATGACGGCAAGCTGGCAAAGATATGCGGGGGATTCGCCGACGAGGTAGCCCACCTTGCCGGTGAACAGATGCAGCCCGTGCGCGCAGATGGCATACAGACCTACGGAGAAGAGCACGGCGCCCACGATGCTGCTCTCCACGCTGAGGAAGACGGCGCCGCCGATACCGATGGCGGTGCCGGCGAGCAGGGCACTCAGAAAGAGCCTGACGTGTTTCATGGAAAATCCTCCCTTTTACGCTGTAAATCCCTCTGCAAAGCCGCGGCCATGGTTGCAAAGCAGCGGGATCTCGGCGGAGATGTAACCGGCATCATGCCGGTTGGGCGGCAAAAAACCGCCCGGACATGCTGCCCAGACGGTCGGCTTCTCTTTGCCCAGCCTCCATGTGGTCGATTCCACTTCCGTCAGTCGGCTGAGGCTTTTATCATACAGAAAAGGGGCGGGTTTGTCAATTCCGATTTGAGCGGAAGGCTGCCGCGATTTGTGTTTCCGGAGGAGAAGTGAAAAAAGCCTGAGGAAATGTAAAATGAGCTTGACATGCAGAGAAAACTGTAGTATCCTATGTGTGTAAAGCAAGCTTGACTTTTTGAGGCGGAAGCCGATGAGAAAGGAGATCGTGCGTGACCAATCATCTGGAGGCGCTGCGCAAGGCGCGCGGCATCCGGCAGGAGGATCTGGCGCAGGCGCTGGGCGTTTCGCGCCAGACGATCATTTCGCTGGAGAAGGGGAAGTACAACCCGTCTTTGGCGCTGGCATTCAGGTTGTCGCGGTTCTTTGGCCTGCCGATTGAGGAGATCTTCGACGACTCGGACGAGCGGGCGGAGGAAGCGGGAAAACGCTGATGTATGAAAGAAGTGGAAAAAGAAAAAACGGGAGGAAAAAGCCATGAAGTGCAAATTGAACGAAACAAAGCGGATGCTTATCCTGCTGGCCGTCGGGCTGGTGCTGGCGCTGGCGGGCTTTGGCGCGGCGAAACTGCTGGGCGAGGAGCAGAACATGCTCATGCGCATCGCGGGGCTTGTGTCGGGGCTGGGCAGCTCGCTGGCGGCCATCGGCGGCGGCGTGCTGCTCTGGCGCAGGATCGTCGGGGAAAGGCGCGCGCGGGAGAGCGAGCTCTCCATGAACGATGAGCGCGGGCAGATGATCGCCTACAAGGCGCAGGGCATG
>JALFVL010000031.1 GCA_022787165.1 Clostridiales bacterium
CAAGCCCTTGACAGAATTCCGGTGACAATGGCGAAAGGGATCCACCTGTTCCCATACCGAACACAGAAGTTAAGCCTTTCAGCGCCGATGGTACTTGGCTGGAGACGGCCCGGGAGAGTAGGACGTTGCCGGATTCCAAAAAGAAATCAGCCCCACGAATGTGGGGTTGATTTCTTTTTGGCCCGGCAATGCGTCCAACTCTCGGGCGTCTGCGGGCGAGTGCGACATTGTACTTGGCTAGGTTTCCAGTCGTGCGCGCCCTGTGGGACCGGAGCTGAGCGCGCCCTGTGGGCGAAACAGCGAGGCGGAGCGTCGGGAATCGCAGGGAGCGGGCGGAGGCCGCGACTATGCGAGTTCCCCGGGTCGATACAGCATGGGGAAAAACGCCCGGGAGAGAGCTGCTCCCGGGCCGTCTGCGGGCGAGTGCCACATTGTACTTGGCTAGGTTTCTCATCGCGCGCCGCCCGGTGGGACCGGAGCCTGCCGCCGCCAGTGGCGGAAACAGGCAGGCGGAGCGTCGGGAATCGCAGGGAGTGGCCAGGGGACGCGACTGTGCGAGTTCCCCGGGTCGATACAGCATGGGGAAAAACGCCCGGGAGAGAGAGCTGCTCCCGGGCCGTCTTCAGCCAGGTGCAGCATTGTACTTGGTTAGGTTTCCAGCCGTGCGCGCCCAGTGGGACCGGAGCCTGCCGCCGCCAGTGGCGGAAACAGGCAGGCGGAGCGTCGGGAATCGCAGGGAGTGGCCAAAGGGCCGCGACTATGCGAGTTCCCCGGGGGAAGAGAGCGCGATGGGAAACGCCCGGGAGAGTAGGACGTTGCCGGATTCCAAAAAGAAATCAGCCCCACGAATGTGGGGTTGATTTCTTTTTGGGCCGAGGTAATGCGTCCAGCTCCCGGGCCGTCTGCGGGCGAGTGCATGCATTGTACTTGGCTGGGTTTTCCATCGCGCGTCGCCAGTGGGACCGGAGCCTGCCGCCGCCAGTGGCGGAAACAGGCAGGCGGAGCGTCGGGAATCGCAGGGAGCGAGCGGAGGCCGCGACCATGCGAGTTGCCTTATGTGGATAGCTGCTTTCGAGGCGCAAGGGGGATGCAGTCCCTTGCTCGGAAAATAGTGACGCAAAACGCCCCGGACATTTTGGCGTCCGGGGCGTTCCGTCTCACAGAGTACACATATGGGGATTACCCTGTATAGAAGTGCGCTCTTTGTCCCGTCCGGATAATCGGAATCAGCGCTTTATATTACTTAGAATCCGAATTAAGTTTTCCGTAGATATAATAATCGCACCAAGTGTTTACCATTTTTCCCTGACGAATCAGACCCTCCTGTCTATATCCACATTTCTCCAGCATTTTCTGTGAGGCAATATTTCTAACATCTACCTTAGTCCACAACCGCTGAAGTTCAGTGTGCAGAAAGCAGAAATCTGTCATGGCAGACAGTGCCTCTGTACCGTAGCCTTTTCCTTGGCAGTTCTGTGAAAGACGGATTGCAACAGAAGCCATGCGATTACCTTCAATCAGATATACCCAAATATCGCCAATTACCTTCGCAGACGGTTTTTCCTCAATTCCCAAATGAAAACTCTTTGAAGATTTTTCTTCTTTTTCAAAAAGCAGTTCCGGATTCCTGTCTGTTTTTCCCGGGCCTTTTCCCCAGTAAGTATAGATGGACTTGTCCGGCATCCATTCCCTTAAGGCGGACACGTCCGCCGCGCACATGGGGCGAATACTAAGGCGGTTGGTATCAATTACCGGCTTTTTTAGCAGATAATCGGAAAGAGCCATGATAACGCCTCCTTAGAAATTGAATTCAGCATCCCAGTCAAATTCACCGCTTTCTTCATAGGACTTCGGCCAATGGCTGCACCAGTTCGGCCCGGAAGAATGCTCGACCCGATCAATACTTGGCGTGTAAGGTTTCAGGTCAAGGACTATGCTGCCCGGAAAAGCATCCATGTAGGACAGGCCAATCGTTCCGGCCGACTCATCCACATATACGATATTAACATTGGACACTGCGATAGGATTCGGCCTTTCAGGTGAGCGGAGCGCAAATACGCCAATCTCTTCCGGCCCCTTTGCATAAGGCTTCTTTTCGACAAGAGTTCCACGATCCTTATCATTATCGCAGCCATCCATCCACCAAAGAACCTGTGCATGGCTATACTCCCCCAGACCTTTCAGGCCGGCTCTGTATGCAGGGTCAAGGAGGATTTTCGTTTCATCATTCTCATTTTCAATCTTTCCGATGGGAAATACTTTGATTTCGTTCATGTATATGAACCTCCTAAGTAATCTCATCGAGCGCCCGATACCTATATTCTACAAAGTGTAATGGATACTTCAATCCCTAATTTCAAAAACGATAAATTGTGTAAATTAAGCTGATTCAAAAATAACCGCAGCAGATTAACCACTGCGGTTGTTAACTGTCTTATGAGCACCGCCCCTTCCGCACTGCGAAACCCCCCGTTTTTCTGGATGTCCATGTCAAGCGCCGTCAGTTCTCAGGAAAGAGCTGGATAAACAGATGCGCCCAATCCTTTACTGCTTCTTATAGCCGCACTTGGGGCAGACGCCGTTCTCACTCAGCGCGATACCGCACAGCGGGCAGCGATCGATCTGCCTGGAGGGCGTATACTCCTGCGAGGCGGCATTCACGCCGCTGGTGAAGGTGAGCTTGGCGATGTTCAGCTTGTCCTTGAGCAGGTCGTAGACGATCTTGATCATGCCCTCAACCGTCATCGTCTCCTTCGTCACCACCAGACGGCACTCGGGATAGGCCGTGGCCAGCTCGGTTTTGAACGCCGGGCCCTTCATCTTGTTGGTTGGCGCGCCGTTGCGGATGCCCTGCGCCTCGTAGACGCCCAGGATCGCGGGGAGCAGCGGGTCGTCCTCCCGCAGGATCAGCGCATGGTCGAAATTCTTGAGCACCTCCCAGGCCGTCTTCTGAATCTCGTTGCACGGGAACACCATGTTGACGCCGGGCTCGATGGTGTCCTCGACCTCGATGGTCAGAACGCCGGTATGACCGTGCAGGTACTGGGCCTCGCCCTTAAAGCCGTAGAACCGATGCGCATACTGCAAATCCAGGGTCGTGATGCTTCTCATCGTCTTCTCCTCTTTTCTTTATATTGCTTTGAAGGTCTGCCGCCTCACCGGCCGCGCAGGAGCCCTCAATGCTGCGTGTGTAAAATGCCGTTTCTGCTTCCGGATGCCGGAAAGCGCCTGCACGTCATGCCTGGCGGTCGCCGGAGGCGTCCTTCTTCTGGCATTCCGGGCAGAGGCCGCGGAACATGATGTCGTGACCGCTGATGGCGAAGCCGTGCGCATCCTCGACCGATTTTTCCAGATCGTCGATATAGGGCATTTCGATATCAAACACCCGACGGCATTTGCGGCACATGGCGTGATAATGGTTGTGGCATCGATGGTCGTAGCGGTCCGGCCCGCCGGGTATCGCCATCTTTCGAATCTCCCCGCTCTCAGCGAGCTGATTCAGGTTGCGGTAGACGGTCGCACGGCTGACGGTGGGGTGCTGAGCGGCAATCGCTTCGTAGATTTCCTCAGCGGTGGCGTGCGACTTCAGCTGATTGACCGCCTCCAGAACGAGCGAACGCTGAATGGTGTTGCGCCTCATCATGGGTATCCCATCCTTAACAGGATTTATTCTTAATAAGGATTATATCTCAATCTCTGGGGTTTGTCAATGGGATTGTCGAAAACGGACGTCGGAATTTCGGGGGAAAAGGCGGGCGGAAATCCGTCTCCGCTTTACATCCCCGCGGAAATATCGTAAAATGACCATGACATCGATTCCCTTCGATGGCCTTGAAGCGCTTTGAAACAGACCGGCCCAAAACGCCGGCAGAAAGAGAGATTTCATGAGAGACAAGCTGCTCAGAACCGGCATGGGCTTTTTCCTGTGCTTTGGCGTGATCACGGCTGTGAACGTCATCCTGCTGCCGTTTGCGCGCGCCTGCCACGGCTACGAGCTCGCGCCGGTGATGCTGGCGCTGGCGGCGTTCCTCGCGCTGGCGGCGGTCGCGTTCACGCGGATCGGGCGGGCGGACGAGGCGCGGCTTCGCCGGAGGCTGCGCTTCGCGGAGCCGGCCTTTCTGGCGGCGCTGTTCCTCGTTCAGGTCGTGCTGGCGTATTGGATGGAATACACGCCCTCGGGCGACAACTTCATGCTCTACAACGGCTCCATGATGCTCGCGCGGGACGGCTGCTTTGACGCCAACCCGGACTTTGGCCTCTATCTGGCGCGATTCTCGAACCAATGGGGCTTTGTGCTGATCCTGACGGCGATCCGCAGGGCGCTCGTCTTCGCCGGAATCGAGGGCTTCTTCATGCCGCTGGCCGTGATTCAGGCGCTGCTGTACACGGCGGGCATGCGCGCGGCGGCCTGTACGGCGGACATGCTGGGCGGAACGCGGGCGCGGGCGCGCACGCTCCTGCTGACGGCCTGCTGCCTGCCGCTGTATCTAGCAGCGGGCGTGCTCTACACGGATACCTTCAGCGCGCCGTTTGTGATCCTGACGCTGTTTTTTGCGCTCAAAACGGTGCGCGCGCAGAGGGGCGCGCGCCAGCTGGGCTTCGCGGTGCTGACCGGGCTGACCGCGATGATCGGCGGGCAGATCAAGATGACGGTGTTCATCGTGCTCATCGCCGCGGTGATCGTCTTCGCGCTCTCCCTGCGCCCGGCGCGCGCGGCGCTCTGCGCGCTGCTCAGCCTGGGCATTGCGCTGGGCGGCACGGCGGCCGTGCATGCCTATATGCTGGAGCAGGTCATCGACCCCGAGGTCTACGCGCAGCAGAACACGCCCGCGATCCATTGGGTGATGATGTCCATCCCGACGTCGGACAACCCCTACGGCGGTTTTTCGGGCGATTACGGCATCACCTGGGGGATGATGGACGAGGGCGCGTCGCACGAGGAGGTCATGTCCTCGATCTACACGCGCATGAAGGACAGAATCTACACGCTGCGCTACCCGAACCGGCTGCTGCTGGCCATGCTGCGCAAGAATGCCGCGGCGATGGGCGACGGCACCTTCGGCATGACGGAGATGCTCGACGACGACCCCGTGCGGCCCAACGCGCTCTCGACGGTCGTGCTGGCGGCGGGGGAGCATTTCCCGCTGTACAGCGCGGTCTGCACCGGCATCTTCATGGGCGACCTGGTGCTGGCGCTGCTCGCCTGCCTGCGCGGCATCCGGCGGCGGGAGACGGGTGGGGCGATGGCCTATATCGCGATGTTTGGCATGATGCTTTTCCTGATGCTCTGGGAGGCGCGCAGCCGGTACCTGTTCTGCTTTGTGCCGGTGCTGCTTCTGCTCGCGGGGCTCTGTCCGCCGAAAGGCAGAAAGAAAGAGGTGCGCAGTGACGCATGAGGAGACTGTCCGCGTGTGGTTTGACGCGTGGCTGACACGGGAGAGCGCGGTCATCCCGGAGATTTTTGCGCAGGACGTGCGCTATGTCGAGTGCTACGGGCCGGAATATATCGGGCGCGGCGAGGTGGAGCAATGGTTTGCGGACTGGAATGCGCGCGGGCGCGTGCTCGAATGGCGCATCCGGCGCGCCATTGGGCAAGGAGAATGGCTGGCGGTGCACTGGTTCTTCCGCTGCATATACGATGGGACGGAGGGCGCGTTTGACGGCATGACGCTCATGCGGTTTGACGGCGCGGGCCGGATTGCGGAGCTGCGCGAGTTCGGCTCCAAGGCGGAGCATGAGCGGCCCTATGGCGGCTGACTGACGGCCTGCACCGGGCAGCTAGGGCATACAGACTCACGGCATTGCGGGAAGAGGGATTTTGGAGTATAATCCATCCATGAAACATGCGGGGGCGCGCGCCCCGGACAGGAGGAACATTATGGAGCTTTCTACCATACTTTCGATGGTCGATCACACGCTGCTCAAGCCGGAATCGACCTGGGCGCAGATCCGGCAGATCTGCGACGACGCGATGACCTATCACACGGCGACGGTCTGCATCCCCGCGAGCTATGTCGCCCGCTGCAAGGCCTACATGGCCGGGAACCCGGACGCCGTCGGCGTCTGCACGGTCATCGGCTTCCCGACGGGATACGCCACGACGGAGAGCAAGGTCTTTGAGGCGGCGGATGCTGTCCGAAACGGCGCGGACGAAGTCGACATGGTCATCAACATCGGCCTGCTCAAGGATGGCCGGGACGACGAGGTGCTCGCGGAGATCAACGCGGTCAAGGCGGCCTGCGCTGGGCATACGCTCAAGGTCATCATCGAAACCTGCCTGCTGACGCAGGAGGAGAAGATTCGCATGTGCGAGATCGTCTCCCGCTCCGACGCGGACTTCATCAAGACCTCGACGGGCTTTTCCACGGCTGGCGCGACGTTTGAGGATGTCGCGCTGATGCAGGCGCACATGACAAACGGCAAGGGCATCAAGGCGGCGGGCGGCATCGCCTCGCTCGCGGACGCCGAGCGCTTCATCGAGCTGGGCGCGACGCGCCTGGGCACAAGCCGCATCATCAAGCTCATCAAGAACGAGGCGGCCTCGGGATACTGAGCGAATTGCAAAAATTGGCAGGGAAAAACGCCAAAAAGAATTGACAGTGCCAGAAAAAACTGATATCATTAGACGGTGAGCCGCTCGGGACTGGTCTGTCTAAACGCCTTTGCGCTACCTAAGCCCGGCGAGTAAAATTATAGGAGGTGTCACCAAATGTACGCTATTATTGCGACTGGTGGCAAGCAGTACCGCGTTAGTGAGGGCGACGTGATCTACATCGAGAAGATCGATGCGCAGGTTGACTCCACGGTTTCTTTCGACGTTCTGCTCGTGGGCAACGACGGCGATGTCAAGATCGGCACCCCGGTTGTCGAGGGCGTGAAGGTCGAGGGCAAGGTCGTTGGCCAGGTCCGCGGCGAGAAGATCATCGTCTTCAAGTACAAGTCCAAGAAGAACTATCGCCGTAAGCAGGGCCACCGTCAGCCGTACACCAAGGTGGAAATCACCAAGATCGGCTGAGATGACCACCATCACGGTCTATACGCTTGAAGGCGGCGCGATCGCGGGCTTTGAGGCCGGCGGTCACGCGGGCGGCAAGCGGATACGGGGCTACGATCTCGTCTGCTGCGCGGTTTCCGCGCTGACGCAGACCGGCGTCAACGCGCTTTGCGCCGTGGCGCAGGTCACGCCCGAGGCGAAGGTCTCGGACGGCTATCTGCGGTGCATCCTGCCCGAAGGGCTGGACGCGGAGCGGATGGACAGGGCGCAGATCGTTCTCCGCACGATCATGACAGGACTGACAGACATTCAGAAAATCTATCCGAACCTCATTCGGATACAGCAAAAAGAATGGAGGCAAGCAGATGCTTACGATGAATCTTCAGCTCTTCGCGCATAAGAAGGGCACCGGTTCTTCCCACAACGGCCGCGACAGCGAATCCAAGCGCCTGGGCGCGAAGCGCGCGGACGGCCAGTTCGTCCTGGCGGGCAACATCCTGTACCGTCAGCGCGGCACGCACATTCATCCGGGTACCAACTGCGGCATCGGCGGCGACGACACGCTGTTTGCGCTGGTGGACGGCGTCGTCCGCTTTGAGCGCCTGGGCAAGAAGAAGACCCGCTGCAGCGTCTATCCGGTCGCGCAGTAATCGCGCAGCGATCCAAGGAAGACAGGGGAGCACCTCACAGGAGGTGCTCCTTTTTTCTGCCTGAATTCCTGCTTTGCAGAATCAGCCCCGTTTCAATCGTAGACCGCTGCGCGGTCTGCTCTGAAACTTCTTTTTCCCGAGGTTATTGGATACGTTAGGGCTGCCGCCCTAAAACCTGCCTAAGGGACGGAGTCCGGGAAACTCGCATGGTCGCGCCGTGGCGCTCCCTGCGATTCCCGACGCTTCGTCTGCCTTTTTCCGCCATTGGCGGCGGCAGACTTCGGTCCCCTCAAACTCCCTTCTTCGCTTCGCGCTGGATCAGCGTTTGGGCGCGATCCCTTCCGTGCAGAAAAACTAGCCAGAAAAAAGGGGGAATCTCCGTCGTTTTTCGGCCTGTTCGCCTGAAAAGCGCGGTGGTATAATACACGTTGCGCCGAAATCTGCGGCGCGCGGAACAAACCAAAGCATCAACTGACGGAAGAGAAGGGGAACCCTATGGAGACGCTGCTTTCCATTTCCATTGCGCTGTGCGCGGGTCTGCTGATTTCGCGCTTTGTCAAGCCGCTCAAGATGCCGGCCGTGACGGGCTACCTGATTGCGGGCATTCTCATCGGCCCGTACTGCCTGGGCCGGCTGGGCGTGACGGGCATCGGCTTTACGAGCATGGCGGAGGTCAAGGCGCTCAGCCTGTTCAACGACGTCGCGCTCGGCTTTATCGCGTTTGCCATCGGCAACGAGTTCAGACTTTCCCAGCTGCGCCAGACGGGCAAGCAGGCGACCGTGATTGGCATCTTCCAGGCGCTGGTCGCGGCGCTGCTGGTCGATATCGTGCTCATTGCGCTGCATTTCACGGTGCTGGGCGACGCGCTGCCTCTGGCGGACGCCATCACGCTGGGCGCGATTGCCACGGCGACGGCCCCGGCCGCGACGCTGATGGTCGTTCGCCAGTACAAGGCGAAGGGCAAGCTGACCGACCTGCTGCTGCCGATTGTCGCCCTGGATGACGCGGTCGGCCTGATCGTCTTTGCCGTCAGCTTCGGCGTGGCGAAGGCGCTCAACAACGGCAATTTCGACATGACGAGCATCCTCGTCGAGCCAATTCTGGAGATCGTCCTCTCGATCGTGCTGGGCTTTGTGATGGGCTCGATCTTCACGGCGGCGGAGAAGTACTTCAAGTCCAACAGCAAGCGCCTGTCGCTCTCCATCACCTTTGTCATCATGACGGTCGCGCTCTCGATGATCGAGGTTGAGATCGGCGGCGTGAAGATCGGCTTCTCCTCGCTGCTGGTGTGCATGATGCTGGGCACGGTGTTTTGCAACATCTGCGATTTCTCGGAGGAGATCATGGCCAAGACGGACCGCTGGACGGCGCCGCTGTTCATCCTTTTCTTCGTGCTCAGCGGCGCGGAGCTGGAGCTGGACGTCTTTGCCAACGCGGCGGCGGTTGGCATCGGCGCGGCCTACATCATCACGCGCTCGGTTGGCAAGTGGGCCGGCGCGAGCCTCAGCGCGAAATTCATGCACTGCGACCCGGCGATTCAGAAATATCTGGGCATCACGCTGCTGCCGCAGGCCGGCGTGGCGCTGGGCATGTCCGTGACGGTCGCGCAGACGCTCGGCGAGGGCGGCATGCTCGTGCGCAACATCGTGCTCTTTGGCGTGCTGATCTACGAGCTGGTCGGCCCGATGCTCACGCGCATCGCGCTGACCCGAGCAGGCGACATCCAGCCCAAGGCGACGGCTGCTGCCGCGTCGGACGACTGATTTTTCCCCGCATCATCAAAGGCCCGCTCTCCAAGCCCCGGTTGGGGCCAGGAGAGCGGGCCTTTTGAATCCTTTGAATGGCCTCATCGTGCGCGCGGCTCATGCCGGGCGCAGCCGCCGGGGCAGGAGGAGCAATCCCCGCCGCAGGAGAAGAGCAGCTTCTTTTTGCGGATGTGCCGAACGGCGAGAATGACCAGCGCGAGCAGCAGGAGCAGGACGAGGAGCGTCGGAAGGTTCATTCACGCCACCCCCAGCAGCAGCCCGATCAGCCGAACGAGGAAGGCGGCGATCCAGGCGATGACACACTGTGTGATGATGACGCCGACGGCCCACTTGCCGCCCATCTCGCGCTTGATCGCGGAGATTGCGGCAACGCAGGGCGTATAGAGCAGGCTGAAGACGAGCAGCGCGGCGGCAGAGAGCGGCGTGAGCGCGGCGCGCATGGCCCCGGTCGAGCCAAAGAGGATGGCGAGCGAGGAGACGACGCTCTCCTTGGCCATGAAGCCGGAGATCAGCGCCGTGCCGATGCGCCAGTCGCCGAAGCCCAGCGGCGCGAAGACCGGGGCGATCAGGCCGGCAAGCAGGGCGAGCAGGCTCTGCTGCGAGTCGCTGACGACATTGAGGTGAGCGTCAAACGTTTGCAGGAACCAGATGACGATCGTCGCGACAAAGATGACGGTAAACGCGCGCTGGAGGAAGTCCTTGGCCTTCTCCCAGAGCAGCTGGGCGACGTTCTTGGCGCTGGGGAGGCGATAGTTGGGCAGCTCCATGACAAAGGGGACGGGCTCGCCCCGAAAGAGCGTGCCGCGCAGGAACAGCGCCATCAGAATGCCGCAGACGATGCCCAGCACGTACAGGCCGATCATGACGATGGCGACGTGGTCGGGGAAGAAGACGGCGGAGAAGAACGCGTAGATCGGCAGCTTGGCCGTGCAGCTCATGAACGGCGTGAGCAGGACGGTCATCTTTCGGTCGCGTTCGGAGGGCAGCGTGCGCGTGGCCATCACGCCCGGCACCGTGCAGCCAAAGCCCACGAGCATCGGCACGATGCTGCGGCCGGAGAGGCCGATCTTGCGCAGCAGCTTATCCATGACAAAGGCGACGCGCGCCATGTAGCCGCTGTCCTCAAGCAGCGAGAGGAAGAAGAAAAGCGTCACGATAAAGGGCAGGAAGCTGAGCACACTGCCCACGCCGCCGAAGACGCCGTCGATGACGAGCGAATGGACGACGCCGCTGATGCCTGCCGAGGCCATCAGGCTGTCGACGAGGGCGGTCAGCGCGCCGATGCCGGCCTCAAGCAGGTCGGAGAGGAAGCTGCCGATGACGTTGAAGGTCAGGAAGAAGACGAGGCCCATGATCGCGATGAACGCGGGGATGGCGGTGTATTTGCCCGTGAGCACGCGGTCGAGGCGCTCGCTTCGGGCATGCTCGCGGCTCTCGCGCGGGCGGACGACGGCAGCGTCGCAGATCTTGCCGATGAAGCGGAAGCGCATATCCGCAATGGCGGCGGCGCGGTCGAGGCCGCGCTCCTCCTCCATCTGCACGATGATATGCTCGACCATTTCCTTTTCGTTGTCGGAGAGGCGCAGCTGCTCCTGAATCAGCGGGTCGCCCTCGGCCAGCTTGCTGGCGGCGAAGCGCACGGGGATGCCCGCCGCGCGGGCGTGATCCTCGATCAGGTGCATGATGCCGTGCAGGCAGCGGTGAACGGCGCCGCCGTGGGCGTCTGCGTCGCAGAAGTCCAGGCGGCCGGGGCGCTCCTGATACTGCGCGACGTGGAGCGCATGGTCGACGAGCTCGTCGATGCCCTCGTTCTTCGCGGCGGAAATCGGGATGACCGGGATGCCGAGCTGCGCCTCCAGATCGTTGACGCGGATGGAGCCGCCATTTTCGCGCACCTCGTCCATCATGTTGAGCGCGAGCACCATGGGCACGTCCAGCTCCAGGAGCTGCATGGTCAGGTAGAGGTTGCGCTCGATGTTGGTCGCGTCGACGATGTTGATGATGCCGCGCGGCTTGCCCTCGAGCAGGAACTGGCGCGTGACGATCTCCTCGCTGCTGTACGGGGACATCGAATAGATACCCGGCAGGTCGGTCACCAGCGTGTTCGCGTGGCCGCGAATCTGGCCATCCTTGCGGTCGACGGTCACGCCGGGGAAGTTGCCGACGTGCTGGTTGGAGCCGGTGAGCTGGTTAAAGAGCGTCGTCTTGCCGCAGTTCTGGTTGCCCGCCAGGCCGAAGGTCAGCACCGTGCCCTCCGGCAGGGGATGCTCGTCGGCCTTGACGTGGTAGCGGCCGCCCTCGCCCAGGCCCGGATGCGGGGACGGGCGGCGGCAGGGATCGGCGGCAGGCTCCGAGACGTGCGCATGCGCAGGGCCGACGGCGATCTTGCGGGCGTCGTCCACGCGCAGCGTGAGCTCATAGCCGTGGATGCGCAGCTCCATCGGGTCGCCCATCGGCGCGTATTTGATCAGCGTGATTTCCACGCCGGGAATCACGCCCATATCGAGAAAATGCTGGCGGAGCGCGCCCTCGCCCCCGACATCCAGCACGACAGCAGACTGGCCAATGGCAAGTTCATTCAGGGTCATCTTGATCTTCCTCCCTTGATCAGCGGACGGAGTACAATCCATTTGAAGCAGCGTATGCGGCGATGGAACGCAAAATCCGCCGCCGGTTTTACGGGGATAGTCTATCCTGACAGCATGCGTTTGTAAAGACACAAATTCAACAAAACAGCGTGAATTTTCGTGGGCATGGGTTCATCCCGCCTGGTTTGACAGCGATTATTTCCGATGGTATAATAAAAGATCAGATGCTTGAAGGAGAGGGAAAGGCCCATGCGGACAAAGGGAGAGCGCTCTGGAATGCTCGCGGGGGCGGCGCTGTGCGCGCTATCCCCGGATCTGACCCGCTGGATGGAGCCTGCCGGCGCCGCGCGGATAGACGACTGCCCCGGCAGGACGTTCCTGCTGCCCGGCCGGCAGGAGGAGGCGCAGCTCACGCAATGGCTTGCCTGGATGGGCGCGCCGCCGCTGTTTGAAAACGACGGCGACTGCGTTTGCGGCTTTGAGAGCGCCCAGGCGCTTGCCAGCGGGATGCTGCTGAAAAACGAGGGGCAGAGCGAGCTGCGCAGAATGGGGGAGGCATTGCGATGAACATGGAGGCGCATACCGGGCCGGAGGAGGCCGCGGCGCAGGAGACGGGGCTCAAGCTGCCCAAGTGGGAGATGCTCCCGGATATCGGCCTGTACATGGATCAGGTGATCACGCTGATGGAGCGCACGTTCTCCCCTGCGCTGCCCAAGGGGGAGATCACCAAGTCGATGGTCAACAACTATGTCAAGGTGGAGCTGATTCCCCGGCCCGTGGGCAAGAAATACGACCGCGAGCATCTGGCGCTGCTGATGATGATCGGGGTGCTCAAGCAGGCGCTGAGCATGGAGAGCGTCGCCCAAATGCTGGCGCTGCTGTGCGCGCAGGGCGTGCAGAGCGGCTACACGCGCTTTGCACGGGAGGTCGATCAGCTGGAGCGGGCGCTGGAGCAGGGGCGGCTCGACCTGAGCATCGGGAGCGATTCCCCGCAGGAAAAGGCGCTGCACACAGGCGTGACCGCCGCCGTCTGCACGATCAGCGCCAACCGTCTGCTGGCCAGGGCGCGCCGGGACGCGAAGGCGGCGCGGCAGGGCTGAGAAATTCGGGAAGCGCGGGAGCATGAAGCCCGGTGGATTCGTCATATATATAGGACAGCGCACGGCGGACGGGCTTTTCCGGGCGGAATTTGACAAAAGCCTTGAAATGTGCTTTCGTTGTGGTTTATACTACTGCCAGAGGATTAACGAGGAGGGCTGAACATGTTTTGTCCCCACTGCAATAACAAGATTCCGGACGGGTCCAACATCTGTCCGCTTTGCTATGCCAATCTGGCCGGTGTGAAGCCGCAGACTGAGCCGCGCGGCGCCGCGCAGGAGCGCCCGCAGACAGAGAGCGCCCGGGTGCGCACGACGAAAAAGCCGGCCTATACCAAGGGCAGCCGCGGCGCGAGGAAGAGCGCGGACAGGACGCCGATGATCATTGCCTTCGGCCTGATCGTCATCCTGGTGATCATCATTGCGATGATCATCCGCTCGATGTTCGGCGGCGGTGCGCCGGCAGCGCTGAGCACGCCGGTTCCGCAGGCGCAGGCGACCCCGGGCACGAACTTCATCGTCTTCGGCGAGACGGCGACCCCGCAGGTGATCAGCGTGACGCCGAGCCCGACACCGGCGATCGAGATCACGCCGACCCCCGCCCCGCAGACGCCGTCCTACAAGACGCTGCGCAAGGGCGATCAGGGCCCCGAGGTCGTCATGCTTCAGGAGGCGCTCACGGAGCTGGGCTACCTGAGCGGCGCGGCGGACGGCAACTTCGGCACGAACACGATGAACGCCGTCAAGAAATTCCAGTCGGACTACGGCCTTGACAGCGACGGCATTGCCGGCAAAATGACGCTGGAGAAGCTGTACACGGAGTCCTCGGTGACGCCAATGCCCGAGGTCACGGTGGGCCCCGGCGACATTCTGGATCTTCCGGGCTGAGAAGCACACAAGAGGCTGTAAAGAGGCTGGGAAAACCCTTTACAGCCCCTTTTCTATGCGCGAAGCGAAGAGGGAAGCATTTCCTCGGGCAGGTTTGGACGGCAGCCCGATGCAGCCCCCAAATCCAAACGCGGTTTCAGGGCGGGATGCGCAGCATCCTGCGATTGAAACGGGGCCGATACTGCAAGGCGAGTCGGGAATGGGCGCGGACACCGACCGCTGCAAGAACGATGGAGAGAGACATGATCAAACGCATTTTATCCGTTTTTCTGCTTCTGACGGCGCTGTGCGCCGGCGCGCTGGCCGCGCCTGAGCTGGGCGGCGTGCTGGCCAGCGACGCGCAGCTCATCGCGGGTCAGCCGGGCTGGTCCTTTGACTTCAGCGTCACCGAGGGCGGCACGCTCGCCATGCAGCTGCTCAGCGGCGAGACGGGCGAGTTTGTCGCCGACCTGGGCGCCGTGGCTGTCGAGGCCGGTGCGGGGCGCATTGAATGGGACGGCTTGCTGCCGGACGGGCGCGCTGTGCCGACGGGCAGCTATCTGGTCGCGGTGCAGATGCGCAACTTCTGGGGCGAGGAGAGCGAAAGCGCGCGGATTTCGCTGCGCGTCTTTGAGAGCGAGGCGCAGGCGGCGCAGGAGCGGCTCGATCTGAGCGCGCTGCTGCTGGAGGACGCGGCGACCTGGGAGGATGCCGAATGGGACGCGGCCGAGTCCCTTGAGGAGACGGCCTCCACGCAGGAGGGTGAAACCGGGGCGCAGGCTCTGCTTGACGAGGCGGGCGTGCCGGTCGCGACGAGCTTTTGGGACATGAACCCCGACGCGTATGACCTGACCAACCCCGCGCATCAGCAGGCGATCTGGGATCTGATGATGCAGCCGATCACGGTGTTCGACGTCGGGCAGACGGAGCACGTCTATCCCACCAACGAGCCGGGAATCTCGCGCACGCCCTATGAGCAGAACTGCGCGGGCGAGCTGCATGGGCAGAGCCAGGGCGTCCATGTGCTGGAGGAGGACACGGATGGCGACGGCTACGTGCTCATCGAGGCCTACTCCAACGACGGCACGAAGACGGACAACGCCTACATGGAGAGCCTGGACGCGCAGCGGATTCAGGGCTATGTCAAAAAGAGCCTGCTCTTTGAGGTCACACCCTCGGACAGGTACGCGCTGCTGGTGGACAAGCTTCGCCAGAAGCTCTACATCTTCGAGGCGGGCGCCATCATCGGCACGCTCGACGTCTCTACCGGCCTGAACAACCCCAGCCAGCCCTACAATGAGACGCCGGCGGGCGAATTCATCACCGTCAGCCGCGTGGGCGATTTCCAGGCAGGCAGCCGCACCATCGGCGCGTATGCCATCCGCATCAACGGCGGCACGCTGCTGCACGAGGTGCTCTACGACAAGGCAGCAGACGGAACGAAGATCTATGACGCCTATGAGCCGATGCTCGGGCAAAAGGCCAGCCACGGCTGCATCCGCATCCAGCGGAGAAAGAACGCACAGGGTCAGAACATGGCCTGGCTCTGGGAAAACCTCGAGCTGAAGACCAGGGTCTTCATTTGGGACGACGCCGGGCGCAAGGTCTTTGAGCCCGAGCTGCCGGACGCGCAGACGCCGCTCTACCGCAACCCCAACGGCGGGAGCAACTACCACCTGGACGAGAACTGCTCCGGCGTCAAGAGCCAGTATCTGCCGCTGACCGGAGACCTGACCTACGGCGATCTGACATTGGATGCATTCAAAAAGCTGACGCCCTGCCCCTACTGCGGCGCGCCTGCGCGGCCGGAGACGCTGCTTGAGCGCTATCTGGCCGAGGCGGAGCAGATCGGCTGGGAGGTGCCTGCGGATATCGAGGCGCAGTTCGGCCTGCAATGACAAAAAGCGCCGCAGGGCGGCAAATCGGGACGGAATATGCGGAATTATTCACGAAAATACAGTATTTATACAAATGACGGAGAGCGGCGCTCTCCGCTTTTTAATTATAAGGAAAGAATGAAATTCGGGCAAGGGGATGAAAGAATTGGCTGACTGACTGACCGAAATTTGGATGTTATATGGAAATGATGGGAATAATTTGCATTTTTGAAAAATAAAACTTGCAAAATGGGGAGGGGTGTGGTATACTTGCCCTACGGCAATCGGGAAGAAAGCGCCAGCGCGAAGGCCATGCGAGGATGCGGCGGCTTTCGTTTTGAAGAATAGGACAGGAGTGTTCCGGCGATGATTCAACTGAAAAATGTCCATAAATCCTTCGGGCATCTTGAGGTGCTCAAGGGCATCGACCTGACGGTCGCCCGGGGTGAAAAGCTGGTCATCATCGGGCCGAGCGGCTCGGGCAAGAGCACGCTGATCCGCTGCATGAACGGCCTGGAGGAGGTCACCGGCGGCGAGGTTTATATCGACGGCAAGCGCATGACGCACAAAACGCGCGCGGAGCTCAACCGGCAGTACTCCTCGATGGTCTTCCAGCAGTTCAACCTCTATCCGCATCTGACCGTCATGGAAAACCTGACGCTCGCGCCTGTGCGGCTCAAGAAGATGGACAAGGCCGAGGCGCAGGAGCTCGCCATGACCAACCTCAAGCGCGTCGGCCTGGCACAGAAGGCGAACGTCTATCCCACGACGCTCTCCGGCGGCCAGCAGCAGCGCATCGCGATTGCACGGTCGCTGACGATGAAAAACCCGATCATCTACTTTGACGAGCCGACCTCCGCGCTTGACCCGGAGATGGTGCAGGAGGTGCTCGACATCATGATCGAGCTGAGCCACGACAGCATCACGATGGTCGTGGTGACGCACGAGATGGGCTTTGCGCGGGAGGTCGCCGACCGGGTCGTCTTCTGCGACGGCGGACATATCCTGGAGGAGGGCACACCGGAGCACTTCTTTACCAACCCGGAGAACGAGAGAACCAAGGCGTTCCTCTCGAAGATCCTGCGCTGAACACGCCCGAAACGAGGATGGCCGCGATGAACGGTTATTCATAAATGAGCTTTATTCAAGGAGGAAACCGTCATGAAAAAGTTTGCTGCAATCGCTCTTGCCGCTGTGCTGCTGTGCGCGCTGACTGCGCTGGCCTGCGCCGAGGGAACCTTCCGCGTCGGCGTGAAGCAGGACGTTTATGGCTTTGGCTACCTCGATGAGACCACCGGCGTGTACGAGGGCATGGAAATTGACCTCGGCGCGATGATCGCTGAGGCGCTGGGCTACGATGACGTGGAGTACACCACCGTCACTGCGGCGACCCGCGGCCAGATGCTGGACAACGACGAGCTTGACTGCGTCATTGCGACCTTCACCATCAAGCCCGAGCGCAAGGAGAGCTGGGACTTCTCCACGCCGTATTACACCGACGCCGTGACCGTGCTGGTTGAGGATGCCTCCGGCATCACCGATCTGGCGGGCCTTGCGGGCAAGACCGTGGGCGTCTCTACCGGCTCCACCTCCGCCAAGGCGCTGGCCAGCGCGATGGCTGAAGCGGGCGTCATCCCCGCGTTCGATGCGGACAAGTTCGAAATCGCCACCTTCGACGGCGGCGTCTCCTTCAAGGAGTTTGACGACTATCCGGCGATCTCCCTGGCGCTGGACGCGGGCGATGTGGATGCCTTCTGCGTGGACAAGAGCATCCTGGCCAACTACAAGACGGAAGGCCGCAGCTTCATCGACGCCTCCTTCTCCCCGCAGGATTACGGCGTGGCGACCAAGAAGGGCTCCGAGCTCTCCGGCAAGATCGAAGAGCTGATCACCGGCTGGCTCGAGGACGGCACCATCGCGGGCCTCGTGGAGAAATGGGGTCTGTAAGCTGCTGCCCGGCAACAGATAGGCATTCTCGGGGGCGCGCAGCCGTCAGCTGCGCGCCCCGTTTTTCAGCGCGGGTCAACGGCGGCCCGAATCACGACAGAAACGAGGCTTGACGATATGGCGACAATCTTCAGCGCGAAGGCATGGGCGACGGTATGGCAATACCGCGGCACCTTTCTCAACGGCTTTTTCAACACGCTTCAAAGCGCTGTGGTCGGCCTGATCATCGCGCTGGCGATCGGCTTTGCGCTGGGCCTGATGGCAACCGGCGGCAAGCGCCCGCTTCGGATCTTCGCCCGGATCTATGTGGAGTTCTTTCAGAATACCCCGCTGATCCTGCAGGTCTGCTTCCTGTATTACGCGCTCGCGTATTCGGGCATCAAAATCAGGGTCGTCGTCATCGGCTTCATCTCGTTGGGCCTGTATACGGGCGCGTATGTCGGGGAGGTCGTGCGCGCGGGCATCACGTCGATTCCGTTTGGACAGTTCGACGCGGCCCGCTCGCAGGGCTTCGGGTATTTTGACACCATGCGCCTGATCATTCTGCCCCAGACGATCAAGATCATCCTGCCGCCGCTGGTCAACCAGATGATCAACCTGATCAAGAACACCTCCTGCCTGTATATCATCGGCGGCGCGGACCTCATCGCGACAACCTACAATTTCGTCACGGGCGAGAGCACGGGCGGCGCATATGGCCCGGCCTACCTCGTCGGCGGACTGATGTTCTTCTGCGTCTGCTATCCGCTGTCGATGATCGCGGGGCGCTGGGAACGAAAGCTCAAGGAGCGCGACCGCATCACCGTCACCCCGGAGGAGACGAATGACGCAAAGGAGGCGACGGCGTAATGGATTCGTTCATGACCGATTTGCAGGGCAGCCTGGGCATTCTCAAAAACCCGGAAGTCATCAGCTACCTGCTCAAGGGCCTGCTCTTTACGATGGGCATATCGCTCATCGCGATCGTCATCAGCGTCGCTGCCGGCGCCGTGCTGGCGCTCATCCGCAATTACTGCACGCGGGGCGCTTCGAGGATCCTGGGCAGGCTTGCGACGCTTTACATCGAGCTCTTCCGCAATACGCCGCTGATGCTGTGGATGTTCATCTGCTTCGTCACGTGCCCCGCGCCGGCGATTTCCAAAGAGTTTGCCGCGCTGCTCGGGTTCAGCTCGACTGTCGCCGTCAAGACGCTGTTCAAGGCGATCGTCGCGCTCACGCTGTTTGAATCCGCAATCATGGCGGAAATCGTCCGCGGCGGCCTCAACTCCGTCGCGCGCGGGCAGTTCGAGGCCTCCTACTCACAGGGCTTTGGCACGCTGCAGACGATGACGCTGATCGTGCTGCCGCAGGCCTTTCGCAACATCATTCCGACGCTGCTCTCCCAGATGATCAGCACGATCAAGGACTCGAGCTACATGGCCAGCCTGGTGACGATCGAGCTGATGGGCTGCACGAAGCTGATCATCAGCAAGGCCAACGCGTATAATGGCACCTGGGTTGACCGCTTCAACCGCGGCACGATCCACGTCACGGATGTGTTTGTGCTCTTCGGCTTTGCCTTCCTCGTGTACTTTGCGATCAACTTCACGCTCTCCTGCGTCGTCAGAAGGATGAGAAGGGAAAAGCGCGCCTGAGCCGCCATACAGGCCTCAGAAGAAACCCAATATCATATAGAAGGAACGCCTCACGCAGACGTCCCTTCTTTTCTTTTGCACGAAGTGAGCGCAGCTCTTCCATTGCGCTCCTTCTGCTTTCCGCAAAAAAATTCAAACCGCGCAAACATCAGACGTCTGGTCAATGCGGCTGGAATGCTTTAAAGCGCTAAAGCGCGAAAGCGTCCGGGCGAAATACAGGCGAGACCGGACGAATTGGAAAAAGCGTTTTTGTGCAAACTGGCGAAAAATTGGCCTCGCGCGAGACGAAAGTTCATGAAAGTTTTTAAAAACGGGTCAATGAAA
Source organism: Clostridiales bacterium (assembly GCA_022787165.1). GTDB lineage: Bacteria > Bacillota > Clostridia > Christensenellales > Aristaeellaceae > Ventricola. Next base: position 19,746 of record JALFVL010000031.1, read on the forward strand.
CGCCCGGGAACGTTTGCATGATCTCTGGAAATGATACGCCCGGATACGTGTCCAATGGAAGCGGATGGAAGAGGCGAGAAGGGGAGGCTGAAAAGGCTTGAAATCATTTGATTTTTGAACTCGTCTGACGATTTCTGGCAAACGGAGGAAAAATCAAAAAAATCGAAAAAAACTTCAAAAAAGGGCTTGCATAAAAACGTAAAATAGAATATAATGTGGCAGATGTCTGCAAAGGGGATGAAGCGGCAGATTGCTCACTGGCCGGTGAGGGAACTGTCGCGGACCATGTCCGCCAATCGGACGACGGCTCAAGAATCCGTCATGCAGGGCAAACAGCCAAGCAAGCGTACTTGAGTACGAACAAGGAGGAAATGAAATGGCCAGCAAGAAAATTCGCATCAAGCTCTGGGCTTACGAGCACAGCCTCGTTGACCAGGCTGCCGAGCGCATCGTCGAGACCGCTCGCCGCACCGGTTCCAAGGTGTCCGGCCCGATCCCGCTTCCGACCGAGAAGGAAGTCGTGACGATCCTGCGCGCGCCCCACAAGTACAAGGATTCCCGCGAACAGTTCGAGCAGCGCACCCACAAGCGCCTCATCGACGTTCAGAACCCCACCCGCGCCACGTTCGACGCGATGGAGAAGCTCGATCTCCCCGCAGGCGTGGAAATCGAGATCAAACTGTGATCGGAGGTAAGTGAAAATGAAGAAAGGTATCGTCGGCAAGAAGATCGGCATGACGCAGGTCTTTACCGAGGACGGCCGCCTGCTCCCGGTCACCGTGATTCAGGCGGGCCCCTGCCCGGTCGTCCAGAAGAAGACGGTCGAGAACGACGGCTACGAGGCGATTCAGGTCGGCTTTGACGCCTACGCGCCCAACCGCGCCGAGAAGCTCGTCAACAAGCCCATCAAGGGCCACTTTGCCAAGGCGAACGTCGCCCCCTGCCGCAACCTGCGCGAGCTGCGCCTGGAGGACTGCTCCGCGTACAACGTCGGCGACGAGGTGAAGGTCGATGTCTTCGCCGCGGGCGACAAGGTCGACATCACCGGCACCAGCAAGGGCCACGGCTTCACCGGCGCGATTGCCCGCTGGAACCACCACACCGGCCCGATGGCGCACGGCTCCAAGTATCACCGCGGCGTTGGTTCCCTGAGCGCGAACTCCACGCCGTCCCGCGTGTTCAAGAACAAGAAGATGTCCGGTCACTACGGCGTCGATCGCGTCACGATCCAGAATCTGAGCGTTGTGCGCGTGGACACCGAGCGCAATCTCCTGCTGGTCAGGGGTGCGGTGCCGGGCCCGAATGGCGGAACCCTTGTGATCCGCGATTCCGTCAAGGCCTGATAAGGAGGAACCGTCACAATGCCTAAGATTGCAATGCTGAATCAGGAAGGCGCCAAGGTCGGTGAGATCGAGCTGAGCGACGCGATCTTCGCTTCCGAGATCAACGAGAGCGTCATTCACCTGGTCGTTCGCAGCCAGCTGGCCGCCAAGCGCCAGGGCACCCAGAGCGCCAAGACCCGCGGCGAGGTCCGCGGAGGCGGCCGCAAGATCTACCGCCAGAAGGGCACCGGCAACGCGCGTCACCATGGCAACCGCGCTCCGCAGTTCACCCACGGCGGCGTCGTGTTCGCGCCGAAGCCCCGCGACTATGTCGTGAACGTCCCCAAGAAGGTCAAGCGCCTGGCGCTCAAGGGCGCCCTCACCTCCAAGGTGAACGAGGGCGAGATGATCGTGCTGGACAAGATCGCGCTGACCGCGCCGAAGACCCGCGAGGTCGCCGCGATCCTCAAGAACCTGGGCGTTGAAAAGACCGCGCTGCTGGTTCTCGCCGGCCCGGACGACACCGTTACCCGCGCGTCCGCGAACATCGCGGGCCTGAAGACCGCCTACGTCAACACGATTAACGTGCTGGATATCCTCGGCAATGAGAAGTTCATCATCACCGAGGAAGCGGTCAAGCTCGTTGAGGAGGTTTACGCGTAATGAAGAATCCTCATGATATCATCCTCCGCCCCGTGCTGACGGAAAAGGCCTACGACGGCCTGGCGGACAAGCGCTACGTCTTTGAAGTGGCGATCGGCGCGAACAAGATCGAGATCAAGCAGGCCGTAGAGGCCGCCTTCGGCGTCAAGGTCGAGAGCGTCAACACCCTGCGCACCCTCGGCAAGATCAAGCGCCAGGGCCGCTATGCCGGCCGCACCCCCGAAATCAAGAAGGCTTACGTCACGCTGAAGAAAGACTCCAAGACCATCGAGTTCTTCGACGGCATGGCGCAGTAACAGGGAGGTTAACAGCAATGGCTATTCGTGTTTATAAGCCGACTTCCCCGGCCAGACGTTTCATGTCGGTGCTGACCTTCGAGGAAGTCACCACCAGCACGCCGGAAAAGTCCCTTCTGGAGACCAAGAAGAACAAGGCCGGCCGCAATAAGCAGGGCAAGATCACCGTTCGCCACCAGGGCGGCGGCAACAAGATCAAGTACCGCAAGATCGACTTCCGCCGCGACAAGGATGGCGTTCCGGCGAAGGTCGCCACGATCGAGTACGATCCGAACCGCACCGCGTTCATCGCGCTGCTCAACTACGCTGACGGCGAGAAGCGCTACATCCTGGCGCCGATCGACCTCAAGGTGGGCGATACCATCGTCAGCGGCGAGACGGCCGACATCAAGCCGGGCAACGCGCTGCCGATCCGCAACATCCCTCTGGGCACTCTGATCCACAACATCGAGATCGTTCCGGGCCGCGGCGGCCAGCTCGTTCGCAGCGCCGGCGACGCCGCGCAGCTGATGGCGAAGGAAGGCGCGAACGCGCAGGTTCGTCTGCCCTCCGGCGAGGTTCGCATGATCCCGATGAACGCGAAGGCGACCATCGGCACCGTGGGCAATGTTGACCACAGCAACGTGCGCATCGGCAAGGCGGGCCGCACCCGTCACATGGGCATCCGCCCGAGCGTCCGCGGCGTTGTCATGAACCCCTGCGATCACCCGCACGGCGGCGGCGAGGGCAAGAGCCCGGTCGGCCTGCCCGCGCCTGTCACCCCGTGGGGCAAGCCGGCGCTCGGCCTGAAGACCCGCAAGCACAAGAAGTACTCTGACAAGAAGATTGTCAAGCGTGCGGGCAACAAGTAATAGGAGGACTCATCAATGAGCAGATCGGTCAAGAAGGGCCCCTATGTAGCTGCTAAGCTGCTCAAGAGGGTCGAGGAAATGAACGAATCCGGCAAGAAGAGCGTGCTGAAGACCTGGTCCCGTGCGTCCACCATCTTCCCCCAGATGGTCGGCCACACCATCGCCGTGCACGACGGCCGCAAGCATGTGCCGGTTTACATCGTGGAAGAAATGGTTGGTCACAAGCTGGGTGAGTTCGCCCCGACGCGCACCTTCAAGGGTCACGCCGGTGAGAGCGCCAGCGGCCGCAAGTAAAGGAGTGAAATC
>JALFVL010000026.1 GCA_022787165.1 Clostridiales bacterium
TTTACAGGATAAAGAAAAAAGAACCGCCGGAAACCTCCGGCGGTTATTCGCACAATTACCTCTCGCGAATCTTGGCGGCCTTGCCGGACAGATTACGCAGATAGTACAGCTTCGCACGGCGAACCTTGCCGCGGCGGAGCACCGTAATCTTGTCAAGACGCGGGGAATGCAGCGGGAAGGTACGCTCCACGCCGATGCCGTAGGAAACACGGCGGAGGGTGAAGGTCTCGCGGACGCTGCCGTTGCGCTTTGCGATGCAGATGCCCTCGAACGCCTGAAGACGCTCGCGCTCGCCCTCAACGACCTTCACCATCACGCGGAGGGTATCGCCGACGTTGAACTTGGGAAGATCCTTCTTGAGCTGCTCGCTTTCGATCGCACGGATGATCTCACTCATGTGTCGATTTCTCCTTTCCTCATAGACGTTCATGACCGGCGCGACTTTGCCGACAGCGGAACGCCCGTTTCATACGGGGTCTATTATAGCATTGACCCGTGCCGTTTGGCAAGAGAAATTTTTGGTTTTTTCATGGGTTTCGGGCAGCTTTTTGTCCCTTTCTCCGCCGCATATCCGCTCAGGACGCCTTTTCCTGCGTCCCGGCGCGCTTTACGGCGAAGACCGCGTCATCCAGCTCGCCCGTGCGGCGGGCCACAATCGCCGCGGCGATGGCGGCGGAGGAAACGTTGGTCAGCGTGCGCATCATGTCGGAGATCGTGTTGATGGGCACCAGCAGCACGACCGCGCCGATGGGCAGGCCCACCGTGCCAAAGAGCGCGATGGCGGATACGACCGCGATGCCCGGCACGCCGGCGCTGCCCACGGAGAGGAACCACGCCGTAAGCGCGAGCACGGCATACTGCTGGGGGCCCCACGAAAGCCCTGCGGCGTTTACATAGAAGACCGCCAGCAGCACGGGCCAGACTGCCGTGCAGCCGGGCATGCCGATGGTTGTGCCCAGCGAGGCCGTGAAGTCCGCGACGCGGTCGCTGACGCCCACGCGCTCGCGCAGGGCGGATATCGTCACAGGCAGCGTGCCGACGCTCGCCTGCGTCGTGAACGCCGTCACCTGCGCCGGGAAGATCTTGCGGAAGAAGCGCACGGGGCTCAGCCTGGCCTGCGTGGCGACCAGCAGCGCCCCAAGCCCGTAGGTGAACACAAAGCAGACGCCGTAGATCACGGCGACCAGCAGCAGAAGCTGCCTGAGCGCCTCCCGGCTCGTCAGCAGGCTGCTTGCCGAGCCCGCGATCAGCGCGAGCACGGCATAGGGCGTCAGCTCCATGAAGAAATCCGTGACCGCGAAGACGATCTTGCGAAGCGCCTCCACGCCCCGGCAGAACGGCGCGACGGCCTCCGCCCCCTCCTGACGCTCGACAGCGAGGCAGGCGATGGACAGGGCCAGCGCGATGAGGATGATGCCCGGCACGTTGTTGCTCACGATGTCGCCCAGCACGTTGGACGGGAAGAGTCCGCGCAGGACCTCTGTGAACGGGCGCGTCGTCCCGGCATAGGCGGAGAGCGTGCTCTCCTCCAGCGTGTCAATCTGCGCAAAGACCGAGGAGGCCGTGTCGCCCAGGTGCATGCCAAGGCCCACGGCCAGGCTCAGCAGCACGGCCAGCGCCAGAATGATCTGTAGTTTCATCATGAAAGCCCTCTTTTCTGTCAATCGCGGGCGGCGCAGCTCACACCATCCGTTTCAAATCATCGTGTGTTTCAGCACAGCGGAACGACAACCGTTCCCTGTCCGCTCTCCGGCTCGGCCTTCGCGGGAGCGCTTTCCTCCGACGGCGCATAGCGCAGCTCGAGCCAGACCAGATCCTCGTCATTGGGCAGCTGCTCAAGCTTGTCGCCCGGGAAATAGGCATCCGCCGCGGCACGGGCGTCGGCGATCTTCTGACGGATCTCCTCGTCCGTGATTCCGTCCGCCGTCCTGCGCTGGTTGGCGACCACCGCCGTCTTGATCGCAAGACGCACATATTCCGCCTTGGCGCTCTCCAGCTCATCGAGATTTTCCACGCGGCTCTCCAGGTTCAGGTTGGGATCAAGCCTCGCCACGGCGGCATCCGCCTCGTCAAGGGCGGCGCGGCTCTCTTCGTCATAGCGCACCTGGCCGATCGCCTCGATGCTCGCCGAAGCGGTGCGGACTGCATAGGCCGCAGAGGCCGCGCTCAGGCCGGCAAGCGCCGCGGCGGCGGATAGCAGGATGATCGTCAGCTTCTTCACAGAAATTCCTCCTTGTGTGCATCAAACGGAAGCGGAATCGGTGTCTCCGCCCGACAGCGGTCCGTCGCCCGAGTCGCACCGGCGTGTCTCATCTGGCTTTCCTTCTTTCTTGAATCCGCCGGCATGACGCCGGCCTCATTTGTGTCCGTCCTTCCTGCCGTGCCGCGCAAAAGACGCTGCCCCGCAGGAAGATTTCCATAAGAAAACGGGACGAAGTGCTTTGCATCGCCTCGTCCCGTTCTTCTCTCTTCAACGCTTATGCGCGTATGCCGCAGCGCAAAAAGACCTTCGGCAAAGACGGGAACCGAAAGCTGCACATACACATACACATACACATACACAGGGCCTTGTACGCCATCGCAGTCATGGTTTTCGTCCTCCCATCTTCGTTTATTTTTCCTATCGGATTTATAGGTATTATAGTACACCAGACGCCGTTGTCAAGTGCCAATTTCCAAATGCTTCTAAAAAGTCTCTGCGCGGCGCCGCCAGTCCGCGGGCGGCGCCAAAGGGGCCCAAGCCCCTCTGGCCGCGACCTGCGCCGCTTTTCCGCCCGTCCCTGTTTACCTTGCCGCCTCCATCATCCCCTCCAGCCCCGCGACGGCCGCCTGCGGGCTCTGTGCTCCGTCCAGCACGCGCCCCGCCGCCCCAGCGAAGAGGACGCGCAGCGTACCGCCGCCATCCATGAGCGGGAGCGCCGGGAGCCAGAAGGCGTCGTCCCGGTAGATGCCGCGTCCGCCCATGGCGAGCTGCGCCCCCGCGTCCCCGGCGAGAAAGCGCAGCGCGCTGAGCGCCAGCACGGTCTGCGCGCTGCGCTCGCTTTTGAAGACCGCCGCGCCGGTCAACTCGAATGCGTGAACGGGCACGCCCAGCGGCGTCGGGTAGGAGACCATCCGCAGCTCAAGCCCCGCGTCCGACACGGCCTGCGCGCTGCGTATTTCCTCCTCCGGCGTCCAGTCGATGAACAGCGCCGTCTCCCCGGCGAGGAAGCGGGAACGCGCCTCCTCCCGGCTGCCCGCGATGCTGATGAGCCCTCCCTGCGCCATGTCGCGCAGCCAGACAAGCCCCGTCAGCGCCGCTCCCGGGTCAAACGCACCGTCGCCTTGCAGCATCGCGCCGCCTCCGACCGCCTGCAAGAACGCCTCCAGCGCCGCGCCGTCATCCTCCAGCCAGATGTCCACGGCGGTCTGATCGTGAATCGCGAATTCCTCCAGCAGCTGATTGAGCTCCGACGGATACCAGACCGGGTGCGCAACCGGGTCGAGCAGGTAGCCAAAGCCATGCGCGTTGACCAGCTCCGCGTTGACGGCCATCTCCCGGCAGCGGGCCGTGAGCGGCAGCATGAAGAGCGTCTCCTCCAAAACGCAGGTGTCCGTCACCTCCGGCTCAATGCGCGCAAGCTCTTCCGTCTGTCCATCCAGCGCGAGCAGCAGCCCCTCCTGTGCCCAGGGCCTCGCCTCCTGCGGGGCGCAGATCGCCAGCTGCGGCGCGCGGTCATCGAGCACGAGCGCGCGCAGGTCGCCCTCCTCCCCGGCGTAAACGGCCGTCCAGTTCCCCTGCGGGAACGCCTCCTGAAGCAGCGCCACGATGCGCTCCGCCGTGTGACGCTCAAGCGCGTCCTGCGCGATGTACACGCGCATCTCCTCCTGCGCTGCCGCGCCGCTGAGCAGCGCCGTCATCAGCAGCGCGGCAAGCGCCGCCATCCACGCAGCCATCCCTTTTTTCACGTCCCTGTCCCTCCTTCTCCTCGTGCTCCATATATATATGCGGAGCTGTCCCTTTCATGCGGGCAAACCGCATTTCTCCGCATCCGCAAAAGCGCCGCTTCACGACGGACAGGAAAACCGGCATTTCACCGATGATCCGCGTGAAATGCCGGTCAGGTCTGTTGTCGATTTCGGGGGAATCAGAGCATGCTGCTCAGGAAGCTTTTCAGCCGCGCGGATTTCGGCGCGCCCAGCACCTCCTGCGGCGTGCCCTGCTCGCAGATCACGCCGCCGTCCATGAAGACGACCTGATGAGCGACCGCGCGGGCAAAGCCCATCTCGTGCGTGACGACGAGCATCGTCAGGCCCTCCTGCGCGAGGTTCTGCATGACGGCGAGCACCTCGCCAACCATCTCCGGGTCAAGCGCGCTCGTCGGCTCGTCAAAGAGAATGACCTCCGGATCCATCGCCAGCGCGCGGGCAATCGCGACGCGCTGCTTCTGTCCGCCGGAGAGCTGGCGCGGCATGGCGCTGACATAGGCGTCCATGCCGACCTTCTTAAGGTACTTGAGCGCGCTGCGCTCGCTCTCCTCGCGCGAACGCCTCAAGACCTTCATCTGCCCGGCCACGCAGTTGCCCAGCACATCCATGTTGCCAAAGAGATTGAACTGCTGAAACACCATGCCGACCCTGGCGTGGTAGCGCGGCAGGTTGACCCGGCCCTTGAGAATGTCCTCGCCGTGGTAGAGGATTTCGCCCGCGTCAGGCGTCTCCAGCAGGTTGATGCAGCGCAGCAGCGTCGATTTGCCCGAGCCGGAGGAGCCAATGATGCAGGTCACCTCGCCCTTCTTCGCGGCAAAATCGATGTCCCGCAGCACCTCGTGGCTGCCAAACGCCTTGCGCAAACCGCGAACCTCGATCACGCTTTCCACGACCGGCTCACCTCCTCCTCGTTTTCCCGGCTGACAACGATCTCCGCGCGGCTGTCGCTCTGCGAGCCGTGAATGACGTAGTTGTCCGGACCGTCCATCCTGCGCTCCACCCAGCGCAGCACGCGGCTGACCGTCAGCGTCAGAATCAGGTAGATCACCGCGATGATGAAATAGACCTCAAAGTAGCGATAGTACGCGCCCGCCGCGCTCTTGGCCTGGAAGAACAGCTCCGAGACGGAGATGACGTTGAGCACGGAGGAATCCTTGATGTTGACGATCAGCTCATTGCCCACGGAGGGCAGGATGTTGCGGATCGCCTGCGGCAGCACGACCGCCGTCATCGTCTGCCAGTGGGTCATGCCGATGGCGTGCGCGGCCTCAAACTGGCCCTTGTCAATCGAGATGATGCCGCCGCGGATGATCTCCGCCATGTACGCGCCGGTGTTGATGGAGATGATGAAGATTGCGGCAAACGTCGTATCCATGTACATGCCCGCGTACTGCGCGCCGTAGTAGATGACGACCGCCTGCACGATCATCGGCGTGCCGCGGAAGACCTGGATATACGCGCCCAGCAGCATCTGCGCCAGATGCAGCAGCGTGCCGCGCGCGGCGCAGAGCGCGCCCTCCAGCGCGCCGTGGTGGCCGGGGCGCTCCGGCGCGGGCGAAAACGAGCGCACGATGGCGACCAGCAGTCCGATGACAAAGCCGAAGAGCGTGCCCGTCAGCGCGATGAGCAGGGTCATGCCCGTGCCGCGCAGGAAGAGCGTGCCATACTTCTGCAGCAGGAAGGCAACCCAGCCGAAGAAGGAAGTGCTTGCTGTTGGCATGTGATCTCCTCTCTCTTGGTGAAGAAAGGGCTGCCGGAGAGATTCCGACAGTCCGTAGGGAATCCTGAGTTGTGCAGAGCCTCCGGTTCGGCGGATTCAAACCCGTCCGGAAGCGGAAGACGGGCTCACCGCGCCGGTTATTCGCTCAGCGGCTGCGCGGCAACCGCCGCGTCCATGATCGCGTTGCGCTCCTCGCTGGTGATTCCGGCGAGAATTTCGTTGATCTTCTCCTTGAGCTCGCTGCCCTGACGGATACCCACGGCGATTTCCGCGTCCTCCGGGGCAACCTCAAAGCCTTCGCCCTCAGCGAAGCTCAGGAAGGTCAGGTCGGGGTTCGAGCTCGTCGCGGAGACGGCGCCCGGCCGGTCGGCGATGTATCCGTCAATCGCGCCGGAGCTGACGGCGACGATCATCGTCGGGAACGTATCCTGCGCGGGCATCTTGACGACGCCCGGAATCTGGTCGATCATCTCATAGTGGAACGTGCTCATCTGGCCGGTGATCTTCGCGCCCGCCAGGTCGGCAAGGCTCGTCGCCGCGGCAAACGGGCTGTCCTTGCGCACGACGACGGTCAGCTCCGTGACGTAGTAGGCATCGGTAAAGTCGATGGTCAGCTTGCGCTCCGCAGTCGGGCTCATGCCCGCGATGATCACGTCGATGTTGCCCGAGAGCAGGGCCGGGGTCAGACCATCCCACTCCGTCTTCACGATCTCCAGATCCATGCCCAGCCTGTCCGCGATGATTTTCGCGATGCGCACGTCATAGCCGTCCGCATAGCCGCCCGCGGCGATTGCCACGGCATCCTCGCTCGCCTCGCTCTGCGTCCAGTTGTAGGGCGCATAGTTGCATTCCATACCCACGCGAAGGGTCTGCGCCGCGCCCAGCGACGCCATGCAAGCCAGCGCAAGCGCCAGCAGAATCGTCATGAGTTTCTTCATGGGGAAATTCCTCCTTTGATGAGCGGCCCTGCCGCTCTCTTCTTTTGAACGCGATTATCATACGCTCGAGCGGCGCGCAAGTCAACAATAATTCAAAAATACAAATCAAATCCTCCATTTTTGTACAGGATCCAAATTACGCCTCCAAACTGCGCAGTTTGTCCCCTTGTCGGGGCGGGGAAAAAGGTGTATGATTGAAAAAAACACAACACTCACAGGAGGTCATTTCGATGAACGCAGTGCTTCTTCGCGGCGGCATGATCCATGACGCCGTTCACAGCGAACCCTTTGACGCGGATATTCTCTGCGAGGATGGCAAAATTGCCGCCATTGGTCTGGGCCTTTCCGTGCCCGATGGCTGCGAGATCGTGGATGTCTCAGGCCTGCGCGTCTACCCCGGCTTTGTCGAGGCGCACGGCCATATCGGTCTGGACGGCTACGGCATCGGCTATGAGGGCCAGGACTACAACGAATATGGCGACATTCTGACCCCGCAGCTGCGCGCGATCGACGGCATCAAGCCGGGCGACTACGCCTTTGCCGAGGCCGCCGCTGCCGGCGTCACCTGCGTGTGCACCGGCCCGGGCAGCTCGAACGTCCTGGGCGGCACGTTCGCAGCGATCAAGACGACAGGCCGGCGCGTGGAGGAGATGCTCGTGCGCGCGGATGTGGCGATGAAGTGCGCGTTCGGCGAGAATCCCAAGCGCTGCTATCGCGAGAAGGGCAACTCCTCGCGCATGTCCACCGCCGCGAAGCTGCGCGAGATGCTCTTCAAGGCGAAGGAATACGACCGCAAGCTCCGCGCCGCTGGCGACGACGAGAGCAAGCTGCCGCCGTTTGACATGAAGCTGAACGCCCTTCTGCCCGTCATCCGCGGCGAGATCCCGCTCAAGGCGCACGCGCATCAGGCGGACGACATGTTCACCGCCATCCGCATCGCGAAGGAATTCGGCGTCAGGCTGACGCTGGAGCACTGCACCGAGGGCCATCTCGTCGCCGACCTGCTCGCCGCGGAGCATATCCCGATGGCCGTCGGCCCGACCTTCGGCAATGCGTCCAAGTACGAGCTGCGCAAGAAGACCTGGGAGACCCCGGCGATTCTGGACAAGGCGGGCTGCACGATCAGCATCATCACCGACGCGCCGGTCACGCCGCTGAAGTATCTGCCGCTGTGCGCGGGCTTCGCCGTCCACGCGGGGCTTGATCCGTTCCACGCGCTGCAGGCCATCACGATCAACCCTGCCAGGCACATCGGCATCGAGGATCGCGTCGGCTCCATCGAGGTCGGCAAGGACGCCGACCTGGTCGTCATGGACGGCAGCTGCTTTGAGATCAGCACAAGCGTCGCGCATGTGTACATCAACGGCGTCGCCCAGCCGGTCAACGTGCATTTCGAGGAAGCCTGATTTCATCCACACAAAAAAGGGAGCCTGATGGGAAAAACCGTCAGGCTCCTTTTGGCTTTGTGCTCTTTCGGCGCTTCCGCAGCGCTTTCATACTGGTTGATTTCTGCATCCACGCTTTGAGAATCACACCCGTCTCAATCGTAGGCTGCTGCGCAGCCTGCTCTGAGACTGCGTTTTCTTTTGAATATCAGGGCTGCCGCCCTAAAACCTGCCCGGGACGCTGCCCCGGACCCCGCAAGGGGCTTCGCCCCTTGACCCTCCTTCGCTTCGCGCCGATGAAAGCGTTTGGAGGCTGAATCCGGATCATTCTGTCAAATCGATCCTGCATTCCCACGCCCGCAGCGTGTCCGCCTCGCCCGCGCTGCGATAATTGCCCAGCAGCCGCTTCCCGCGCGAGGCCGCCTGCGCGTCGAGCCTTGCCGGCGCATCCGAAAAGTTGCAGGCGACCAGCAGCGTGTGCCTGCCGTCGCAGCGCGTGTAGGCAAAGACCTGCTCGTCCTCTGGCATCAGCAGCGTGAAGTCGCCGTCGATGACGACGGGGTTCTCCCGACGCAGCCGGATGAGTGCCTTGTAAAAGGAGAGCACGGAATCCGGATCGTTCTCCTGACGCGCGGCATTGATGGTCACGTAGTTCGGGTTGACGGGCATCCAGGGCTGCGCAGCCGTGAAGCCGGCGTTTGCTTCCGCCGACCATTGCATCGGCGTGCGCGCGTTGTCGCGGCCCTTGCTGCGGATGGCCTCCATCATCTCCTGCGGCGTGAGCAGGTGCATCTCCTCCACCAGCTCGTGCCAGGCGTTGATCGCCTCGACGTCCCGGCTCTCCTCGATGGAGCGCATCGGGTAGTTCGTCATGCCCAGCTCCTCGCCCTGATAGATGTAGGGCGTGCCCTGCATCATGTGCAGGCAGGCGGCGAGCATCTTCGCGCTGCGCACGCGGCTGGTCTCGTCCCGGTCGCTGCCAAAGCGGGAAACGCAGCGCGCTTGGTCGTGGTTGTCCCAGTAAAGGCTGTTCCAGGCTTTGCCGTGCAGCGCGGTCTGCCAGCGTGCGAGCACGGCCTTGAGCCTGGGCAGGCTCGCCCGGTTCGTGCTCCACTTGCCGAAGCGCCCGCCGTCGACCTCCATGTGCTCAAACTGGAAGATCATGTTCAGCTCGCTGCCGTCGAGGCTCGCGTAACGCAGCGCCTCCTCAGGCGGCGTGCCCGCCGTCTCGCCGACGGTCATGATGTCGTAGCGGCTGAGCACCTCCCGATTCATCTCGCGGATGTACTCATGCTCCCTCGGGCCATTGCAGATATCCATTCCCGCGCGTCCGTCCGCGATGAGCGCCTCCTCGGGCTTGCCGATCATGTTGATCACGTCCATGCGGAAGCCGTCGATGCCCTTGTCAAGCCACCAGCGCATCATGTCGTAGACGCCCTCGCGCACGCGCGGCTCATGCCAGTTGAGGTCAGCCTGTTCGTTGGCGAACATGTGCAGGTAGTATTCGCCGGTCGCCTCGTCCTTCCTCCAGGCGGAGCCGGAGAAGGCGCTGCGCAGCCGGTTGGGCGCGCCGCCCTCAAACGGCGCGCGCCAGACGTAGAAGCTGCGCTTGTCGTTTGTCTTGTCCCGCCGGGACTCGCGGAACCACGCGTGCTCCGTCGAGGTGTGGTTGACCACCAGATCCATGACGATGCGCAGCCCGCGCGCATGCGCCGCCTCGAGCAGCGCGTCAAAGTCCTCCATCGTGCCGAATTCCGGCGCGATTCTGCGGTAGTCGCTGATGTCGTAGCCCCCGTCCACGCCGGAATTCTCGTAGACCGGGTTGAGCCAAATCACGTTGGCCCCCAGCGCCTTGATGTAGTCGAGCCGCTGCATGACGCCGCGCAGATCGCCCATGCCGTCCCCGTTGCCGTCCTGAAAGCTCTTGGGATAGACCTGATAGACGACTGCCTGTTTGAACCAATCACTCATCCAAAACCCTCACATTCTCCCGCCCGAAGGCGTCAAATACCCGATTGAGATTGCTCTGCGCCTGTTCCTTCGCCGCCTGCTGCGCGGCAAGCATGTTCTTGTCCGACTCGGCGACCGTGCCCTCGATCGCCGCTCGGAAGGTGCAGGGGTAGCCCGCCGCCGCCGTGAGCGCCTCGGCGACCTGCGCATTCTTGTCCTCCATGCTCAGCAGCTTGACGGCCATTGCGCCCGAGCCCTGCGGGAAGACGACCGTGAAGCAGCCGTTTTCCGCCGTCGCCAGCCGCCCCTGCTTCACAAAGGCAAAGATCATCGGCTTTTGCCGGATTTGCCGCACGGCCTCCTGCCAGATGCGCTCCGCCTCGGGCGCGGGCCCCTGCGGCGCCTTTGCAGCGGGCGTCGCGGCCGCCTGCGGGGCGGCGCTTTCAGGCGCAGGCCTGTCGTCAGCCTTCGCCTTCCTGGCCGGCGCGGCCGCGACGACGCCCTCGCGCAGCTTGCGCTCCAGCTCGCCCACACGCGCGGCCAGCGCCTCGACCTGCACGCTCTCCTCCGGCGCGCAGGCGCGGATGGCCGCCGTCTCCAGCGCAAAGCGCGGCTGCGCGGCCCACTTCATGTCCGTCTCTCCCGCCAGGAAGAGGTCGAGCATGCGCATGAGCCGCTCGTGCGAGGCGCGCCCCGCCTGCGCGGCGTAGGCCGCCGCGTCCTCGCGCGTCGTGTCCAGCAGCTCGGCCGCCTGCTCCTCGCCGCAGATTTGGGCGAGCATCAGCGCGCGCAGGTGGGCGCTGACGTCGCGCACGAAGACCTGCACCTCGCGCCCTGAGCGCATCATTTCGTCGATCATCGCGAGCGCGCCGGGCGCGTCCGAGTCGATGAGCCTGTCCGCGAATTCAAAGAGGAAGCTCCTGTCCGCCGCGCCGAGCACGCGCAGCACGAGTGCCTCCGTCAGCCCCTGCCCATCCTCCTGCGCGTAGGAGAGGCACATGTCCAGAATCGACCAGGCGTCGCGCATGCCGCCCTCCGCCGCGCGGGCGATGCGCGTGAGCGCCGCCTCCTCGGCCGCGATTTGCCCCTCCTCAAGCGCCACGCGCAGCCGCGCGATGATCTGCCCCGAGGGAATGCGCCCGAAGTCAAAGCGCTGGCAGCGGGAGAGGATCGTCGCCGGGAGCTTTTGCGGCTCCGTCGTCGCGAGGATGAAGACGACGTAGGCCGGCGGCTCCTCCAGCGTCTTGAGCAGCGCGTTGAACGCGCCCTGGGAGAGCATGTGGACCTCGTCGATGATGTAGACGCGGTAGCGGCCCGTCTGCGGCGGATACTTGACCTTCTCGCGCAGGTCGCGAATCTCGTCGACGCCGTTGTTGCTCGCCGCGTCAATCTCCAGAATGTCGAGACTGCTCTCCGCCGAGAGCGCGCGGCAGGTCGGGCAGACGCCGCAGGGCTCGCCGCGCTCAGGCTGCTCGCAGTTGACCGCGCGCGCGAAGACCTTCGCCGTGGAGGTCTTGCCCGTGCCGCGCGTGCCGCAAAAGAGATAGGCGTGCGCGATACGCCCGCTCATCACCTGGCTGCGCAGCGTTTTGATGACAGCCTCCTGCCCCACGAAATCGTCAAACCGCGCCGGGCGGTAGCGGCGATACAACGCCTGATAGCTCATGATTTTCCTCCACAATCCCGATTTACCTTTAGCATAGCACAAAACCGGCGGGTTTACAAGGCTCGCCCCTCAGCTCTGCAGGGCCGGAAAAGCGCAGGATTCCACCAACCTTTTCAAAGGCTTCTCCGCCGCCCTGCCCCCGCCCGCCGCGGCGGAAAGGCGCTTCAAAGGGCTCCCTCCCCTTTCAAAATCCCGCGCGGTTTGCTATAATAAGGCAGCCCCCTTGACTCAACCTGCACCCATACGATCAAAGGAGATGTTTTTTGATGCGCGCCTGCGAACGCTTTTTGAAGTACGTTCAGGTCCATACGACCTCCGACCCCGATTCCACCGCCGTGCCCAGCTCTGCGCGCCAGCTCGACCTGGCCCGGATGCTCGAAGCGGAAATGAAGGCCCTCGGCCTTGAGCGCGTCCATGTCGATCCATACGGCATCGTCTACGGCTGGCTATCCGCGACGCCGGGCCTTGAGGATGTGCCCGCCCTCGGCTTTATCGCCCACATGGACACCGCGCCGGACTTTTCCGGCGAAAACGTGAAGCCGCAAATCATCGAGCGCTATGACGGCGGCGACGTGCTCCTCGCGGGCAGCGGCGACGTGCTCAGCGTCGCAGCCTTTCCGTCCCTCAAAAAGCTCGAGGGCATGACGCTCATCACCACCGACGGCACGACGCTTCTGGGCGCGGACGACAAGGCCGGCATCGCGGAGATTCTCACGGCCGTCGAGGCCGTCCTCGCCTCCGGCGCGCCGCACGGCAGGCTCTGCATCGCCTTCACCCCGGACGAGGAGATCGGCGCCGGCGTCGACCACTTTGACGTGGAAAAATTCGGCGCGGCGGCGGCCTATACCCTCGACGGCGGCGAGGAGGGCGAGATCGCCTATGAGACCTTCAACGCCGCGGACGTCAAAGTAGCCTTCCGCGGCCTGAGCGTCCATCCCGGCTCCTCGAAGGATACGATGATCAACGCCTCGCTCGCCGCCATGGAGTTCAATGCCCTGCTGCCCGCCAGCGAGACGCCGCGCCTGACCGAGGGCTACGAGGGCTTCTACCACCTGCACAACATGGAGGGCGATGTCGAGCAGGCCACGCTGCATTACATCCTCCGCGACCACGACCGCGCCTCCTTCGAGTGCCGCAAGCAGACGATGCGCCACGCCGTCAAGACGATCAACGAGCGCTATGGCCGCGAGGTCGCCGCCCTGACGATCCGCGATACCTACTACAACATGGCCGACAAGCTCACCGAGCACATGGAGCTGATCGAGAACGCGAAGCGCGCCGCCGCGCTGGCCGGGATGAAGCCCTTCACGGCGCCCGTGCGCGGCGGCACGGACGGCTGCCGCCTGTCCTATATGGGCCTGCCGACGCCCGACCTGTGCACCGGCGGCTTCGCGTATCACGGCAAATTCGAGCATATCGCGATGGAGAGCATGGATCGCTGCGCGAAGATGGTCGAGCTGCTCATGACGAGCATTCGTTAAGCCTTCAGTTTTGTTCGTCTGGCACAAAGAAGCCGTTAAATCTTTGTGCCGGGTAACATGTACAAAGCCGACTGACGGACAGTAAAATAGAGTCATTCTTCCCGGAGGGGCTGTTTTCCGGGAAATCACAAAAGGAGGGACTCGTTTATGTCCGGTCTCGCTCTCATCATCGTGTTCCTGCTGGCCGTCGTCGTCATGATCGTGGCGATCAGCAAGTACAAGGTCCATCCGTTCCTGGCGATCATGGGCATCTCGCTCATCCTCGCGCTGCTGGCGGGCATTCCGCTGACCAAGATTGCCGACGTGATCGGCTCCGGCTTCTCCGGAACCTTCACCTCCATCGGCATCGTCATCATCCTCGGCGCGCTGATCGGCACGATTCTGGAAAAGACCGGCGCCGCCCTCAAGCTGGCCGACCTCGTCGTGCGCATCGTGGGCCAGAAGAATCCGGAGCTGGCCGTCGAGCTGATGGGCTGGATCGTCTCCATCCCCGTCTTCTGCGACAGTGGCTTCGTCATCCTCAACCCGATCCGCAAGGCCATCGTCAAGCGCACCGCGACGTCCTCGGTCGCCATGACGGTCGCGCTCTCCGCTGGCTTGTACATCTCCCACGTCTTCATCCCGCCGACGCCGGGCCCGATCGCCGCGGCCAGCACGCTGGGCATCGGCGACAACCTGCTGCTCGTCATGGGCCTGGGCGTCGTCTGCTCCATCATCCCGCTGATCGCAGGCCTCATCTACGCCAAGGCCATCGGCAAGCGCGTCAAGAGCGCCGATGAGACCGCCGGCAAGGACGAGGTCGTCAAGACCTATGAGCAGCTCGTCGCCGAGTATGGCAAGCTGCCGGGCGGCGCGAACGCGCTTGCTCCGCTGGTCGTCCCGATCATCCTGATGGCCCTCGCCTCCATCTCCTCCATGGCCGGCTGGACCGGCTTTGGCGCCGACCTGCTGACCTTCTTGGGCAAGCCGGTTATCGCGCTGACCGTCGGCACGCTCTGCGCCATCGCGCAGCTCGCCACCGCCGACAAGCTCGACGGCCTCTACGCCATCACCAACGACACCCTCAAGACCGTTGGCCCGATCCTCTTTGTGACTGCTGCGGGCGGCGTGCTGGGCAAGGTCATCGCCTCCTCCTCCATGGTCACCTACATCACCGACCACGCTGCCGCGCTGCAGACGATCGGCATCTTCTTCCCGTTCATCCTCGCCGCGATCCTCAAGAGCGCGCAGGGCTCCTCCACCGTCGCCATCACAACGACGGCGGGCATCGTCGCTCCGCTGCTCGAGGTGCTGGGCTTTGCCTCTCCGGCGCGCGCTGCGCTGGTCGTCATGGCCATCGGCGCCGGCGCGATGACGGTCTCGCATGCCAACGACTCCTACTTCTGGGTGGTCACCAACTTTGGCGACATGACGCCGGAGCAGGGCTACAAGACGCAGACCGCGATGACCCTCGTGCTGGGCGTCGCCTCCATGGTCGGCATCTTCATCCTCTCCCTCGTCCTGTGACCGGCTGACAACGATATCCGCCCGACGGGATCGCTTGCGGGAAACGCCTTTCCCGCGGCGATCCCTTTTTCATTCCTCAATCACTGCAAAGGGAGGCTGCTTCATGAACAAAGCGCTTCGTCAGGATGCTGACGAGATCATCAAAAGCGCGCTGCGCGCCGTCCGCCCGGACGAGGCCGTGACGCGCGCCCTCCGGGATATCGCGCCGCGCGGCCGCGTGCGGCTCGTCGCCGCAGGCAAGGCTGCCTGGCAGATGGCCAAAACCGCCCGGGACTGCCTCGGCAGCCGCATCGAGCGCGGCGTCGTCGTCACCAAATACGGCCATGTGATGGGCCCCATCGAGGGCGTCGACTGCTACGAGGCCGGCCATCCCGTGCCGGACGAAAACTCCTTCCTCGGCACGCAGGCGGCGCTCGACCTCGTGCAGGGGCTCACGGCGGAGGACACCGTGCTCTTTCTGCTCTCCGGCGGCGGCAGCGCGCTGTTTGAAAAGCCGCTCGTCTCCGGCGCGGAGCTTCAGGACATCACGGGCCAGCTGCTCGCCTGCGGCGCGAACATCGTCGAGATCAACACCATCCGCAAGCGGCTCTCCGCCGTCAAGGGCGGCCGCTTCGCGCAGCTCTGCGCCCCGGCGCAGGTCTTTGCCGTCGTCCTCTCCGACATTCTGGGCGATCCGCTCGACATGATTGCCTCCGGCCCGGCCTGCCCGGACTCGAGCACCTGTGCCCAGGCGCTCTCCATCGTGCAGAAGTACGGCCTGCGCCTCTCGCAGGAGGCGCTCGCGCTGCTGCACAAAGAGACGCCCAAGGCGCTTTCCAACGTGACGACGCAGATCACCGGCTCCGTGCGCGAGCTCTGCCGCGCCGCCGGGGAAACCTGCCGCGCGCTGGGCTATGAGCCCGTGCTGCTGACCGACCTGCTCGCCTGCCAGGCGAAGGAGGCCGGCAGCTTCCTCGCCTCCATGCTCAGGACGCACGCGGGCAGCGGCAAACGCCTCGCCTTCATCGCGGGCGGCGAGACCGTCGTCGTGCTGACCGGCAAGGGCAAGGGCGGGCGCAACCAGGAGCTCGCGCTCGCCGCGGCGGAGGGCATCGACGGCCTTGACGGCGCGGCCGTCTTCAGCGTCGGCAGCGACGGCACGGACGGGCCGACCGACGCCGCCGGCGGCTACGCGGACGGCTCCACCGCGCAGACCCTGCGCGAGCAGGGCATTTCGATCAGCCAGACGCTGCGCGACAACGACGCCTACCACGCACTTGAGGCCTGCGGCGGGCTGATCATCACCGGCCCGACCGGCACGAACGTCAACGACGTCGCCGTCGCCCTGCTGCGTCCATGACCCACCCTTCCACGACGGAGAACGACAGACCATGAAGATTTCAGCAACGCTTGCCCAGAACATCATCGACGGCCTCGCCAGCGTTTTGCAGCAGCAGCTCAACTTCTTTGACGAGAATGGCACCATCATCGCCAGCACGTCGCCCGGCCGCATCGGCAATTACCACGGCGGCGCGGCAAAGCTGCTGCGCGAGGGGCTCAGCCAGCTCTTCGTCCATGAGGATGGCGAATACGAGGGCGCGCTGCGCGGCTGCAACTACTCGCTGGATATCGACGGGAAGACCGTCGGCGCCATCGGCATCACGGGCGACAGCGAGGAGGTCGACCGCTACGGCAAGATCATCAAGCGGATGACGGAGATTCAGCTCGCGGAAAACGACGCGCATGAAAAGAAAAAGATCGCGGACAGGATCCGCGACCGCTTCTTTGACGACTGGATTCTCACGGAGATCAACGTCTCCGAGCCGGACTTCGTGCGCCGCGCCGGGATTCAGCGCGTCGATCTGCACGTCCGCCGCCGCGTCGTCGTCTTCCAGCTGCGCAAGCTGCATATCTACCGCGACACGCCGGACGGCCAGCAGCTCATCGACGCGATCAACCGCTGCCTGCGCCAGCTGACGGGCGACATCCCGGACGCCGTCTTCAGCAAGACGCCCTCGCAGATGATCTGCCTGCTCCCCTTCATGGAGGACGAGCGCCTGCGCGCGTTCATCCGCGCCGCCTTTTCCGCCGTCGAGGCGGAGTTCGGCGAGGAGCTCATCGCCGGCGCCGACAGCCTCAAGGACTTCGGCCGCGTCAGCATGCATCAGGCCTATGAGAAGGCGAGCCGCGCGCTCAGCTCCTGCGAGCAGACGCTCCAGCGCGTGCTCTTCTACGACGAGGCGACCTACGAGCTGCTCATCAGCGAGATCTCCGGGCAGTCGCGGGAGGATTTCGTCCGCCGGGTGTTCAACGCCTGCTCGCCCGAGGAGATCGAGGATTTCAGCGCGCTGATCCTCGCCCTCTACAAAAACGACGGCTCCATCCAGCAGACGGCGGCCCAGCTCTTCCTGCACAAGAACACCGTGCTCTACAAGCTCAACCGCATCACGGAGATCACCGGCCTCAACCCGCGCCACTGGCTCAATATCCCGCTGTTCTATCTGGCGATCCTGTTCCACAGCGGGAAATAAGACGGAAGGGCTTTCATCCCGTTTTCTGTCCATCCTCGCCGTGTTTGAAAAAAGCCCGCTCCCGGATAGTCCGGAAGCGGGCTTTTTCTTACGCCGGATCAGGCGTTCTTGCTCTTGATGTACTCGTCGATGGCCTTGGCGGCATGCTTGCCCGCGCCCATCGCGAGGATGACGGTCGCCGCGCCGGTGACCGCGTCGCCGCCGGCGTAGACGCCCTCGCGGCTGGTCAGGCCGTCATCGCCGTTGGTGATGATGCAGCCGTGCTTGTTGGTCTCCAGGCCCGGGGTGGTGGAGCGGATGAGCGGGTTCGGGCTCGTACCGATGGACATGATCATCGTGTCGACGTCGAGGACGAACTCGCTGCCCTCCTTGACGACCGGGCGGCGGCGTCCGGAGGCATCCGGCTCGCCAAGCTCCATCTCGACGCACTTCATGCCGCAGACCATGCCGTTCTCGTCGCCGAGCACCTCGACCGGGTTGGTCAGGGTCTTGAAGATGATGCCCTCCTCCTCGGCATGCTCGACCTCCTCCTTACGGGCGGGGAGCTCCTCCATGCCGCGGCGGTAGACGATGTAGACCTCCTCGGCGCCCAGACGCTTCGCGGAGCGCGCCGCGTCCATCGCGACGTTGCCGCCGCCGACGACGGCGACCTTGCGGCTATGCTTGATCGGGGTCTTGCTGTCCTTCTTGTAGGCCTTCATGAGGTTGATGCGGGTCAGATACTCGTTGGCGGAGTAGACGCCCTTGAGGCTCTCGCCCGGGATGCCCATGAAGCGCGGCAGGCCCGCGCCAGAGGCGACATAAACCGCCTCGAAGCCCATCTCAAAGAGCTCGTCGATGGTCAGCACCTTGCCGATGACCATGTTGCACTCGATGTCCACGCCCATCTGCTTGAGGCCGTCGATCTCCTTTTGCACAATGGCCTTCGGAAGACGGAACTCCGGAATGCCGTAGACCAACACGCCGCCGGCCAGGTGCAGCGCCTCATAAATGGTGACCTTGTAGCCCAGCTTCGCCAGATCGCCCGCGGCGGTCAGGCCGGACGGGCCCGCGCCGATGACGGCGACTTTGTGGCCGTTGCTCTCGGGCACGACCGGCGTCTCGTCGGAGTGCTCACGGTGCCAGTCGGCGACGAAGCGCTCCAGGCGGCCGATGCCGACCGGCTCGCCCTTGACGCCGCGCACGCACTTGCCCTCGCACTGGGTCTCCTGCGGGCAGACGCGGCCGCAGACCGCCGGCAGCGCGGAGGAGGCGGAGAGCACCTTGTAGGCGCCCTCGAGATCCTCGTTGGCGACGCAGGCGATGAACGCCGGGATGTCAATCTGCACGGGGCAGGCGCTCTGGCAGGGCTTCTTGGGGCAGTTCAGGCAGCGCCTGGCCTCGTTGATGGCCATTTCGTAGGTATAGCCGAGGGCGACCTCGTCAAAGTTCTTGTTGCGGACATTGGGATCCTGGGACGGCATCGGGCACTTCTTCGGATCCATATTACGCTTCACGGCCATGTTATTTGACCTCCTTGTTCATCAGGTTGCAGTTGGCTTCGCGGGCATGCTGTTCAAAGTCGCGATACATGCTGCCGCGCTTCATGGCCTCGTCGAAATCCACAAGGTGGCCGTCGAAGTCCGGGCCGTCGACGCAGGCGAACTTGGTCTCGCCGCCGACGGTCAGGCGGCAGCCGCCGCACATGCCGGTGCCGTCGATCATGATCGGGTTCATGGAGACGACGGTCTTGACGCCATACTTCTTGGTGACGGCGCAGACGAACTTCATCATGACGAGCGGGCCGATGGCGATGACCTCGTCATACTGGTTGCCCTCCTGAATGAGGCGCTCGAGCGCGGCGGTAACCAGGCCCTTCTCGCCGTGGCTGCCGTCGTCGGTCATCATGATCATCTTGTCCGAGGCAGCCTTGAACTCGTCCTCCAGGATGACAAGATCCTTGTTGCGGAAGCCGACAACCGCGTGCACCTCGCAGCCCTGCTCATGCAGCTTCTGGGTCACGGGCAGCGCGATGGCGCAGCCGACGCCGCCGCCGACCACGGCCACCTTCTTGAGGCCGTCGGTATGGGTCGCAACGCCCAGCGGGCCGACGAAGTCATTCAGGTACTGGCCCTCCTCCATCTGGTCAAGCTCCATCGTCGCGCCGCCGACGATCTGGTAGATGATCGTGACGGTGCCCGCCTCGCGGTCGTAGCCGGCGATGGTCAGCGGGACGCGCTCGCTGTCCTCATGGGTGCGGAAGATGATGAACTGGCCGGGCTGCGCCTTCCTGGCGATGAACGGCGCATCGATCACCATTTTCGAGACCGTCGGATTCAGACGCTCTTTCTTGACGATTTTAAACATACTTGTCCTCCTGCTTCAGCATTCCCGGCACCGCCGGCGTTCCGGCTTGTCCCCCGGGCATATTTCAATATGTAATTCGACGTAAACCGACGCAAACCTGCTGCAATCCACATGTTTTTTTGCCGATGTGCGAAAAAAATTTCACAAACAGGCGTTTTTTCACCCCAGCAAGATAAAGGGACGCCGCAGCGCGGCGTCCCCCATGACAGTGACGCTTAGAAGTCGACCTCAGTGTCGTAGTAGCAGCACTTGAGCAGCTTCTCCATCTCCTCCTGGCTCGGCTGGCGCGGGTTGGAGCCGGTGCAGGCGTCGCCGATGGCGTTCTTGGCGATCTCCGGCAGGCGCTCAAGGAAGACCTCCTCCGGCACGAAGCCCTGCTCGCAGGGATAGCTGTCCGCGCCGTAGAACTTGATGCCGTGCGGGATGTTCAGGTCATCGTTCATCTTGCGCAGGTAGGCGATCAGCAGCGCGACCTTCTCGTCGTCGTCCTTGCCGCCCAGGTGCATGTAGTCGGCGATGACGCCATAGCGCTTCTTCGCCGTCTCGTCCTTCGCGTTGAAGGCGATGACCTTGGGCAGATACATGGCGTTCGCCGCGCCGTGGATGATGTGCGCGCCGTAGTCGGCAAACGCCGCGCCGGTCTTGTGCGCCATGGAGTGGACGATGCCCAGCAGCGCGTTGGAGAAGGCCATGCCGGCCAAGCACTGCGCGTTGTGCATGCGGTCACGGGCGGCCATGTCGCCGTTGTAGGACGGCACAAGGTCATTCATGATCATCTCGATGGCGTGGATCGCCAGCGGATCGGTGAAGTCGCAGTTCGCGGTGGAGACATAGGCCTCGACGGCGTGGGTCATCGCGTCCATGCCGGTGTGGGCGACGAGCTTCTTGGGCATGGTCTCCGCCAGATCCGGGTCGACGATGGCAACGTCCGGGGTGATCTCGAAGTCGGCAATCGGGTACTTGATGCCCTTGGAGTAATCGGTGATGATGGAGAAGGCCGTGACCTCGGTCGCGGTGCCGGAGGTCGAGGAGATGGCGCAGAACTTCGCCTTGTGGCGCAGCTCCGGGATGCCGAAGACCTTGCACATATCCTCAAACGTGCAGTCCGGATACTCATACTTGATCCACATCGCCTTCGCGGCATCGATCGGAGAGCCGCCGCCCATCGCGATGATCCAGTCCGGCTTGAAGGCGAGCATGGCGTCCGCGCCCTTCATGACGGTCTCCACGGACGGGTCGGGCTCGATGCCCTCGAAGAGCTGCACCTCCATGCCAGCTTCCTTCAGATAAGCCACGGCTTTGTCAAGGAAGCCGAAGCGCTTCATGGCGCCGCCGCCAACGCAGATCATCGCGCGCTCGCCCTTGAAGGATTTGAGCGCCTCAATCGCGCCCTTGCCATGATACAGATCGCGGGGAAGCGTAAAACGTGCCATAATGAGATTCCTCCTGTACGTTCATTGCTGTCACTTTGTCCCGAGATTGACTTCTATTTGTCAATCTCTGCGCACATTATACGCCGCCGTTCCGGTTTTGTAAAGCAAATTATTCACAATCTTTGACAATTATTTTTGTATTTTTCTGTAATCACGCAGGCCGCCTCAGTCTCCCTCGATCATCCGGTAGCCGACGCCGACCTCGGTGAAGATATACTGCGGCTCAGCGGGGTTTTTCTCGATTTTGCGGCGAATGTTCGCCATGTTCACCCGCAGAATCTGGTTGTCGCAGGCCTTGTTGGGCCCCCAGATCTCGCGGATCAGATAGTCGTAGGTCAGCACGCGCCCGGCGTAGCGGCCCAGCAGCGCGACGAGCTTGAATTCGTTTTGCGTCAGGCAGGCGTCCTTCCCGTCGATATAGACGCGGTATTTGCCGTAGTCGATCGTCAGCCCCCGGGCGGTGAAGCGGTTGTCCCGGGCGATGGCCTCGTTGGCGCTGGTCGTGCGCGTGTGGCGGATGGCCGTGCGGATGCGCGCGAGCAGCTCGGAGGTGCCAAACGGCTTGGTGATGTAATCGTCCGCGCCCGCATCGAGCGCGCGCACCTTCTCGCGCTCGTCCGTGCGCGCCGAAACGACGACCACGGGCATCAGCGACCATCTGCGCAGGCTTTTGAGCACGTCCATGCCGTCCATATCCGGCAGGCCGAGATCCAGCAGCACGACGTCCGGACAGTGCGACGCCATCAGGCTGATGGCCTCCCGCCCCGTGCTGACGATCACGGCCTCATAGCCGTTGGCCTCCAGCACGCGCCGGATAAAGCTGCAAATCGCGCGGTCATCCTCCACAATGAGCACCTTTCCTTTGACCGCCATACACTCACTCCTCTCCCATGGGCAGCGTGAAGGCTACGCGCGCGCCGCCCGAAGGCAGGTTGCCCGCGGACATGGTTCCGCCGTGCGCGCGCACGATGCTCATGCACACGGACAGCCCGATTCCCAGGTTCCGCCGCCCGTCGCCGCGAAGCTCCTGCGCGTGCGGAAACATCTCCTCAAACAGCAGCGGCAGCACCCTGGGGTCGATGCCCGCGCCGTTGTCCTCCACGGCGAACTCCGCCAGCGCACCCTGCCGGCGGATGCGCAGGACGATCTCCGTCGCCGTCTGCGCGTGCAGCACGACGTTCTCCATCAGGTTGATGAGCACCTGCTCGATCAGCGTCGCGTCCACCGGCACCATCAGCAGCTCGTCGGGCACGCTCACGCGCACCGTCACGCCCTCAAAGCGCTTTTTGAATTTGGCAACCGCCTCGGCGGCGATCTCCTCGGCGGCCTCGCTCTGCTTGGTGATCTGCACGACGCCCTCCTTGATCCGCGTGATCGAGAGGATGTTCTCCACCAGCCGCACCAGCCATTGCGCGTCGTCGCGCACATGCCCGATCAGGTCGCGCTTGACGTCGTCGCTGAAGGCGTCGTAGTTTTCCAGCACGGCGTTGGTGGAGCCGATGATCGTCGTCAGCGGCGTGCGCAGGTCGTGCGATACGGCGCGCAGCAGGTTCGCCTGCATCCGCTGCTTCTCGGCCTCCGCCTCAATGCGCCCCTGCCGCTTGACCTGCTCGGTCAGCATGCCGACGACCAGCGACACGGCCAGCATCGTCAGAAACGTGAGCGGATAGCCGGTGATCGTGAAATCGACCTCGAAGTACGGATAGGTGAACGCGAAGTTGACGCCGATGACGGAGATAATCGAGGCGACGAAGCTGTAAACGTAACCGTCCGTCAGCCGCGCGATGACGAGCACGGCAAGCACAAAGACCAACGGCACGGCGCTGTCGCTGTTGCCGATCGAATTCATCATCAGCAGGCACACGCCCGATGCCGCGCCCAGCAGCAGCAGCGTGAGGCCCAGATTGCGCAGGATCTGCCGCCCACTCTGCCGGCGCGGCACCATGAGCTCCCGCATCCGGGAGAGCCGGTGTCCGGGAGCGCTTTTCGGATTTTCCAGTCGATGAGGCATCTGTCCGTCTCCTCCCCCGCGCGGCGCATGCCGCCGCAAGCTCTGGCCTTTCGGGTATTATAGCATGCAGCCGTGTCAAAAACCCGTTAAGATTCAAAGGCCTGTCGCCGAAAGAGTTTACTGATTTGTAATACTTTTTCTCTACCCTTTCGTTCCGATTCGTGATATAATCTCCCTCGTTTCTCCGCAGACGGCCTTTGGGCCGCTCTGCAAACGCAGAAAAAAACGCCGCCCGGCGCCCAAATGCCCCCGGTCGCGGTTCATTGCAAAGGAGCATCCTTCCTCTATGCCGCTTGTCCTTGTCACCGTCTTTTTCGTCCTCCTGTTTGCCGGCGAAGGCTTCTGGCATCTCGCCAGCGTCGCCGAGGAGGAGCGCAGGCTTGACCGTTACCAGTCCGTCGAGCATCCCGATCATCATACCACCGATCATTACCTCGACATTCTCTGCTGACCGACGGCAATTTGCGGCCCGCGCTTGACTTTGTCCTCAAAATCCGATATACTGTGTGAGGTTCTTCCTGTCATTCCCCTGCCGGCGTGGTGGAATTGGCAGACGCCCGGGATTCAAAATCCCGTGTCCGCGAGGACGTGCGGGTTCGACCCCCGCCGCCGGCACCAGACTCGCCCAGCACATGCTGGGCTTTTTCTTTTGCCTCCATTCTCCGCGCAAAAGCCCTCGCCCCGATGAATCCGCCGCCTTTGTCTGGCAGGGGCTTACCCTTTGCTTAGCCCCTTTCTGTAAGCCGAGGGCGAGAGCAGAAAGCTCTTCTTGAACTGGCTGCTGAAATAATATGGGTTATACCCAATAGCCGCTGCGATCTCGCCGATGTTCAGATCGGGATTGCGCAGCAGCGTCCGCGCATGGCCCAGCTTGTAACGGGTGATGACCTGGCTGGGCGAGCAGTCCATGACGCTTCGGCAGCACCGATACAGAAACGTCTGCGAGACAGACAGGGCCCCGCATACGTCCTCCACGCGCACCTCTTCATTTAAGTGCTCATCAAGGTACGCAAAGAGCCGCTCGACGACCGATTGCGCGCGCGGGCTGACGCCGCTGGCAGAAATCTGTGTCTGCCTGCTGCGAATCATCCGCACGAGCAGCAGCTCCAGCAGCGCACCGAGCTGCGCATGGCTGCCCTCGCGATGCGTCTGAGCAGCTTCGTAGCAATCGCCAAGCAGCAAAGCGTCTACCGGGAGGATCAGCCCGGGGATGTGAAGTGTGCTCGTAAAGCCGAGCTGATGGAGAAATTCCTGCTCTCGTGTGATCGGATAGACGTTGAAGAAGAGCTCATAGGAGCAGACCTGCTCATGCGTGCGCGCGCTGTATACGGCATAGGGCGGCACAAGCACGCAATCGCCCGGCCCGAGCGTAAAATGTGAATCCCGCGAGTCAATCTCCGAGACGCCCGAGGTCTGCAAAATCAGCTTGATATAGGTGCTGACAAGGTTGCTGAGCGTCTTGTGGTCCTGCTGGGGCCAGCAGGTAAAATAATCGATTTGAAATCGAAAGCTGTTCAGAAAGGCTGACGTCTGGTCAACCGGCGTTTTATAACACAAAAGACGGCTTGATATCTTCATCCGGTTTCCTCCGATAGACTGATTTTCGCAAAAAAAGAATGGGAAAGGTATATGCATCGGTTTGTAAAAATTATATCATAAAGGCAGGGGATGGGAGAATGATTGTTGCAACATTTTCTCAAAAAAGAAGATCCGAAGGAGGAAGTTCCCGATGAAACCAAAGACCGTTTTCTCCAAAACCATCAGCCTGGTGCTCTCGCTCGCGCTGCTCTGGGTCGCCCTGCTAGCCCCAGCCGCGGCTGAGGCAGCGCTGCCTGCCGACGGTGTCTACACCGGCACGGCCAACGGCATGGGCGGCGCGCTCGAGGTGAGCGTCAGCGTCGAGGGCGGCAAAATCGCCTCCATCGAGGTCGGCAGTCACAGCGAAACGCCGGGCATCAGCGACCCGGCCATCGAGCAGATTCCCGCGGCAATCGTCGCGGCGCAGTCAACGCAGGTCGACGCCGTTGCCAACGCGACCGTCACCTCCGAGGCCATCAAGGCGGCCGTCGCAGCTGCGCTCAGCGGCGAGGGCGAGACCGAGGCAGCCGCGCTGGAAATTCTCATTGAACCGGACGTGATCGTCGTCGGCGCGGGCATGGCGGGTCTCGTAGCGAGCGTGCGTGCCTGCGAGCTGGGCGCCAATGTGCTCGTTCTTGAGCAGAACTACCGCGTGGGCGGCTCCGCAAACACCGCCGGCGGCTCCATCAGCGGTGCGGGCTACAACATTCAGATCGCCGCCGGCATCGAGGACAGCGCCGAGGCGTTCTATCAGGACTTCGTAACGATGGGCGGCGGCGAGCAGAACCTGAATCCGGAGATTGCAAAGGTGCATGCCGAGCGCTCTGCCGGCGCGATCAACTGGCTTCAGGATTATGTCGGCGTCGAGTTCTCTGACCAGGTCGACAGCGGCGGATATCTGACCATGAACACCAACCGCGTCACCTACACTGCGGGCGGCCCGGCCTCCGGCGGCGGCTCCTACTTCGTCCGGGCGCTGTGCGACAAGCTTCAGGGCTTCATCGACGCGGGACAGGCGCAGCTGTGCCTTGACACGCTCGTGACCGACGTGATGCTCGACGGAGAGGGCAATGTGGTCGGGGTGAAGGTCGGCGACATGGAGATCGCCTCGCCCTCCACGATCATCGCGACCGGCGGCTATGGCTACTGCGAGCGCTGGCTCAAGGAGTTCAACTTCACCAACATCACCTCCAATGACCCGAACACGGCGATCGGCAGCGGCTACGACTTTGCGCGCACCGCCGGCGCTGCGTTTGACAACATGGATTACTGTTCCTGCTACGGCGGTTCCGTACCGGTCAGCGGCTTCCAGGCCTCCCTGCGCTGCAGCATCAACTATAACGGCGCGATCTGGGTCAACACGAGCGGCGACCGTGTCTTTAACGAGCCGGCCGCAACCTCGATGGACAAGCGCACGATCTGGCGCACAAATGACCAGAACATCATTTACGTCGTTCTGGCAGAAAACATGATCAGTGAGGATAAGCCGCTGTTCACCGGCATGATGAGCAATTCCGCAGCCTTTACCAATGAGGAGAAGATTGCCGAGCTGCTCGAGGGCGGCTATATGTTCAAGGCGGATACCATCGAAGAGCTCGCCGAAAAGCTCGGCACGCCGAACCTCCCTCAGACTGTCGCCGTCTACAACGAGGATGTCAAGGCCGGTGCGGACAGCGTCTTCGGCCGCACAGACAATCTGCTTGCCTTTGAAGAGGGCCCGTTCTACGCCGTCTACACTGTGCCCTATCTGATGATGACCGCGGGCGGCCCGCGCATCAACGGCGAAGCGCAGCTCATGCGCGAGGATGGCAGTGCCGTGGGCAACGTCTATCTGGCGGGCGAAATCATCGGCTCTGCGAATATCGCGGGCCACAACACCATTGGCGGCATCGGCCACGGCCTGTGCGCAACGTGGGGCACCATTGCGGCAGAGAGCGCCGTGAAGAACGCCGGCAAGTGATGGCCGGCCCAAACGTGATTCCCGTCCCCGGGAATGCCTGAAAACCTGTTCCGTGCCTCTTTCAGGCCCGGCAAAACCATCGCGCTGCCGCATGGGAGCCTCCCGTGCGGCAGCGCCGTTTTTGTTCCGCCGCAGCCCAGGGCACGCAGCGGCGCTCCTGACGAACCCAAGCTTCAAAAATCCTTCAAAAACGCTTCACAAACGCGCCGCACTTTCCGCGTAAAATTCCCTGTGAGGCCTGCCTCCCACAGCGAGGAATGGGCCCAGGAAACAGGAGGATATCCATCATGAAACGTTTGTTTGCGCTGCTTCTGGCGCTGACGCTTGCGCTCTGCGCCCTCTCTGCCATGGCGGAGGAGGCGGCCGCGCCCGAAGGCACGGCCATGCCGGAGCGCGGCCAGAGGCCGGAAGGCTTGGGTGGGCCGGGCGACGGATTGGAGCGCGGCGGAGCCGGTGGACGCCAGGGTGGCGGCATGGCCGCCAGCAGCGAGCCCGACGAGGCGCTCCAGGCGATCCTTGACGAGGTGCAGGACAAGTATGAGCTGCTCAGCTTCACGGACGAGGCAAGCGGCATCACGCTGCAATACCAACTCTTCAGGCCCGAGGGCTATGCGGACGGCGGCGAATATCCGCTGCTGATGTTCATTCCCGACTCCCGTGCGCCGGGGCGCGACCCCTCCTATGTGCTCTCGATCGGCTGGGGCGGCGTCGTCTGGGCGACCGCCGAGGAGCAGGCGAAGCATCCCTGCTTCGTGATGATCCCCGTGTTCACAGAGACGGTCGTCGACGATAACTTCAACACCTCCGATCAGATCGACGTCGCGGTCAGGATCATCGAAAGCCTCTGTGAGACGTATCCGATCGACACCAGCCGCATCTACACGACCGGCCAGTCGATGGGCGGTATGACGTCCTTCCACCTGAACGTCGCCTATCCGGAGCTGTTCGCGGCGTCGCTGTTCGTCGGCAGCCAGTGGGACAACAGCCTCCTCGACGTGCTCGAGGAGGACAGCTTCTTCTATATCGTCTCCGCGGGCGACGACAAGGCCTCGACCGGGCAGACCGGCCTTAAGGCCGTCTTTGACGCGGACGGCGTCGCCTATGCCAGCGCCGAGTGGAGCGCGCAGGACGACATCGACGCGCAGAACGCCGCCGTCGAGGCGCTCATCGCACAGGGCTGCAACGCGAATTTCGTCACCTTCACCAAGGGCACGACGCTCGCGGAGGGCCAGGGCGGCAGCGAGCATCTGACGTCGTTTGACTACGCCTATAAGCTCGAGGCCGTGCGCGACTGGCTCTTTGAGCAGAGCAGGTAATCAGAATTCATGCTGATTTCAGCCCAAATTGCTTTCATCAGCGCGAAGCGAAAAAGGGTCAAGGGGCTTAGCCCCTTGCGGGGTCTGGGGCGGCGCCCCAGGCAGGGTTTAGGGCTGCAGCCCTGATATTCAATAGAAATAAAGGCATCGCCGCCGCAGAGCGCTTGCTCCGCGGCGGCGATGCTTTATCCGTCAGTATACATCCAGGTCATGCCCGTTGACGACCGTGCCGTCGTAGCCCGCCTCGCGGATCTCGCGCAGGATCGCGTCGCAGCGCCGGGCCATCTCGGCTTCGAGGTTTTTGCTGTTGTCCAGGATGTTCATGTGGTAGATGCGGTGCGTCGTGACGAGGAGCTTCGGCCGCGCCTTGGCCGCGACACCGGCCAGATCGACGCTCAGCGTGTGCACGGCGCGATGATACGTCTGCCACTTCGGCTCCCGCGCGCTGATGCCGCCCGTGTATTCGACCTCGTGCAGCAGCACGTCGCAGCCCGCGGCCATTTCGGCCACGATGTCAAGCGGCGCGGTGTCTCCGCTGATGACGATGACACGGTCGGCCGTCGTGAAGCGGTAGCCGTAGCTCTCCAGCGTCCCGTGGCTGACCGGAAAGGCCTCGACCCGCACGCGATCGTCCTCATAGACGACGCCGGGCGAAATCTCCGTCGTCTCAACCCGGTAGCCGACCTCGTTGGCGCGCTCAAAGCCGTGCAGACGGAAGTCGATGTCCGTCCCGTAGGCGGCGAGGATGTGCTCCGTCATGGCGCGGATACCCTTCGGGCCAAAGACCTTGAGCGGCTGCGCGCGCTCGAGCACCCAGGGCGTAAAGATCAAATCGGGATAGCCGGTCGTATGATCCGTGTGCAGATGGGTGCAGAACGCGTGGCAGAGCAGATCGGGGCGCAGCGCGTCGATGCCCGCAAAATAGGCCTTGGAGGCCTGGCGCACGACGCCGGGGCCAAAATCGACCAGATAGGCCCTGTCCCCGACGACCACGGCGCTGGCCGGGCCGCTGGCGTTCGGGCAGGCGTTGGGCGTGCCCGTGCCGAGCAGGACGAGCTTCGTTTCAAATTTCTCCATATCAGGCGTTTTCCCCTTCCGGCTTGACGTGCTTGATGGAAATGCCGGTGAAGCCGTAGAAGATGCTGAACACAGGCGTCAGATACAGCAGGAACAGGTACGGGAAGAACGCCGCCCAGGCGACGCCCAGCGTGCCGGACATGTAGACGCAGTAGCCGTGCCAGGGGATCATCGGGCCGGCAAGCGTGCCCGCGTCCTCCAGGCTGCGGGAGAGGATCTCCGGCGCGATGCCGCGCTCCTTGAACAGCGGGGCCATCAGGCGGCCGGTCAGCACGTGCGCCATCGGCTGGGAGCAGCTGATGATGCTGGTGACATAGCCAACGACCAGTGTCGCCGTGATCAGCGCGCCGTCGCTGCCAATGCGCCGGGTGATCGCGCGCAGGATGATGTCCAGCACGCCCAGCTTGTCGAGCATGCCGCCCATGCCGACGGCAAAGCTGATGATCGCGACGTACTGCATCATGCTGCTCATGCCGCCGCGGTTGAGGATGGATTTGAGCAAGCCGACATCGATGCCGGTGGTGTAGCCGTTGTAGGCGACGCGGATGACGTTGGCCAGGCTGACATGCTGCACGAGCATCGAGACGGCGCCGGCGCAGACGGCGGAGAGGCCGAGCGCGACGACTGCCGGCACGCGCAGCAGCAGCAGCACGATGATGACGACGGCCGGGATCAGCGCGAGGAAGCCGATGGAGAATTCGCCCTCGAGCGCCGCGATATAGCCGCTCACGTCGCTCATCTCATAGGCGCCCGAGGTCTGCTGAATGCCCAGGATTGTAAAGAGCACCAGACTGACGGCAAACGCCGGGATCGTCGTGTAGAGCATGGAGCGGACGTGGTCGCCGAGCTTCGCGCCCGCGACAGCCGGGGCGAGGTTGGTCGTGTCGGAGAGCGGGCTGAGCTTGTCGCCGAACATCGCGCCGCAGATGACCGCGCCGGCGACCATGCCGGGGTTGATGCCCATCGCGTTGCCGATGGCCATCATGGCGACGCCTGCGCTGCCGACGGAGCCGTAGCTCGTACCGGTCACGAGGCTCAGCGCCGCGCAGAACAGCAGCGTCAGCGGAAGCAGCCAGGTCGGGTTGATCAGCTTGAGGCCGCCCACGATGATCGTGGCGATGGTGCCGCTTTGCAGCCAGGTGCCGATCATGACGCCGATGGCCATGAGCAGGCAGAGCGTCGGCACGACGACGCGGATGGCGTCATACGCGCCCGCAATGACCGCGCTGTAATCGATTTTCAGGACTTTGCAGAAGGCGTAGACCCACAGCCAGCTGGCGAACAGGCCGATCATCGGGCCGCCGGTCTTGAGGCGGATGCATACCGCGACGGATGCGACGATCAGCAGCAGCAGCACGATGGACTGAAGGCCGTTGAGCGTCTTCTTTTCTGCTTTCTTTTGCATGATGGTTCCTCCCAGTGCGTTAAAGATCTGCCCGGCGGATGCTCCCGCGCAGAGCAATGCTGCAATCATTATACGCCTGCCCCTCTCAAAAAGCAACAAATAATCAACCACTTTTTGCAGGGAGTTTGCACCCCAGCAGGGCAAAAGGAAAAAAGATCATATATACAAGGAAAATCCCATCGGGAGCTGCCCGTTTTTGCTTTGACGCATTGTCAATTGCACTAAAACGCCCGGTTGAAAAAAGCAGGCCGTCATGATATACTCGATTGAACATGGGAAAGAAAGCAGCCCGAAGCGCGGGCGGAGGGAGGCGCGTCATGCGCGTTTCGTTGATCATCCCCACCTGCAACGGCGCGGCGGGAATCGCGCGTCTGCTTGCGGCCATACAGGCGCAGACCGTCCCGCCGCAGGAGATCCTCGTCATCGATTCCGCCTCGGAGGATGGCACGGCGCAGCTCGCCGCGTCCGTGCAGGGCGTGCGCGTGTGCTCCATCGAGAGGGGCGAATTCGATCATGGCGGCACGCGCGACCGGGCGCTGCGCGAGGCTCGAGGCGACGTCGTGCTCTTCATGACGCAGGACGCGCTGCCCGTAAACGACAGGCTCGTCGAGCAGCTGCTCGCGCCGTTTGCCGACCCGCGCGTCGCGGCCGTCGGCGCCCGGCAGATCGCCAGGCCGGATGCGCGGCCCTTTGAGCGGGCCGTGCGCGCCCACAGCTATCCCGCAAAAAGCCGCGTCGTTACGGCAGCAGACATCCCGTCGCTCGGCGTGCGCGCGTTCCTGATCTCCAACGTCTGCGCCGCGTACAGGCGGGAGGCCGCGCTCGCCGTCGGCGGCTTTGACCGGCCCGTGCTGACGAACGAGGACATGCTTATGGCGGAAAAGCTGCTCCATGCGGGCCATGCGCTGGCCTACTGCGGCGAGGCCGCCGTCCTTCATTCGCACAGGCTGTCGCTGCGCGCGCAGTTCCGGCGCAACCTGCTCATCGGCCGGACGATGAAGCGCTACGAGGCGCGCTTTGAGCACGTCAGGGAGCTGGGCGAGGGCGTCGCGCTCTTTCAGGATGTCGCGCTCCAGCTGCTTGGCGAGGGGCAGATCGGCGAGTGCTGCTGCTTTATGGCGGATTGCGCAGTGAGGCTGCTGGGCAACCGCGCGGGGCGGCTGATCGAGGGAATGCGACGCGCGAAGCGATAATACAGCGCCGCACCGGTTTGGAGCCGGTGCGGCTTTTTTTGTTTTGTTGCAGAATCAAACCTGTTTCAATCGTAGGCCGCTTTGCGGCCTGCCCTGAAACCTCCCAATCAGCGCTGCACCCCATCCTCCTCATACACGAGGATATCCCCCGGCTGGCAATCGAGTACCCTGCAGATGGCGTCCAGCGTCTCCAGCCGCACGGCCCTGGCGCGCCCATTCTTGAGGATGGACAGGTTCGCGATGGTGATGCCCACGCGCTGGGAGAGCTCCGTCAGGCTCATCTTGCGCCGGGCGAGCATCACGTCAAGATCGATCCGGATCATGCGTCTCCACCTCCTCAGATCGTCAGCTCGCTCTCCTGCTGCAGCGCCGCCGCGCGCTCCGTGAGCACGCCGAGCGCCTCGCACAGCAGCGCAGCGCCCAGGCAAATCAGCACGAGCAGCAGCAGATAAATCATGGGCAGGAGCATCCCGCCCATGATCACGGTCAGCCCTGCGACGGTGATGGTCAGCGCCGCGCCCGCTCCCAGGAAGCAGCGCGCGATGCGCCGCATCGCCGCGACGTTCTGCGCCGTGAACGCGCTGCCCCGTGCCAGTCGGCCGCACAGCCGCAAGAAGATCGTCAGCGCCGCATAGGCGCAGACGCTCACGGCGGCGACTGCCGCCAGCCCAACGATGGAGGCCGCTGTCCAGCAGGGGATATTCTCCTCCAGGCCCGCCCTCAGCACGTCGATGCCGATGGCCGCCAGAAAGAGGGCCAGCGCCGTGCCCAGGAGGCCGGAAACCACCGTCGCCGCACGCAGCACGGGGAAGACCGTCTGTGCCGTCAGGAATCTGCGTTCATGCTTCATTTTCTCTCACCTCGGGAGAATGATACCATGTTGCAGATCGTTTGTCAATGAATTTTTATCGATTTTCGATAAATACCGTCTGCAAAACAGCAAGAGCCCCCGGAGCGCTTCATGCTCCGGGGGCTGCTTTGCAAAAAGGGCTTATTTGGCCTCCGTGACGAGGAAGGCGCGGGCGACGGGCGCCTCGATCTCCTTCCCCTCCTCGGTATAGCGGCCGTCTGCCGGGAGGGTCGTCCCCTCCGAGATGATGTAGAAGGTCAGGATGCTCTCCTCGGCGATCTCCTCCGTGCCATCGAGCACGACCCAGATCGGGTCGTACCAGACGCCGGCGGAGGCGTTGTTTGCGCAGACGAGCGCGCAGGGGCTGCCGTCATAATCGGTGAACTCCATGACCTTGCCGCGAATCTTGAACTGTTTGCCCTCGAAGCGGGCGGGGTCCTTGAGGATGCTCGCGTAGTCAAAGTCGATCATCTTGACGCGGAACGCGGTCAGACGCTCGCGGTCGGTCAGCTCGCGCGTCAGCGTCACGGTCGTCTCGGTCTCCTGATAGCCCTTGAGCGCCGCGCGGAGGCTGAAGGTCTGCGTGCCCGCGTCCTTGAAGTTGACGCGAATGCTGTATACGCCGTTCTTGTTCGCCTTGACGTTGGTGCTCACGCCCGTGCCCTTGAGGTAGACCGTCGCCTCGGGCGCGGTGACGCCCTTGATCGTCACGGTATCGCCCGTGAAGACCGGCTCGGCGGGATCCGTGACCGTCAGCGGCACGGACGGCATCTCGTAGCGCAGGGCAAGCATTTGCTCGGCATCATCCGTCATCACGGCGAGCACGAGGTCGCCCGCCTCGGGCAGGGAAACGGTCAGCGAGAAGGTGCCGTCCTTGCGGGAGGTCGTGCGTCCAAGCATCGCGCCGTCCACGGCGGCGCGAACCTCGACGGAGGCCGCGGTCTTGCCGGTGAGGGTCAGCGAGGCGCTGTTCGTGTAGGCCGGCACACCCTCGACCGTCAGTTCGCCCTCCGAGGCGATCACCTGCGCGACGCCGGGCGTCGGCTCGGGCGTCGGCTCAGGCGTCGGGGTGGGCGCGAGCGTCGGCTCGGGCGTCGGCTCCGTGCGGGACTGCAGCAGCTTCATGCCGCCCAGCACCTGCGCGACACGCGCGTCATCGCCCTCGTCGGGCGCGCGTCCGACGACCGTCTGCGTCAGCAGGTAGAGCTGACCCAGGTGCAGCGTCGCGTAGCGCAGCGTATACACGGGCATCGAGGCGACCATCGCCGAGGAGGTCATGCGCACGCAAACGGGCTCCGTCTGCGTCAGCGCGCAGGTTTCATACAGCCCGCTGTTCTCAAACTGCGCCGCGAAGGCGGAGAGGCGCTCGTCGCTCAGCTCGGCCATGTCCTGCACGTCGGCAAACGCGCCTGCGCTCACGACGCTGACGGCGATCTGTCCGCCGTCCTCGGGGATGACCTCCATCACGATGCCGGAGGCAATGTAGCTCGCCAGCACGGCCTCCTTCGTCGTGCCCAGCGAGGCGAGCAGGTCCGCGTGATCGTCCAGGTTGGTCTGGGTGAGGACGGTCTCATCCTCCTGCTGCGTGTAGCGGAAGCCCTCATAGGGGAAGACATAGGTCGTCTGCTGGGCCAGCGCGCCCGCAGGCATCGCCAGCGCCGCGCACAGCAGGGCCGCGCACAGCGGCGCAAGCGTCGGATGGTTCATTCAAAATCCTCCCTTCGGAGTTACAACGTGCGAAATTCATGATAAGGGAATTATACCACAAAGCCCGTCTCTTTTACAAGGCGGGCGCCTCTTCCTCCTGCGGCGCGGCGAGGATGCCCAGCGCGAAGAAGAGCACGACGTTCATCGACGTCAGCTCGCCCAGCGGCGCGCTCTCCATCAGGCCCGTGATGAGGATGGCGACGACGGCCATGCCCATCGACAGCCGGCCGTCAGGACGCCGGCCCGCGTCAAAGAACGCGCGCAGGCAGGGCACAAGGATCGTCAGGAAGAACACGCACAGCAGCCCAAAGCCAATGAGGCCGAAATCTGCGATAAACTGGAGATAGGTGTTGTGCATCGTGATGCTGCCCAGATACTGCGCAAACGTGCCGTCGACGATCATGCTGCCCGTGCGGCCCACACCGTTGCCGATGAGCATCACCTTGGGATTCTCCCTCCAGAAGGCGAAAAGGCTCTTCCAGATCGTCACGCGCCCGTTGAAGGAGGTATCCGTCGCCTTGCGCGCGGTGAGCTCGAGCGGTGTCGCCTCAGGCGTGGGCTGCGCTTCGGGCGTGGGCTGCGCCGCCTGCGCGCCCCCCTCCTCGGCCGCGGCCACGGCCACAAGCGCCGGGCGGCTCTCCTTCGGCTGCTCCATGGCCACGCCCGCGCGCGCGTTCTCCACGCGCATGTAGTGCTCAAGCGCCGCGTCGCTGAGCAGCGACGTGCCCGCGTAGCAGATGACGGCTGTCAGCGCGGCGGCGAGCAGCCCGCCGAGCAGGCGCATTGGCAGTCGGGCGCGAATGCGGCCTGCCGCGACGCTCAGCGCGCCCGCAGAGAGCGCGGCGATCATCGCGTAGCGCGCCGTGCGGCTCTGCGTGAGCACGACGACGGCCGCCATCATCAGCGCGGCAAGCAGATGCACGAGCTTCGCGGGCGCATGCCTTCTGCGCGCCGCGCCGGAGAGGGCCATGAACAGCGCGGAGAGAGCGACCATCGCCGTCGTGTTGTAGTGGATGCCGCCGCAGAGGAACATGTTCTTGTAAAAGCCGAAGCCGTAATCGCCCTGGTCGGCGGCGAAGGTCTGCACGGTGACGGCGCAGTAGAGCAGCGCGGCGCCATAGAGCAGCGAGAACACGCAAAAGGCGCCGCTGGCCCAGTCGAGCATGCGGCCTCGCCGCTCGGGCGTATCCTCCCGCAGCAGCGCGTAAATGCCAAAGAAGACGATTGCGTAGCCGCACCAGCTGTTGATGTTGTTGTATACCAGGCCGAAGCGGTAGGCAAACGGCACGACGATCCACACAAGCAGCGCGAACAGCGCGCGGATATCCGTCCCCGCAGGCCCGGGACGCTGCTGGCGGCGAATGAGCCGAAGCAGACACAGCCCCATGCCCCAGGGGATGAGGATAAAGCTGAAATAGTTTTCCACCTGATCCTGAACCCAGCGCAGGGGGCTCGTGATCAGCACGCCCATAAACAGGAAGGCGGCCAGGGCGTAGAGGCCGACGTTGGAAGCCAGGCTCAGAAAAACGGCCCGGATCCGGCGCTCCATTCGTTCCATCATTTGGGATCCTTTCTCCTCCGGCGGACAGGGATAAAAGCGGGGCAGGGAGCGCCCAAGCTCCCTGCCCCGGATTGCTGCATCTGGCTCCCCGGACGGGGAAGGCTCAGGCCTCTTCACCCGCCGGCTGCGGCGCGGCCTGCTGCGGCGCGGTCTCCTGCGGCGCGTTCAGGGCTTCCTGAGCCTGTGCGGCCGTCCCGGCAGCGGGGCCGCGCCTTCTGCCGCGGCGGCTCCTGCTCTTGCGCGCGCCGGCGGGCTTGTCGCCCTTGCCCTCTGCGGCGATCTTGCCGCCCTGCGCGGCGCGTTCGGGCTGACTGCGCAGCATGATGACCACGCGGCGGTTCGGCTCCTCGCCCTCGGAATGGGTCGTTACAGCCGGATGATTCTGCAGCGCAGTATGCAGTACACGGCGCTCGTAGGGGTTCATCGGCTCAAGCACGACGCTGCGGCCGGTCTTCTGCGCGCGGTTGGCCATGCGTTGCGCGAGACGGCGCAGGCTGTCCTCGCGCTTGGCGCGGTAGTTCTCGGTATCCAGCGTCACGCGGATATAGCCCTCGCGGCCCTTGTTGACCTGCAGGCTCGTCAGGTACTGCAGCGCGTCGAGCGTCTCGCCGCGGCGGCCGATGAGGATGCCGAGCGTGTCGCCGATCATGTGGATGTAGAGGCTGTCCTCCCGGCTCGCGTCGACGTAGACGTCGACCTTGACGCCCATGCGCGCGGTAACATCCATCAGGAAGCGCTGCGCACGGCCCGCAGGCGTGCTCTCGTCATGCATGACAGGCGGCTCCGTCGGCTCAAACGGCTGCGCCGGGATCACCGGCGCGCTCTCGCGCTCCTCGATGGCCTGCTCGAGTGTCTCGGCGGCCTCCCGGGGCTGCGCCTCCGCCTTGGGCGCGCGCGGCTTGGGCGGGCGCGGCGGGCGCGGATTTCTGGGCTTGGGCGCGGCGGTCGCCTGCGCTGCCGGCTCGGCGGCGGGCTGTGCCTCCGCCTCGGGCGCGGGCTTTGCCTCGGCCTTGGGCGCGCTCTTCGTCTCCGTCTTGGGCGCGGGCTTGA
Organism: Clostridiales bacterium; assembly: GCA_022787165.1. Taxonomy (GTDB): domain Bacteria; phylum Bacillota; class Clostridia; order Christensenellales; family Aristaeellaceae; genus Ventricola. The sequence goes on from JALFVL010000026.1 coordinate 36,613, forward strand.
TCTCTGCCTTGGGCGCGCTCTGCGTTTCCGCCTTCGGCTCGGGCTTCGCCTCCGCCTTGGGCGCGGGCTTGACCTCCGCCTTCGGCGCGGGCTTGACCTCAGCCTTCGGCGCGGGGCGCTGCTGCGGCTTCTTGCGCGGCTGCGTGTCGCCCAGGCTGAAGCTGCCCAGCAGGTCGCTCAGGCCGTGGTCGTCCTCGCGCTCGTCCTCCATGACAGTCAGGCGGACGCGCGCGGGCTTGCTGCCAAAGAGCCCGAAGAGGCCCTTCGCGCCCTCCTGCAGCACGTCCACATGGACGTCCGCGATGGTGACGCCCAGCGCGGCGAGGCCGGCGTCAATGGCTTCCTGCGTGGTTTTTCCGGTGAATTCCTGGCTCCTCATCAGATGCCAACCTCCTCTGCTTTGGCGGCCTTGCGATCCTGCAGTTCAAAATACCTGTTGAAGCCGATCTGCTCGGCGATGGCGTAAATGTTGGAAGCGACCCAGTAAAGCGCGAACGCGGAGTTGTAGCTGGCGCAGAAGTAAAGGGACATGAAGGTCATCACCCAGAGCATGGTCTTCTGGGAGCCGGCCTGAGAGGGGTCCATCGGCTGGGCCTTCATCGTCAGCTTCTGCATGAAGATCTGGGAGACGACGGAGAGGATCGGCAGGATGAACCAGCCGTTGCCCTCCTTGTAGATGGAGAAGCGGAACAGGCCAAGCAGGCTCAGGTTGCCCAGGCCGGTGACGGGCGCGATATACGGCGCGTAGGCCTCGGAGGAGATGAACGGGGTGACGACGTCGGTGATATAGGCCATCATCGCGTTGCGGTCGGCGAAGGAGAGCGCCTCCGGAATCGTGCCGGCGGCGGCGAGCCTCGCGCTCACGTCGTTCCAGACCTGATAATCCACAAGCTGGAGCGAGGAGACGTCCGGCAAGAACGTGGCGAACGGGCTGTCCGGCATCCAGAGGTTGCGGATCCAGAAGAAGGAATCCGTCAGCGTGCGCGGGTCCATATCCGGATGATGGTAGAAGGTGAGGAACTGCGTGACGAGCTGCTCATTGGCGAACGTGCGCAGCGCATAGAACATCGCAAACAGAATGACCATCGAGATGATCATCGGCAGACAGCCGCCCATCGGGCTGACGCCCTCCTTGCGGTAGAGCTCCTGGAGCTTCTGGTTGAGCTTTTCCTGGTCGTCCTTGTACTTTTCCTGGAGCGCCTGCATCTTGGGCTGAACGCTCGCCATGCGCATGGTCGAGCGGCGGCTCTTCAGGTTGAGCGGCATGACCACCAGCTTGATGAGGATGGTGAAGACGATGATCGTCAGCGCGTAATTGTTGATGAACGAATGCAGCGCCCTCATGATGGTCAGCAGCAGCGAATTGAGAAAACTCATGGACCCGGCGTCCTCCTTATTCGTTTTGGGAATGCTCTTGTTTCATCCGCCCTCGCGGCGGATTCCGATCAGCCGCCCGCGCACCCGGCGCTAGGGTCAGGGTACGGGGTCATAGGGGTCTCCCTTGTAGAAGGGATGGCAGCGCAGAATGCGCCGCACGGCGAGATAGCCGCCCTTGAGCGCGCCGTATTTGGTGATCGCCTCAAGCGCGTACTGGGAGCAGGTCGGCGTAAAACGGCAGCAGGGCGCGTGCATCGGGCTGATGCAGCGCTGATAAAACCTGATCATGGCGAGAAAGAGGCGCTTGATCATTGCGGCGCGCCTTCTTCCCTTTCTCGCGGTTCCGCCTTCTGCAAAAGGTTTTGCCTGCGCAGCAGACTCTGCATGGAACGGCACAGCCTGTCAAAATCAGCCTGTGCAGCCGGCTGGCGGGCAATAAAGACATACAGCCCCTGCTTCATCCGGGGCAGCAGGGGGGCGACCGCCGCGCGAAGGCGGCGTTTGACGCGGTTGCGCTCGACGGCGCAGCCGATCTTTTTGCCCACGGAAAACCCCACCTTGAGGGTATTGGCGCGCACATACAGCAGCACGAGCTCATGCGAGCCGCCCGAGGTGCCGCGCCGGTGGACATATTTGAACTGCGCGTTCTTTTTGAGGCTGTACCTTCTCTGCAAGACGAAATCGCTCCCCTTAAGCTAAAGAAAAAGGCCCGCTCCCGGTCTTTGCCGGGCCGGACCGAACGCCCTTCCCCGCACGCTGGGAGGAAGGGCGGGTTCCGCCGGATTGGCGGAGACTGACGCCTGCGCCGGGGCAAGCCCCCGGGCCGGTCATCAGACCGGATTGGAAACGGTCAGCTTCGCGCGGCCGCGGGCGCGGCGGCGGGCAAGGACCTTGCGGCCGTTCTTGGTGGCCATGCGGGCGCGGAAGCCATGCACCTTCGCGCGCTGGCGCTTCTTGGGCTGATACGTTCTGACAGACGATGCCATTGTGAACACACTCCTTATGATGAAAGATTGAAAATTGATGTGAGCCCCTGCGGGCTGCGCCGCCTGCGCGGCGCATTGTTCCATGCGAAAGCGATTATAGTATACTTCACAGTCAATGATGAAGTCAAGTACATTTTCCCTCCAAAGCGCCAAAAAGCGGAGGACTTATGTGCTATGCCTGCCAAACCGGCATGATGCCGGTTGCATTTCCGACGAAGTGATGGTTGTCCAGTTGCTTTGTGCCCGAGACCGGAGCCTTACAGATGAACTTACAGAGTAAAACCCTGCTTGCAGAATCAAACCCGTCTCAATCGCAGGCTGCTTTTTTATGCTTGAGTCCGATAGGGCTGCCGCCCTGTCACCTGCCCGAGGGACAAATGTCCCTCGGACTCCCTTCTTCGCTTCGCGCGCTTGAAGGCAATTTGAAGCAGATCCGTACAACCCAAAAATTCCCTGCGGCCGTTTTTCCCTTCCGCCGGGGAATGCCTTGCGTTTCCCTTTTTACTGCCAGGCCTGGTCGAGCGTCACGCCGGCGAAGTAGTGCGTCACGATCTCCTCCGCGCTGCTCCCGCCCCTGGCCATCGCATAGGCGCCCCACTGGCTCATGCCTACGCCGTGGCCGTAGCCCTTGCCGCTCATGACGACCTGGCCGTCGCTGAGCTTCAGGCTCTCAATCAGACAGGAGCGCATCTTCGTCGACCCGATGGCAATGCGGAAGGCTGGAGCGGAGACCTCCTTGCCGGAGATCATCAGCGTCGTCGCGCGCCCGGATTCGCCGCGCTGGCCGATGGAGATATCCGTCAGCGCTTCAATCGCGCCGCCGCCCGCGTCGCGCGCTGCGGCGAGCACCTCCTCCGCCGTAAAGACGGCCTCCCAGCTCGCCGCCTCGGCGGGCGCCTCGTCGTTTTCCATGCCCTTGACGCACTGCGTGTAGCCGGGCTCCTCCTTCTCGTAGTCAAGCCCCTCCTTGGCGCGCGCCGTCAGTCCGCCCGAATGCGCGTGGAACCAGGCGTAGGGCAGCTCGCCGCCGGCGTTGAGCACGATGCCGCGCGTCTCGCTGACGGCCTGGCGGATGCGCTCGTTGACGCCCGATGCGTCATAGGCCTGCGCTTCCTTGATGTCCGTGGAGATATCCGCGCCCTCGTACATCGATTCCTTCTGCGAGACGAATTGCAGCACAAACGTCCGCGCGAGGATCGCCTGTGCCTTGAGCGCCTCCAGCGGCCAGTCGCCGGCCATCTCCCCCGCGAGCACGGCGGGCAGATAATCCTCGACGGAAAGCGCCTCGACGCGCCCGTTTTCCGTGTCATACACGCGCAGCACGGGCACGCCCTGCGCGTTTCTTTCAAGCCTGTCCGGCACGAGCTCCGCCGCCGTCTTTCCCTGCGTCTTCGCAGGCGTGTTTTCCGGCTGGGGCAGGGCGGGCTTGTCCGCCTGCGTGCCGCGCGAGGCGCAGCCCGTACACAGCAGCAAAGCCACAAGCGCCGGCACGATCGGTTTCAAATTCATCGTCATCCCTCCGGCACATAGTATGCGCGGATGGAGGGAGGGCATGCAAAAAGCGGCGCAAAGGACGCGCCGCTCAGAGCACAGAAAACATTCAATAATTCACATTCCAGGTCGAGACATAGGCCACGCCGCTGTCGATGAGGATCATGCAGACGCTCTCGCCGTAGCTGAGAATCGTCATCGGCGTCGCCGGCGGATAGCTCGCCTTGAGCGAGGTGAGCGTCGAGTCGTTGTAGACGCTCACCATCGTCTCGCTGCTGCCCGCGCGCACGGCGAGCGTGCCTCTCGTGCCCGCTGTGGGCACGGAGGAGACCGGCGTCTGCGCCGGCACGGGCGTGATCACCTGAACCAGCGGCGACGGCGTGGGCGTCACATAGACGTAGACCGGCGTGCTCGCGCTCGCGGGCGGCAGGTAGCTGCCGTTAAAGCTCAGGTAGCGCGTCATCATGTAGCCGTGCTTCGTGCCGACATAGACCTCGCACCAGGTCGCGCCGTAGCCGACGACCTTGACCTGCGTGCCGTTGCGGTATTGGCCGATGGAGCGCGCGCTCTGCGAGGGCGTCTCGCGCAGGTTGAGCACCTGCGTGCTCTTCGGGTTGTTGACGTAGGCCGTCTGCGAGGCCGTCGCGCCGGAGCCCGTGTTGCTGCCGACCGTGCTGCCCGTGCCGGAGAGATAGGAGGTGGACATGAAGCCCGTCAGGCCGTTCGCCGAGATCTGATACCAGCCGCTGCCCTTGAGCAGCACGGAGACCTTCGTGCCCGAGGCCAGCGTGCCGACGCTCCCAAAGGAGGAGGACGGGCCGCTGCGCACGTTGACGCGCCCGCCGTTTCTCGTCGTCACGGTCGCGCTCGTCTGCGAGGAGCTGATGAAGGAGTCGTGCATATAGCCGTAGACCGGCGTGCCGTTCATCATCACATAGATATAATTCCACTCGTAGCTGCTGTCGACGATGTAGACGCTCGTGCCGCAGGTCACGCGCATGATGACGCTGGTCTCCAGCGACGGGCCGCTGCGCAGGTTCACATAGCCGCCGTTGGCGTATTTGACGGTTCCCTGGTTGGCCGTCCCGGCCAGCGTCAGGTAGCGCTCGGCCATGTAGCCCGTCCTGCCATCCAGCGTTTTGACGCGCCAGAAGCCCGCGTCCGAGCTCTCCAGGAGCCGCACCCAGGTGCCGGAGGCGTATTTTCCCAGGCTGCGGCTGCTCGTGCTCGCGTATTCGCGCAGGTTGAGCCTGCCGCCCGTGACAACGGCAAACTGATCGGCCAGCGCCATCGCCGGCAACAAAGCCGCCAGCAGCAGCGCGGCCGCCAGCGCCTTTCTCTTGATGCCCTTCATCGTGATCCCCCACTTTTGTTATGGAAATCTTTCTCCCAAGGCCCGGCCCCGGGCGCAGAACAACGGCATTTGCATCCCTTCGCCGGAGATGCAGCACGCCGGTTTCCTCTGTCCATTCGACGAACGGGCGCTCCCATTTCTTCCCTCCGCTGCCCGTTTTTGCGAATTTTGCCGAAACCAGTATACCACATTGCCCCGCCCAACGCCAGTCCTCCGTTTGCTTTCCCGCCCGGTCTGTACTATAATCAGGGCATAGAGGGAGGAATGACGATGGAACAGACCACGCTCTTTGACGCCTCCGCCGCGGAGCCGCTCGCGGCGCGTCTGCGCCCGCGCACGCTCGACGAATTTGCCGGCCAGCAGCATCTGCTCGGCCCGGGGAAGGTGCTTCGCCGCCTGATCGAGAGCGACCAAATCAGCTCGATGATCTTCTGGGGCCCGCCGGGCGTCGGGAAGACGACGCTCGCGCGCATCATCGCGGGGCGCACCAAAGCCGCCTTTGTCGATTTTTCCGCCGTCACCAGCGGCATCCGGGAGATCCGCGCGGTCATGGAGAAGGCCGAGCGCGCCCGGGTCTTCGGCGAGCGGACGATCGTCTTCGTCGACGAGATTCATCGCTTCAACAAGGCGCAGCAGGATGCCTTTTTGCCCTTCGTGGAAAAGGGGAGCATCATCCTCATCGGCGCGACGACGGAAAACCCCTCCTTCGAGGTCAACGGCGCGCTGCTCTCCCGCTGCAAGGTCTTCGTCCTGCAGGCCCTGAGCGAGGAGGACCTGACCAGCCTGCTCGCCCGCGCGCTGACGGATCCGCGCGGCTTCGGCAGCCAAAAGGTCGACTGTCCGCCGGAGCTGCTGCGCGCGATCGCGGTCTTCGCAAATGGCGACGCCCGCAGCGCGCTCTCCACGCTCGAGATGGCCGTGCTCAACGCGCCCGAGGAGGGCGGCATGACCCGCGTCACCCGCGAGACGCTCGAGCAGTGCATCTCCAAAAAGACCCTGCTGTATGACAAGCAGGGTGAGGAGCATTACAACCTGATCTCCGCGCTGCACAAATCCATGCGCAATTCCGACCCGGACGCGGCGGTTTACTGGCTGGCGCGCATGCTCGAGGCCGGGGAGGATCCGCTCTACGTCGCCCGGCGCGTCATCCGCTTCGCCAGCGAGGACGTCGGCCTGGCCGATCCCCGCGCGCTGGAGATCGCCGTCGCCGCCTATCAGGCCTGCCACTTTCTGGGCATGCCCGAATGCACGGTGCATCTGACGCAGGCGGTCGTCTACATGGCCCTCGCGCCCAAGTCGAACGCGCTCTACACGGCCTATGAGCAGGCGAAATCAGACGCGCAGAGCCGCATGGCCGAGCCCGTCCCGCTCGTCATCCGCAACGCGCCGACCAGGCTCATGACCCAGCTGCACTACGGCGAGGGCTATCAATACGCGCATGACGCGCAGGAAAAGCTGACCAGCATGCAGTGCCTGCCCGACTCGCTGCGCGGCCGTGTCTACTACGAGCCGACCACCCAGGGGCTTGAGGCCAAATTCAAGGCGCGTCTGGAGGAAATCAAGGCGTGGAAGGCCGCCCACAGCGATCCGCAATCGCCATGATCGGACAATCGCCCGGGCGCAGTCTGTCCCGGGCGAGCATCTTGCTCTGTCAGTTCTTTTTGTCCTTTTTGACGAGCGGCTTGTAGGTGCCGTCCGCCTGCTCCACGCGCACGCGGCTGAGCGTATCCTCCATGTTGGCGCGGAATTCCTTCAGGTATTGCGCGCGCAGCGCGGCCTGCTCCTCCAGCTCCTGCGCCGTCAGGCCGACGGTCTTCTTCTTGCGCGCCAGCTCGTTGATGCGCTCGATCTGTGCGTGATCCATGCTGTCTCTCCTCTTTCCCCGTTCATGCAGTCTGTCTGCCCCGTATCATACAGGATTTTGCCCCGCGCGTCAAGCATGGCAAAGGGAGGAAGCCGCATGCAGGCGGTTTCCTCCCTCATTTCTCTTTTATCCCACAACGCCGCAGAGGTTCCATCCCGCGTCCATCAGCGCCAGCACGCCGGCGGCGCCGGGCTCGATGCGCCCGTAGCCCTTCGCGCCGATCGAGTCGGCGGGCGTGCTCGTCGCCATCGGAATGACCGTCTCCGGCGGGATGCGCGCCAGCGTGATCATGTTGCGCACGGCCTGATGCAGCTTGAGCGTCGATCCGGCCAGCACGCCGTTTTGCAGCCGCGCCGCGCCGTCTTTGACGAAGACCGCCTGTCCGCCCAGGTCGTACTGCCCATCCGGCAGGCCCGCCGCCTCCATCGAGTCGGAGATCAGCGCCATGCCCTTTGCGCCCTTGCAAAGCGCCGCGATGCGCAGCACGTCCGGATGCAAATGGATGCCGTCCGCGATGACCTGCACGAGGATGCGCTCGTCCGCCAGGCCCGCGCCCGGCACGCCCGGCTCGCGGTGGTGCAGCGGCGTCTGCGCGTTGAACAGATGCGTGATCTGCGTCAGGCCGGCATTCGCCGCCTCATGGATGTCCGCGGCCGTCGCGCCGGAATGCGCCGCGCAGGTCACGACGCCCAGCCCCTTGAGGTAGGCGATCAGGTTGAGCGCGCCCGGCAGCTCCGGCGCCAGCGTCATCATTTTTACGCAGGAAAGCCCCCGAACCATCTCCATGTAGGCCTCCACCGACGGGCTGCGCAGGCATTCGCCCAGCTGCGCGCCCTTGTAGGCGGGGCTCAGGAAGGGCGCCTCCATGTGCGCGCCCAGCACGGCCGCGCCGCGCGGCTCGGGCCTCTCCATGACAGCCTGAATGCCGCGGAGCGCCTCGTAGGTCTCCCCCGGCCAGGCGCTCATCGTCGTGGGCACAAACGCCGCCACGCCGGTATCCAGCAGCGCGCAGCTCATCCTGCGCACGTTCTCCTCGCCGCGCATGCAGTCCGCGCCGGCAAAGGCGTGAATGTGGATGTCCACAAAGCCGGGGAGCACATAGCATCCGGACGCGTCGCGGACGTCCTCTCCCGGCCCTGCGCTCAGCGCGCCGGCCTCGGCGATGCGTCCGCCCACCACGCGCACGTCCGCTTTAACCAGCCTGCCGTCCACAAACGCCGTTCCGTTTTGAATCAGCAAAGGAAACGCCTCCGATCTCAAGCCGCTGCGCCCCGCGGGGCGCGCGTCATCTGCTCTCGCGCTCGACCAGCGCGCCCGCCTCGTGATCCGCCAGAATCACGCAGCAGGGGTGCAGCTGGAGGATGGAAGCCGGAACCTGCGGGGTGATCGGGCCGCAGAGCGTCTTATAGACGGCGTCGGCCTTGTCCGCGCCCGTCGCGACGAGCACGACGCACTTCGCCGCCATGATGTTTCCGATGCCCATGGAGATTGCCTGGCGCGGCACATCGTCCGGGCTCTTGAAGAAGCGGGCGTTCGCCTCGATGGTGTCCTGCGTCAGCGTGACGACGTGGGTGCCAAAGGTGAAGTCCTTTGCCGGCTCGTTGAAGCCGATATGGCCGTTGCGGCCGATGCCCAGCAGCTGGATGTCGATGCCGCCTGCCTCGTGAATCGCGCGGTCATACCTCAGGCCCGCCTCGGCCGAATGGCCGCTGGGCAGATGCGTGTTCTCCGGGCGCAGGTTGACCTTGCTGAACAGATGCTCCTGCATGAAGGCATGGTAGCTCAGCGGATTCTTGTGGTCGATGCCGACATATTCGTCAAGGTTGAACGTGCGGACGCGGTCAAAGTCGATGACGCCGCGCTCATACCACTGCACAAGCATCTCATACGCGGGGATCGGGGTGGAACCGGTGGCAAGGCCCAGCACGCTGTCGCCCTTGCGGGTCACTTGGGCGGCGATCAGAACACCCGCCGCCTCGCAGGCCGCCCTGGCGCTTTCGTAGACATGAAATTCCATAATATCCCTCCTGCAAGATTCATATCTGATTCTATTATATCATAGTTTCGTCAGATTGCACATGCTTTCCCCGATCGTTTTTTGCAATTTCAGGCAGAGATCGACATTTCGGCCTTGCGCGCCATCTCCTCCAGCTGCCCGCCGAGCGTCCCGGAAAGGCTCTGGCACAGCCGCGCGGCAAAGCCGTTTGCCGGATCAGCCAGCGCGCGGATGATCTCCCGCTCGATGGCCGGGCGCTGGCGGTCGATGCCCTGTGCCACGGCAGCGGGCAGAACGACTTGGCGAAGGAGCACGGGCAGCCTTGCGCGGCGCAGCATCCTCTCCATGCCCGATTTGCCGAGCACGGCCAGCAGCACGCCCGCAGCCGCGCCCGCGATCATGCCCAGAGGCCCCGCGCTGATGAGCGCGACGCCGCCTCCGCCGCAGACGCTCGCGCCCGTCGCCGCCAGCACGACGCCCAGCAGCCCGGAGAGCACGTCCATGCCCATCGCGTCCGTCATCGACAGGCTGATGCCGCCGACGCCCGCGTCCAGCCGCGCGCCGCTCAGGCTCATCTGCTCCGGCGGCACGCCGCAGCGCAGGCAAAGCCCCGTCAGCTCGCCCTCCAACGCGCGCAGGAGCGCGTCCGTCCAGGCGCGCAGCGGCTCCTCCATGCGCGCGCGCACGGCCTCCCCGCCGGCCTCCTGCTCCATGCGCGCGGCGATCACCCGCTCCAGCTCGTCGATCGTCGCCACGCCGCCCTTTCTCCAGAGCGCGACGGCATCGAGCGCACTCTCCTTCGCCGTCTCAAAGAGCGCGGCGGCCAGCGGCTGGTAGAGCTCGTGGATGCTCGCGCTGACGGCGGCGCTGAGCCTGTCGCCCCGCGCGAGGGAGGCGACCTCCCGCCGAAACAGCGCCAGATGCTCGTCGACCCGCCCGGCATAGGCAAGCCCGCGCGCGATGGAGCATTCCGGCTCCGGGCAGAGCACAATCAGGCTGCCGTCAAACGCCTCCCGGCAGGCCTCCCGGAAGAAGGCCATCCGCGACGCGCCGCCCGTCAGAATGACGGCCTGCGGCGGGCATGCCCGGCTGACCGTCTTCGCCGCGTTCAGCGCGTCGCGCAGGCAGGTCACAAAGCTGCGCCCGCCCAGCGCCGCCGCCGGTGTGCGGATGATCTCCTCCATCGCCCGGGCGTCGAGGGCAAGCTCGAGCATCAGCGTCTCGTCGTAGCAGACGACGACCGGCGCGCGCAGCGCGGTCTCCTGCCATTTCTCCTCGTCAAGGAAGTAGCGCTCCTTGAGCCTGCGCGCCTCCAGCTCGCAGTAGCTTCTCCAGGCCGGGCTCTGCGCCAGCACGCGCTCAAGCCCTGCCCTGTCCGGCGAGGCCTTGACACAGCGCGCAAGGATCAGCTCGTCGAGCACGCCGCCGCCCAGGTTCGTGTCGCCAAAGAGCGAGAGGTTCTGCTGATGCCCGTCGACGATATACGCGAAGTCCGTCGTCGAGCTGCCGATGTCGATGACGACGGCGCTGCGGCGCATCAGCGCGGGATCAATGCGCAGCCCGCGCGCGTGGCGCGCGTAAAGAAAGGCTGCGCGCGGCTCCGGCACGACGCTCACATTCGGAAAGCCCGCCGACTCCATCAGCGCGGCATACTGCTGCCGCCTGCCCTCGCCCCAGCCCGCCGGGCAGCCCACGACCGTGCGCGAGACCTCCGCCATCAGCGCAGGCTCCTCCCGCATCAGCGCCGCCATCACGCCCTGCGCAAACGCGCGCACGGCGGCATGCGCCTGCGGGTCGGTCAGGTAGCGCGACTTGAAGCGCACCTGCGCGTCCTGCGCGCCCGCCAGGACGCTCGCCTCCTCGCCCACGACGATGCGCCCCTCGCGCGTGCCAACCGCCGAGAGCAGGCTCGTGCGGCCCAGGAGCGGGAGCATGCGCGGCTCGACCGTCGAATCCGCGTCGAGCACGGCGACCGCGCTCTCGCCGTCGCCCAGATCAAAGCCGAGAATCTTCATCGTCGTCCCCTCCTTCAGCGCGCCTGCACGGCCACCGCGCAGGCCGCCACGCCACGCCGGATCAGTCTGCCATCCTTCATCAGTGCGGGGCGAATCGTCCGCTCGCCGCTGAGCGTGGGCAGCAGATCGAACATCCGCGCGTTCTCCGCGTTCCCGCGCTCAAACCACACCGGCGTGACGCCCAGCCGCCTGAGATATGTCTCCGCCTGATCGAGGCTGCGCAGCGCGACATCCGCGCGCCCTGTCGCGCGCGCCTCCAGGAGCGAAACGAGCAGGTCGAGCATCGCCTCGTCCGCCTCCCCGCTCAGGCGCGCCGCCGCGCCGTCGCGCTCCAGCAGCGTCAGATCGCTCACACAGAGGTCTGCCGCGCGGCACAGCTCGCCCAGCGCGCGCAGCAGCGCGTCCGCGTCGACGGTGAGCGTCGCCTCCGCCCGCGCGCTCTGCGCCTGCGGGGCCTTTGCACCGCCCAGCGCCAGCAGCGCCGCGCCCGCGATTTGAAGCGCCGCAAAGAGCGGCCGCCCGTCGATGAGCTCAAAGAGCGCCAATGCGCCAAGCAGCAGCGCGCCCGCCGCCAGCAGACCCTTTCTAACGCCGCCGCCCTTCTCCTGCGCGCCGTCAAGGACGAGCCGCCCCTGTGCCTGCGGGGCGCGCAGCAGCATTGGCGCATGCCGCAGCGCCGCCAGCACGGCCTGCTGACGCTGGCGCGCCGTCTCGTCGCCCTCGTCCTGCGCCAGCTCCGCCGCGATCTGCTCCATCGCCATCGTCGCCGCAGTAACCGCCCCGGCGGGGTCCTTCGCCGCCAAAAGCCGCTCCCGGATGTCCGCCTGCCGCGCCTCAAACGCCGCGTATGCCTCCATGCTTGCGCCTCTTTTCCCCATCATTTCGATTTCATTGCTGACCTTCATTGTAGCTTTCCGCCCGGGCTTTGTCAACTGACCCCACGCTGTGGTATAATGGGCTCACTTTCTGATGCGGAGGGTTTGATCATGCGCATGCTCACCTACACCGTCACGCCCGCGGACGAGGGGCGCGCCATCCGCTCCGTCGTGCCGCGGCGCTTTCAGCTCGGCGCGCATGCCTTCAGGCGGCTGAAGGTGCAGGGCGGCGTGCGGGTCAACGGCGAGCCTGCGCGCGCCAGCCGCATCCTCCACGCGGGCGACGTGGTCACGCTGCTGCTCCCCAGCGATGAAATCCTCCCTGGCGATGAAACCGCCGCTTGCGATGCGGCCGCTCCTGGCGAGGAAGCGCTCCCGCCCTCCTTCATCCGCTATCTCGACGAGGACATGCTGGTCGCCGCCAAGGGCGCGCCGCTGGCGACGCTGCCCAGCGCCCATATCCGCACGGGGACGCTTCGCGAGCAGCTCATCGCGCTGCTGGGCGCGGATGCGCAGACCTTTCACTATCACCCTGTCAACCGGCTCGACAAGGGCACCAGCGGCCTGCTCGTCGTCGCGCGCCACGCGCACGCTCAGCGCCTGCTGACCGCCCAGCTGCACAGCGACGCCTTCCTGCGCGAATACCTCGCCGTCACGCAGGGCGTCCCCGCGCAGGACAGCGGCGTCATCGACGCGCCCATCGCGCGTCTGGGTGCGGGCGCGCGGCGCTGCGTCGATCCCTCCGGCCGCCGGGCTGTGACGCATTACCGCGTCGAGTCGGTTCAAAACGGCCGCGCGCTCCTGCGCCTGCGCCTTGAGACGGGGCGCACGCATCAGATCCGCGTCCATCTCGCCTCCATCGGCTGCCCGATCGTCGGGGACTATCTCTACGGGCAGGCGCAGCGCGCGCTCCCCGGCCGCTTCGCGCTGCACAGCGCGCACCTTTGCTGCACACAGCCCATCACGGGCGCGCGCATCGAGCTGCACGAGCCGCTGCCGCCCGAGCTCGCCGCGCTGCTGAGCGCACCATAATGTTTTCATGGAATCTTTTTCCTGTGTCAAACGCGTCGCCTCCGGCATTCTATAAAGGAGAAGACCAGATGGGAGGCCACGCAATGAGCAGACAGGGACAACGCCATACATCCGCTGCATGGCAATGGAATCCGCCCGCGCGTCAGGAAACCGCGGACGAATCCTTCCACACGCGCCGCAACGTGCAAAGCGCCACTGAATGCACCGGGCTGATGCAGCAGGTGCCGGAAAACGAGGGCGAGGCGCGCTCGCTCTCCCAGCTCTACGCCATTCACACGCTCAAGCCGCAGGGCAATGTCGGCAAGGACAATCCGAACAACGATCCCTCGGAGATCCGTTTCCACAGGGACGAATAAAACCAAAAAGCGGGCCGCCCGGAGGAAACCACGTCCTCCGGGCGGCCCGTTTGTTGTATGGATTCAGTTGTATGGATTCAGATGATTCCGGGCCTTCGCCCCTGCGCTCAGTACGTCTCCTTGATCTCGACGTCCTTGTAGCGCGGCATGCCGGTGCCGGCCGGGATGAGCTTGCCGATGATGACATTCTCCTTGAGGCCGACGAGCGGATCCTCCTTGCCCTTGATCGCAGCCTCGGTCAGCACGCGGGTCGTCTCCTGGAAGGAGGCGGCGGAGAGGAAGGACTCGGTCGCCAGCGCGGCCTTCGTGATGCCCAGCAGGATGCGCTTGGCGACAGCCGGGCGCCCGCCGTTGGCGATGGTCTTCTCGTTCTCCTTCTCGAAGTGGAAGATGTCCACCATCGAGCCGGGAAGCATGCTCGTATCGCCCGCGTCCTCGATGCGAACCTTGCGCAGCATCTGATGGACGATGACCTCGATGTGCTTGTCGCCGATGCCGACGCCCTGCAGGCGGTAGACCATCAGAACCTCCTTGAGCAGGTGCTCCTGAACGGCCTTGACGCCGAGGATGCGCAGCAGATCGTGCGGGTTGATCTGGCCCTCGGTCAGCTCGTCGCCCGCGGTCACGCGGTCGCCCTCCTTGACCTTGAGGCGGCTGCCGTAGGCAATGGGATACGCCTTGACCGTGCCATCGTCGCTGGTGATGAGCAGCTCGCGCTTCTTCTTGCTCTCGCCGATGCCGATGGTGCCGGAGATCTCCGCCAGCATGGCCTCGCGCTTGGGCTTGCGCGCCTCAAAGAGCTCCTCAACGCGCGGAAGACCCTGCGTGATGTCCTTCTCGGAGGCAACGCCGCCGGTGTGGAAGGTACGCATCGTCAGCTGCGTGCCCGGCTCGCCGATGGCCTGCGCCGCGACGATGCCGACGGCCTCGCCGATGTTGACATAGCCGCCATGCGCCAGATCCTGGCCGTAGCACTTGACGCAGACGCCGGTCTCGTTGCGGCAGGTCAGCACAGAGCGGATCTGCACCGCCTTGATGCCGCAGGCGACGATCTCGTTGCCCTTGTCGTAGCTGATCATCTCGTTGCAGGGGACGATCACCTCGCCGGTCAGCGGGTTGACGACGTCCTCGGCCGCGACACGGCCGACGATGCGGTCGATGAGCTTCTCGATCGGGTCGCGCTCGGAGCCGATCGCGGTCACGGTGATGCCGCGAATCTTCTCGTGGCGGGAGGCGAAGCAGTCGCGCTCGCGGACGATAACCTCCTGGGAGACGTCGACCAGACGGCGGGTCAGGTAGCCCGAGTCCGCCGTGCGCAGCGCCGTATCGGACAGCGCCTTGCGGCTGCCGTGGGAGGACTGGAAGAATTCAAGAACCGTGAGGCCCTCGCGGAAGTTCGCCTTAACCGGCATTTCGAGCGGGCGGCCCGTCGGGGACGCCATCATGCCGCGCATGCCGGCGAGCTGGGAAACCTGGGAGATGGAGCCGCGGGCGCCGGAATCGGTCATCATACGGATCGGGTTGAACTCGTCCATGTGATTCATGATCTTGCCCTTGATCTCCTCGGTCGTCTTGCTCCAGACGTCGACGACGCGGGTATAGCGCTCCTCGTCGGTGAGAAGGCCCTTCTTGAAGAGCTTTTCGATCTTGCGCACGCGCGCCTCGGCGTCCTCCAGAATGGGCTTCTTCTCCGGCGGCACGATGACGTCCGCCACGGCGACGGTGACCGCGCCGATGGTCGAATACTTGTAGCCCATCGCCTTGACGTTGTCGAGCACTTTCGCAGTCTCGGAGACGCCGTGGGCGCGGAAGCACATGTCGACGATCTTGCCCAGTTCCTTTTTGCCGACCTTGGTGTCGATCTCCAGCGCGAACATGTCGTCGAGCGTGGCGCGCGGCTTGAAGCCCATGTCCTGGGGCACGTTGTCGTTGAGGATCAGGCGGCCCAGGCTCGTCTCGATGCGCTTGTAGTAGGTGCTGCCGCCGTTGCCGCCGGTGATGTTGTGCTCGCGCAGATACGCCTCGTCCACCTCGCCGTCCCAGTCGCGCGCGATGCGCACGGTGATCTTCGCCTGAAGATCGAGCTGGCCGGTGAGGTAGGCCATCATGGCCTCGTCCTCGTTGGCGAAGCAGCGGCCCTCGCCCTTCGCGCCCGGGCGGATGCAGGAGAGGTAGTAGCAGCCGATGACCATGTCCTGCGACGGGGAGATGACCGGCTTGCCGTCCTGCGGCTTGAGGATGTTGTTCGCGCAGAGCATCAGGAAGCGGGCCTCGGCCTGCGCCTCCATCGACAGCGGAACGTGCACGGCCATCTGGTCGCCGTCGAAGTCGGCGTTGAAGGCGGTGCAGGCCAGCGGATGCAGCTTGATCGCCTTGCCCTCGACCAGGATCGGCTCAAACGCCTGAATGCCCAGGCGGTGCAGCGTCGGCGCGCGGTTGAGCAGCACCGGATGCTCCTTGATGACGCTCTCAAGGATGTCCCAGACGCGGGTCTCGCCGCGGTCAACCATCCTCTTGGCGCTCTTGACGTTGTGAACGATGCCGGTGTTCACCAGCCGCTCCATGACGAACGGCTTGAACAGCTCCAGCGCCATGCCCTTGGGCAGGCCGCACTGATGCAGCTTGAGCTCCGGGCCGACGACGATGACCGAACGGCCGGAATAGTCGACGCGCTTGCCCAGCAGGTTCTGGCGGAAGCGGCCCTGCTTGCCGCGCAGGAAGTCGGAGAGCGACTTGAGCGCGCGGTTGCCGGGGCCCGTGACCGGGCGGCCGCGGCGGCCGTTGTCGATGAGCGCATCGACGGCCTCCTGCAGCATGCGCTTCTCGTTGCGCACGATGATATCCGGCGCGCCGAGCTCAAGCAGGCGCTTGAGGCGGTTGTTGCGGTTGATGACGCGGCGGTAGAGGTCGTTCAGGTCGGAGGTCGCAAAGCGGCCGCCGTCGAGCTGAACCATCGGGCGCAGATCCGGCGGCATGACCGGAATGACCTCCAGGATCATCCATTCCGGCTTGTTGCCGCTGGTGCGGAAGGCCTCGACGACCTCCAGGCGCTTGATCGCCTTGGCGCGCTTCTGGCCCTCGGTCTCGCGCTCGCGCTCCTTTTCGGTCAGCTCCGCGATCTCGGTGCGCAGCTGCTGGCTCAGCGCGTCCAGGTCAATGCGCTCAAGCAGCTCCTTGACGGCCTCGGCGCCCATGCCCACGCGCAGCGGCGCCTTGCCCATCTTGACATCCTGCTGATAGCTGGGCGCGGAGATCTGCTGGCGATATTCCGCCTCGGTCAGCACCGCGTTGGCGCGCAGGGCCGTGCAGCCCGGGTCCAGCACGATGTAGGAGGCAAAGTAGAGCACCTTTTCAAGCGCGCGCGGCGAAATATCCAACAGCGTGCCCATCCGGCTGGGGATGCCCTTGAAATACCAGATATGGGAAACCGGAGCGGCCAGCTCGATGTGGCCCATGCGCTCGCGGCGAACCTTCGAGCGCGTCACCTCGACGCCGCACTTGTCGCAGACGATGCCCTTGTTGCGCACGCGCTTGTACTTGCCGCAGTTGCACTCCCAGTCCTTGGTCGGTCCGAAGATGCGCTCGCAGTACAGGCCGTCGCGCTCCGGCTTCAGGGTGCGGTAGTTGATCGTCTCCGGCTTGCTGACCTCGCCGTGGGACCAGGCGCGGATCTGCTCCGGGGAAGCCATGGAGATTTGAATGGAAGCTAGATTTGTCAGTTCCGACAAAGGGGTACACTCCCTTCTTGCAGTTCAAGAGATAACCTGAATGCCGCCGCCGCGCCGGAATGCGCGGCGGGGCGTTGTTGCATACATACCGGCGACAATCACTCGTCGTCCAGATCGTCCAGGGAGATATCCTCGAAGCTGGGCACGTCGTCGAAGTCGAACATGTCGTCGTCGCCCTCGAAGTCGTCGCCATCGCCCTCGGCAAGGCCCTCGTCGGCGCTCTCCTCGTCCTGCGCGGCGAGATCGCCGCTCTCCTGCTCGGAGGCGCCGCCGCGGTCGTATTCCTCCTCCTCGTCCTCCAGCTCCTTGATGACGATCTCGTTGTGGTCGCCGTCAAGCACCTTGACGTCCAGGCAGAGGGATTCGAGCTCCTTGATGAGCACCTTGAAGGACTCCGGCACGCCGGGGGCAGGGATGTTCTTGCCCTTGACGATGGCCTCATAGGCCTTGACGCGGCCCACGATGTCGTCGGACTTGACCGTCAGAATCTCCTGCAGGGTGTTCGCCGCACCATAGGCCTCCAGCGCCCAGACCTCCATCTCGCCGAAGCGCTGGCCGCCGAACTGCGCCTTGCCGCCCAGCGGCTGCTGGGTCACGAGGCTGTAGGGGCCGGTGGAGCGGGCATGCATCTTGTCATCGACCAGGTGATGCAGCTTGAGGTAGTACATGTAGCCGACGGTGACGGGGTTGTCGAACTGGTCGCCCGTGCGTCCGTCGTAGAGGATGGTCTTGCCGTCCGTGCTGCGGCCGCCCTTTTCGAGCGCCTTCTGAATCTGCTCGAAGGAGGCGCCGTCAAAGTCCGGCGTCGCCACGCGCCAGCCCAGCGCGCGCGCCGCCATGCCCAGATGCATCTCCAGCACCTGACCCAGGTTCATACGGCTCGGGACGCCCAGCGGGTTGAGGACGATCTGCAGCGGCGTGCCGTCGGGCAGGAAGGGCATGTCCTCCTGGCGCAGGATGCGCGAGACGACGCCCTTGTTGCCGTGGCGGCCCGCCATCTTGTCGCCGACGGAGATCTTTCTCTTCTGCGCGATGTAGACGCGAACCATGCGGTTGACGCCCGGGGAGAGCTCGGCGTGGTCCTTGCGGTCAAAGACCTTGACATCGACGATGATGCCCTCCTCGCCGTGGGGCACCTTGAGGGAGGTGTCGCGCACCTCGCGCGCCTTCTCGCCGAAGATCGCGCGCAGCAGGCGCTCCTCCGCAGTCAGCTCGGTCTCGCCCTTGGGCGTGACCTTGCCCACGAGGATGTCGCCCGGGTGTACCTCGGCGCCGATGCGGATGATGCCGTCCGCGTCGAGATCCTTGAGCGCGTCGTCGCCGACGTTGGGCAGGTCGCGGGTGATCTCCTCCGCGCCCAGCTTGGTGTCGCGCGCCTCGCACTCGTACTTCTCCAGGTGGATCGAGGTGAACACGTCGTTCTTGACCAGCTCCTCGCTCAGCAGAACGGCGTCCTCGTAGTTGTAGCCCTCCCAGGTCATGAAGCCGATCAGGACGTTGCGGCCCAGGCTGATCTCGCCGTGGTCGGTGGAGGGGCCGTCCGCGATGACGTCGCCCTTGCTCACGCGCTCGCCGGCGGAGACGATCGGGCGCTGGTTGATGCAGGTCGACTGGTTGGAGCGGGCAAACTTGATGAGCTTGTAGGTATGCGTCTCGTGCAGGTCGTCCTCGATGACGATGGTGTCGGCGGAGACCTTCTTGACGTAGCCGTCCTCGCGCGCCAGCACACAGACGCCGGAGTCGCGCGCCGCCTTGTATTCGATGCCGGTGGCGACGTAGGCCGCCTCCGGGCGCAGCAGCGGCACAGCCTGACGCTGCATGTTCGAGCCCATCAGGGCGCGGTTGGCGTCGTCATGGTCAAGGAACGGGATCATCGCCGTCGCGACGGAGATGACCTGGCGCGGGGAGACGTCGACATAATCGACGCGGGCGGGCTCGACGCTCTGCACGTCGGCGCGCACGCGGGCGGTCACGCGGTCGTTGACGAACGTGCCGTCCTCGGCAATCGGCTCCTTCGCCTGAGCGATGTAGCAGCCGTCCTCCTCGTCGGCGGCGAGATAGACGATCTCGTCGGTGACGCGGGTCACGCCGTCCTTGTGCTCCACGACGCGGTAGGGCGCCTCGATGAAGCCGTATTCGTTGATGCGCGCGTAGGTCGCCAGCGAACCGATCAGGCCGATGTTCGGGCCTTCAGGCGTCTCGATCGGGCAGATGCGCGCGTAGTGGGAGTAGTGAACGTCGCGGACCTCGAAGGAGGCGCGGTCGCGGTTGAGGCCGCCCGGGCCCAGCGCGGAGAGACGGCGCTTGTGCGTCAGCTCGGCGAGCGGGTTGGGCTGATCCATGAACTGGGACAGCTGGGAGGAGCCGAAGAACTCCTTGATCGCCGCGGACACCGGGCGGATGTTGATGAGCTCCTGCGGCTTGACCTCGGTCTGGTTCTGCACGCTCATGCGCTCGCGCACGACGCGCTCCAGGCGCGCCAGGCCGATGCGGATCTGATTCTGCAGCAGCTCGCCCACGGAGCGCAGGCGGCGGTTGCCCAGGTGATCGATGTCGTCGGTCGTGCCCACGCCATAGGGCAGGCTCAGCAGATAGCTGATGGAGGCGACGATGTCGTCAATCAGGATGTGCTTGGGCATGAGCTCGGAGAGGTTCTCGTGGAGCAGGCGCGCCCTCGCGGCTGCGTCCATGCCCTCCTGCTCGGCGGTCTCCAGCAGGGTTTTGAGGGTCGGCAGGTGCACCATCTCGTTGATGCCGGCCAGCTCGATGGTCTCATCGTCCAGCCACGCGTGCGCGTCCACGAAGTTGTTGCCGATGACGCGCACGACGCGATCCTCCAGGCGCAGGTAGACGTCGTTGACGCCCGCGTCCTGGATGCGCTTGGCCAGCGGATCGGTCTTGCCGCCGGGGATGCGCTCGCCCGCGGCGACGAGCACCTCGCCAGTCGCCGGGTCGACGATGTCCTGGTCGGCCACATGGCCGCGGATGCGCGCGGCGATGGCGAGCTTCTTGTTGTACTTGTAGCGGCCCACGCGCATCATGTCGTAGCGCTTGGGATCAAAGAAGGTCGAGCGCAGCAGCTTGTCCGCGGAATCGACCGTGCCGACCTCGCCCGGGCGCAGGCGGCGGTAGATCTCCATCAGGCCGCTCTCCACGGACTTGGTCTCCTGACCGCTGCGGGTACGGCGGGTGCCGTCGTCGCCGCCGTCGCGGGCGAGGGTCGCGTCGAGCTTCTCGTCGTGGCCGAGCAGGTCGTAGATTTCCTCGTCGGTGCCGTAGCCCAGCGCGCGCAGCAGGCTGGTCACGGGCAGCTTGCGCGCGCGGTCGACGCGCACCCAGATGACGTCGTTGGAGTCGATCTCGTATTCCAGCCAGGCGCCGCGGCTCGGAATGACCTGCGTGTCAAACAGGTGCTTGCCGGCCTTGTCGATGCTCTCGCGGTAGTAGACGCCCGGGGAGCGGACGAGCTGGCTGACGATGACGCGCTCGCCGCCGTTGATGATGAAGGTGCCGTTTTCGGTCATCAGCGGGAAATCACCCATGAAGACCTCGGATTCCTTGACCTCGCCCGTCTCGTTGTTCGTCAGGCGGACAAGCACCTTGAGCGCGGTGGCATAGGTCATATCGCGCTCCCGGCATTCCTCCAGCGTGTTCTTCGGCGTCTTGTCAAGCGAATAATCGACAAACTCGAGCTTCAAGTTGCCGTTGAAATCGTAAATCGGAGAAACGTCGTTCAGAACCTCGCGCAGGTCCTCTTTCAAAAAACGCTCGTAGGAATTCTTCTGAACCTCAATCAGGTCGGGCATCTCGATCACTTCGTCAATGGTGGCGAAGCTCTTGCGAACCCTGCCCTTGCCCATCGGGACGTCGTGAACCCCGACGTACTTCATGATTTCAGCTTCCTCGCGCGCGTCGCGGACGGTAACCATGAATGCCATCACCCCTAACTTGTTAAGCACTGCAAAGGACGTATGCACAAAATTGGGCGGCGCCCGAAACTGACCATTGCCAAACGGCGCAAACCGTTGTACAATGAGAGGGCGAGGAACTGCCCCCGGGCACATCATGCCTATTTTGCATACTGATGCAATATAGTATTGTATTCCTTTTTTAAAGCCCTGTCAAGCATTTCTGGACATTTTGCGTAAAATATTTTCGAAAAGTGTGAATTCCCGTAATATCCCCCCGCTCTGCTGGCTGCCGGTTGGGCGGTTTTTTGTTATGGAAATCTATTTGCAAGGCGTCGGCCTCGGGCACAGAGCCGTAGGATTTACGATATTTCGTCGGTGATGCCACCGGCAGCATGCCGGTTTGTTTTCCGGGACATTTTTCCAAAAGAAAAGGCGGGGCTTTCCCCCGCTTTTACTCTTCCGGCGTCTCCAGTAACGCGCCCGCACCCAGCGCGTACATCGCCTGCTCCTGCGCCGTGGCCAAAATCAGGTAGATGAAGTCCCCATCGCGCGCGGCCAGCGCCGTCTCCTCCCCGCGCGTCTCGCAGACGGCGTCCATGCCGGCCACGATGAAGCCCGTGATGAGCTGCGGCGCAAAGCCTTCACGGGGGAGCCACTCCAGATATGCCGCCGGCGCCGCGCTGACGGCCCGGGCCAGCGTGCCATCCTCCAGCTGATACGTCCGCGTGAGCACGCGGCAGGTCTGCCCGCCCACGCGCACATCCTCCGCCGCCTCATGGATCAGCGTGCCCCCGGAAAGCGCCAGCGCCGCGCCCGGGAACTGCGCGGCCGCGTCCGCTGTCCCCAGCGGCGCGGGGGTCTGCGTCAGGCGCGCGCCCTCCGCCGGCTGCTCGCCCGCATGCTGATAGACCATCGACCCGTAAAACAGCGCGCCCAGCACCAGCGCGCAGGCAAACCCCAGCACGGCCGTCAATCCGCCAAGCAGGCGGCTTCTTTTCTTCTTTGCGCTCATGGCTCCTCCCCGATTTGCGGCGCAACGGCCGTCCGCCGGGCTTTCCCGGCTCTTTCGCTTTAGTATACCACAGACCGCCGCCGCTTTGCCATGCCTTTTGGGATCGGAGCGCCCCGACGGTCGCCCATGCCCTCTATTCATTCTCCACTTTTTTCTTTTTTCTGCCTCAAAATCAGCATTATCCACCCACTTTCATGTATTATTTCATGGTTTTCTGATTTTAACCTCCATTTTACCTCCACAAAACAGTATAAAGCCAGAAGAGAGGGCGTTCCCCCAGCCCAGGCGGAACGCCCTCTCTTCTCTTTTTCGATTCCGGTTACTCCGTTTGCTCCTGTGCCCCCGGCTCCTGCGCCTGCTGCGGCTCGCCCGCCTGCTCCCCCGCAACCAGGTCGGCAAACTGCCTGGCAATGCGCGGGGAACAGCCGCTGTGGCTGACCGTCCAGGCGCGCGCACGGGGCATGAGCGTCTCCCAGTCGTATTCGATGCCGCGCGCGTCGAGCAGCGCGCGCACGATGGTGAAGTATTCCTCCTGCGTCGGGGCCGAGAAGGTCAGGCGCAGGTCGAAGCGGTCGGCCAGGGAGTATTTCTCCTCGAGCGTGTCGCGCTCGTTGACGTCGTCCTGCCGCTCGGAGAAGCGCTGGCGCACGATGTTGCGCCGGTTGCTCGTCGCGTAAACGACGACGTTCGCCGGCCGCGCCTCCAGCCCGCCCTCGAGCACCGTCTTGAGCGCCGTGTATTCCGGGCAGGAGTCGTTGAACGCGAGGTCATCGA
The DNA here is from genome assembly GCA_022787165.1 of Clostridiales bacterium. Taxonomy (GTDB): domain Bacteria; phylum Bacillota; class Clostridia; order Christensenellales; family Aristaeellaceae; genus Ventricola. Next base: position 59,384 of record JALFVL010000026.1, read on the forward strand.
CAAAGACGATGAACTTGCCCGGCTGCTCGCGCAGGATGGAAAAGATCGCCGGCAGGTTCGTCAGATGTGCCAGCGGCACCTCGACGATGCGCAGCCCCTCGAGCCAGAAGCTCGAAAGCAGCGCCTTGACCGTCGCGCTCTTGCCCGTGCCCTTGTCGCCGTAGAGCAGAATGTTGCAGGCCTGACGGCCGGAGAGCAGCCGCTGTGTGTTCTCCACGAGGATGCCGCGCTCCTTCTCGTAGAGCACCATGTCCTCCAGCCGGATGGGGTCCGGCTCGCGCACGCCGCGCAGCCCCAGCGGATAGCGCTCGCTGACGCCAACCCAGGTGCTGCCCGGATACTGCGCGAACAGCCCGCTGCCGTGCCTGCGAAAGAACGCCGCCACGCGCCGCGCGCCCTCGCGGGTGAGCATCGCCCTGTCCATGCGCGGGTCAAGCGGCTCGGCGCTCATCGCCGGCTCCCACATCGGCAGCCGCGCCGCCGTCTTGCCCTCCATGCCCGCGCGCTCGCAGAGCAGCAGCAGCATGGCCGGCTCGATCGCCGTCAGCCGCCCCAGCGCCTCCAAATCGTGCGCCAGCGCGTTCATCAGGCTGTAAGGCAGCTCGGAAGCGTCCAGCCGCGCGCACAGCGCCGCCGCCGGGCTCTCGTCAAAGAGCACGGCCTCCAGCGCCTCGCGCGCAAAGCCGCCGCGTCCCTTCGCCGCCGCGCTGAGCCAGGCGTCGTAGACGTCGCAATAGCCCTGCGTCAGCGCGTCGGGATCCGCATCATCCTGCGCGCAGAGCTGCAGCAGCGCGTTGAGCGCCGCGATCGCCGGGTTGCGCATCACGTGGCGCAGCGCGGTCATGCAGTTGAGGTCGAGCATCAGCTCCCGCAGTTCATGAATGTCCATCATGCCGGCTTCCTTTCTTCCTCTGTGCAGCTTACATGCGCTCGGGAGCCTCGACGCCGATCAGGTAGAGGCCCGTTTTGATGACGTCGCGCACGGCGCTGGTCAGCGCGAGGCGCGCCGCCGTTCCCTGCGCATCGCCCTCCTCGACGATCCTGTGCTCGAAGTAGTATTTGTTGTAGGCCTGCGCCAGCTGCGTCGTGTGCCGGGTGATGAGCGAGGGCTCGCTCTGCTCCATCGCCTTGCGCACCGTCTCCGGGAAGCGGGAGAGCAGCATCAGCACGTCGCTCGCCTCGTCGTCGGTGAGCGCGGCATAGTCCGGCGCGGCGCTGACCTCGCCGGCCTTGCGCAGCACGGAGCAGCAGCGCGCATGCGTATACTGCACATACGGGCCGGTCTCGCCGTCGAAGTTGAGCGCGCGCTCCCAGCGGAAGTCGATGTCCTTGTTGCGGTCGTTGTGCAGGTCGAAGTAGACGACCGCGCCGACGCCGACCTGGCGCGCGACCTCGTCCTTGTTGGGCAGGTTCGGGCTCTTCTGCTCGATGATCTCCCGCGCCTTCTCGATCGCCTTGTTGAGCAGATCCTCGAGGTAGACGACGTAGCCCTCGCGCGTGGAGAGCGCGCGGCCCTCGTAGGAGACCATGCCGAAGGAAACGTGCTCCATGCCCTTGTACCAGTCATAGCCCATCAGCTCGATGATCTTGAAGAGCTGCTTGAAATGCAGGTTCTGCTGGTAGGCGACGACGTAGAGGCATTTGTCGAAGTGGTAGGTGTTCTGGCGGTAAAACGCCGCGGCGAGGTCGCGCGTGATGTAGAGCGTCGCGCCGTCGCTGCGCAGGACAAGCGCCGGCGGCATGCCGTAGTCCTCGAGCATGACGACCTCCGCGCCCTGCGACTTCGTCAGCAGCCCCTTTTCGCGCAGCTCGTCGATCACCGGCTGCATCTTGTCGTTGTAGAAGCTCTCGCCCGCGTAGGAGTCAAACGTCACGCCCAGCAGGTCGTAAACGCGCTGGGTATCCTTGAGCGTGACCTCCTTGAACCAGGAGAAGATCTCCATCGCCTCAGGGTCGCCGTCCTCGATCTTCTTGAACCAGGCGCGGCCCTCGTCCTCGAGGGCGGGCTCCTTCTCCGCCTCCTGGTGGAAACGGACGTAGAGGTCGACCATCGCCTGAACGCCGCCGGCCTCGACTGCTTCGCGGCTGCCCCACTTCTTGTAGGCGCAGATCATCTTGCCGAACTGCGTACCCCAGTCGCCCAGATGGTTGATGCCCACGGTCGTATAGCCGTTGAAGTCGTAGATGCGCTTCAGGCTGTGGCCCAGCATCGTCGTGGACAGGTGGCCGATGTGGAAGCGCTTGGCGATGTTGATGGAGGAATAGTCAAGGCACACCGTCTTCCCCTTGCCGGCGTCGCTCGATCCCCAGCGGCCCGGCTGCTCGAGCACGGCCTCGACGATGCTGCGCGCCAGGAACGTCCGGCTCAGGAACACGTTCAGGTAGCCGCCCACGACCTCCACATGGTCGATCTCCTCGCACGCAAGGTGCTCCGAGAGCGCGGCGGCGATCATCGGCGGCGCCTTGCGCAGGGTCTTCGAGAGCCGAAAGCACGGCAGGGCAAAGTCGCCCAGCTTCTTCTCCGGCGGAATCTCAAGCATCGCGGCCAGCTCCTGTGCGGTGATCGCGCAGCCCTCAAAGCTGCGCTGCGCCGCGGAGGTGATGCGCTCGGCAATCCTCTTCTTCATATCCATAACAGGCAATCTCTCCTCGTCCGGTGGTTGGTTCATGGCGCCTCTTTCCCGCACCATCCCGCAGATGCGTGGGCGCAAAGGGAAAAAAAGCATTGCATTTTATTGTAACAGAACCCGGGAAAAAACACAATCCCGGAAATGCGTTTGCCGCGCGGTGTCCCCATTGTCAACCTCGCCGTTTTTTTAGGTTGACAACATGCCGCCCTCATGCTATACTCTCTGCGTCAACTTTAAAGGCATAATCAAGTTTACAAAAGGGAGTGTTCCTTCATGTCCGCCCGTTCCGCGCTGACCCGCAACCTCGTCCTCGCGGCGCTCTTCGCCGCGCTGACCGCCGTCTGTTCCCAGATTCAGATTCCGCTGCCGATGGTGCCCATCAACCTCGCGCTCTTCGCCGTGCATCTGTGCGGCGCGCTGCTGGGCGCGAAGTGGGGCGCGCTGTCGATGTGCGCCTACGCGCTGCTGGGCGCGGTCGGCGTGCCGGTCTTCTCCGGCTTTGCCAGCGGCCCGGCCGTGCTCTTTGGCAAGACCGGCGGCTACATCCTGGGCTACATCCTCTGCGCGCTGCTCGTCGGCCTGCTCTCCCGCCGCCTCGGCTTCACCTTCCCGAAGCTCTGCCTGTCGATGGTCGTGGGCGTGGCCGTGTGCTATCTCTTCGGCACGATCTGGTTCATGGCCATCACGGGCATGAACCTGGTCACCAGCCTGACTTACTGCGTGATCCCGTTCCTGCCGGGCGACGCCGTCAAGATCCTGCTGGCCGCGCTTCTGGCGCTGCGCCTGCAAAAGCCGATGCGCTCGATGGGCTTTGCGCTCTGATTGCGATTCCCCTTTCCCACGCTTGCGCGCTTCTCCTCGTCCGGGAGCGCGCAGTTTTTTGATGTGCGCCAAAAAACAGGCGCCGGCATACGCCGGCGCCTGCTGTGTCTGTCGTTCATGCTCCGCAAAATCAGATGATCGGGTTCATTGCGGACTCGGTCTCCTTCTTGACGTCATAGCTCTTCTTGAACTCAACGCGGTAGAAATCGTCGATCTGGCGGGCGTCCTCCTCGCGATAGCTGTCATAAACGGAATACGCAATGTTCGCGGCAATCAGCGCGACGAAAACGAAGATAACAGTCATCCTCAAGCACTCCTTTGAACCAAGCCGTCCTTCATTTGGTGCGGTTGTGGGGCTTGGGCCTTCCGTCCGCCCCTTTAGTACCCATATTATAGCATTTTCACGCGCGATTCGCACGTTTTTTCTGAGATATTCCCGAATAATCCCGCGGGTTCTCCGCCCTGCAAACCGTCCGTCCGCGCCCATTGACCCGCCTGAATTTTTCAAGGTTTTTGCATATCTTTGCTTTAGATTGTTCATTTTTCACCCATTTTTTGAATCCTTTGCGGGCCCGTCCAAAAAGTTTTTTTCTTGACCTTTGCTGACCTTCTTCCGTCATCCGGCGCAGCCCCAGCGCCGCCGCCCGTGTGTCCTTTTTTCCTGTCCGCGCCTTTGAAAGGAACACTTGTTCGTATTTTTAATCTGTGCTATAATGGACAGACCTTGCGGGTTTTCCCCGCGGAAGGAGGCCTTTCATGCAGGACAGCCGCTTCGTTCTCAAATCCCCGTTCAAGCCTCAGGGCGATCAGCCGCAGGCCATCGAGGCGCTCGTCTCTGGCGCGCAGTCGGGCATGCCCTGCCAGGTGCTTCTGGGCGTCACGGGCTCCGGCAAGACCTATACGATGGCCTCCGTCATCGAGCGCCTTCAGCGCCCGACGCTCGTCATCGCGCACAACAAGACCTTGGCGGCACAGCTGTGCTCGGAGTTTCGCGAGTTCTTTCCGGACAGCGCCGTCGAGTATTTCGTTTCCTATTATGACTACTATCAGCCGGAGGCCTATATCGCCTCGACGGATACCTATATCGAGAAGGATTCTTCCGTCAATGAGGAGATCGAGCGCCTGCGCCACAGCGCGACGGCCGCGCTGCGCGAGCGCCGGGACGTGATCGTCGTCGCCTCCGTCTCCTGCATCTACTCGATGGGCGACCCGAGCGAGTATGAGGGCATGATGATCTCCCTGCGCCCGGGCATGGAGATGGAGCGCGACGAGCTCGTTCGCCGCCTCGTCGAGATTCAGTATGACCGCAGCGACGTCGAGTTTGAGCGCGGCACCTTCCGCGTGCGCGGCGACGTCGTGGAGATCTTCCCGGCGGGCTACGAGAAGAGCGCCATCCGCGTCGAATTCTTCGGCGAGGAGATCGACCGCATTTCCTCTATCGATACCGTCAGTGGACATACGCTGATGGTCCTCGCGCATATCGCGATCTATCCCGCGACACACTATGCCACCCCGCGCGAGGCGATCGACCGCGCCATCGGCGACATCGAGCGCGACCTCGACGCGCGCGTCGCGCAGTTCAAGCAGGAGGGTAGCCTGCTCGAGGCGCAGCGCATCGCCCAGCGCACCAGCTACGACATCGAGATGCTCCGCGAGCTGGGCTACTGCACGGGCATCGAGAACTACTCCCGCTATTTCGACGGCCGCAAGCCCGGCGACGCGCCCTACACGCTGCTTGACTACTTTCCCGACGATTACATCGTCTTCGTCGACGAGAGCCACGTCACGCTGCCGCAGATCCGCGCGATGTACAACGGCGACCGCGCCCGCAAGGAGGCGCTCGTCTCCTACGGCTTCCGCCTGCCCAGCGCGTTTGACAACCGGCCGCTCAAGTTTGACGAGTTCGAGTCGCGCATCGGCCAGCTCATCTGCGTCAGCGCGACGCCCGGCCCCTACGAAATGGGCCGCACCGCGCAGGTCGTCGAGCAGATCATTCGCCCGACGGGCCTGCTCGACCCGCAGATTGACGTGCGCCCCGCGACAGGGCAGGTGGACGACCTCTACGCCGAGATTCAGCGCGTCACGGGCGAGGGCTTCCGCGTCCTCGTGACGACACTGACCAAAAAGATGGCCGAGAGCCTGACCGCCTACCTGACCGAGATGAACGTCCGCGTCCGCTACCTGCATTCCGACGTGCAGACGATGGAGCGTCAGGAGATCATCCGCGACCTGCGGCTGGGGCGCTTTGACGTGCTGGTGGGCATCAACCTGCTGCGCGAGGGCCTTGACCTGCCGGAGGTCGCGCTCGTCGCGATTCTTGACGCGGACAAGGAGGGCTTTCTGCGCAGCGAGGTCAGCATGATCCAGACCATCGGCCGCGCCGCCCGCAACGCCAACGGCCGCGTCATCATGTACGCCGACACGATGACCGAGAGCATGAACAAGGCGATCTTTGAGACGCAGCGCCGCCGACAGCTTCAGCAGGCCTTCAATGAGGCGCACGGCATCACGCCCAAAACGGTCATGAAATCCGTGCGCGACCTGCTGGAGATCGGCAAGGCCCCGGATCAGGAGGATACCCGCCGCGCCGAAAAGCGCCGCCAGGCGCTCAGCGAGGACGAGCTGCACCTGCTCATCCGCTCCACGGAGGAGAAGATGCTGCAGGCCGCCGCCAACCTCGACTTTGAGCTCGCCGCGAAGCTGCGCGACAAGCTCTTCGAGCTGCAGGGCAAGACGCCCGGGGAGATCGAGGGCGAGACCGTGCCCACACCGCAGCGCAGGCGCCGCCAAAAGCGCCGCAGCAACTACCTGAAGGCCTGAGCCGACAGATCCATACACCGATACAAAGGAGCTTCTTATGCAGCTGATCAAACACTTTATGGCAAACGACGCCTCCCGCAGCGCGCTCAACGCGCTCACCCGCGCCACCTTCGGCTTCAGCTTCGAATCCTGGTACGCCGCCGGCTGGTGGGCGGGCGACTACCTGCCCTATGCTTTTGAGGAGGATGGCCGCCTGCTCTCCAACGTCTCCGTCAACCGGATGCACTTTCTGCTGGACGGACAGCAGCGCCATTTCATCCAGCTTGGCACCGTGATGACCGACCCGGCCTGCCGCCATCAGGGCCTCGCCTCCCGGCTGATGCGCGCCGCGATGGACGACTTTGCCGGCCAGTGCGACGGCTTCTATCTCTTCGGCGACCTCGGCGCCCTCGGCTTCTATGACCAGCTCGGCTTCTCCCGCATCTGCGAGACGCGCTATACGCTGCGCGCCCGTGTGCAAGAGTCCCTGCTGCGCGGCCCGGCGCGCGAAGGCGGCTTTGCGCCCGTCGATCCCGCTGACGCCGGGATGAAGGCCCGGTATGTCGAGCTCGTCCGCAGCGGCGCGCCCTACGCGGCCCTGGAGCATCTGAATCGTCTGAGCCTGACGATGTTTTACACCGCCAGCATGAAGCGCGTGCTCTACGCCCCGGCGCTCGACTGCTTCGCCGTGCTCGAGCGGGACGGCGACAATCTCTGCCTGCAGAGCGTCGCCTGCGCGAGACGTCTCCCGCTTGAAACCGTCCTTGCGCATCTTCCGCCCTTTACGGGCACCCTGACGCTGGGCTTTGCGCCCTGCGGCGGCGACGAGGCGCTCTTTGACGCGCAGGCCTTTGACGGCGGTGACGATTACCGCCTCTTCATCCTCGGCGATGCCCTGCGCGAGATCGAAGCCCGCCGCCTGTGCTTCCCCGCGCTCTCCCACGCCTGACGGCGGCTCCCGCGCCGCCCTTCCCTCCGACCCTTCCAAAGGAGCCTTCCATGCAGGAAAACATCGTCATCCGCGGCGCGCGCCAGAACAACCTCAAGAATATCGATCTGACGCTTCCGCGCAACAAGCTGATCGTCTTCACGGGGCTTTCCGGCTGCGGCAAGTCCTCCCTGGCCTTTGACACGCTCTACGCCGAGGGCCAGCGGCGCTACGTCGAGTCCCTCTCCTCCTACGCGCGCCAGTTCCTGGGGCAGATGGAGAAGCCCGACGTCGATTCCATCGACGGCCTCTCCCCGGCGATCTCCATCGACCAGAAGACCACCAGCAAGAACCCGCGCTCGACCGTCGGCACGGTCACGGAGATTCACGACTACCTGCGCCTGCTCTATGCGCGCGTGGGCGTCGCGCACTGCCCCAAGTGCGGCCGGGAGATCACAAAGCAGACCGTCGACCAGATGGTCGACCAGCTGCTCGCGCTGCCGGAGCGCACGCGCGTCCAGCTGCTCGCGCCGCTCGTGCGCGGCAAGAAGGGCGAGCACGTCAAGCTGCTCGAGTCCGTCGTCAAGCAGGGCTTCGTGCGCGTGCGCGTCGACGGGGAAATTCTCGACGCCGCCGAGGTGCCGCCGCTGGCCAGGCAGAAGAAGCACAGCATCGAGGTCGTCGTCGACCGTCTGATCCTGCGCGACGACATCCGCACCCGCCTGACGGATTCTCTTGAGACGGCGCTCGCCCTCTCCGGCGGCATCGTCGTCGCCGACATCGGCCCCGGCGAGCAGGAGCTGCTCTTTTCCCAGAACCTCGCCTGCCCGGAATGCGGCGTCTCGATGGAGGAGCTCGCGCCGCGCTCCTTCTCCTTCAACAGCCCGTTCGGCGCCTGCCCGACCTGCGCGGGCCTGGGCGTGCAGATGAAGATCGACCCGAACCTCGTCGTGCCGGACTGGACAAAGACGCTGCGCGAGGGGCCCTTCGCCGTCACGGGCTGGGCCAACATCGATCCCGGCACGCAGGCCGGCATGTTCTTTGAGGCGCTGAGCGAGAAGTATGGCTTCTCGCTGGATACGCCGCTGTGCGATTTGCCCGAAAGCGTCGTCGACATCATCCTCTACGGCACGAAGGGCGAGCCGCTCAGAATCCATTACAAGCGCCCCAACGGCGACGAGCACACCTTCTCCGCGCCCTTTGAGGGCATCATCCCGACGGTGGAGCGCCGCGCCGCCGAGACGCAGAGCGAGGCCGCCAAGGCCGGCTATGAGGCGCTGATGAGCCAGACGCCCTGCCCGGACTGCGGCGGCAAGCGCCTGCGCCCGGAGATTCTCGCCGTCACCGTTGGCGGCCTGTCGATCGCCGAGGCGAGCGATCTGTCGATTGAGAAGGCCCGCGCCTTCTTCGCCTCGCTGACCTTCGGCGTAAAGGACAGCATGATCGCCGCGCCCATCCTCAAGGAGATCGATTCGCGCCTGCGGTTTTTAACCGAGGTCGGCCTCGGCTATCTGACGCTCTCGCGCGCGGCGGGCACGCTCTCCGGCGGCGAGGCGCAGCGCATTCGCCTGGCGACGCAGATCGGCTCGAGCCTCGTCGGCGTGCTCTACATCCTCGACGAACCCTCCATCGGGCTGCATCAGCGCGACAATGAAAAGCTCATCGGCACGCTCCGCCATCTGCGCGACCTGGGCAATACGCTGATCGTCGTCGAGCACGACGAGGACACCATGCGCGCGGCCGACCAGATCGTCGACATCGGCCCGGGCGCGGGCGAGCACGGCGGCCGCCTCATCGCGCAGGGCACGGCGGAGGAGATCATGGCCTGCCCCGAGTCCATCACGGGCGCGTATCTCTCCGGCCGCCGCGGCATCCCGATCCCCAGGCGCAAAGCGCCCTCCGGCTGGCTGACCGTCCATGGCGCGCGCATGCACAACCTCAAGAACATCGACGTGCGCGTCCCGCTGGGCGTGATGGCGGTCGTCACGGGCGTCTCCGGCAGCGGCAAGTCCTCCCTCGTCAACGGGATCATCTACAAGACCCTCCAGCGCGACCTCAACCGCGCGCGCACGCATCCCGGCGACTGCGACGGCATTTCCGGCATCGAACAGCTCGACAAGGTCATCGCCATCGACCAGAGCCCCATCGGACGCACGCCGCGCAGCAACCCGGCGACCTACACCGGCCTGTTCGACATGATCCGCAAGGTCTTCGCCGCTACGCCGGAGGCCAAGGCCCGCGGCTACCGCGAGAACCGCTTCTCCTTCAACGTGCGCGGCGGCCGCTGCGAGGCCTGCTCCGGCGACGGCATCCTGCGCA
>JALFVL010000012.1 GCA_022787165.1 Clostridiales bacterium
AGAGGTTTCCTGTATTGAACCATATAGTCAAGTAATGTTCCATCTGGGATACGAGTTTGATGAAAATGATGCACATGATGTGAAGTTATTGTGTGAGACATTTCATATCGAAATTCCAAATGAGTATAGATAACTGCAAATAACAGTTTGTAGGGGAGTTCTGATACTCCCCTATAAAAATGGCTATTTATCAACTGTTTGTTGTGACATAGCCAAAAGAAAAAGACCTGGCGTTTGCCAAGCCTTTTCTTTGGTGCGGTAGATGGGACTTGAACCCATACGTCATACAACACACGCCCCTCAAACGTGCCTGTCTGCCAATTCCAGCACTACCGCTTATGAAGTTGATGCTTTTCGCAAGCAACGTGTATATTATACGCAATGACCGGGAAATTGTCAATACCCAGCCTGAAGAAAATTTCAGAAGATGGGAACAACCGGCATGCTGCCGGCGGCATCGCCGCCAAAGGGCAGTATTTCCGGCGGTTTTGCGCACGGCGTGCTGCCATGCGGCGGAATCTCCATAAAAAAGTGCGTCATGCTTTTGAAGCCTGAAAGAATCAGGCCCGCCGGAACGTCTTTATATTGACGCTTTGTTCAGCCCGGGAACCGGCAGCAAAAAAGCCTTGCATGCCGCCCTGAAATGAAGTATGATATAGGCTGTCAGATTGTAAAATGGAGGACGGATGTCCCTTGAATACAGAGAAGAGGAGGTGACAGCCATGTCGGAAACAGGGCCGCGCCGCAGACGGCGTCCGCAGAATATTGCGCAGGAACCCGAGACGCCGCACCGTATCGTGATTGACGGCGGAATGGATGAGCCGGACTGGCTGGTCTCCGCAGGAGACGTATCGGGAGCGGCCTCACGCCGTGCCCGGTCGATGAAGACGGAGAGAACAGAAAAAAAGGACAAGCCGGAGCAGACGCCTGCCGGGAAGGACAGCGCGGCTGCCCGGGTCAGAAAGCCGAAGGCTGAAGGGGAGGCGGAGGAGATCCTCCTGCTCGGCGGCGCGGGAACGCGAAGCGCCAGAAACCAAACGAGGATGGCGAGCAGCGCCGCCCAAAAGAGCGCGGCGCCGGCGAAAAAGAAGAGCACAGGCGCAAAAAAGAAGAGCCCGAAAAAAGGCAGTGGAAAGCAGCTTCACGGCGCGCTGCTGCGGCTGCTGGCGGCGGCTGCCGTCGTTGCGCTCTGCGTTGTCGGCGCGACGGGCGGCGCGCGGCTGATTCAGATCAAGCAGACGCTTGACATGGGCGATGGGGTCTTCTATCCCAATCTCTTTGTCAACGATATCCCGCTGGAGGGCAAGACGCTTGACGAGGCGGCCGCCTCGGTCACCCAGCAGGTCGCCAACCTGATCGCCTCCTGGCGGATCACCCTGCGCACGCAGGATGGCCGCAGCTGGGACATCACCGGCCAGGATCTCAACATGAAATATGACGTGGCGGATCAGCTCGATCAGCTCTGGGCGATCGGGCATACGGGCTCTTCCTCAGAACGCTACGAGCAGGTGAAGACGCTGATGGAGGAGCCCATCAGGCGATACACGACGCTGACCTACGACATGTCGATGGTCAATCAGATCCTCACGCAGATCAAGAGCGAGGTCGACCGCGCGGCGGTCAGCGCGACGCGGGTCTACGACGACAGCCTCTGGCCTCCTTACACTTACACGGACGACGTGCCGGGGCAGGAGCTGGATATCACGGGCCTCAACGAGCGCATCTGCGCGATGGTCGATCAGCTTGAGCCCGGCGTGGTCGACCTGACGCCGACGACCGTTCAGGCGCCCGTCACGCGCGCGCAGCTGGAGGGGCAGATCGTCAAGCTCAGCACCTATGAGACGAAGATTGCCACCTCCTCGACGGAGGGCAGGTTTGAAAACATCCGCATCGGCACGGAGAAGTTTGACCGGCTGACGATCAAGTCGGGCGAGTCGGTCTCCTTCAACAAGGTGACGGGCAAGCGCACGGCGGCAAACGGCTTCCAGGTCGCGCTCGAGCTGGCCTACGGCCAGTATGTCGAGGGCGTCGGCGGCGGCATCTGTCAGGTCTCCTCCACGCTGTACAACGCGGTCATCAACGCGGGGCTGGAGGTCACCAAGCGCACACAGCATTCCCGTCCGTCGAGCTATGTGCCGCTGGGCCTGGACGCGACGGTCTCCGACGACCGGCTTGACTTCGTCTTCAAGAACACGACGAGCGCGGATATCTACATCGAGTCGAAGTATTACAACAAGGGAAAAACCTATTATTGCCAGTTTACGATCTACGGCAGGCCCGATCCCAACGGCTACACCTACAGGCTGGAATCGCAGGTGCGTGAGACGCTGGCCATTCCCGAGCCGACCTACAAGAAGGATACGGACGCGCAGTACGTCATCTACACGGACGACGAGCCCTATCTGTACAGCAAGGGCGAGGAGGGCTACGTCGTGGATGTCTACCTGGTGACGATGGACAGCAAGGGGCTCGAGGTTTCCCGCGAGCTCAAATACACGGACACCTACAAGGCGGCTGCGCCGGTCTACTACGTCGGCGTGACGGTCAGAGAGACGCCCGAGCCGTTTACCGGCACGGATTGACGCAAGGAACACACGAAAGGGGTATGGTCGATGAACAGGGGACTGAGAAGCTGCGCAGCGGGCGCGCTGATGCTCGCTTTGCTGAGCGCGCCGCTGGGCGCGATGGCGGCGGAGACCACGCCGCTGGCGCTGGTTGGAGAGTCGCAGAGCGCGGGAAGCGGGCGCACACTCGCGCCGTTTGGCGTTGAGCGCGGCAGCCGCGGCGTCAGCGCGAGCACGGAATGGCTCATGCAGGCGAGAATCGGCGGCTTGTCGCTCGGGCTGCGGCTGTTTACGCCGATGGGCGACGCCGTCGTCTTCCAGGAGTGCCTGCGTCCGGTGGAGTCCGGCAGCCGCTATCTGGAGCTGCAGATCGCTGCCGTGGAATGGACGGACGGCATGCTGATGCAGATCGACCAGCACGCCGTGGATGTGCTTGAACGCTCGGGCATCACAAGCATCGTGCTCGCTGACGAGAAGCTCGGCGTGCGTGAGGTATACACCGTTGAGGAGCTGAACGCGCTGCGCAAGCTCTTCTCGCTGGGCGAAGGGGAACAGCTCTGCCTGAGCGGAGAGGATGCGCCGCTGACCGCGGTCAGCGAGGAGGGCGTCCGCCGCCAGCTCACGAAATAAGCGATACGGCGCGGATGCCAGGCGGCGTTCGCGCCGTTTGCGTTCGTGCGCCCGCGCGCGGTTTTGGCCGGCGCAGGGCGACATTGTGAGCGCGGTCGGTTGCGGCGCGCTTTCAAACATGCTATCATCGGGATGCGCGCTCCCTTCGGGGGCGGGCGCAAAGGAGGAGACGACATTGCTTCAAAGAGGTGCAGCGGTTCTGTTGACGGTGCTGCTCTTGTGTATGGCGGCCAGCGCTCTGGCGGACAGCGAGGGCGTGATTGTGCAGTCCTCGTGCAGCATTGTGCAGTCCGGCGAGTATTACATGGTCTATTGCTTCGCGCAGGTGCACAACAATTCCTCGGACATCATCTGTCTGGAGGAGGGCAGCTTTGACCTGCATGGCGGCGAGCAGATCCTCGCGACCTGCGAGGTCAGCAGCCTCTGGCCGTATTTCCTCAACCCGGGCGAGGACGGCTATCTGTTTGACATTGTTCCCTTTGAGCCGGACGAAACCGGAAACCCGGTCGTTCCCACGGTCACGGGCATCGATTACAATATCCGCTATCTGACGGTCAACCCGGAATATGGCAGCACCGATCTCTCCGCCGTCTCGCGGATCGAGGCGGACAGCTCGGGCGCGCTGACGGTCGTCTGCGAGCTGACCAACATGAGCGACATCGACGCGTATGACCCGACCGTCGCCTTCGGCCTGTACACCGGCGAGGGCTCCATGATCTATGCGGATGGCATGACGCTGCGGGGCATCGGCATTCCCGCCGGAGGAACGGTGCTCGTGCGCTTTGCGATTGACAGCGTGTTCGTTTCCCAGTGGCAGGGCTATGGCGTCGTGCCAGCGGAGGCGCGGGTAAGCGCCTCGTTCCGTGCGGACGAGGATTGACACGCTTCGGGCGCGCGGCCCGAACGGAGGAAGGGGAGAGACAGCATGGAAAAGAGAACGATTCATTCCGGCGCGCCGTTTGTCTGCGCCGGCGTGGGCGTGCTGCTCGTCGCACTGACGCTGGGCATCGGCACGCTTGCGCAATACATCATCGCGGCGGCGGCCGGTGCGGCGGCGTTTGTGGCCGGCAGGAAGGCATTCCCCGACCGCGTGATCGAGGTGGAGCGCGCGCCGCAGTCGGGCAACGCCGAGGTCGACGCGCTCATCGCCGAGGCGCGCGGGCAGCTGGACGCGATCGCCGCCGCCAACGACGCGATTGCCGAGCAGGAGCTTTCCGCACAGATTGATGACATCGAGGCGACGTGCCGCCGGATTCTCGCGCTGCTGGAGGAGCAGCCGAACATGCTCTCCTCGCTGCGCACGTTCCTGCGCTACTATCTGCCCGCGACGCTCAAGCTGCTTGACGCGCGCGCCAGGCTGGAAAATGAGGTTCAGCAGGGGCAAAGCGCGCAGATCGCCGCGCGTATTCGCGAGGCGATGGCCGCCGTGCAGACGGCATTCCACAAGCAGCTGGACGCCTTGAGCGAATACCGCTTCATCAATCTGGAGAGCGAGATGGACGTGCTCGCCGATATGCTCAAAAGCGACGGCCTGACGGGTGATGCGCCGGCCGCGCCGCAGGATGTACAGAAGGAGGAGGACCCGTTCGCCGGGCTCTTCACGCAGGGGGAACAATAAATGGGCGAATTCTCGCAGTTTGCGCTGGTGCCCGAACAGGGGGCCGTGCCGCAGATGGAGCAGCTGGACGCGCAGATGCAAGCGCGCATCCGCGAGATGGCGGCGCGGCTCGATGTGCGCGACGGCGCCGCCGTGATGGGCTTTGGCGCGAAGGCACAGAAGGAGATGAACGCCTTCACGAGCATCGCGCTCTCGCAGATGCTTCGCGAGGACGTCAAGCCCCTGAGCGGCGTCATGCAGACGCTGGCGGAGCAAATCCGCGCCTGCTCGTTTACGGCGCAGGCGAAGGGGCTCCTGCGCAGGATGTTCGGCGGGGCCGCGCCGCTTGCCGAGGTTCGCGCGGCCTACGAAAAGGCGGAGCCGCGCATCAACGCCTGCGCGGACGAGATGACCGACAGGCGGGTCGCGCTCATGCGCGACAGCGCGCTGCTGGACCGGCTCTACGAGCGCAACGAGGGGCTCTACCGCGAGCTCTGCTCGCTGATCGTCGTGGGCGAGGAGGCGATTCGCCAGGCGAAGACGCGCGGCGAGAGCGCGGAGGCCGTCGCGAGGCTGGAGCGCCGGGTGCAGGATTTGCGCGTGACGCAGGTGGCCTCGACGCAGCTCGCCGCGCAGATCCGCATGGTGCAGTCGAGCGACAGGCTGACCTGCGAGAAGCTGCAAAGCGCGCTGGAGGTTACAATCCCGCTCTGGAAGAGCCAGATGGCCTCGGCGCTGGGACTCGCCCGGGCGACGGACTCCATGGCGATGCAGCGGCGCGCGAGCGAGGAAGCGTCGCGCGGCATCCGCAGCGGCGCGCGCGAGCTGAACGCGCAGAAGGACGCGCTCGTGCGCGAGGCGAGCAGGGGCGATTCGCAGCGCGCGCAGGAGACTGCCGACGCGCTGCTTGAGGAGCTTGACCAGATTGAGCAGTCGCTCAGGGCGCAGGAGCAGGCCAGGCAGGGCAAGGCATGATCGCGCGAAGCGACTGCATGACGACATGAAGATGGGCCGGAGAAATGGCCCGAAAGGCAAAGGAGTGGAGAAGTATGGCCTCAGCAGCCGTGCAGCAGGCGCAGCGCAAGGCGCCCCAGACGCCGAAAACCGGCAACCAGAAGAAGCAGGAAAGCCCGAAGGAGAAGCTCTACCGCCTGCCGCGAGCGGCGGGCATCGCGATTCTGGCAGCGCTGCTGGTCGTCTCGCTCTTTGTGGGCAACCTTCGCGCGCTGCAAAACGCGACGCCCACGGCGTTCCTGCGTCAGGGCGACGTCAAATCGATCGTCGAGGACAGGATCGACGCGGCACAGAACGCGCAGACTGTCGCGCAGCGGGCGGGCCTCGATGCGGCGTTGCTTGACGCGGTCGACAATGCTGTCCGTTCGATGGAGAGCGCGAAGACCGCCCGCGAGATCAGCCGCGCCGACCAGGCCCTCAGCGCCGCCGTCAGCGAGATGATCGACCAGGCAGGCGACGCGCTTGGCGGGGAGAATCTCACGATGCTCACCCGCGCGGCGGACAGCTTCGCCGAGCAGGGCAGCTTCCTGCGTCAGGAGGCCCGGACCTACAACAAGAAGGCCGAGAAGGCCGACAGACTCTACGACAGGCTGCCCACGAAATTCCTGCTCACCGAGCCGGACATGTACGAGGGCATCTGACGCGGTATGGAGCACAGCATCTTTTCCGGGCTGAGCCCGGCGAAGCTCAGGATCGCCTTTAAGGCGGCGAAGGATTCGCCCGAGGCGCTCGCCGCGCTGGCGGTTCTCGCGCTGGCCGTCATTCTGCTGCTGGCCTTTGCCGGGGCAATGGCGGCGCACCATGTCGGCGGCTTCGCCTCCCGCATTCAGGAGGAGGAGGAGCGCCGCGCAAAAGAAGAGGAAGAGGAACGGAACAAGGCTCCCGAAAGCGGGGGAGAGGAGGATACACCATGAAAAAAGCGGTTTCTCTGCTGCTTGCGCTGCTGCTGGCGGCGGTGCTGGGCAGCACGGCGGCGGCGGCTGTGCCGGACAAGCCGGCTTCGTTCGCCTATGCGTATGACTTTGACGGCTCCGTGCTCTCCGACAGCGATATCAGCTCCATCACCGCCTATGGCCAGGCGCTCGAGGAGGCGACAGGCATCCAGGTCATCGCGGTGGTCGTCGATTTCCTCGACGGCATGGACGCGGCGGACTACGCGACCGACCTCATCAACACCTGGGGCATCGGCAGCGCGGACGAGGACGACGGCGCGGTCGTCCTGCTCTCGCGCGGCGACCGCATGATTCAGATCGGCACAGGCACGGGCATCGACCGCGTGCTCACCGGCAGCAAATGCGGCGAGCTGATCGACGAGAACATCGACGCCTTCGCAGCCAACCGCTTTGGAGAAGGCATGCGCGGGCTCTACGCGGATGTCTGCACCTATCTGGCCAGGCAGAACGGCAAGACGCTCTCCCTCTCGGGGAGCACAGCCGCGCAGAGCGGCGCTCAGACCTCCCGCAGCGAGAACAAAAAGGAGGGAGGCCTGTTTGACACCCTTCTGACGCTGGTCTTCGCCTATATCGTGATCAGCGTGCTCGTCAACGCGTTCTCCAGAGGCGGAGGCGGATGCCTGCAATGGTTCTTCCTGGGCTGGCTCTTCGGCAGGCGCAACAACAACCGCAGGCCCCCGCGTCCGCCGATGGGCGGCGGCTTCGGCGGCCCGCGCACACCGCCCCGTCCTCCGCGTCCACCGATGGGCGGCGGCTTCGGCGGCCCGCGCACACCGCCCCGTCCTCCGCGCCCGCCGATGGGCGGCGGCTTTGGCGGCGGCGGTTCCCGCGGCGGCGGCGGCGGACGCTCGTTCTGAGCAGCATGGATGTGCAGGAAGTCGGTTTTCCCCCCGGAAAGAGGGAGAGCCCCCCTTTTGCGGAAAGCTTGGGCGGCTGGACAGGGATCCAGCCGCTTTTTTCCTGTTTGGGCGGGTGGCTTGCGTGCCGGCGCGCTTTGGAGTATAATGATAAAGAATTTTGTTGTCCGGGCCGGATGAAAACGGCCGGGTCATTCGTCAGTTTAACAGAGGCAGGAAGTGAAACAGTTGGAAGCGGGCCAGCAGGCAGCGAATTACAACGAGCAGTTTGAACGGCTTTATGAGCAGTACGCCGATGACGTGCTGCGCATGGCGTATTTTTATCTGGCTGACCGCCATAAGGCCGAGGACGTCTGCCAGGACGTGTTTGTCAAGCTCTACACGCATGGCGCGACGATCGAGCCGGGCAAGGAGAAGGCCTGGCTGCTGCGCGTGACGGTCAACTGCTGCCGCGATCTCTGGCGCGGCGCGTGGCTCAAGCGCGTCATTCTGGGCGCACCGACGCTGGAGATCATCCCAGCGCAGGACGATACCATCGAGCAGCGGGAAGAGAAGGCGGAGCTGATGCGCGCCGTGCAGAAGCTGCCGCCCGCGTTCCGCGAGACGGTGCTGCTGCATTACTATCAGGGGCTGGGCATTGCGGAAATCGCGCAGCTGCTCAAGCTGCCGGAGGGAACGATTTCCAGCCGCCTTTCCAGGGCGAGGAAGAAGCTTGAGGTTCTGTTGAAGGAGGAAGCTACCGGTGAATGAGATGAAGACGCTTGATCGTCTGGGGCCGGTCGCGGATGAAATGCTCGCCGGTCTGCATGCGGGCGAGGAAATGAAGCGCCGCATCCGCCTGGCCGCCGCGCAGGAGCGCTCGGGGCGGCGCGCCGCGCCCCGGGCGCTGATGCCGGCTGTCTGCTGCGCCGCGCTGGCGCTCGTGTGCGTCGGCGTCGCCGGATCGCGCCGGGTGACGCCGGATATGCCGCTTGCGGCGGCGAAGCCGGACACCGTGCAGATTGAGGCCATCGCGGCGGGCGCGGGAGACGTGCTGCCGGGCGTGAGCGTGGCGGATCTGGGCGAGGGGGCGAGCGTTCGCGCGGCCGCGTCCAGGCAGGATTCGCTCTTTGCGACGGCGGAGGGGGATATTCCGATGGTCTCCGTCGGCGGGGCGGTGTACAGGCTGCTCACCACGCCGCAGGACATGGGCAGCTCTCTGCGCGGCGAGCAGCTGGGCACCGTTGCGGCGTTCACGCAGGAGCCGTCTCTTGCCTCCGATCAGGAGCTTCAGGCGGGCATCTCCAACGTCGCTCCCGAGGGAAGCGCGGTTTATGCCGTGACGGGCCTGAGCAGCAGCACAGCCGTTGCCTGCGAGGTGGACGGCAGGCTGCGTCTCTTCCAGCGCGTGAGCCATGCGGGCAGGGGACCGGGCGGCCTGTCGCTGGAGGACACGTTCTCCGTGCGCGGGCAGGTCAGGACACTGACGCTCTCCGGCGTGGGCGAGCTGAGCGGGGAAGCGGCCAACGAGGCCGTCGCCGTGCTGCTCGACCATGCGACGCAGACGGCGGCGGATCAGACTGCCGGCCGGCAGACGCTGACGGCGACGCTTGACAGCGGGCTGAAGCTCCAGCTCGGCGTCTCCGGAGATACGCTCTGCGGCTGCGGCGGATGGAGCTGCCCCGAGTTCTTTGAGGCGTTTGAGGCGGCGCTTTGAACCGGCGCGAAGCGAAGACGGGTTCAGATTCGCTGCGCCATTTTCAGATAAAGCGGGCCATAAGCCGAAGTAAAGAAGGGAGTCCGGGGAATTTCGTATCCCCAGACTCCCTTTTTGTGCGTTGAAGGGCCATCGCGTCTGATCATTTTTCAAGGGAAAGCGGCTTGTAGACCATGTCGTGCTCGATGTTCGCCCAGATATCCATCGCAGCCGTGCGCAGCTGCACCTCAACGGGCACCATCATCGCGACGCCCTGTATGCTGACGGGCAGGCTGAGCAGAAGATGCAGGCTCTGGTAGCCGCTGCGCTTGGGCTCGGCGATATAGTCCTTTTCGCTCAGAAGCTGGACGATGGGCGAGGCGCTGAGGATGCCCGCGAAGCGATAGACCTCCTTCTCGTCCGCCAGAACGACGCGCAGCCCGGCGATGTCGTGCAGCGCGGCCCGCGCGGCGCTCTCACTGACAGGCAGGCCCTTCTTAAGGAGCTTGCCGCGGATGGAGGCGGGGGATTTGAGCCGGTAGGTGATCGCGCGGATGTCCTCGCCGGTTTCGCGGATGAGGCGGCCGCGGGCCGCGCAGATCAGAAAGAGCGCCGTCTCGACGGCGGCTTCATAGGGCCTGTAGAAATCGCGGGAGAAAACCGTATCCGCCGCGTTCCGCTTCGGCGTCCTTGTCTTTTGTGCGGGAAGGGTGCTCTGCAAATCGGTTCACCTCAAATTCGTCAGAATGGATTTCTGTCTGCATGATAGCAGAACGCTTTGACAAAGATGCGTCCAGAGTCGGAAACAAATGTGAGAAAAGCATTTCGCTTCCTCATCGTATGCGCGCCGGCATGCGGATATGAGCGCAAAAGCGAAGAATCCCGCGAGGTTTTGCTGTACAGGAGACGGGAAATTCAGTATAATATAAAGAAGACCTCAACAGGAAAGGAAACGCTATGAACAGGAATTTTTTAAGTGACGCGCTGCGCACGGCGCTGGGCAAGCGATGCCCTGCCTGGGCGCGCGCGCTGCTGGCCGTCGCGGCGGCGCTCGTCTTTTCGGTCTTTGCGTTCAACGCGCGCTACGCGATGATGGATGAATACGCCGACTTTCGCTATGCGCAGATCCATACCGTCACGGTCGTGACGTTCACGGCGATCTTCGCCGTCTCCGTCGCCGTGCAGATGAGGGCCGCGCGGCGGCTGCCGCTGTCCATGCTGCTGCTGCTGTGCGGGATCACGGGCGCCGTGCTGCTGGCGAAGATCTCGCTGCTGGATTACGTCAGCGACGATTACGACATCTTCCTGAGCAACTGGATTTACAGCTATACGAGCATGGGGCTGCGCCAGGGGCTGGGCACATACATCCAGAGCGACTACACGCCGCCCTATCTGTATCTGCTGCTGCTGATCTCGCGCCTGCCCGACTATCCCTGGCTCTACCTGATCAAGGCGGCGTCGATCCTGTGCGAGATCCTGCTGGGTTACGCAGTCATGCGCCTGGCCGCGCTGCGTCTGCGGGGCGATGCGGCGCCGCTGCTGCTGTTCCACGTCGCGCAGATTCTGCCGACGGTCGTCTTTAACGGCGCCTACTGGGGCCAGTGCGATGTGTTCTATACGTCGCTTTGCCTGCTGGGGCTCTGGCTCGCGCTCAGGGAACACCCGGTGCGCAGCATGCTGTGCTTCGGCGTGGCGCTCTCCTTCAAGCTGCAGGCGGTGTTCTTCTTCCCGGCGCTGCTGCCGCTGTGGCTGCGCAGGAAGGTCAAGCTGCGCCATCTGCTGATGATTCCCGTGGGCTATATGGCGATGATGCTCCCCGCGCTGTGGGGCGGCAAGTCGCTGCATCATGTGCTGACCGTCTACCTGCAGCAGGCGGGCGCGTACAGCTTCATGACGCTCAACGCGCCGAATCTCTACCAGATGCTGCCCAGCGCGATTGACAAGGACGTGCTCTTTTCGATGTTCGGAAGCATGGCGATGTGCCTGGCGTTTGCCGCGCTGGCCGCTGCCTGCCTGGCCGTGTGTTTGAGGCGGGAGACGCTCTCGCAGGAGAGCACGGTGCTCTTTACGCTGCTGGTGCTCTCGCTTGTGCCCTATTGCCTGCCCAAGATGCACGAGCGCTACACGTTTGGCGCGGATGTGCTCTCGCTGGTGGCGGCGGCCTATAACCCAAGACGGGTTATCCTGCCGCTGCTCTTCGGGCTGGCGTCCTACATCAGCTACACGGCGGGCCTGCCGGGCGATGTCGTGACGGACATGCGCCTTGCGACGCTGGCGCAGACGGCCGGCATCGTGCTGACGGCGGCCGCGCTGTGGCGCTCGCTCAATGCGCCGCGGGAGGCGCGCTGCGCGACGGAGGTGAAGGCATGATGAACAGGGAAAAGCTGAAGGGATTTGATCCGCTCCGCCTCGTCATGTCGGCGGAGCTGAGCGGCATGCAGGCTGCCGGGCTCTGTGCGCTGCTGTGCGCCGCGTTCTTTGCGGCGGCGCTGCATTTCTGCGCGGCGATGGAGGGCGCGGCCGTCATCGCGGCGTCCAGCACGCTCTGCCTGGCGATGCTGATGCTGGGCGCCTGCGGCGCGATCCGCCGCTGCGACCGCTCGGTGCTCGTGCTGCTGTGCGCGGCGCTGGTCGCGATGCTGGCCATTGGCGCGCATCTGGCGCTGCTGCCCGTCAAGCCGGGCCGCTACACGAAGGTGCTCGAGACGCTGCTTGAGGAGATGTGGAACTACGAGCTGCCCACGGCGATGGCCTGGGAGGACGACGGCTGGTCGGGCGGCTACCTGATCATCTGCGCGCTGCTCTCCCGGCTGGAGGGCTTCTCCGCGCTCTACGCGGTCAAGCTGATCGATCTCGTCTTTCTGAGCGCGGCGGCCTGCGCGGCGCTCAGGCTGGCGCGGCAGGCGGGGGCGAGCCCCGCTCGCGCACTGGGCGCGATGGCGCTGTGCATGCTCGCGCCGACGATGCTCTTCAACGCGGGCTGCTGGGCGCAGTGTGACGCGATCTTCGCGGCGATGACGCTCTGGGGGCTGGCGCTGACGCTCGATGACCATCCCCTGGCGGGCTGCCTGCTGCTGGGCGCGGCGCTGGCGACGAAGCTGCAAAGCGCGTTTGTCTTCCCGATCCTGCTCGTGCTGTTCATGGAGCGGCGCGTGTCGCTGCGCCATCTGCTGGCGATTCTGCTGGCGTTTGTCGCGCTGCAGGCGGCGATTCTTGTGGACGGCCTCGGCCTTGCCTCGCTCTTCGGGCGCTATGCGCAGCAGCTGGATATCGCCTCGGAATCTATCGGCCTGACGGACAACGCGCCGGGCGTCTTCGGCCTGATGCGGATTGCCTCCGTGCGCGAGTTCAGCGGCATGGGCCTGTATCTGGGCATCGCGTCGGCGCTGCTCGTTGTCGCGGCAATGCTGCGTGCGCGCGCTCCGCTTTCCAAGCGGACGCTGCTGCTGGGCGCGTGGCTGCTGGCGGCGGGGCTTCCGCTGATCCTGCCGCAGATGAACGTCCGCTGCCTGTATCTGGCCTGCCTGCTGGGCTTCGCGCTGGCGCGCGGCGCACGTCAGCTCGCGGTGGCGGCGGCGCTGGAGGGCATCTCCCTGTGCGGCTATATGACCGCGATCTTCGGGTATGAATCCCTGCCGCTCTTCGCGCTGAGCCTGCTGGCCATCGCGGCGGCGGTGGTCATCGCGCTGGAGCTGCTCGCGGCGCTCAAGGCCCCGCAGGCCGAGGACGCTGAAGCCGGCGCCGGGGTGCGCGCATGAAGGCGCAGCTGGATGCGCTGGACGCGCGGCTGAGGCAGGCTCTGACCGCGACCGCCCCCGGGATGGCGCGCGCCGGGCTTGCGGTGCTGACGGCGCTGGCGTTCTTCCTGCTGATGATGACGCGCCCGCTTGCGCAGCTGGCAGGGGCCTCTGCGGCGGCGCGCGCCGCAGGCGTCCTCGTGTTGACGCTGCCGCTTGCGCTGATGCTTGCGCTGGCGATGCGCGTGGAGCGCGAAAACGAGGGCAGCCTGCTCTCCGCGCTGCTGCTGTGCGCGCTCTGCGCGGCGGCGATGCTCGCGCGGGTCAGCTTCATCGATCGCTCGTCGGGGGACTATGACATTTATCTGGCCTCGTGGCTGGACAAATTGGCGGCGGGCTCGTTTGCCCAGGGCATGCGCGCCGACGTCGGCGAATACAACGTGCTCTACCAGTATATTCTCTTCCTCATCACGCGAATGCCGGCGCCTGCGCTCTACGCGGTCAAGGCCGTCTCCTTTGCCGGGGACGCGCTGCTGGCTCTCGGCGCCGCGCGCCTGGCCGGGCGGGAAGGAAGGGCAAATGCCGCCGCGTTTGGCGCGGTGCTGCTTCTGCCGACGGTCGTCCTGAACGGCGGCATGTTCGCCCAGTGCGACAGTCTGTATGCGGCCTGCGCCGTCTGGGGGCTCGCGCTGGCGCTTGAGGGAAAGCCGGCGCGCTCGGCGGTCTGCTTCGCGCTTTCGCTGGCCTTCAAGCTGCAGGCGGTGTTCCTACTGCCGATTGTCGCTGTGCTCTGGGCGGATAAAAAGCTGCGCCTGAGCGACGCGCTGGTCTTCCTGGGCACGCTGCTGGCCGTCATGCTCCCGGCGCTGCTGGGCGGGAAGAGCCTCGCGCGGATCGTCGGCATTTACGCCGGGCAGACGGGGCTGTATACCGGGCTGACCTACAACGCGCCGAGCCTCTTCGGGCTCCTGGAGACGGAGGGGCTGGATGTCTACGCCTACGGCAGCTTCGGCATGGGGCTGGCGTTTGGCGCGGCGGCGCTGCTGACGGCGGCCGGGATCCGCCGCGCGGGGAGGCTCAGCGACGACGGCTACGCGCATCTGGCGGTGCTGATGACCCTTGTGATCGTGTTCCTGCTGCCCAGAATGCATGAGCGCTACTTCTATCTCGCGCTCGTGCTCAGCGTCGTGCTGGCCTGCCGCCTGCCGGCGCTGCTGCCCACCGCCGTGCTGACGGAGCTCGCCTCGCTGTCGGCCTGCTGGGCGCTGCATATCCCGCTGTATGCTGCGTCCATCATGATGATGACTGCGGGCATGCTGGTGGGAATCTCCTTCATGCTGGCGGGAAAAGGGGTTTCAAAGACGCGCAAACCGTGATATAATTATAGCGGAAATCGGGAACCGGCATCGCCGCGTGCGGTAACTGGCGCGGCCGGAGGAAGGATTGACACGTTCCACCCGCACGCCTGCGGCGGGTGAGAATCGCCGGACGGAGGATACCGATGAACAGAGAAGACATGCTCACGTTTCTCAAGAACGAGGCCAAGGGCATCGCGGTGATGTTCGGGCCGAACTGCGAAACCCTGGTGCACGACATGACGCGGCCGGGGCATCCGATTCTGGTGATTTACAACGGCTCAGTCACGGGGCGCGAGGTCGGCTCGACTGCGGATATCTTCGGCGATATCGGCGACTATGACGAAACCGTTTACCAGAATAAGGACTACACCAACCAGCTGGTGCTCTCCCGCGACGGGCGCACGCTCAAGAGCACGACGTTCAACGTCGTGGGCGAGGATTATCACTTCGCGCTGGGCATCAACATGGACATCACCAACATGGTGCGCGCCAACCAGCTGCTGAGTGAGATGACCGCTACCAGCGGCGATTTGCAGCAGACGCTCATGCAGGATGCCCGCAGCCAGCTCGAGGAGCTGCTGCGCGAATGCATCAGCGCCGTGGGCAAGGAGCCTGCTGCGATGAAGAAGACGGACAGGATGCGCGTCATCCGGATGCTCTACAAGCGCCGCGCGTTCACCTACCAGAAATCGGTCGCGATCGTGGCCGAGCAGCTCTGCGTCTCCCGCTACACGGTCTACAAGTACATGCACGAGCTGGAGGAGGCTGAGGCCGCCGGCAGCGTCGTGCAGGACTGACGCGCTGCGCGAAGCAAAGCAATATCAAACCACAGCAGCGCCCCCTTCCAGGCGGAAGGAGGCGCTGCTTTTATGAGGCTTTATGGAGCGGCGGGAGCGTTTCGTCATTGACGAGCGCACGGGGCGTCGCCAGCAGGATGCGCAGGTCAAGCCAGATGGACCAG
Source organism: Clostridiales bacterium (assembly GCA_022787165.1). Taxonomy (GTDB): domain Bacteria; phylum Bacillota; class Clostridia; order Christensenellales; family Aristaeellaceae; genus Ventricola. Next base: position 15,347 of record JALFVL010000012.1, read on the forward strand.
CCCTCGATGTAGGCGATGTCGCGCCCAAGGCGCGCCCTGACCGAGGTGTCGCCGCGCAGGCCGCTGACCTGCGCATAGCCTGTGATGCCCGGCTTGACGCGGTGGCGCAGCATGTACAGCGGAATCTCGTCGCGGAATTGCTCGACAAAGCAGGGAAGCTCCGGACGTGGCCCGACGAGGCTCATGTCGCCCCGCAGAACGTTGAAGAGCTGGGGCAGCTCATCGAGAGAAAGCTTTCGAAGCAGCGCGCCAAAGCGCGTTCGCCGGCTGTCCGCGCGTGTGCTCCAGGCGCTGGTTTCGCCGTCGTTTCGGCGCATGCTGCGGAACTTGAGCATGGTGAAGGGCTTTTTGTCCTTGCCCACGCGCACCTGCCTGAAGAGCACCGTGTCGTGCGTGGAAAGCTTCACGCCCGCAGCGATGCCGAGCATCAGCGGCGAGAGCAGCAGGAGCAGCAGCGAGGCGAGCGCGACATCCATCGCGCGCTTGACGAGCGCGTTGCCGGGGGAATCGAGCGGCACCGTGCGGATATCGACCATCCGCACGCCCTCAAAGAGCGACGCGGAGAGATGGGCGCTGATGCGGGATTCGTAGCAGGGGATGATCCGCAGCGGCAGGCCGGCAGCCTCGCACAGCGCGATCACCGGATCGATGTGGACATACTGCGCGGCGGGAAGGGCGATGACGGCCAGGTCGGGCGAGGCGGAGGCGAGCGCCTGTTCAAGCGCACCATAGTCCCCGAGATAGGGGCAGTCAAACGGTTGGGGCGCGGCGGCGACGTGCCCGCAGAGGTGATGGCCGGCCTGCGGATGGGCGGCAGCGGCGGCATAGCGCGCGGCGGCAGGGCCCTCGCCGATGAGCAGCACGCTGCGCGGGCGCAGACCCGCGCGGCGGCTTCGCGAGAGGAAAAAGCCGTGCATCGCGCAGATGGCGGCGACGTTGAGCGCAAAGCCGATGAGCACGGCGATGCGCGAGACATACTGCAATCCGGCGGCGTAGAGCAGCGCCAGCGTGATCAAAAAGCAGAGGCATTCGCACAGGATGGCGCGCGAAATCTGCGCGCTAAGCCCCGGCTGCTCCGCAGAGGATGCTGAGAAGCAGACGCGGTAGGCGGCATAATGCAGCGCGGCGGAGAACAGCGCGATGGCCTCATAATAGAGCAGCCCGTAGGCCGGAATGCCGCGCAGCAGGCGGTAGCGGATCGCGTAGGAGGCGAGCATCGCGCAAAAGCTGATGAGCGCGGTGATCAGCGCCTGCGTTCTGGCGGAAGGCCGCACCGGCATCACCCCTTTCCCCCGGCTGCCTGCCCTGGCAGAATCTGGACATGATTATAGCAGGTTTCGCGGCGGTTGTAAACGTGCGCGCGCAGCGGAGAATGCATCGTAAAGTTCTGGCAAAAAAGCGCGATACTTGACAGAATAGCGCGAATCGTCTACAATAATCCAAAGTGGATCATTGTGCATCCTGGCATTGTTTCGCGGTGATTCCGCAGGAGAAGGGAGGAAGGGGCCGCCAGCGGCCCTGAACGCAAAGAATGGACAATCGGGGATACATCACCCGCCTTGCGGCGGTGCTTGTGATGACCGTCTTTCTGCTCGTCTGCGCCTGCGCGGCATCCGCGGAGACCGACCCCATCCGCGTGTCGTCGCTCAGCGAGCCGCAGTCTGTGATTTCCGAGCAGGACGTCAACATCACGATCAAGATTTACAACAGCAGCCAGACCGACATGGAGGGCGAAATCCGCCTGTACAAGCCGGACCGCTATCTGGAGCAGGTCTATAACGGCCTCAAGGCGGAAAACAGCGTGACCTATACGGGCGTCTGGCATATCACCGCCGACGAGATCCAAAAGGGCCGGATCAACTACTATATCAAGTACACCATCGAGACGGACGAAGGCCCCACCGAGGTGACGCATACCATCCCCGTGACCATCCAGACGGAGGAGGCCGCGCCGCAGCTGACCGCGACCTACAGCGTCTCGCCGGCCTCGGCGCGCGAAGGGCAGAGCGTGACCTTCTCCTACACGCTGGCCAACACCGGCAACATCGAGCTGCGCAATATTGAGATCGCCAATGAAGGCGTTACGAGCGAGAAGGTGACGGTTGCCTCGCTCTCCGTGGGCGAAAAGATCACGCAGGAATCGACCATCACGATGGGCAGCAAGGAGCTGGTCAGCAAGCCGACTGTCACCTATCAGGCGGCGGGGTCCGACAAGTCGCTGACGATCTCGGATATGGCCCGTAAGACGATCACGGTCGCCGAGGACGGGCTGGAGGTCACGCTCAGCGCGAAGACCACAGAAAACATCTATCCCGGCGAGATCGTGGACATGACGCTCACCCTCAAGAACAGCGGCAATACCGCGTATTCCGGCCTGAGCGCGTCGCTCAGCGACGGCACGGCGCTCGTCTCCGGCGTGGATCTTGCGCCCGGCGCCTCCTATGAGCATGCGTTTGAGCAGGCGATCGCGGCCTCCGGCGCGCTCAGCGCGATCGTGACGGGCAGCGATTCGACCGGCGAGGCCGTGACGGTCGAGTCCGAGGCGGTCGAGCTGACGACCCAGGACGCCGCCAAGGCGCTCGTGCTCAACATTCAGGCACAGGCTCAGACGACGACGATCTATTCTGAGCCGGCGGTCATCCGCTTCGGCGTCGTCGTGGAGAACGTCGGCCAGACCGACGCCACGACGCTCACGATCCGTCAGGCGGGCACGACCGTGGCGACAATCCCCTCGCTGCCCTCTGGCGAGAGCCGGACGGTCGTCTTCGACGTGCAGACGAGCATCGCGGGCAAGTTCCAGTTCACCGTGACCGGCAAGGACGCGGCGGGCAACGACAGAACCTACGAATCCAACATCATCCAGGTCAATTATATCGCGCCGACGCCTGCGCCGACTGCGACACCCAGGCCCACCAGCCCGCCGCCGACGCCGACCCCCGTGCCGACGCCGACCCCCAAGCCGACGCTCGGGCAGATCATCTCCGGCAGCGTGAATCCCGTCGTCCTCTATACGATTGCGGGCGTGCTTGCTGCCGTGCTGATCGCGCTGCTCGCGGGCAGCGCCGTGAGCAAGGCGAAGCGCGCAAAGCGGGAGCAGAACGCCATTGACACCATTGAGCTGACACCTGACGTGCGCAACCATCGCGGCCTGCGCCGCCGCGGCGGACACGCGGAGAAGAAGGCGGATGGGAAGAAGCCCGAGGCCGAGGAAAGCGAAACGATTGTCCCCACCCCTGAGCTGACTGAAGAGGACACCTGGCGGGCCAAACCCGATGCCGGGGAGAAGAAGCCGGAGCCGGAGGAGGGGCGCCGCCGCCGCGCGGCGGTCGACACGCCCGTGACTGCGGAGCGCACGCTGCGCGTCGCGCCGGTTGACCAGAGGCCGGAGTTCCCGCAGAGCAAGGCGGACGATTCCCGCACGCGCATCTTCGGCAAGCTGACCGAGGAGGCGCTGCGGGAGAAGGATGAGCCGGAGAAGCCGGAAGCGGCCCCTGCGCCGAAGGCGGAGACGTCCGACGCGCCGGAGAAGCGCCCGCTCATGGATTTTGCCGCGAAGGCGGAGGAGCAGCCGGAGACGGCGAAGCGCGCGGGCGGCGAGACGATCCGCCTGAGCCGCGAGGAGCTTGACGCGCTGCGCAAAAAGCAGGCGGACGCCGCGCCGGAGGCCAAGGGCCGCAAGCGCAGTGAAATCAAGCCGATGAAGAAAAAGAAGAAGGGCCTCTTTGGCCGGCATAAGGACGACGATATGCTCGACGGCGAGGACGATTTCGTCGACATGGACGACGAGTTTGACGATTCGGACGACGACTTTATCGAGTGACAGGGAGGGCGGCTCAGAGGAGCCGCCCTCAGCCTGTATTGAGGGCAGCAGGACGCGCGCGGGCGGGAAAGAGGAGCTCAGGCGGCCGTTTGCGCGGACTTCGGCTTGAAGCGCGGCAATCCGCATGTTATAATAGCCGAAGCGAGGAGGAACGCAGGTGTTTGAAGGCTTTTCGCGGGAGGCGGTCGAGTTTCTGACCGGCATCCGTTTCAACAACAACCAGACCTTTTATGAGCAGAATCGGGAGCGCTATGAGCGGTATGTGAAGGAGCCGCTGCGCGCGCTGTGCGACGAGATGACGCCGGTTGTGCAGATGATCGACCCACGGCTGGATGTGAGGCCGGGGCGGACGATGAGCCGCATCCGCCGGGATACGCGCTTCACGAGGGACAAATCCCCGTTTCGGGATCACGTCTGGCTCGGCTGGCGCTACCCGGGAGAGCGCAGGAGCGAGGGCTTTGGCCTGTACTGGGGCTTTGGGCCGGACTGGCTCGGCTGGGGCTGCGGCTGCTACGCGACGGACAAGCCGCTGATGGATGCGCTGCGCCTGCACATCCGCAAGGCGCCGGACGAGGTGCGAGCGGCGCTTGAGCATCCCGACCTGCGGGGAAGGTTTGAGCTGTACGGCGAGGCATATAAGAAGATCAGCGTGCCTGACGACGTGCCGCAGGATCTGCGCGCGCTTTACGTGAAAAAGGGCTTTGGCCTGGAGCACAGCGGCACGCCGGAGGACTGGAAGGCCCTCGGGTCGCATGACATGGCTGACCTGCTCGCCCGCGACCTCGCCGCGATGGCGCCGCTTCAGCAGCTGATGCAGCGGATGCGCCGTCAGGCGGAGAGCGCGCAGGAGGCGATGGCGCGCGAGCTGGAGGCGCAGCGCCGCGAGGACGCGGAAAAACGGACGCCGGCAAGGCTGACCGTGCGCCGCGCGGAGGAATTCGACTTTTGACAGGCCGCCTTCCGGGCGGCGAAGACAGGGAGGAAGAGCATGAATCTGATGCTGGAAACGCTTAAGGCGATTTTCTTTGGCGTTGTGGAGGGAATCACGGAATGGCTGCCGATCAGCTCGACCGGCCACCTGATTCTGCTCAACGAGTTTGTGCAGATGCAAATGAGCGACGCGTTCATGAGCATGTTTAAGGTGGTCATTCAGCTGGGCGCGATCCTGGCGGTCGTCGTGCTCTACTTCGGCAAGCTCTGGCCGTTCAGGCGCGCGCAGAAGGGCGAGGGGATCACGGGCTTTCTGAAGATGGACATCGTGAATCTGTGGATCCGGATCGTCGTGGCGATTCTGCCCAGCGCCATCGTGGGCATTCCGCTGGACGACTGGATGGAGGCGCATCTGCACACGGCGCTCGTTGTCGCGGCGATGCTCGTGCTCTACGGCGTTGCCTTCATCGTCGTCGAGCGCCGGCAGAATGACCGCCGTCGCCCGCGCGTGCAGAGCGCGGAGCTGATCGACATGCGCATGGCGCTGCTGATCGGCATGTTCCAGGTGCTCTCGCTCGTGCCGGGCACGAGCCGCTCCGGCGCGACGATCCTGGGCGGCATGCTCATGGGCTGCTCCCGCGCGGCAGCGTCGGAATTCAGCTTCTATCTCGCGATTCCGACGATGGCAGGCGCGAGCCTGATCAAGGTGCTCAAGTTCGGCCTGGGCTTTACGCCCGAGGAGCTGCTGGTTCTCGCGGTTGGCTGCGTGACGGCGTTCGTCGTCTCCGTCATCGCGATCAAGACGTTCATCAGCTACATCAAGCGTCACAGCTTCACGGCCTTTGGCTGGTACCGCATCGCGCTGGGCACGCTTGTCGCCGTGTACTTCCTGATGAAATAAGCGGTACATTCGGCGGAAGAAGGCTGCGGGGGGAACGCGCGTGGGTTTGACATTCCTGCCGCGCTTCCCGGGCCTTGCGGCCCGATGGTTCCGCAATCCGGCTTCAGGGAAATAAAAAAACCAGTCCGGCAGATGGACTGGTTTTTTTGGCGCGAAGCAGCGTCAATGCCCGGCCAGCGGGATGCCACGCTCGGAGCTATCCTGCTTTTTGGAGGATGCGCGCTGGGAGAGCACCTGTGCGAAGGGATCGTCCTCCTTCTCCTCATCGAGCAGGCCGTCAGACTTGAGCATGTCGCGCAGCACATCCATCTCGCTTTCCAGGTCGATGAAGCGATATTCGTCCAAGGCCTCGACCTGCTTGAGGAAGGCCTTGTCAATCACGCCCAGCGCCTCCGAGATGCGCGCGCGCACCTGGCGAGCCTTGGGCGTATTCGCCGTGCTTTCAAGCCTGGCGCGGGCATCGAGCAGATGCAGCGTTGTGGGCAGATAGTAGCGCAGGAAGGTGCGCAGCTGGGAGAGCAGCTGCGGGCGCTGCTCGAGCACGGAGAGAATCTGCCGGCAGCTGTTTTCAATCGAGTCAATTTGCGCGGAGAGCGCGGGATCGGGGATCCTGTCATTGGCGCTGCGGATGCTGATGAGCGCGTTCTTGCCCTCGCGCACGACGTCGGCGACGGTCGCGTCCTCCTCGATGGTGGGCTGCTGCGCCTGTGCGGCAGCCTGCCGGGCTGCGCGCGCCTGCTGCGCAGAGGACTCGGTCTGCCGCCATTGACGGTCGACCTCGCTGTCGTCCGTGACGGTGCAGTCGGCGTCGCTGTATCGCTGCCGGTCACGGCTGCGCGCGCCGCCGGACGTCGAGGCTTCGCCCTGCCAGCGGCGGACGTGGACGCCGCTTTCGTCGATGTCGACGTTCCAGTTCATGCTGTCGCGCTCGCTTTGCGCCTCGTCCTTGGCCGCCTTTTCCAGCGCATGGAACACCAGATAGACGACGAACGGGCCAATCGGCCCGCCGACGCACAGCGAAAGCAGATACCACGACCAGCGCGGGAGATAGTTGAGTTTTCTGAGCAAATTCTGAACTTTCATCTAAAACCTCCGGGCATGCGCCCAACAGGACAATCAGGCGTGAACGTTTCTATTATATCAAAAGGCGGCGCGGCTGTCATCGCCTCCGCTCAATCTCCTCTCTTTTTTCTACACAGAAAGCCGCGCGAGCGGCCACCCTGGGCCTGCTGGGACTTCTCGAGCGGATCATGCGTGCGCGTGGGCACGGGACGCGCGATGACGCGGCGGATGTCGGCGACGACGAAGTGGACATCCGCGAAGAAGCCGTCGAAAATGCCCGTGCGCAGGAAGTTGACGCAGGTGATCCAGAGGATCGGCGCGACGATGAGGCCGGTCACGCCGTAGAGCTGCATGCCGGCATACATGGAGAAGAGCATTTGCAGGGAGGAGAAGCCCGTCGAGCCGCCCAGCACACGCGGCTCAAAGATGCGGCGTATGATATAGAGCACCGCGTAGAGCAGCATGAGCTGTGCGCCCATCTTGAAAAAGCCCAGCACGAGACAGGCCGCGCCCCAGGGAACGAGCACCGTCCCCGCACCGAAGAAGGGGATGAAGTCAAGAAAGGCGAGCACGAGTGCGATGGGCAGGGGATAGGGCACCCCGATGATGAAGAACGCCGTGAGGATGATGGCCATATCCACCAGCGCGAAGATCAGCTGCGAGCGGAAGAAGCCCAGCACGGCCGTGCGGAAGCTGTGGCCCATCAGACGCAGGGAATTCTGGCCTCTTGCGCCAAGATAGCCATAGATGTTTTCGCGCAGGTTGGGAAAGTCCGCCGTGATGATACAGCTGGCCAGCACGAGCACGGTCAGGAAGATCACAAAGCCGGGCACCTCGAGCGCGATGTTGCTGGTGATGCCCACGGCAGAGCCGAGCGCGCCGGAGATCAGGGAGCGCAGCCAGTCCCACGCCAGGGACAGCCAGTTCAGAATCTCCAGGCGCAGACTGTCGTATTCCTCGGGCAGCAGCTCCAGCAGCTCCTGCGCATAGACGACGAGGCGGTTGTAGAGATCCTGCAGCTGCGCGACGATCATCGGGACGGATTTTGCCAGACCGACGACCTGCGTGACGACCTGCTCGGCAAAGGCGAAGCAGAGCAGGAAGAGCAGCGCGTAGAAGATCAGCACAAGAATGTAGGAGAAGAGCTTGCGCGTCAGACGCAGATGCTTTTGCAGCACCTGAATCACGGGGTTGAACGCCCAGGCCATGATCAGCGCGAGCAGAAACGGCATCAGAATGCCCAGCAGGCGGCCGCCAAAGAGCGCGAAGCAGCCCACCGCCGCCGCGGCGGTAAGCAGCTCCACCAGAAGACGGAGATAGACGGTCCTGCGTTTTTCCATCACGAAGACTCCTTTGACTCTGTAAATCCATCTGCAAGGCTCCGACCTCAGCCGCGAAGCAACACAACACTTCGTCGAGCCTGCAGGCGATGGCATGCCGGTTCAGGCACAATGCGCCGTACCGGGGACAGGCGCCGGCGGCGCTCAGTTTTCGGGCTCGGAGGTCACGGCAGGCAGGCCCAGCGCCTCATGCAGCAGAGCCGTGTTCGACTCAAAGTCGATGAGCACACCGCTCTCGCCCTTCTTCGAGTTGCCATAGCGCCAGTCGTCCAGCGGCATGCCGATGGAGGTCACCTCCGCCCCGCGCAGCCAGAGGGCGCGCGCAAGCAGGCCGACCTGCTCGCCGCTGCTCAAAGAGGAGCGCCAGGCGTGCTTGAGGGAATTGTAGACGGAGCCGATCTGCGCGATGCTCATGTGCCTGACCGACTGCACCATCGCGCGCATCACCTTGCTTTGCCGCTGGCCGCGGATCATGTCGTTGTCCAGCTTGCGGCAGCGCGCGTAGCAAAGCGCTTGCCCGCCGTTGAGATGGCACACGCCCTCGGAGAGCGGGGAATCCGGGTAGACACCCAGGTTTCTGTCGATGTAACGGGCCTCCTCGGCGGTCAGCTCGACATCGACGCCGCCGATGGCGTCGACCAGCTCGATGACCGAGGTGAAGTTGACGCGGAACCAGCCGTCGATATCAAGCGCGAAGTTTTCCTCAATCGTCTTCACCAGTGTGTCCTCGTCGCTGGAGCGGACGATGGTGTTGATCTTGGTCTCGCGCCCGTCCTTGTCAAGGAACATGTCGCGCGCGAAGGTGACGGTGGCAATCCGGCTGCGCGTAAAGTCAATCTGCACGAGCATCATGACGTCGCTGCGGCCCACGTCATCCAAGGAGCCGTAGTTGTCCATGCCCATGATGAGGTAGGTCTTTGTTCCCTTGGGGTGCAGCACCAGCAACGCGGCAAACAGCACGAGCACGACAATCAGGGCGATGCGCACGCGGCGATGCGCGGCCAGATAAGCGCGGAAGGACTTGAGCATAAGCAGTCTCCTTTGTCAGGAAGAATATGGAAGACGGGGAAGGCAAAGCTCCCCAAAGTCGTATAAAAACCCGCCATCAAACATAGCATAATTAGGGAAAAAAATCAAGACGGAGACCCGGCATCCGGGCAGAATTCAAAGAAATCTTTGTCTTTGGCCCGATGGGTTGCAACGGCAGGACTTTTTGAGTATAATAAAAACGATATGGATTTTTGCGCGGAGCTTCTCACGGCTCCGCTCAAGATAAAGCTGACGCGGGATGACCTCCGTGTCACAGACAATCCTGTAGAGCCAAAAGCGCTTGAAAACGGGCGCTCTGTTTGTTGTGTCATGCTTCCGCGAAGCACAGGCTCGGGATACAAGGCCCGGGGCCTGAAGCGCTTTGGGGGCAGACAGCCGGCAGCATACCGGCTTTGATGGAAAAGAAAGAAAGGATATTCCTGTGACAGAAAACGAAAATCAGAAGAATCTCATTCAAACGCAGCCCCAGACCGCGGATGCGGAGGGGGCAAAGAAGCCCCGCCGCCCGATGCCGCGCCGCAGGACGGCCGCGCCGCAGCAGGGCGAGGCGACGCAGAGCGCCGCGCGCGCGCCAAGGACGCCGCGCAGGACGCCTGCCGCAAAGGCAAACAGGGCCGCCGACGGCCAAGCCGCCGCGCAGGAGAGCGCCCCCGCGCTCAAGGCGGGCGTCCGTCCGCCGAGGCGACGCAGCGCCGCGCCCGCCCAGACTGCCCAGACGCTGGAGACGTCCGCGAAGGCCGCGCCGGCCAAAGCGGCGAAGCCAAGAACGGCCAAAGCCGCCAGGACTGCGGCGCCGCAGGCCCCTGCGCAGCAGACGGCCGCGAAGCAGGCGCCCGCCAAGGCGGCGCGCGCCCAGCGCCCGCAGGTCGGCCGCAGGCGCGTCTTCCCGCCCGTGCCGCAGGACGAAAAGCCCTGCATTTCCCAGACGCTTCAGCTCGTGGGCAAGAAGCCCCCGACGATGCGCTCCCGCGCCAGCGCGCATCCCAGCCGCAGCACGCTGCGCATGATCCCGCTGGGCGGCATGTGCGAGATCGGCAAGAACATGACGGCCTACGAATACGGCAGCGACATCATCATCGTCGACTGCGGCCAGATCTTCCCGGACGAGACGATGCCGGGCGTCGATGCGGTCATCCCGGATTTCACCTATGTGCTGGAAAACCGCGACCGCGTGCGCGGCATCTTCATCACCCACGGCCATGAGGACCACATCGGCGGCCTGCCCTACCTGCTGCGCGAGTTCCGTGCGCCGGTCTACGGCGGCCGCATGACCGTGGAGCTGCTCAAATACAAGCTCGACGACCGTGTGCCGGGGCTGACGAAGAGCTGTGAGCTGCATGTCGTCGAGGCGGGCGAGACCGTCCGCGCTGGCTGCTTCTCCGTCGAGTTCATCCACGTCAACCATTCGATCGCCGACGCGTTCATGTTCGCCATCCGCACGCCGATTGGCATCATCATGCACTCCGGCGACTTCAAGATTGACTATACGCCCATCAACGGCGAGATCATGGATTTGCAGCGCATCGCGCAGATCGGGCGCGAGGGCGTGCTGCTCTTCGTCTGCGAATCGACGAACATCGAGGTGCCGGGCTTCTCCAAGTCTGAGCGGCACGTCGGCGAATCGATGGCCGATATGTTTGAGGACGCGAAGGGCCGCATCTTCGTGGCGACCTTCTCCTCCAACATCTCGCGCCTGCAGCAGATCTTCTCCGCCGCAGAGCGCCATGGCCGCAAGGTCGCGCTCGTGGGCCGCAGCATGCTCAACGTCTTCAACGCGGCGAACAACCTCGGCTATATCCAGATGAAGCCGGATACGCTCATCGAGGCGTCGCAGGCCGACAGCTACCCGCCCGAGCAGGTGGTCATCATCTCCACCGGCTCCCAGGGCGAGCCGATGAGCGCGCTGACGCGCATCGCGTTTTCCAACCATCGTGAGATCGAGATCCAGCCGGGCGACACGGTCATCATCTCCGCGACGCCGATCCCGGGCAACGAGAAACCGATCTACAAGGTCATCAACGAGCTCTACCGCCGCGGCGCGAAGGTCTACTATTCCGCGCTGGCGGACGTACACGTCTCCGGCCATGCCTCGCAGGAGGAGATCAAGCTGGTGCACAGCCTCGTGCGCCCGAAGTTCTTCATCCCCGCGCACGGCGAGACCCGCATGCTCTATCAGCACGCGGAGCTCGCGCACAAGCTGGGCGTGCCGTTTGAAAACATCTTCATCCTCGCCAACGGCGACATCTTCGAAATCTCGAAGGGCTCCGCTCGCGTGACGGGCTTCACCAACGGCGAGGCCGTGCTCATCGACGGCGCCTCCGTGGGCGAGGTGGACAACTCCGTCCTGCGCGAGCGCAAGCTGCTCTCCGACGACGGCGTCGTCTCCATCGCCCTGGCCGTGAACGCGAGGACGGGCGCGCTCGCCGCGCAGCCGGTCGTCAGCGCGATGGGCTTCCTCTACGACAGCGAGCATGCGAGGATCGAGGCGGCCTGTCGCCAGCATCTCTCCAACGCCGTCGCTCGCATGGCTGCCTCCGGCCGCAAGGTCAAGGAGGCCGTCGCCTCCGGGCAGATGCAGGGCCAGCTGCGCTCCTTCCTCTATGAGCGCACGAAGCGCCGCCCGGTCGTGCTGATCAATCTGATTGAGGTGGAATGAGATGGCACAGGAGAATCTGCCCGTCGTTCATGTGATCAACGGGCGGCAGAAGAAGCTGCTGCAGGGGCATCCCTGGGTCTACGGCAACGAGATCGAGCGCGTGGAGGGCGAGGCGCAGGACGGCGGCCTGGTCAGCGTCGTCGATTTCCGCGGCCGCCATATGGGCACGGGCTTTTACAACAGCAAATCCTTGATTACCGTCCGCCTGCTGACGCACAGGCAGGAGGAGATCACGGACGCGCTGATCGCCTCCCGCGTTCGCGCGGCCTGCGACTACCGCAGGTTCATCCTGCGGCGCGAGGGCACGGATTCCTGCCGGCTGATCTACGGCGAGGCCGACCGCCTGCCGGGCGTGATCTGCGACCGCTTCGGCGGCGTGGTCGTGCTGCAGATTCTCGCGCTGGGCATGGAGCGCTACACGCAGGTCATTGCGGATGTGCTGATCAGCTGCGAGAAGCCGGAATCCCTGCTTTTGCAAAACGACGACGCCATCCGCCGCAAGGAGGGCATGGAGTGCTTTACAAAGGTGCTCCATGGCGCGCTGCCGCAGGAGACGATCATTCATGAAAACGGCGTGAAGCTCGCCGTCGACGTCATGGGCGGGCAGAAGACCGGCTATTTCCTCGACCAGAAGGACAACCATCTCTTCCTGCGCCAGTTCTGCAGGGACGCGCGCGTGCTCGACTGCTTCTCCTACATCGGCGGGTTTGCGCTCAACGCGGCCGCCGCGGGCGCGCGGGAGGTCACGGCTGTCGACATCAGCGAGGCGGCCGTCGGGATGATCGAAAAGAACGCGGCGCTCAACGGCGCGTCGATCCAGACCGTCTGCGCGAACTGCTTTGACTACCTGCGCGCGCAGGTCAAGGCGGGGGAAACATACGATGTCGTCGTGCTCGATCCGCCGGCCTTCACCAAGGCGCACGCAAACATGGCCAACGCCTGCCGCGGCTACAAGGAGATCGCCCTCTCGGCGATGCGCCTGCTGCCGCCCGGCGGCGTGCTGGCGACGCATTCCTGCTCGTATCACATGCCGGAGGATGTGTTTGTGAACACCGTGCTCTCCGCCGCGCAGGATCTGCACCGGCAGGTGCGCGTGATCACGCTGCGCCGGCAGGACATCGATCATCCCGTGCTGGCGGGCTATCCGGAGAGCCACTATCTCAAGAGCCTGTGGCTGCAAATGCTCGACTGACGAATGCTGCCGCGAAGCGAAGAAGGGTCAAGGGACAATGTCCCTTGTGGGGTTTGGGGCAACGCCCCAACGTCCCTCTATCATAAGGGAAAAAACAGGGAGTCCGCAGCTTTTGCGGACTCCCTGTTTATGTGTGCGCAGAATTATTCCCGCGCGAGATTCTTCTGCATGCCCGTCAGCGCGCCGTTTTTTTGCAGCGCAACGGCCAGCAGGCCCGCGATGATGCTGCCGCCCGCCGTGGAGATCAGGAACGGGACGACATAGGCGTAAAAGCCGACATTCGCCGCGGAGACGCCCATGAAGGCCACCGCGATGGGATAGGCCAGCAGACCGCCGATGACGCTCGTGCCGAAGACCTCGCCGATGAGCGTTGGGAGCAGCTTTTTCGTCCTGCTGTAAATCAGCCCGCAGAGCAGCGCGCCGCACATGCTGCCCGGGAAGGCCAGCAGACTGCCCAGGCCGAGCAGGTTGCGCAGCAGGCTCGCCAGAAAGGCGACGCCCACGCCCCAGGCCGGGCCCAGCAGCAGCGCGCAGATGACGTTGACCATGTGCTGCACGGGCGCGCATTTGCTGCCAAAGACGGGGAACGAGATCAGACTGCCGACGACGGCGAGCGCGCAGAGCAGACCTGCGCAGGTGAGGCGAAGCACTTGATTGCGTTTCATGAATGAATCTCTCCTTTTCTTTGTATCAAAGAGGGCAGCAGAAAAAAGACAGACAGCCCCCTTCAAGGGACAGCATGGCGAAAAGCGCCTGCTGGTCGGTCGAGACTTGCTGGTCTCCTCTCACGCCGGAACACGGCTTCCCATCGCTGAATGCCTTCGTCACAGGGCGCTCCCCCTCTGACGGCCTTCTGCCCTCCTTGCTTCAAGAATCGAAGAGTTGTAAAGCCTGCCCGCCGCCCAAAGTGGGGCGCGGGTCAGACATCCTCGCGCGGACGCGCAGCCATCTGCCAGAACGCGTATTCATGCTCGGAGCAGGCCCGGAAGATGCCCGCGCAGCGGGCCTTGCGCGCTTCGCTCAGCTCGCCGCAAAGCGTCTGCGCAAAGGCGGCCCAGTCGCGGCAGAGACGCGCGTAGCCCTCCCCGGCATAATCCCGCACGAGCGGGCCGAAGAGGCCCGCCTCTACCTCAGGATGCGCCTTGAGCAGCAGGGTGAAGATGTGCGCGTAGCTGAGCATGCAGGGCAGGCAGGCCATGAAGCACTCCGGCTCGCCGCCGTCGCGCGCGGCCGCGAGCATCGTGTCGACATAGGCCTGGTTCTCCGGGCGCAGGGGAAGCGGCTGAATCTGCTCGTCCGTCAGGCCAAAGCGGCGCAGGTAGGCGAGGCGCGACGCATCCTCGCTCTCGTTGACGAAGCTGAGCAGCGCGTGAAAGGTGCGGATTTCCTGCATCGTCCCGGCATGCAGAATGCCGTAGGCGAAGACCTTCGCGTATTCGCGCAGGTACAGGCTGTCGTCGACGATATAGCCCTTGAGGCAGTCCTCGCTCAGCGTGCCCTCGGCCATGCCGCGCAGGAAGTCCGTCTCAAGGCAGCGCGTCCAGATGGGCAGGCTGTCCTCCACGCAGGAGCGGATGAAGCTCATCGCGCAGCCTCCGTTTCCCCGATGAAGCGGCTGTGCAGGTCGAACAGATGGTCAAGCGGGCCAGAGCCCCTGCCCAGATCGAGCATCGCGGCGAGCGAGCCGGAGATATACGCCTTGGCGCGCTCCACAGCCTCGGCGAGCGGATAGCCCTTGGCGAGGTTGGCGGCGATGGCGCTGGAGAGCGTGCAGCCCGTGCCATGCGTGTTCGGATTGGCGATGCGCTGGCCGGCAAACCATGTGCCCGCGCCGTCAAAGAGGAAGTCGTTGGCGTCGTTGACCTGATGGCCGCCTTTGACGAGCACGGCGCAGCCGCAGGCGTCGTAGATGCGCCGTGCGGCGCGCTCCATGGCTTCGGATGAGTGAATCTCCATGCCGGCGAGCACCTCGGCCTCTGGAACATTTGGCGTGATCACGGTCGCAATCGGGAGCAGCTGCGTGCGCAGCGCGGTCACGGCCTCATCCATCAGCAGCCGCGCGCCGCTGGTGGCGACCATCACGGGGTCAACGACGATGCTGCGCGCGCCGTGGGCGCGCAGGCGGTCAACGATGGTCTCGATGAGCGCTGTCGAGGAGACCATGCCGGTCTTGACGGCGTCGGGGAAGATGTCAGTGAAGATGCTGTCGAGCTGGGCGGCTAGGAAGTCGGGTGTGACCTCCAGAATGCCGCTGACGCCGGTGGTGTTCTGCGCGGTCAGCGCGGTGATCGCGCTCATGGCGTAAACGCCATTGGCCGTCATGGTCTTGATGTCCGCCTGGATGCCCGCGCCGCCGCTGCAGTCGCTGCCGGCAATCGTGAGGGCTGTCTTCATGATGCATTTCCTCCGTTTCTGATGCGGTCGCTGAGCGCGAGCAGACGGCGGCAGGCGGCCTCGATGTCCTCCGCGGCGAAGATGCCGGAGACGACCGCGACGCCCGCGATGCCCGTGTCCGCGAGCGCGGCCAGGTTGCCTTCCGTGATGCCGCCGATCGCGGCGACGGGGATGGAGACGCTTTGACAGATCGCGCGCAGCGTCTCCCGGGTCATGGGCAGGGCGTTTTGCTTGGTCTGCGAGCCGAAGACGGCGCCGCTGCCCAGATAGTCGGCGCCGGCCTCCTGCGCGCGCAGGGCCTGTTCCACGGTCTTGGCCGTCACGCCGACGATCATGCCGCTGCCCAGCAGCGCGCGCGCGTCGCGGGCCTGCATGTCCTCCTGGCCGACGTGGACGCCGTCCGCGCCGCTCTGCTGCGCGATATCCGCGCGGTCGTTGACGATCAGCGGCACGCCGTAGCGATGGCAGAGCCGGGCCATCGCCCGCGCCTGCTCAAGCAGCACGCCATCGCCGAGCGCCTTCTCGCGCAGCTGCACCATCGTCGCACCGCCGCGCAGCGCGGCCTCGACCTGCTCAAAAAGCGTCTGCCTGCCCGCCCAGCGGCTGTCCGTCACGGCGTAAAGGCGAAGATTGTGTTCAGAGAATGTCATAGCGCACGTCCTTAAGATCCTGCGGTCTGAGCAGGCAGACCGCGTCGATGAGATAGCTGCGCAGGCTCGCGCTGCCCTCCTGCGGGCCGAGGCGGGCATGGGCGATCTGAGCGCAGCGCTTCATGGCGCAGGCGGCGCCGAGCGCGGCCTCAAGCGGCGGGTTGGCGGCGGCGAACGCGCCGGCCAGCGCGGAGGTCTGGCAGCCTGCGCCCGTGATCAGGCGCGTCATTGGGTGGCCGCCGTACACGCGAAAGGCGGTTTGCCCGTCGGTGACGATGTCCGTTTCGCCCGTGCAGACGACGACAGCGTCCGTCTCCCGGGCGAGGGCACGGCTCTCCGCGACGGAGGCTTCCGCGTCCGTGTCGACGCCCCGCGTGCCCGCCGCGCCGCAGCACAGCGAATGAATCTCGCCCGCGTTGGCGCGGATGATGCAAAGGCGCAGCTCACTGAGGAGCGCGGACGCCGCCTCCATCCGAAAGCCTGAGCTGCCCACGCCGACGGGATCGAATACGATCGGATGGCCGAGGCGGTTGGCCTCGCGGCCCGCGGCGAGCATCGCTTCGAGCCTGCGCGGGCTGGGCGTACCCAGGTTGAGCACGAGCGCCTGACAGGCGGCGGTGATCTCCGCGGCCTCCAGTGGATCGTCCGCCATGATGGGCGAAGCGCCGCAGGCGAGCAGCAGGTTGGCGCAATCGTTCGCCGTCACAAAGTTTGTGATGCAATGCACCAGCGGGCGGGCGGCGCGCGTGCGCGTCAGGGTGTCTTTGAGCATCGAAAACCTCCGAATGACAAAAAGAGACGTCCCCTGACGGAACGTCTCGACAAAACGCATTCGCTCCCTACGGCGGCATTATCCGCATCAGGTTATCGGGTCGAAGGTATTACCTTCCTCTCAGCCTGTCGCTACAAGCTCCCCGGAACAGGCAAAATTATACCACAAAGGGCGCGCAAAGGCAAGCGGGAACCGCGAAATGCCCGGCAGGAAGCCTGACTGAATTCCGGCTGGGAAGGCGAAAGTGCGCGGCACGGAAACAGATGGACCGATTTGCCGCAATCGCTTGTATTCATGGAGGAATGGGCGTATGATAGGAAGAGGGGAGAGGAGCGATTCATGATGCAGATTGAGGAGATCATTCGGAATACAACCGAGGAAGAGCAGGAAAAGGTCGACTGGACGCGGGCCTGGAGCGCAAGGTATCCCGTGCTTGGCACATATCAGAAGGAAGTGGATATTCCCAGGTTTGCCGCGCAGCTGCGCCGTCTGCTGACGGAATTACAGGCTGAATACCATTATCAAGAGCTTGATGCCATGCTGGTGTTGAAGGATATCCTGGCGCATGAGTACATGGACAACCGTCCGAAGAAAAGCGGATACAAGGAACGGGGATGACCGATCATGGAGAATCAAAGGGTATTTGCCATGCCCTTTTCCAGGGTATACGGCCTTCTGATCGCAAAAGCCGGGCGCAAGGGCCACACCCGAGCGGAGGTTGACGAGGTCGCCTCCTGGCTGACCGGGTATACTGCGGGGCAGATCAATGCGCTCATGGAGAGCGAAATTTCCTATGGCGATTTCTTCCGGCAGGCCCCGGCCATGAATCCGGGACGAGAAAAGATTACCGGCACGGTATGCGGCGTTCGGGTTGAAAGGGTGGAGGATCCGCTGATGCGGGATATCCGGTATCTGGACAAGCTGGTGGACGAGCTGGCCGCGGGAAAAGCGATGGAGAAGATTCTGAGAAAATAGAGGGGCGGAAATCCGATGGAGCATAAGACGGAGGAGCTGGAGGAGGCAAAACGGCAGATCAATTTCGTGCTTCATAAGCTGCGCGAAGTGATCAAAACACTTGAGGCCAAGGAGAATCCTCAGAGGTACAAAGCTCAAATCACGCTTGCCGGGCGGCGGATCGCAGCATTTGAAATCGCGCTCGAGCTTATTGAAAGAGAGATGGGATCATGAACATCGATGAGCTCGCCTTCTTCGATCACCGCCCGAATGAGCTTGAAATGTATGAAACGCTTTTGGACAGGCTGTCAGAACGGGGCTGCGTGTACAGCATCAGGGTTCAAAAGACCCAGATTTCCCTGTACAACCGGTATATGTTTGCCTGCGTCTCCTTTGCGCGGGTGAAGAGGAAGGCGGAGCTTCCTGCGCACTATCTCGTTATCACATTTGGCTTGGGCTATCCCAAGGCGTCCGGGAGAATTGCGGTTTGTACACAGGCGGCGCGAAACCGGTGGACGCATCATGTCGTCATCGGTGGGGTCTCTGAGCTGGATGAGGAGCTTGTGCAGTGGCTTGAGGAGGCATACGAATTCAGCAACAGCAAATAGCGCCACTACGAAGGCAAAAACAGAGCCCGGGGCCCATGCCGGCAGAAAAAGCAACGAAGATCCAGAGCGGGAAGAAAAACCCGACCGGGTCTTTTTTTGATGCGCTTTTGCGAAAATGGCCGGCCACGAATGCAGGAAACGGCCGGGTATGCCCGATGTCAACCCCTCTACACGTCATTCTCCGCAGTACGCCCTTCAAAACGGAGCAGACGCGGTTCACAGATGGAGCGGCCGCGCGTAGGATGAACAGGAGACTTCCGGCAGGACGGTGCGCTGCATACGGGGAAAAGGAGGGACAACGATGTGGGATAGGATAACCCACACGATGGAATTCATGAAACCGGATGTACTCAAATGGACAGGGGCGGTGATCGGCGCCATCATGGCCTGGTGGGCGGGACTTACCGCGATTGCGCAGGCGCTGCTGCTCGTGCAGGGGGCGGATATCCTGACGGGGATTCTCTGCGCCGTGACGGGAAAGAGCCCCAAGAGCCAGAGCGGCAGGGTTTCCGCCAAGGCGCTGACCATGGGCGTCATCAAGAAAGGGCTGGAATGGCTGGTCGCCAGTATCTGCATCCGGGTGGGCGGGGCGCTGGAGATGGACGGAATCGGCGGCGCGGCGATGACCTATATGATCGCGACGGAGCTGGTCAGCCTGCTGGAGAACCTTCAGATCTTCGGTCTTGATATTCCCGTGCTGCGCAGGATTCTCGACGTGGCGCAGGGCGACAGGGACGAGTAAAAAAAGCCGCGGACAGCAAAAGCCGTCCGCGGCATGTCTGGATTTTGGAAGAGGGAGCGGCCTCAGGCCGCCCATATAGACCGGAAAGGCTTACGCGAAACAGCCGGCCTCGAGCGGAAAAGAAGGATTCTGCTCGGGGCTGATTCGGAAGAGAGAGCGGCCTCAGGCCGCCTTAGCCCTTCACGGCACCGGCGATGACGCCGTCGATGATGTACTTCTGGCAGATCAGGTACATGACAATGATCGGCAGAACCGTGATCATGATGCAGGCCATCATCGGGGCCATCTCCACGCGGCCATAGCTGCCGCGGAAATACTGAATCGCCATGGGGATGGTGCGGTATTTCTTGATATCCAGCACCAGCGTCGGGAGCAGATAGTCGTTCCAGACCCACATGGTTTCCAGAATCGCGGTGGAGATCATCGTCGGCTTGAGGATCGGGAAGACGACCTTGAAGAAGATCTGAAGCGGATTGCAGCCGTCGATCATGGCGGCCTCTTCAATGGCGATGGGGACGGACTTCATGAAGCCTGTAAACATGAACACCGCCAGACCC
The DNA here is from genome assembly GCA_022787165.1 of Clostridiales bacterium. Classification (GTDB taxonomy): domain Bacteria; phylum Bacillota; class Clostridia; order Christensenellales; family Aristaeellaceae; genus Ventricola. The sequence continues at coordinate 34,975 of JALFVL010000012.1, forward strand.
GCGCCGAAGCCGAGGTAGATGATGCAGATGTTGAAGGGGTTGTTGAGGCTGAGCGTGTCGGCCGTCTTGGAGAGGGTAAACATCACCATTTGGAACGGAACGACCATGGAGAACGCGCAGAGCAGATACATCAGCTTGGAGACCGTACCGGTGACGCGGGTGATGTACCAGCCGCACATCGAGCAGCACAGCAGAATCAGGATGACGGAGGTGACGGTGATCACCAGCGAATAACCGAACGAGCTCAGGAAGTTCATCTGCATGATGCCGTAGACGTAGTTGCTCAGGCCGACAAAGGTCTCCCGCGTCGGCAGCTCGAAGACCGCGGTCGTGGAGATCGCCAGCTCCGTCTTGAGAGAGTTGAGCAGGATGAGCAGAACCGGATAGATCCACACGATGCACAGCAGCGCGAGGAACACGGAGAGCACGACATCGACAACGCGGCGCGCGCCGGAGACGGCGCCGTCATGATAGACACGGGTCTTTGTCATTACTGCTGCACCTCCTTGCGGCGGGTGAAGTAGAGCTGGACGAGCGCAATCGCGATCACCAGCAGGAAGAAGACGACGGCCTTCGCCTGGCCGATGCCCTTCCACTGGGCGCCGCTGCGCGCGTAGAACGTATCATAGATGTTCAGCGCGAGCATCTGGCTGGCCTTGGCCGGCTCACCGGCGGTCAGCGAGAGGTTCTGGTCGAAGAGCTTGAAGGAGTTGGTCAGCGTCAGGAAGGAGCAGATGGTGATGGAGGGCATGACCATCGGCAGCTTGACCTTGATGAGCGCCTGGAAGCCCGTCGCGCCGTCGATGGAAGCGGCCTCGAGCAGATCGCCCGGCACATTCTGCAAGCCGGCGATGTAGATGATCATCATGTAGCCAATCTGCTGCCAGCACATCAGGATGATCAGGCCCCAGAAGCCATAGGTCGCGTCCAGCGCGAGCAGCGGCTTGCCCAGGTTGGTCAGCAGGCCGTTGAGCAGGATCTGCCAGATATAGCCAAGGACGATGCCGCCGATCAGGTTCGGAAGGAAGAAGACTGTGCGGAAGATGTTGGTGCCCTTGAGGCCGCGCGTCAGCGCGAGCGCCAGGGCAAAGGCGATGACGTTGATGAGGATGGTCGAGACGACGGTGAACTTCGCCGTAAACCAGAAGGCGCTGACAAACGTCGGATCGGCGAAGACCTTGAAATAGTTGTCCAGCCCCACAAAGGTCGTCTTGCTGATGGTCGTGAATTTGTGGAAGGACAGATAGATGCCCCAGAGGAACGGCCAGATGAAGCCGATGATAAACGCGGCCAGCGTCGGGAGCAGAAACACGGGCCAATAGCGCTTGATTGCTTTTTCCATACAAACCTCCCGGTTAGCCGTCTGCAAAGAGACAGCGCCGTGTCCCTTTGCAGACGGCCACAAAACAAGAGGGAGGACGGGCAGCGGCCCGCCCTCCCTGTGGCGTTGCAGTTAGTGGCTCAGCGCGTACTCGGTGGCCCAGCCATCGACGAAGGCGGAGACGACGGCATCCCAGTCGCCCGTGCCGGCCGCATAGGCGGTCATCGCGGAGCCGAGGCCGTTCTTCCACTCCTCAGACGGCATGGTGGTGAAGTTCCAGGTGACCGGAACCTTGCCGCTGGCCGTCAGCGCGGTATCGACCGCGACGAGCGGGTTGGAGGAGGCATACTCGCCGGTGAAGGTGTCGAACGGGACGACGAAGCCCATGTCCTGAGACATGCTCTTGCGGCCCTCGTCAGAGGTGATGACCCACTCGAGGAACGCGAGGGTGGCATCGATGTCTTCCTGATCGGCCGTGCCGTTCACGCACCAGAAGTTCTCGGTGCCGGTGCACAGGCCCTGGTTCTCTTCGCCTTCGCCGCCGATGAGGATCGGGAGCATGGTGATGTTCTCGGCGCCGAGGGAGGAGATATCGCCCCAGGCCCAGGTGCCGTTCTGATAGAAGACGGCCTTCTCGCCGACAAACTCGGCGACGGCGTCGTTGCCGGTCTTGGAGGCCAGCAGGGCCGGATCACAGGTGGAATCGGTGATGTAGAGATCCCAGATCGCCTTGAAGTTGTCCAGATAGGTGCCCTTGATGGCGTCAGTGGAGCTGATGCCGTCGGCCTTGTACTCATAGTAGATGGGCATGTTGGCCAGGTGGGTCTTGAAGCGCCAGTCGGAGGAGCCGTCCATGCCGGCGGAGGTGAAGGCACCATCGACGCCCAGCTCGTCCTTGCGGGCCTGGATGTCGTCCGCGACTTCCTTCAGCTTGGCGAAGGTGTTGATGTCCTCGGCCTTGTAGCCGGCCTTCTCCAGCAGCTTGGTGTTGGCGATGATGCCGTAGGTCTCGATGACGTAGGCAATGCCCTGCACCGCGTCGCCGTCCTTGAGGGCGAAGGCGTCGGAGGTCAGATGCTTGTAGATCTCGGTATCGGCGAGATCATAGCAGTAGTCGCTCCAGTTGGCCAGGCCGACGGGGCCGTTGACCTGGAACAGCGTCGGCGGATCGCTCTTCTCGATCTCGGACATGAGCGTGGTCTCATACTGGCCGGAGGCGGCGGTCACGACGGTGACGGGCACGCCGGTCTGCTCGGTATAGAGCGCGGCGAGCTCCTGCCACTGGGTATCCTGCTCGGGCTTGAAGTTGAGGTAGTAGACAGAGCCCTCCGCGCAGGCGGAGACGGCCAGGGTCAGGCACAGGCACAGGGCCAGCGCCAGGGTCAGGATTTTCTTCATCAAAACAAATCCCCTTTCAAAAGAAGTCGTGCGATGGCAGGGAAAGCAGGAAGCCTTCCCAAACCTGTGGGAAATATTATAAAAGAGTGACAGACGTTTGTCAATAAGGCCGCGAAAGAAAGTCGACCATTTAGATGAATTTTACAAACAAAAAGAAGGGAAGGGACAGAAAATGGAAATAATGCCAAACTGACGCGCAGCGGCGCGCGAGGAGAAAAGCGGCACGGAAATGCAGAGGCGATATTGAGAAAAACGAGGATATGTGCTATAATCAAAGATCGGAATTGAACTGCTTCGCTTGCGTGCCGCACGGCGGCGCGCAGCGGGAAGCAGAGGATTGAGAAATAAGAGGAGCTGTGCAACAAGATGAAACTCGGCGTCGTCGGTCTGCCCAACGTGGGCAAATCCACCCTGTTCAACGCGATCACCAAGGCGGGCGCGGAAGCGGCCAACTATCCTTTCTGCACGATTGAGCCCAACACGGGCGTCGTCGCCGTGCCGGACGAGCGGCTTGACAAGCTCGCGGCGATGTACAGCCCGAAGAAGAAGACACCCGCCGTCATCGAATTCGTCGACATTGCGGGCCTGGTCAAGGGCGCGAGCCACGGCGAGGGGCTGGGCAACAAGTTCCTCTCCCACATCCGCGAATGCGAGGCGATTGTGCACGTCGTGCGCTGCTTTGAGGACGCGGACATCATCCGCCACGCGGACAGCCTGAACCCGCAGCACGACATCGAGACGATCAACCTCGAGCTGATTGCAGCCGACCGCGAGACCGTCGCCAAGCGCGCCGAGCGCGCCGCCAAGATGCTCAAGAGCGGCGAGAAGAAATTCGCAGACGAGGCGGAGCTGGGCGAAAAGCTGCTTGCCCACCTTGACAACCTGCAGCCCGCGCGCACCTGCCCGATGACGGACAAGGAGCGGGAGATTGCGCGGGAATGGTTCCTGCTGACGACCAAGCCCGTGATCTATGCCTGCAACATCAAGGAGGACGATCTGGGCAGGGACGAGGACACGATTCCCGGCGTGACGGACGTCAAGGCCATCGCCGCCGAGGAAAACGCCAAGGTGCTCGTCATCTCCGCGAAGATCGAGGAGGATATCGCGCAGATGGAGGACGAGGAGAAGGCGATGTTCCTGGAGGAGCTGGGCATCGGCAAGAGCGGCCTGGACAGGCTGATTGCCGAATGCTACGACCTGCTGGGGCTGATCTCCTTCCTGACGGCGGGCGCGGACGAGTGCCGCGCCTGGACGATCCGCAAGGGCACAAAGGCGCCGCAGGCCGCCGGAAAGATCCACAGCGACTTTGAGCGCGGCTTCATCCGCGCGGAGATCGTCTCCTTTGAGGAGCTGGAGAAGAACGGCTCCATGACCGCCTGCAAGGAGAAGGGCCTCGTGCGCAGCGAGGGCAAGGACTACGTCATGCAGGACGGCGACGTGACGCTGTTCCGCTTCAACGTCTGATACTGGTATTATTCCAAACTGCTTGCATAGGCGCGAAGCGAAAAAGGGAGTCTGAGGGATGAAGTCCCTCAGGCGGGTTTGGGCGGCAGCCCAACGTTCCAAATAGGTTTATAAAAAGCAGTTTCAGAGCAGGCTGCAAAGCAGCCTACGATTGAAACGGGGCTGATTGGCAAAGAACATATTTGGATGCAGAAGGGTGTAAGCATCGGGCATACAGGAAGAAACTGACAGGGGCGCGAGGCCGGGAAGCCGGGCCGCGCCCTTTTCAAATGGGACCGTATATGGTACAATACACGCAGGAAATCACAGGGCGAGCCCCGGAAAGAGGACGACATGGACAGACGGTATGACGTGCTGCTGTGCGACGCGGACAACACGATCTTCGATTTTACCAAGGCGGAGGAGAACGCCTTTGCCATTGCCTGCGCGCACGCGGGAATCGACGGGGCGGAGCGGCTGCTGCCGGTCTACGCGGACATCAACAGCGCGATGTGGAAGCTGCTCGAGCTGGGCGGCATCACGCAGAGCGTGCTGCGCGTGCGCCGCTTTGAGCTCTTCCTGACGGCGATCGGGCGCACGGACATCGACGCGCGGGACATGGGCGACACGTTCGCCGACGCACTGGGGCAGCAGAGCGTGCCGCTGCCCGGCGCGGTCGAGGCAGTCGCGCGCTGGAGCCGCGTGCTGCCGGTCATCATCGTGACCAACGGCATTTCGAAGGTGCAGCACGGGCGCATGGAGGGCAGCGAGGTGCGCCGCTTCATCTCCGGCATGGTCATCAGCGAGGAGGTCGGCGCGGCGAAGCCCGATCCCCGGATGCTGGAGCTGGCGATGGAGAAGGCCGGCGTGACGGACAGGCGGCGCGCGCTCATGCTGGGCGACTCCCTCTCCAGCGACATCGCCGCGGCGGCGAACGCGGGCGTGGACGCCTGCTGGTTCAATCCCCGGGGCGCGAGGAACGCGAAGGGGCTGCCCGTGCGCTACGAGATCCGCTCGCTTGACGAGGTGGACGCCATTTTGACAGGGGAGGCAGGCGCATGAGAAAGAGACTGCTGCTGACGGGCATGCTGCTGGCGGCGCTGACGGCGCTTTCCGGCTGCTTTATCCAGCCCGACCCGACGCTCGACCCGCTGACCATCGACGAGGGGACGATGCCCTTTGGCACGGTGCAGTCCCTGCCCACGCCGACGCCCACGCCCGTGCCGGCCGCGACGCCGACGCCCACGCCGGATAGCTGGCAGCAGAGCGACCAGAGCACCTGGGAGGACTGGTCGCAGGGTCTGCTGCCCACGGCGACGCCGCTTCGCGCGGCGACGGCTGCGCCGGACGCGCAGAGCTGGATGACCTCCACGGAGGACTACAACGCGGGCTATCCCGTGCTGCGCATGGGCTCGACGGGCAGCGACGTCAGCGATTTGCAGGCGCGGCTTTCCGAGCTGAGCTATTACACGGGGACAATCGACGGCAAATACGCCTATGAGACGCAGCAGGCCGTCATCGAGTTCCAGACGAGAAACGGCCTGACGGCGGACGGCATTGCGGGCCGGGAGACGCAGGATCTGCTCTATTCCGGCTCGGCGCAGCCCAAGGTGGTCAGCGCGGGCGCGGCGCAGACGCAGTACCTGCTGCTCAAGGAGGGCTCCTCGGGGCTGGAGGTGCGCAAGCTGCAGGGGCGGCTGGCGGAGCTGGGCTACTACGCGGGCGGCGTCGACGGCATCTACGGCGCGACGACGACGAGCGCGGTCAAGGCCTTCCAGCGCAACAACGGCCTCTCCGGCGATGGCCAGGCGGGCGAGCAGACGCAGACGAAGCTCTATTCCTCCACGGCCAAATACGCCAGCTCGCCCGTGACGACGGCCAACCCCGACCAGACGAGGACGCTGAACATCGGCATGACGGGCAACGACGTCTACGCGCTGCAGGAGCGGCTCATCGAGCTGCGCTACCTGACGGGCGTGGCGGACGGCGTCTTCGGCACGGAGACGCAGGCGGCGCTCACGCAATTCCAGAAGAACAACGGCCTGACGGCGGACGGCGAGGCGGGCGCCTCGACGCTCAAGAAGCTCGCCGGCAGCTGCAAGGCGGCGACGACGGCCAGCGCGACGGCGGCCCCCTCGGCGGCGCTGCGGGAGGGCGACACCGGCGAGGCCGTCTACATCCTGCAGGCGAGGCTCTTTGAGCTGGGCTATTACACGGGCCGCATCGACGGACGCTTTGAGGCGGAGACGACGGAGGCGCTCAAGGCCTTCCAGAGGGCGAACGGCCTGACGGCGGACGGCATCGCCGGCAGCGGGACGCAGAGCAAGCTGGAGAGCGGGCGGGCCGTGGCGGCCGATTCCGGGACGGATGCGTCCGGCGCGGACAGCGTGGGACAGACGCCATCAACCGGCACGCTCTCGACGCTGCGCAGCGGCAGCAAGGGCGGCGAGGTGCTCGTGCTGCAGCAGTATTTGCAGAGCCTTGGATACCTCTCCACGGCCCCGGACGGGCAGTTCGGCTCCGGAACGGAGCGCGCGGTCAAGCTCTTCCAGGAGGCGAACGGTCTGACGGCGGACGGCATCGCCGGGCCGGGTACGCTCTCCATCCTCTACGGCGAGAGCCCGGTCGCGTATGGCGACTACTTCGGCTCGGGCAGCGCCTCCTCTGGGAGCGCGCCGTCCGCGACGCCCACGCCCAACACGAACGTCGTGCTGCAATGGCAGAGCGAGGGCGACGACGTCCGGCAGTACCAGGCGCGGCTCTGTGAGCTGGGCTACCTCGAGAGCAAATACGTCACCGGCGTGTTCAACCAGCCGACGGTCGACGCGACGAAGGCCTTCCAGACGAACAACGGCCTCAAGGTCGACGGCGCGGCGGGCCCGCAGTCCCTCAAGCTGATCTACACGGACGACGCGCTCGACGCCAACGGCGCGCGCTACGGCGACACGATCGCCGGTGCGGCGGACACGGAGATGACCGAGGTGCTCACGGCGGGCATGTCCGGCGAGCAGGTGCGGCAGGTGCAGGAACGCCTTTCGGCGCTGGGGTACCTGCCGGCCTCGTTCGTCAGCGGCGTCTACGACACGGCGACGCAGCAGGCCGTTCGGGAATTCCAGACGGCGAACGGCCTGACGGCGGACGGCGCGGCGGGCAGCGCCACGCAGTCAACGCTCTACGCCTCCTCGGCGGTGACGGCGCAGACGGCGCGCGTCGCGGGCGACAACACGGCGCGCCAGAGCGAGGAATACCGGCTCAACGGCGCGTATCAGGCGAGCCTGAGCGGCGGCGGCATCGTCGTGAGCGACAGGGAGAATCTCTACGGCGCGGACGCATCGAGAAGCGGCGCGCTGGTGAAGCGGCCTTTTGACGGCCGGCAGGCCAGCGTGCTCTCCGCCGATGTGCCGCGCTTTTTGCATCTGACCAACGGGCGGCTCTACTACGTCGCCAGCGACGGCGGCGAGGACTGCGTCATCCGTATGAACAGCGACGGCACGGGCCGCGAGGTGCTGCTGCGCGCGGGCATCATCCTGCGCTTCGCGCTGCACGACGGCGTGATGTACATCCTCGACGCGAACGCCACGCTCAAAGAAAGAACGCTCTCCGGCGAGGAGAGCGAGCTGATGACGGGCGTGATCGATTTTTCGCTGGACGTGCAGGGGGACGCGCTGCTGTGCGTGACGCAGGAGGGCGTCGTCTCCTTCGGGATCAAAACCGGCGCGACGGCGCTGCTCTATGCCGGGCAGGCCGATCAGGCGGCGCAATGCGGACAGGCGCTGCTCGTGCGCACGGGCGGGAGCATCGTCCGGGTCGCAAACGGGCGCAACGCGGTCATCCGCCGGGACGGCGCGACGGGCCTGCTCGTCTACGGCGCAAGGGTCATCGAGCTGACGGGGCGGGGCGTCATGGCCTGCGACGTCAACGGGGAGAATCTGACGATGCTGGTGGCGGGGGAATACGAATGCGCGTCCGTCGCGGGCGGCGTGCTCTACGTCGGCGGAAAGGATGGCTACACGCAGGAGCTGACGCTTTAAAGGCGGAAGGCCCGGTCGAGGTCGCGCAGATAGGCGGCGCAGGCGGGATCGGCAAGCAGCAGGTCATAGGCCGTGCGCGCGGCGTCAAGAAACGCGCTGTCAAGCGCGGAAAGGCCGTAGCCGGTCAGCGGGCAGAGCGCGCGGGCGCGCCTGTCCAGGACGACGCGGGTCGTCCCATCCTCGCGAAAGCGCAGAAACAGCGGAAACAGGCGGCAGGCAAGCGGCCTGTTTTCTCTTTCGCAGCGGCCCTCACAGACGAGCAGGCTGACGCTCTGGCCGCCAAGGGAAAAGCCGGCCGGGAGCACACGGGCAAAGGAGCAAGCCGTATAGAGCGCCTCCTCACCGGGAAACAGGAGCATGCCGGTCGCATCGTCGCCCTGGCAGCAGGCGCCGCCGCACAGGCGGCCGCAGTCGCTCTTGAGCGGCGTGAGATTGGAGAGGAGAGCGCGGGCGGTCAGAATGGCGGCGGACATGGCGGATTCCTCCATACAGGCAGATTTCCTTCTGATCATAACAGGCCGGACGCCCCTTGTCAATGCGGGAAAAAGCCGGTATAATATACAATCAGGGGAGTTATGGGAAGCCCCCTTGCGGGGCGGGAGAGCTGCCCGGAAGGCTTTCTTTGCTGGAGCGTGGAAAGCTGCAAGAGCACTGCGCGGGAGGCGCGCAGAACGGAGGGACGCACATGGCCGCGACAACCATCAGATGCACCACGGTTCGCCAGATGGGCCGGGAGAGCGCCGGCACGCTGATTCAGGGCTCAATGCCCGAAAGCGCCGGGGCGCTGCTGGAGCGCTTCGGCGGCAGCGTGCAGATGATCTATCTCGATCCGCCGTTCAACACGGGCAAGATCTTCGAGATGAAGGCGCGCATCGGCGAGAAGGGCTACAGGACGGGCTCGCCCGCGCTGTCGCTTCCGGCCTATGACGACCGCTGGCCCGACCGGGCGCAGTACATGCAGATGATGCGCGAGACGCTCACGCTCTGCCGCGGCCTGCTCAAAAGGGAAGGTACGATCTTCCTGCACATCGATTCGAGGATGCACGCGCACATGCGGCTGCTGATGGACGAGGTCTTCGGCGAGAGCAACTTCCTCAACGAGATCGTCTGGAGCTATCAGACCGGCGGCCGCGCGCGGACGTATTTCCCGCGAAAGCACGACGTGATTCTGTTTTACGCCAGGTCGCGTTCCTATTATTTCAACCTGAAGGCGGTGCCCGTGCCGCGCAGCGAGGCGCGCAGCAACCACATGCGCCGCGCCGTGGATGAGGACGGGCGAAGCTACCGTGCCATCGTCTCCGCGGGCAAGGAATACCGCTACTACGACGACGAGCCGGCCTATCCCGGCGATGTCTGGGACGACATCAGCCATTTGCAGCAGAAGGATCCGCAGCGCACGGGCTACGAGACGCAAAAGCCGGTCAGGCTGCTGGAGCGGATCATCCGCTGTTCGACGCAGGAGGGCGACCTGGTCTGCGATCTGTTTGCTGGCAGCGGCACGACGGCTGTCGCGGCGGCCTCGCTGGGGCGGCGCTTTCTCTGCCTGGATCAGAGCCCGCTGGCCATCGCCGTGACGGGCAAGCGCCTGTGGCAGACGCCGGGCGGCAAGCAGACGGGCTTTGGCTGCGAGATCGAGGCGCCCTGCGCGCCGGACGATTGCCTGCTGGAGGCCGAGGTCTTCCCGGCGATCAGCTCCTACACGGTGCGGCTGGTGCGCTTTGAGAGCGAGGCCGCGCGGCGGGAGGGCATCGAGGGCTTTGACGCGATTGACCAGTGGTCGGCGGGCTTCGTGCAGGGCGACGTCTTCAGAAGCTGCGTTTCGAGCGTGCGCAGCGCGGCGACGCCGGCGCTTGAGACGATGGTCGAGATGCCGGTGTGCGCGGGCGAGCCCTGCGTGATGGTTGTGGATATTTGGGGCAACAGGCGCTTCTACCTGCCCAAGAGGAGATATTGAGACATGAACAACGGGTATATGGTCTATCTGCTGCGGATTCTGGCTGTGCAGGGCGCGCTGGCCTCCGTTTACACCGATCCGGAGGATCCGGAGGGCTTCTCCGCGGGCTTCGTGGAGGCGGTCGACGGGCAGCACGTGCTCATGTGCGACCTGACGCCGTGGGGGCAGATCGACGGCTGGCGCGTGCGGCGCAACGCCGACGTGCTGCAGGTGCTCTCCGGGGAGGAATACGAGCAACGGCTGGCGATGCTCATGGAATACCACGGGCAGCGGCACAGGCCGTTTTTCACCGACCTGCCGGCAGAGGACACGGATCTGCTGCTGAGCGTGCTGCTCGCCTGCCGGGAGCGGGGCGAGATCGTCAGTGTCATCATGGGTGAGGAGATGGTCACCGGCCGCGTGCTGGAGGCCAACGGCCTGCGGCTCAAGATGCGCCTGCTCGACTTCTTCGGGCGCGAGGCGGAGGAGGAGACCATCACCCTGCGGGAGATTGAAATTCTGGAGATCGGCACGCAGGAGGAGCAGATGTACGGCGTGCTCGAGGAGCTCGAGCGTCAGCGCATGACGCTGCTGCCGCCGCAGGACGGGGAGCAGTCATGAAGATCACGATTCTGACGATCTTTCCCGAGATGTTCGCGCCGCTGCACCAGAGCATCCTGGGGCGCGCACAGAAGGCGGGGCTGCTGGAGATCCGCGAGGTGGACATCCGCGCATACAGCAAAAACAAGCACCACAATACGGATGACGCGCCCTACGGCGGCGGCGCGGGCATGGTGATGCTCGCCCAGCCGATTGTCGACGCCATGCACGACGTGCAGGGGGAGGACTTCTGCGGCAGGCGCATTTACCTTTCTCCGCGCGGGCAGACGCTGACGCAGAAAAAGGCGGAGGAGCTCGCCCGGGAGAAGGAGCTCATCCTGCTGTGCGGGCACTACGAGGGCGTCGACCAGCGCGCGCTGGATCTTTGCATCGACGAGGAGCTCTCCATCGGCGACTATGTGCTCACTGGCGGCGAGCTGGGCGCGATGGTGCTGGTCGACTGCGTCGCGCGGCTGATTCCCGGCGTGCTGGGCTGTGAGGAGAGCGCGCAGACGGAGAGCTTTTCCTCCGGGCTGCTCGAGTATCCGCAGTACACGCGCCCGCGAGAGTTTGAGGGGTTGACCGTGCCGGAGCCGTTGCTCAATGGCAACCACGCGCAAATCGAGGACTGGCAGCTCGAGCAGGCGCTCTACATCACGATGAAGCGGAGGCCGGAGATGGCGCGCGCGTACCTGCAGGGGCGCAAGCTCAGCAGAAAGCAAAAGCGCATCGTGGAGGGCGTCATTGCCCGCGTTGAAGAGGAAGACGCGCAGGAAAGGCGCGAGCAGGAGCGCAGACGGGCGCTTTTTCTGTGCGCTTTGGCGCAGGACGGGGAACGAACATAAGCCAAGAGGGGAAGCGTACACATGGCGGAGAATCTGATTCTATCCATCAACATCGTGCTGCCGCTGCTGCTTTTGATGCTGGCGGGCTGCGCGGCGAGCCGGGCAGGGCTCTGCTCCGGGACGACGATCACGCAGATGAACAACGTCTGCTTCCGTCTGTTTCTGCCGGTTCTGCTGATGAACAACATCCGCCGGGCCGATTTGGCGGCGGCGGAGGGGCTTTCCGTGCTGCTGTACGCGATGATCGCGTTGCTGCTGCTGTTCATCGTGCTGATGGCGCTTGTGCCGCGGCTGGTGAAGGAGGACGCGCGGCGGGGCGTCGTCGTGCAGGCGCTGTTCCGCTCGAACTACGCGCTCTTTGGCATGGCGGTGCTTGCGAGCATGTATCCCGGCGAGACGCTGACGCTGCCCTCGCTGATGATCCCGGCGACGGTGCCGGTGTATAATGTTTTGGCGGTCATCTGCCTGGAGGTTTACCGCGGCGGCAGCGTCAGCCCGGCGAAGCTGATCAAAAAGATCGCGTCCAACCCGCTGATCCTGGGCAGCCTGCTGGGCATCGCGCTGATGCTGCTGGGCAACCCGATTCCGGCGTTCCTGGACAAGGTGCTGCTCGACCTGGGCAGCATCGCGACGCCGCTGGCGCTGTTCATCCTGGGCGCGTCGTTCAGGCTGGAGGCGCTGCGCGGCAACGGATGGCTCATCAGCGCCGTGACGCTGGGCAAGCTGGTCGTCGTCCCGCTGGTGATGCTGCTGCCGGCCATTCTTCTCGCGGGCTATCGCGGGCAGGCGCTCGCGAGTCTGCTGATCGCCTTTGGCGGGCCGATTGCGGTCTCCTCCTTCACGATGGCGCAGCAGATGGATGGCGATGCCGATCTGGCGGCGGAGCTGGTCATCTCTACGACGATCTTCTCGGTCTTCACGCTGTTTGTCTTCATCTTTGTCTTCAAAACGCTGGGGCTTGTCTGATTGCCCGGAAAGGGAAACGGTATGAAGCTGACCCTCGGCGTCGCCGCCCATGTCGACGCGGGAAAGACCACGCTCTGCGAGCAGATGCTGCGCCATGCGGGCGTGCTGCGCCGCTGCGGGCGCGTCGACCACGGCGACGCGTTTATGGATGACAGCCCGCTGGAGCGGGCACGGGGCATCACCATTTTCTGCGAACAGGCCTCCTTTGATCTCGACAGCGGGGACGGGGAGGCGCTTTGCGTCATGCTGATGGACACGCCCGGGCACGTCGACTTCGCGGGCGAGATGGAGCGCGCGCTCTGTGTGCTCGACGCGGCGCTGCTGGTCGTCTCCTGCACGGAGGGCGTGCAGAGCCACACGGTGACGCTGTTCAGGATGCTTGAAAGGCGGGGGATCCCGACGCTCATCTTCCTGAACAAGACGGACAGAGAGGGCGCCGGTATCTCGCGCGTGATGGAACAGATGAAGCGGCTGCTCAGCGACGACTGCGTGCTCATGACGCAGCAGGGGGAGGAACTCCGCGAGGAGCTGGCCGCGCGAGATGAAGCGCTGATGGACAGGCATTTTGACGGAACGGCCCAACGGGAGGACTATCTGAGCGCGGCGCGGCGCTGCGTGGCCGGGCGGACGCTCTTCCCGGTGTTTGCGGGCAGCGCGCTGTGCGACACGGGCGTCGGCGCGCTGATGCAGGGCATTGCGGCGCTCTGCCGAACGGGTTACGAGGAGAAGAAGAATATGCCCTTCTGCGCGCGCGTCTACCGCGTGCGCCGCGCAAGCGGCACGCGGCTAACCTATGTGAAGGTGATGCAGGGCAGGCTCCTGGCCCGGGAGATGATTCAGACGCCAGAGGGGCCGTGCAAGGCCGACGCGCTCTACGCCGTGCAGGGGACGAAGCTCAGCGTCGTGCCGTCGCTTGAGGCCGGGGAAACGGGCGCTGTCGCCGGGCTGACGGCACGGCCGGGCGAGATCCTCGGCGCAGGCATGGGGCAGACGGCGCCGGAGCTCGTGCCCGTCATGAGCGTGGAGGTCAAGCCGCAGCCGCCGCTGACCAAGCAAACGCTGCTGGAGCATCTTCGCGAGCTGGAGGAGGAGGATCCGCTCCTTCAGGTGCGCGCGCAGGAGGGCGCGCTGCATGTGGGGGTGATGGGCGAGGTGCAGATCGAGGTGATCGCCAGCCTGCTCAAGGCGCGCTTTGGCGACGAGGTGCGCCTGCTGCCGCCTCGCGTGCTGTACAAGGAAACGATCGCCGCGCCGGTCGTGGGCATCGGCCACTATGAGCCGCTGAGGCACTATGCCGAGGTCTGGCTGAGGCTGACGCCCGGAAGGAGCGGCAGCGGCGTCGTCTTTGAGGCGGCCTGCCCGCCCAACACGCTTGACCTCAACTGGCGGCGGCTGATTGGGACGCATGTGCTGGAGCGGGAGCACCCGGGCGCGCTGACCGGCAGTCCGCTGACCGACGTGCGCGTGACGCTGATCGCGGGGCGCGCGCATCTCAAGCACACGGAGGGCGGCGACTTCCGCGAGGCGACCTACCGCGCGATCCGCAACGCGCTGATGCAGGCGCAGAGCGTGCTGCTGGAGCCGACCGTCCGCTTTGAGCTCGCCATGCCGCAGGAGATGCTCGCGCGCGTGACGGGCGAGCTGCTGCGCATGGGCGCGCAGATGGACGCGCCGGTCTGCGAGGGGAATGAGGCAGCACTCACGGGCGAATGCACGGCGGCGGCGTTTTGGGGGTTTCCGACGCGCTTTGCCGCGATGACGCGTGGATACGGGCGGCTGAGCTCGCGCTTTGCGCGCTATGCGCCCTGCCGGGATCAGGCGGCTGCCGTCGCACAGTGCGGCTATCAGCCTCTTTCGGACGAGGCCAACCCGCCTGGAAGCATCTTTTGCAGCCACGGCGCAGGCTTTTATGTCGCCTGGGATCACGTGCGCGAATGGGCGCATTGCGCGCAGGAGGCGGAAAGCGCGCTCGCCGCGCTGGAGGAATCCGGCATACGACGGGAGGCTTCAGCAAACCTTCAACAGATTTAAGCGGCCGTTAAGTGACATTTCATGGCGTGATTGCTATAATACCATCACAAGCTATCCTTTTACTGAATCTGAAAGGAGAACACACCATGGAAATGAACAGACGAAGCTTCCTGAAGGGCATGGCGGCCAGCACGCTGGGCGCTGCCGCTGCCATGAGCCTGCCGATTGCCGTTGCCGAGGAGAAAAAGGGGGAGGAGGGCGCCGCGCTGCCCGAGTCTCTGAGCCTCAAGGAGTTTGAGCAGTCCGTCGTCGAGATTGCGCCGGTCACCGATATCGCCGAGACGGCCGAATACGATGTGGTCGTCATTGGCGCAGGCGCCGCGGGCGTTCCCTGCGCGCTGTCTGCTTTTGAGGCGGGCGCCAGCGTCGCCGTGCTGCAGAAGCAGCGCTTCGCCTTCTCTCAGGGCAACATGGGCTCTGGCATCAATCTGGACAAGAGCGACGCCGCGGGCATCGCCGCTTTCCTGCATGACACGAACGAGCGCCTCGAGCAGCGCGGCGACTGGAAACAGCTTCGCGCATACGCGGCCAATTCGCATGAGGCCATCAACTGGATGGAGGCCCGCGTGAAGGAGGCCGGTGTGGAGCCGGTTGTTGCCGAATCCGTGTTCACCTATGAGGACGGCCAGACCTGCACCACCAAGATCCTTCAGTTCGGGCCGAAGCCGAAGAACATCGGCGATGCGATCATGGCGCTGGCGGCCTATGCGGAGGAGAAGGGGGTCAAGTTCTACTACGAGACTCCGGCGGTTCAGCTGGTGAAGGAAGACGGTCGCGTGACCGGCGTCATCGGCAAGGACAAGGACGGCCGCCATATCCGCGTGAACGCGCGCAAGGGCGTCGTCCTGGCCACGGGAGATTACCAGAACAACGACGCGATGGTCGCCAAATACTGCCCGGACCTCACTGTCTTTGATAAGAAGCAGGTGTTCAAAACCGGCGACGGCCACCTGATGGGTGTCCTGGCCGGCGGCGTGATCGAGCCGGTCGGCCACACCAAGATGGTGCACGACTCCGACTCCGGCCCCATGCACATGGAACCGTTCTTCGCGGTCAACGAGAATGGCGAGCGCTTCATGAACGAGTCCGTTCTCTTTGAAAACAAGAACGACGTGCTGCGCAAGCAGCCCAAGCCGGGCTGGTTCTCCACCATTTTTGACAGCAACTACTTTGAGCAGTGCAAGGCCTGGGGCGGCAATCCGGCGGACGAGGAGACTCTGGCCAAGTATATCCCGGGCGCTGTCGAGAATCCGAAGGGCGTCTATGTTGGCCTGATCGACACCCATAAGGCGGATACGCTGGAGGAGCTGGCCGGCATGCTCGGCATCCCGGCCGACGCGCTGGTGGAGAGCGTGAAGCGATACAACGAGCTTTGCGCCAAGGGGCTGGACGAGGACTTCGGCAAGAAGGCGAAGTATATGAAGCCCATCGAAACCGCGCCGTTCTACGGCATTCACAAGCATTTCCGCGTTTCCGCGATCTGCTCCGGCCTCATGTCCAATGAGAAGTGCGAGTGCCTGGATGAGCAGGGCGCCGTGATTCCCGGCCTGTATGCCATCGGCAACGTGGCGGGCCAGTTCTATGGCGGCACGGATTATCCGATGCATTCCAAGGGGCTTTCTCTGGGCCGCTGCATCACCTTCGGCCGTATGGCGGGCCTGCATCTGGCTTCGCTGTAAGGCAATATATCCATCAAAAGCCGTCGCTCCTTCCCCTTTCGGAGCGACGGCTTTTGTATGCCCGGGCTCAACCGTCCGCGCGGAGCGCCGGCACGCAGACCGGCAGCTCGACGGTAAAGGTGGTTCCCTGATTGACCCTGCTTTTGACAGAAATGGATCCCTGATGCGCGGCGATGATCTCTCTGGTGATGGACAGCCCCAGGCCGGAGCTTTTTGAGTGGGAGTAATAGCGCTCAAAAATATGCGGGAGACGATCCGGGGGAATGCCATCGCCTTCATCGGCAATGGCGATAACCAGACGGTCGCCGAGCCGCTGCGCACTCAGGCGGATGCTCGTTCCCGTTTCGCTGTGGCGGATGGCGTTGTCCACGATGTTTTGCAGCGCCTGACGCATATAGAGGACGTCGACGCTCAGGGGCGTATCCCCGTCTCCCGGGAGCACCTTCAGATGAATGCCCTTCGCCTCCGCGTTGGGCAAGGAGGTGCTGACGACCTGTGTCAGAAGCTGCGAGGCAAGGCAGGGAATGGGATGAAAGGCGATGTTGCGGCTTTCCAGGCGAATACTTAGGAAGAGCTTGTCGATCAGATCCCGGGCGTAGGCGGTGTTGCGGTTGATCTCCTGAAGAAAGCGCTTTGCCTGCTCGGGGTCGCTGTCGATGGTGTCAAGCACCATGTCGGTGTAGCCATAGAGCGAAAACAGAGGGGATTTGAGATTGTGCACGATGTTGCTCATGAACTCCGTGCGGGACTGCTGAAGCGCATTGAGCTGGCGGCAGGTCTCTGTCAGCGAGGCGGTGCGCTCGGACACGGTCTGTTCCAGATTGCGGTTGATCTCCTCCAGAGAGTGGGAGAGCGCGTCCGCCTCCTGGAACTTTGAGGCGAACTTCAGGTTGACCACGACGACGAAGGCGATGGTATAGAAGGTTTCGATCAGGCCCTGAATCTTGAATGCGGCCTCGATGAAGCCGTGAGAAATGACGCCCAGGACGCATGCGGTATCAAACAGACGCAGCGACAGGGTCAGCAGCCAGGCCAGCAGCAGAACAGAGCTTTCCCGCTTGTGGCGCGGCAGGGAGCGGGAGAGCAGAACCCACTCAAGCCCGTGCATGGCCAGCATCCAGAGCTGCGTGGGATAATAGCCGAAATCCAGCAGGCAGCAGACAAACACGACGGCGAAGCTGGCCAGACAGATTTGCCTGCTGGATATCCCGCCGAGACGGATGGACATGAATTCTGTGATCAAACTGAAGCGCAGCAGGAAGATGATCAGTTTGAGCACCAGAAAGGAAACGTTGTAATCGACGGTGTAGGGGCTGCCGGGCAGATTGACCGTGCCCAGAAGCAGCAGATTGGAAAGCTGAAGATGCTTGAGGGCCGGCAGCGCGTTCCAGAGCGTTCGGGCAGAGGTGGAATACGCCAGAAAGGCCAGAAGCAGCAGGTATTTCTCGGAGGGCTTGCCTGCGTACAGGCTCAGACAATGCAGCAGCAGCGCAAAGGAGATGCCGATGATAAAAAAACGCTGATAGCCGCCAATCCGGAAAATGGATTCCATGCGTCGCTGCGCGCCGAGGTACACCAGCCGGTTGCGGAAGTTCGGGTCGCCGGCATAGGTATATCCGATGCGCACCTGCGCATGCCCGCCGGGCGACAGGGGAATCAGAATTGCCTCCTGCTCGCGTGACGCGCTGTAAAGGACGCCGTTCACGAGGGCGAGGCAATTCTGACCGTTGGGAATGTACAAACACCATGGAATGGCGGGCTCAGGGGGAAGCGTCAGCTCAAACGCGTAGGCGCATTCGGCGGGGAGGGTCAGCGCGGTGGGACTGACGGAAGAGACGGCATCCGCAGAGGCCGACTGCGTCAGATCCATCGCGATGGGCTGCATCAGGGCGTCCAACGCGTAGATCATGCTCTCGTCCAGCTCTGAGGGCGCAGCCGTCTTCAACGTGATGCACAGATGCGCGTTGATTTTAACAAGCATGAGCAGCATGGCGGCGAGCGCAGCCAGGCTCATCAGAACGACGGACAGCGTTTTTCTCTTTGACATGCCGGGATTCCATCCTTATAATGTAATTGTAGGCTCATTATACATGGAAAGCGAGAGGGCAGGCAAGAAGTATGAATCGAAATGTGCTGATTATTGAAGACGATCCCGCCATCTGCGAGGTACTCAGCTATTACCTCAAAAAGGCGGGAACGTATGACCTGACCCTGTCTCACAGCGCGGAGGAGGGACTTTGCCTGATTCAGCAGGGAAAGCCGTTTGATATCATCCTCTGCGATATCATGCTCCCGGGCATGGACGGCATCAGCTTTTGCGAGCAGGTTCGCAGACAGATTCGCATTCCGATTATCTTCACCAGCTGTCTGGATGACGACGATACCATCGTCCGCGCGCTGGGCATGGGCGGCGATGATTATCTGGTCAAGCCCTATCATGGCCCTGTGCTGCTGGCGCATATCGAGGCGACGCTTCGCCGCTGCCGGCAGCAGGGCCAGACGCGCTCGTTTGCCTTTGGCAGCGTTGAATTCGATGGGGACGCCCGCAGGATCCTGCGCGACGGCAAGGAGATCTCCCTGTCGCCGACGGAATGCAATCTGCTCTGGTATATGGCGGATCATCCGAACCGGCTGATTCCCTATGACGAATTTTACGATGAGATCTGGAAAAAGCCCAGCCTGGGCGACTATCGCTCGCTGTTCGTCCATATTCGGAATCTGCGCAAGAAGATCGAGGAAGACCCCTCCACGCCCGTCCTGATCAAGACGCATCCGATGGGCGGATATATCTTTCAGTACACGGGCGGCTGAGCGGAGGCGGGCCTGCGGCCGAAACGGAACCGGTTATGCCGGATAGGACAGAAAACCATTTGCAGCGCGGGAGGAATCACGATGATCACATGCAGCCTGGATCCGAAGAGCCGGGTGACGCTCTGCGACCAGCTCTTTGAAGCGCTGCGCGCGGAAATCGGGGCCGGCGGCATCAAGCCTGGCGAGCGAATGCCCTCCAAAAGGCAGTTGGCGCAGCACCTTTCCATCAGCACGGCGACGGTTGAGGCGGCATACGGCCGGCTGACCAGCGAGGGCTGGTGCGAGAGCCGGCCACGCAGCGGCATGTACGTCTGCGAGCGCCTGCCGGGCGCGAAGGCTGTCGCGCAGAAGGAGGAGACGCCCGTCCGCTGGGATTTTTCCACGGGCGCGGCGGACGCGGCGCACTTTCCTTACGCAACCTGGGCCAGACTGATGCGCGAGGTGCTCAGCGAGCAGAGCGCCTCGCTGCTGCTCTCCGGCGATCCGCAGGGCGCTCCGGCGCTGCGCGAGGAGATTGCGGGCATGATGCGCCGCTTGCGCGGCGTCGACGTGCCGCCGTCGTGCATCGTGCTGGGCGCGGGCACGGAGGTGCTCGTCTCGGCGCTGGTGGCGCTCATTGGGCGCGACCGGCTCTTCGCGGTCGAGGATCCGGGGTATTCGCGCGTGCGGCGCATCCTCGTTGCGAGCGGCGCGAGGATTGCGCCCATTCCGCTGTCGGACGGAGCGATCGACGTGCGGGCGCTGTACACAAGCGGCGCGGGCGCGGCCTATGTCACGCCGTCGCATCAGTTCCCGACCGGTGTGGAGATGACCGCGCAGCAGCGAGGCGCGCTTTTGCGCTGGGCGAGGGAGACGGGCGGCGTCATCCTCGAGGATGACTATGACAGCGAATTCCGCTTTCATGGCGTGGGTGCGCCGGCGCTGCGGGCGCTCAGCGATGGGGAGCCCGTTGTCTACATGAACACGTTTGCGCGGACGCTCGCGCCCGGTCTGCGCCTGAGCTTTATGGCGCTGCCGCCGGAGCTTGTGCCGCGCTACCGGGCGATGCATGCGGCATGCAGCGTGCCAGGCTTTGAACAGGAGACGCTGCGCAAATTCATCGCGGGTGGCTATCTGGAGCGGCATATCGCGCGGATGGCGGTCGTCTATCGCGGCCGTCTGGCGGCGATTGAGCGTGGCGCGGCGGAGCTTGGGTTGGGCGAGGTGGCGCCCTGCGGCGCGGGATTGCACGCGCTGCTGACCGTCGGCGGCAAGACGCCCGCGCAGGAGCTGGCGCCGCGCGCAGCGAAAGCAGGCGTGCGGCTGACCCGGCTTTGCGATTACGGCGTGATGCAGATGGAGCGCGGCGGCGAGCGGATCGTGCTGCTGGGCTTTGCGGGCATGGATGAGGCAGAAATCGCGGATGGACTGGCTGCGCTCCGGCGCGCATGGATGGCGTGATCCAGTTTTGCGGCGAAAAGCATGAACCGGCGCGCGAAGCGAAGAAGGGAGTCTGAGGGACATTGTCCCTCAGGCAGGTTTGGACGGCGGCCCAACAGTTCCCTATTGATAATAAATGCAGTCTCAGAGCAGGATGCGAAGCATCCTGCGACTGAGACGGGTTGGATTCGGCAAAGCGGGATTCCGGTACAAGATAAAAAAAGACGCGCGGCATCAATCGACGATGCCGCGCGTCTTTCTGCGCTCGCGGAGCTTGAGTTCCTGCCCTTGATCGGAGGGAATATAGTATTTCTGGCCTCTGACCTCGGGCGGCATGTAGTCCTGCGCAACCCAATGGCCGGGATAATCGTGCGGATATTTGTATTCGGCGCCAGAGCCGAGGCGCTCGTGGCCGGCATAATGCGTATCCCGCAGATGGACGGGAACGGGCTGGAAGCCACCCTTTTCGGCGTCGGAAACGCAGGCGGTCAGCGCGGATACGACGGAATTGGACTTTGGGCTTTCGCAGACGGCGATGATGGCCTGGGCGAGCGAGAGACGCGCCTCCGGCAGACCGACCATCTCGAGCGCTTGCGCCGCGGCGACGGCCTGCAGCATCGCCGTTGGATTGGCGAGGCCGACGTCCTCGCTGGCATGCGCAATAATCCGCCGCGCGATCAGCCGGGGATCGACGCCTGCGTAGAGCAGACGCGCAAACCAGGCGAGCGCCGCGTCGGAATCGCTGCCTCGAAGGCTCTTGCAGAAGGCGGAGAGCATATCGTAATACAGCGATTCATCGCAGCGGATGACGGGCTTCTGGATGGACTCCTCGGCGACGGCGAGCGTCACATGGACACATCCGGCCTCGTCGGGGTCGGTGGTCAGTACGGCGAGCTCGAGCGCGCCGAGTGCCGAGCGCACGTCGCCGCCAGCCACATGCGCGATATGCGCGGCGGCATCATCGTCGAGCACAATATGCCTGTCGCCAAATCCGCGCTCCTTGTCATCAAGCGCGCGGCGCATGGCGAGGCGCACGTCGGCATCTGTGAGTGGCTTGAATTCGAAGATGCGGCAGCGGCTCACGATGGCCGGGGTCATCGAAACGAGCGGGTTTTCCGTTGTGGAGCCTATGAAGCGGACGACGCCGCGCTCAATGGCCGGGAGGATGCTGTCACTTTGTGACTTGCTCCAGCGATGGCATTCGTCCAGCAGAAGATAGGTCGACTGGCCATAGAGGGAGCGCCTGTCCTGGGCTTCCTTGATGACCTTGCGCACGTCGGCTACGCCGCTGGTGACAGCATTGAGCTGGACGAACGCGGAATGGGTCGTGTTGGCGATGATAGAGGCAAGTGTCGTCTTGCCGCAGCCAGGCGGGCCATAGAAGATCGAGGAGGTCATGCGGTCGGCCTCGATCGCACGGCGAAGGAGACGCCCAGGCCCGACGATGTGGGTTTGCCCGATGAACTCATCCAGTGTGCGCGGGCGCATCCGGTCGGCGAGCGGGCTGAGCGCGGCTTCCCCGCTGGAAAAGAGATCCTGCATGCTGATCCTCCGAGAAAAGCAGAAATGGAGCGGGCTGATTTGCCGGTCGAGGAAAAGCAGCTGCGCTTGCATCCTATTATATCGCGGATAGAGAGCGCTGTCAAAGCGCAATGACTGCAGGAGAAGGGGAAGTGTAGGGAGTGGACGCTGACGTCGCAAATTCTGTTCAAAAAAGTGTAAAAAAGGTATTGACAAAACTCGACAGCTGCGGTATACTAACTGAGCTGTCAGCGCGAGAGAAACTCAAACCGCTGAACAATGATCCTTGAAAACGATACAGAATCAAGAAGAACGCGGAACTGTGATTTTCACGAGTCGCAGTTCAAAAGAGACAGTCAATTCGAAATGAGTTTTGAACCTGAAGGAGACTTCAGGAATCAATACAGGATTTAACGCGA
>JALFVL010000002.1 GCA_022787165.1 Clostridiales bacterium
CGCGAAGTACTTCACATAGCAGGCGACGGGATTGAATTCCTGCGGGATCTCGCCCGGCTCGATGGCCTCCCAGCCGTCCCAGGGGTACTGGACGTTCGCGTATTGCGGCACGCCGTAGCCCTCCATCTGGATATGCGCCGGCACGCGGATGTCGTCCCAGCTGTGGCAGTCGTAGTCTGCGCCCTCAAAGCCGGGAATCACCTGCCCGGCGTTTTTTGCGTGGCTGAATTTCCACAGGCCATTCAGCGACTGACGCAGGCTGTTCTCCCCGGCGCGCAGGGAGGCCCAATCCGGGAAGGCCTCGTGGTCGGAATGCGCGCGCACGCGGTTCTCGGCGAAATAGGCGGGGCTCTTGAGGTTTTCGACAGTAAAGCTCATAAAAAGAGCTGCATGGCCCGGGGTCATGCAGCATCCTCCTTTCAATGTTTGCACATTCGAACGGATTGATTTTACTTCACGGCGCCGGCGACGGCGTTGGTGAAGCTCTTTTGCAGGCAGAAGAAGATGATGATCGTCGGCAGCGAGCAGATCGTGACGCCTGCCATGACGACGCCGTAGTCGATGACGTAGCCGCCCATCAGATTGGAAACGAGCATCGGCATCGTCGTGGCGTTGTTGGTCTGCATGATGACCTTCGGCCAGAGGTAGGAGTTCCAGGCGTTCATGAAGGTGATCGTCGCGGCGGCCGCGTAGGTCGGCTTCATCATCGGGACGAACATCCGCACGAAGATCTGGAATTCGTTGAGGCCGTCGATGCGCGCCGCCTCGATGGTGTCCTTCGGGAAGGTGCGCGCGCTGTTGCGGAAATACATGATGAGGAACGGCGTTGCCAGGCTCGGCAGGAAGAAGCCGACCCAGGTGTTGAGCAGGCCCGCCTTGGAGAACATCTGGAACAGCGGAACCAGCACGGCCACGAACGGCACCATCATCGCGAGCATCAGGATGCCCATGACGCCGTCCTTCCACTTGTCGTGGTAGATCTCAAAGCCGTAGCCCGCGATGGAGCTGACCGCCAGAGAGAGCGCCGTTTGCAGGATGGTCGTGGCGAAGGAGTTCTTCATGGCGTTGAGCACGTCCTGCTGCGCAAAGAGGTTGCGCAGGTTTTCAATCAGGTGCGTGCTGGGGATCATCCGCCCGCCCAGGATCTGCTGCGTGTTGTTGCAGGAGGAGATAAACGCCCAGTACAGCGGGAAGACCGAGATAAACGACACGAGGATCAAAAACGCGTACATGAAGAACCGGGTCACATGCTTGGAAACAGCGCCTTCTCTCATCGCTTGTCACCCACTTTCATCTGGATGGCGGCCAGAACCGCGACCATGATCAGGATCACGAAGGACATGGCGGCCGCGTAGCCGAAGTTCGGGTTCTTGGTGAACATCGTGTTGTAGATATAGTGCGACATCGTGATGGTCATGTTGGCCGGTCCGCCGCGCGTCAGGTTGACAGACTCGTCGAAGAGCTGCAGCGTGCCGTTGGTGGACATGATGGCCGTCACGAGGATGATCGGCTTGAGCAGCGGGATCGTGATCTTGAAGAGCTGCTGCACCTGGTTCGCGCCGTCGATGCGCGCCGCTTCATAGATCGAATACTCGATGCCCTGCATGGCAGAGAGATAGAAGACCATGTTGTAGCCCGTCCAGCGCCATATCAGACCGATGATGATGACCGCCTTCGCGTAGACCGGATCGTTCAGCCAGTTGATCGCCTCGGAGATCAGGCCGAGCTTGAGGAGCAGGGCGTTGATCATGCCGTCGTAGGTGAACAGCGTGCGGAAGATCATGGAGTAGGCAACCAGGCCCGTCGCGCAGGGCAGGAAGATGCAGGTACGGAACACGCCGCGGAACTTCAGATCCCTGTTGTTGAGCAGGGTGGCGAAGATGATCGCCAGGATCAGCATGATCGGCACCTGAATGATCAGGTAGGAGAAGGTATTCTTGACGGACTGAACGAACACCTTGTCCTTGAGCATGTAGGCGTAGTTGCGGTACAGCGGGTCGGAATATTGAAGCGCGGTCGGCAGGCCTCTTTTCATGGAGGTCAAAAACGCCTGGAACATCGGCCAGAAGCTAAAGATGAAGATCAGCAGCGTCGCGGGGAGCAGGAACGCCCAACCGGCAGCGCTCTGCTTGCGCTCCATCGTCCAGAAGCGTTTCTTCCTCGGCGCGGGAGTCGCGTTGGTCATTGGGAATCCACCTCTCTTTTCTCGTTGCTCTCACGCCGCGGCGAAGACCTTCCTCCGGGCGGCGTTACGGAGAACTGCCGCCCCGGTACGCCGGGGCGGCAGCAACCTCACGAAAAATCTGTGAATCAGAAGCCCATGGCGAAATTCACGGTGTCCTCAGCGGTCTGCAGCTCGGAGTCGAGGTCGCCGCCGTTGATGTAGTTGGTCAGCGCGGTGCCCAGCGCCTCGCGGGCGTCATAGTAGAACGCGCCGGTGGTGTTGGCCGGAACATGACCGGTGTACTCGACGATCTTGGCGAAGATCGCGTCGCCGTTGTAGAACTCGTTGCCCGCCTGATAGTTGGAGCCTTCCTTCGCGCCGGCCCAGGTGCCGATGGCCGAGGTGGTCGGGAGGATCTCGTTGTAGAAGTCGACGTTGCGGTACATCTGCATGAAGTCAAGCGCAAGGTCGATGTCGGTGCCGTTGGTGAAGACCCAGGAGGAGCCGCCGTTGTTGGAGTAGTTGGTCGCGCCCTCGATGCCCGGCATCGACGGCATGTTGGTCAGCGCCCACTTGCCGGCCTGCTCCGGAACGCCCATGATGGTGCCCAGGATCCAGCAGCCGTTGATGGTGCCCACGACGGAAGCGTTGGAGAGGGTGCCGCAGTACTCATCCCAGGTGTT
The DNA here is from genome assembly GCA_022787165.1 of Clostridiales bacterium. Lineage (GTDB taxonomy): Bacteria > Bacillota > Clostridia > Christensenellales > Aristaeellaceae > Ventricola. The sequence continues at coordinate 2,848 of JALFVL010000002.1, forward strand.
GACCTCGATGAAGATGCCTTCCTGCACCATGGTCTTGTAGTACTCGAGAACCGCCTTGCAGGCCTCGTTGTTCACGAAATTCACGGAGCCGTCCTCGTTGAACATGGACGCGCCGCAGGACTGCATCATGATCAGAACGGTGTCGATGGCGCCCGCCTGGCCGGAGAGCATCGGGCGGCCGGTCTTGGCCTTGACGTCTTTGCCGATCTCGATGAAGCGATCCCAGTCGATGTCGGTCAGGTCCTCGATGGTGTAGCCCGCCTCGGCGAGGTAATCGGTGCGGTAGGTGCCCACGACGGTGCCCGCGTCAAACGGGATGCCGTAGTTCTTGCCGTCGACGATGGTGTAGGCCAGCTTGCCTTCCGCGAAGTCGGTGAAGTCATACTTGCCGGTGATGTCGGCGTAGACCTCCGGATAGCTCAGCACGAACTTCTGCGCGGAGTTGTCCTGAATGAGCATGATGTCCGGCAGGTTGGAGATGTCGCCCGCGGAGGCGGCGGTGATGACGCGGGTCTCGACGTCCTCGGAGAGAACCTCCTCGATATTGATCTCGACGTCCGGATGATCCTTCTGATACATCTCCTTGGCGACCTGCATCGCCTTGATGTTGAAGTTCTTGTCCCAGGTCCAGATGGTGATCTTGCCGTCTTCCGCGGCGGAAGCCATGCCGCACAGCGAGAGAACCAGCGCCAGCGCGAGCATCAGAGAAACAAGCTTTTTCATAAGAACAGATCCTCCTCGAATGATTTTGTTCAGTTCTACCCATTCGCGAACTGATTTGTTGTGATCATTATATCATGGAGAAATCGCACAATGTCCGCAATTCCGATTTTATCCTGATCGAATTCGCTCCTATTTTGTCTCTCATGCTCATTTCAGCGCCCATTTTTCTTGTCTTTGACGGCCGTCTCGCCAATCGCTGGGGCTCTTTCCGACGTATCTTTTAAAATTCCGGTTGAAGGCCGCCAGCGAGAAAAAGCCGCAGCGCGCGGCGATGTTCTGAACCGGCTCCTGCGTCAGGCGCAGCAGGTTGAGCGCCCTGTGGATGCGGTAGCGGTTGACATACTCAAGCGGCGGCATGCCCATCAGCCGGGAAAAGAGCTTGCGGAAATAGCTCTCGCTCATCGCGCAGCTGCGGGCCATGTCGCTGACGCGGATCTCGTGGGTGTAATGCTCGCAGACGTAGGCGAGCGCCGGCTCGACGGGCGCCAGCCCCGGCGCATCGGCGGCGATGCTCAGCGCGACGTCATCCGCGTGGCGCGCCATCATCAGCAGGATCAGCAGCAGGAACAGCTGAAGCTCCGGCGGGCTCTCCCCTCCGCCCAGACGCCTGCTGTCAAACATGATCTGCACAAGCTGGGGAATCTCCCCGCTCTGCCCGCCCGGCAGGAACATGCCGCCGCCCGCCGACTCGACGAGCGTGCGCAGGGCGGAGAGCCGCCGCTCCCCGGCCAGGTGCAGCAGCACATCCTCATTGACCTCGACATACTGCCAATGGGTCATCAGCACGCCCTCGTTCTGCTGGCTGTGCGGCACCTCGCGCGGCGTCAGCAGCACGGCGCCGGGGGAAAACGTCCATTCGCTCGTGCGCGTGCGGATGCGCCCGCAGCCCTTTACGCACACGCCCAGCTCCAGCGTATTGTGGCAGTGAAGCGAATCGACAGCGTAGGGCGGGTAGTAGGGCGTGTCGATCATCGCGGCGATGAGCTCCCCGGCGGGCTGGAAGAAATCCCGCCGCTCGCCGGAGGGCGGCTCCGCCAGCATCCGCCGCAGCTCCCTGCGCTCACTCTCGTTCATCATGGACGAACACCCTGTCCCGGCAGATCATGTTGAGGCAGGAGCGCAGGCCCGGCGACGCCTGCATGTAGACCTTGAGCCAGCGTCCCTCCTCCGGCCCCGTGCCCATGCAGTAGGCGACGGCACAGCCGCGATCCGCGTCGTGCGCGGAGACGTCGTAGGTGATGCGGCGCGGCGTCGCGGCCTTCGATGCGGCCTCGGCCTCGTCAAGCAGCTCGACGCCCTCGTCGGCCATGATGACGAGCTTCGTCAGGTCCATGTGCAGAAAGTCCTCCGTCTTCGGGCGGCTGCGCGTGCCGCTGTGGCGCAGAACGGTCAGCATCGTCCCGTCGAGCCGGTATTCGTAGGACACCCGCGCGATGCCCATGAAATACCACGCGAAAAACAGCGTACCCAGCGAGAGCACCAGCATGGGAAAGCCCCACATGGTGCCAAGAAACGTAAAAATCGCCACGGCCATATAGAGCATGAACTGGATCACGCGGATATGGCTTTGAATCTTGCGCTCCACCGTCTCACGGTAGCAGATGCTTCGGATGTCGACCATCGGTGAGCCTCCCTGTCCCTGTTTTCCCTTTTGTGCAAAACAGATGAACGCATTCTCTGTGCAGATCGTCCGCCATGCGGGGATATTTTTATTCTATTCCCGCCAAAGCATTCTGTCAATGCGGCTTTTTTTCGGACCCGGCGCGCAAATCCTCCTTTTCAAACCAGGGGCTTTCCTGTATAATCTGGAACAGATTGAAAGCGATTGCGCAGCAAGCCGTCAAAGGAGGCATTTGCATGTTTTCAAGCGAAACCATCGCGCGCATCCGCGCGCGCGTCGAGGCCGTCGCCGGCTTCCCGATTCCCTATCCCGCCCAGTGCCGCGAGGGCGAGGGGCTTCATGTCTCGCTTGACGGCGGCCGCGCCGTCATCGAGGCGGAGGATCTGAGCGCGCTCGCGCGCGGCTTCTTCCTGCTCGCCCGCTGCGTCAGGGAAAAACGGACCGCGCTTGACGTGCGCCAGAGCCGCCATTTTTCCTCCTGCGGCGTGATGGCGGACTGCTCGCGCGGCGCCGTGCTGACGCAGGAGGCCGCCTGCCGGCTGATCGACCGTTTGGCCGCGCTGGGCATGAACCTGCTGATGCTCTACACCGAGGACACCTACGCCGTGCCGGAATACCCGTATCTGGGCTATCTGCGCGGGCGCTATTCGCAGGAGGAGCTGCGCGCGCTGGACGGCTATGCCGCGTCGATGGGCGTGGAGCTGGTGCCCTGCATCCAGACGCTGGGGCACATGCGCCAGTTTTTGCAATGGGAAGAAAACGCGCCGCTGCGCGATCAGCCCGACATCCTGATGATCGACGAGGAAAACACCTACGCGCTCATCGACGCGCAGCTGCGCGCCCTGCGCGCCTGCGTGAAGACCAGCCGCATCCACATCGGCATGGACGAGGCGCACGGCGTCGGCCTGGGGCGCTATCTGCTCAGGCACGGCATGACCGACCGCTTTGAGCTCCTGAGCCGCCACCTGCGCCGGGTGATCGACCTGTGCGCGCGCTACGGCTTCAGGCCGATCATGTGGAGCGACATGTTCTTTCGGCTCGGCTCCGCGAAGAACGACTATTACGACGAGCAGGCCGTCATCCCGCAGCGCGTCATCGACACGCTGCCGCCGGTCGACCTGTGCTACTGGGACTACTATCACACCGACGAGGCGTTTTATGACCGCATGATCACCCAGCACGAGCGCATGAGCCGCGAGACGGTCTTCGCCGGCGGCATCTGGACGTGGTCGGGCTTCCTGCCCCACGTCGCCCTGACGGAGCGGACGATGCGCCCCGCGCTCGCCAGCTGCTCGAAGCACCGCGTGCGCACGGTGATGGCGACGTTCTGGGGCGACGACGGCGCGGAGACGGATCTCTTCCTCGCGCTGGGCATGCTGCCGCTCTTCTCCGAGGCCTGCTGGCAGGGCGCGGACTGCCCGCAGGAGGAGGCCGACCTCGCCGGGGAATGCCTGACGGGCATGTCCCGCGGCTTCCTGCGCGCGATGAGCCTCTTCTACCCGCCCGAGGGCGACGAGCTCTGGCCGGGCAAGGCGCTCATCTGGTGCGACCCGCTCTATCCGCTGCTCGAGGGGCAGGGCGAAGCGCCCGGGGCCGCCGCAGACCGCGCCGCGCAGGCGCTCCTGCTGCTGCGCGCGGAGCCGGACGGCCCTGAACGCCGCTACGCCGAGCAGGTCTTTGAGACGGTCATCGCCAAGGCGGCACTGATCGTGCCGCTGCGCGAAAACTACCTCTCCGGCGACCGGCTCGCCCTCGCCCGCGCCGCGCAGGAGCAGATTCCCGCGCTGCTGGCGCGCTACGACGCGCTCATGCGTGCCCACCGCGCGCTCTGGGAGCGGGACATGAAGCGCTTTGGCTGGGAGGTGCTCTGTCTGCGCTACGGCGCGGTCATGGGCCGGCTTTCCGACGTGCAGGACGAGCTGCGCCGCTACCTCGCGGGAGAGCTTTCCTGCATCCCGGAGCTCGACGAGACGCCGCTTTGCGCCCGCCGCGGCCCGCAGACCTACCTGAACCTGGTCTCGCCCTCGCGCGACAGCTGGTAAGGCGCCGGGCGTCCCGCCCGGACCATGACAAATTAGATGCATTCAGGACGGCATGACGTGCAAAGTTTGCGCGGCGTCTTTGCGCGGTTTTCACATTCCTTGCCGCGTCCTCGCCAAAAACCCTACCATTACTGGACAAAACCCCCCGCCCGATGATATACTTCTATCTTGCAGTATTCTTTCCTGGCGCGCTTGAGTCAGCGCATTGCCCGCCGGGCAATCAGCCAAAACAATAAGGAGATCAAGGCATGACGAATCAGGAACAACACCAGCTTGCCGCCGCGGCCCTCGCGATCCGCATGGGCGTGATCGAGGGGACGCACAGCGCCAAATCCGGTCATCCGGGCGGAAGCCTGTCGGCGGCAGACATGTTCGCATATCTCTACGAGAAGGAGCTGCGCATCGATCCGGCCCGGCCCCGGTGGCCCGGGCGTGACCGCTTTGTGCTCTCCAAGGGCCATTCCGCGCCGGCGCTCTACGCCGCGCTGGCGCACCGGGGCTTCTTCCCGGCGGAGGATCTCAAAACCCTGCGCCACATCGGCAGCTACCTTCAGGGTCATCCGAACATGAACAGCGTACCCGGCGTCGACATGAGCACGGGCAGCCTGGGTCAGGGTGTCTCCGTCGCCGCGGGCATGGCGAAGGCCGCCAGGCTCATGGGCAGCGGCGTGAACGTCTACACGATGCTCGGCGACGGCGAGATCGACGAGGGCGAGGTCTGGGAGGCGTTCATGTTCGCCGCCCACTACCGCCTGGACAACCTCTGCGTGATGATCGACCTCAACGGTCTGCAGATCGACGGCCCGACGAAGGACGTCATGAACTACGAGCCCATCGACGCGAAGATGGCCGCCTTCGGCTTTGACGTCGTGACCATCGACGGCCACGACTTCGCGCAGATCGAGCGCGCCTTCGGCATCTTCCATCAAAACGCCGGCAGTGGGAAGCCCACCTGCATCCTGATGCGCACCGTCAAGGGCAAGGGCGTCAGCTTCATGGAAAACAACGCGGACTGGCACGGCAAGGCCCCGAACGACAAGGAATATGAGACCGCGATGCAGGAGCTTCGCGCGCAGCTTGAGAAACTGGAGGCGGCACAATGAGCGACGTCATCAAGAAAGCCACCCGCGATGGCTACGGCAGGGCGCTCGTGGAGCTGGGCCGCGAGCACGAGGACATCGTCGTGCTGGACGCCGACCTGGCGGCCTCCACGAAGACCGGCATGTTCAAGAAGGAATTCCCCGACCGCCACTTTGACTGCGGCATTGCCGAGGGCAACATGGTCGCCGCGGCGGCCGGCATGGCGGCGATGGGTCTGGTGCCCTTCGCGTCGAGCTTCGCGATGTTCGCCGCGGGCCGCGCGTATGAGCAGGTGCGCAATTCCGTCGGCTATCCGCGGCTGAATGTCAAGATCGGCGCGACGCACGGCGGCATCTCCGTCGGCGAGGACGGCGCGAGCCACCAGTGCTGCGAGGATTTCGCGCTCATGCGCTCCATCCCCGGCATGGTCATCCTCAACCCGGCGGATGAGGTCGAGGCGCGCAAGGCGGTCAAGGCCGCCTACGCCTACGACGGCCCGGTCTACCTGCGCTTTGGCCGCCTCGCCGTTCCGGTCATCCACGGCGAGGACTACGACTTCGCCATCGGCAAGGGCGAGCAGCTGACCGAGGGCAACGACGTCGCCATCCTCGCGACCGGCCTGATGGTCAACGAGGCGCTCATGGCGGCGCAGACGCTCAGGGCCGAGGGCATCGCCGCCCGCGTCATCAACCTGTGCACGATCAAGCCGCTCGACGGGGAGATCGTCCTCAAGGCCGCGCGCGAGTGCGGCAGGATCATCACCTGCGAGGAGCACAGCGTCATCGGCGGCCTGGGCGAGGCGGTCTGCTCGCTGCTGAGCGAAACCTGCCCGACGCCCGTTCGCCGCATCGGCGTAAGCGATGTCTTCGGCTATTCCGGCCCGGCGTGGGATCTGCTCAAGGCCTTCGGCCTGAGCGCGGAGCATATCGTCGAGACTGCAAAGAGCTTCTGATCCGGCCATAATATATTATATATCATGAAAGGGACTTTCCTGAAATTCGGAAAGCCCCTTTTTATACTATTCTCAGATAGAAACGAACGATAAGCGCGAAGCGAAGAAGGGAGTTTGAGGGGACCGAAGTCTGCCGCCGCCAATGGCGGAAAGAGGCAGACGAAGCGTCGGGAATCGCAGGGAGCGCCGCAGCGCGACCATGCGAGTTCCCCGGACTGAAATCCCTCAAGCGGGTTTGGGCGGCAGCCCAAAAGATGGATGGAATAACAATTTCAGCGCTGCGATTTATGCCTCATCGTCGCCGCCCATCAGCGGCAGGTCGTCAAAGCCCTCGTCCTCGTTCTCCTCCGCGTCAGCCTCCTGCGCCACAGGGGCCTGCGCGTCGCTCTTGCCCAGCAGCTCCGCGCGCACGAGCCTGTCGATCTCCGCGGCGACCTCCGGGTTTTCCTTGAGGTATTTGCGCGTGTTCTCGCGGCCCTGGCCGATCCGCTGATCCCCGTAGGAGAACCACGCGCCGCTCTTGTGGATGATATCCAGCGCGACCGCGTTGTCGAGCAAACTGCCCTCCTTGCTGATGCCCTCGCCGTAGAGGATGTCGAATTCCGCGACGCGGAACGGCGGCGCAACCTTGTTCTTGACAATCTTCGCCTTCGTGCGGTTGCCCACGACGTTCGAGCCATCCTTGAGCTGCTCGCCGCGGCGGATGTCGATGCGCACAGAGGCGTAGAACTTGAGCGCGCGGCCGCCCGGGGTCGTCTCCGGGTTGCCGTACATGACGCCGACCTTCTCGCGCAGCTGGTTGATGAAGATGCAGGTGCAGTTCGTCTTGTTGACGATGCCGGTCAGCTTGCGCAGCGCCTGGCTCATCAGCCTCGCCTGCAGGCCGACGAAGGAATCGCCCATCTCGCCGTCGATCTCGGCCTTGGGCACCAGCGCGGCCACGGAGTCGATGACGACGACGTCAATCGCGCCGGAGCGCACGAGCGCCTCGCAGATCTCCAGCGCCTGCTCACCGGTATCCGGCTGGGAGACGTAGAGCTGGTCGACGTCGACGCCCAGCTTGCGGGCGTAGACCGGGTCAAGCGCGTGCTCCGCGTCGATGAACGCGGCGACGCCGCCGGCCCTCTGCGCCTCGGCGACGACATGCAGCGCCACGGTCGTCTTGCCGGAGGATTCCGGGCCGTAGATCTCCACGACGCGGCCGCGCGGCAGGCCGCCCACGCCCAGCGCCATGTCCAGATCCAGACAGCCGGTCGGGATCACCTGGATATCCTGCTGCGCGCGCTCGCCCATGCGGATGATCGCGCCCTTGCCGAATTGCTTTTCGATGCTCGCCAGCGCCATATCCAGCGCGCGCTTCTTCTCGTTGCCATCCTCCGCGACCGTGACGGTCTTGGCGGCCTTCTTGCTCTTATCGGATGCCATTGTCCTTCTCCTTCCGTGGCTCTGCTTCCTGTCGCTCGTCCGCGGCGATCGCGGCGCGGCGGATCATGTCAAGCGCCCGCAGCGCGGCCAGCTCGCGGATGCGCGTCCTGTCGCCCCGCAGCGTCAGCCGCTCCACGCGCACGCCCTGCGCGTCCGCGCAGGCGACATACACCAGCCCGACGGGCTTTTCCTTTGTGCCGCCGTCCGGCCCGGCGATGCCCGTCGTCGCGACGGCGATATCCGCGCCGCTGCGCTGGCGCAGACCCTGCGCCATCTCGCGCGCCGTCTGTTCGCTGACCGCGCCGTGGGCGCGCAGCGTTTCGGGGCTGACGCCGCAGTATTTGACCTTCGCCTCGTTGGCATAGGTGACATGCGCCTCGCCCAGCGCGGCCGAGATGCCGGGATAGTTGACCAGCTTCGCCGCGACAAGCCCGCCCGTGCAGCTCTCCGCCGTGGCGACGCTCAAGCCCCGCTCGGTCAGCGCGCGGCCGGCGGCCTCCTCCATCGAGCTCTCGCTCGTGTCCGTGACGGCATAGACGCTCTCGCCCAGGATGCGCTTGAGCGCGTCCACGACGGGGCGAAGCTTGTCAAGCGCCTCGCGCTCGCTGTCCGCCTTCGCGCTCACGCGCAGCTGGCATTCGCCAACCTGGCAGTAGGGCGCGACCGTCACCTCGCCGTCGCTCTCGATGTAGTTGGCGCACAGCTGCGCGACCTGGGACTCGCCCATGCCGTAGATGCGGATGTAGCGCGAGGCGATGCAGCCGCCCATGCGCGCGGCCAGACGCGGATAGACCTGGCGCTCGAACATGTCCGCCATCTCGTGCGGCGGGCCGGGGAGCTGCACGACGGTCTTGCCGTCCCGCTCGATCATGCAGCCCGGCGCGGTACCGCAGGCGTTGGGCAGGATGATGCTGCCCGCGGGGAAGAGCGCCTGCTTGCGGTTGCTCAGCGGACAGACGCGGCCCGTTTTGGCAAAGTAATCCTGAATCGCGCGCCAGCTCGCCTCGTCATAGACCATCGGCAGATGCAGAAGCTCCGCGGCGGTCTCCTTGGAGAGGTCGTCCTGCGTGGGCCCCAGGCCGCCGGTCGTGATGACGATGTCGCTCCTTGAAAGCGCCAGCGCCAGCGTCTCGCGCATGCGGGCGGGGTTGTCGCCCACGGTCGTGTGATAGTAGACGCTGATGCCCAGGCTCTGCAGGCGGCGCGAGAGCACCTGCGCATCCGTATTGGCAATCTGCCCCATCAGCAGCTCCGTGCCGATGGCCACAATCTCCGCTACCATGCTTACCTCGCCCCTCCCAGAACGCTGCGGTTCTGCCAGACGTATTCGCCCATCGAGTACAGCGTCATGGCGGCGGTCGCCAGCGTCAGCAGCGAGGCGATCACGCCGCCCTCCGTCACGGTCAGCAGCATGACCAGCAGCATTTGCAGCACGGTCTTGACCTTGCCGCTCATGCCCGCGGCGATGACGTGCCCCTGCTCCACGGCGCACAGCCGCAGACCGGAGACGACAAACTCCCGGGCAATGAAGATGATGCAGGCGACGACGTTGAGCCGCCCCATCGCGGTGAGCATGATGAAGGCCGTATGCGTCAGCAGCTTGTCCGCGATGGGATCCATGAACTTGCCAAAGTTGGTGATCAGGCCGTCCCTGCGCGCGATTTTGCCGTCGAGCATGTCCGTCAGCGAGGCCAGCGCGAAGACGAGCAGCGGCAGCAGGCACAGCGCCCCGGCATCCGCGAACAGCCAGAGCAGCACGAGATAGACCGGCACCAGCGCCACGCGCAGCAGCGTCAGCCGGTTGGGCAGATTCAGCGAGCGCCAGCCATCCAGCAGCTTTTTCATACGCGCACCCCCATCAGGTCGTAGGCCTTCGCCCCGGTGATTCGGACATCCACAAACGAGCCGATCTCGCAGGGCTCATCGGAGCCGAAGTAGATGCAGCCGTCCGTCTCGGGCGCCTCGAATTCGCTGCGCCCGACATAGCGGTTTCCGCGCTTTTTCTCCACCAGCACGCGGCAGGTCGTGCCTACGCGCGCGCGGTTCTGCGCAAGGGAAATCCCGTGCTGAAGGGTCATGAGCGCGTCATAGCGCGCCTGCTTGACGCTCTCCTCGATCTGATCGGGCATCTGCGCGGCGAGCGTCCCCTCCTCCGGGGAGAACATGAACGCGCCCATGCGGTCGAATTTCGTCTCCCGCACGAAGTCCATCAGCTCCTCAAAGTCCTCCTGTGTCTCGCCCGGGAAGCCGACCATCAGCGTCGTGCGCAGCATCATGCCGCGCGCCTTGAACTTCGCGCAGACCTCGCGGATGTGCGCGCTCGTGTCGGTGCGGTTCATGTCCGTGAGGATGTGCTGGCTGATGTGCTGCATCGGCAGGTCGAGATATTTGCAGACGTTGGGCAGATTCGCGATGGTGTCAAGCAGCCTGTCGTCCACGCGCTCAGGGTAGCAGTAGAGCGTGCGCAGCCAGTCGACGCCCGGGATCGCGGCGACCTTCTCGATGAGCTCCGGCAGGCGGCTCTCCCCGCCCCCGTCGGTGCCCCAGCGGGTCGTGTCCTGCGCGATGAGCGTGAATTCCCGCACGCCCTGCCCGGCGAGCCGGCGCACCTCCTTGAGGATATCCGCCTCGGGACGGCTGCGGTAGCCGCCGCGGATCAGTGGGATCGCGCAGTAGGAGCAGCAGTTGTCGCAGCCCTCGCCGATGCGGATATAGGCGCTGTATTTCGGCGTCGTCAGCACGCGGCCATATTCAAAGAACGTGCCGTCGTCGCCGGTGTAGACCGGGCGCGCGCCGGCAAAGGCCTCGCGGATCGCCTGGTCGAGCCTGGCGTATTCGTTGACGCCCAGGATGACGTCAACCTCGGGCATCTCCTCGCGGATGGCGTCGGGATAGCGCTGCGCGAAGCAGCCCGTCGCCACCAGCAGGCGGCAGCAGCCCGTCTGTTTGTACTGCGCCATTTCAAAGAGGGTGGCGATGGCCTCCTCCTTGGCGGACTGGATGAAGCCGCAGGTATTGACGATGATGACCTCCGCGCGGGCGGGGTCGGAGACGATGCGGTAGCCGTGCTCCTTGAGAAAGCCGAGCGTCTGCTCGGAATCGACGCGGTTTTTGCTGCATCCCAGAGAGATCAGCCCAACAGTTGTTGCCAAAGTCGTTCTCCTTTAAAAACAGGTGGTGTCAGGACAGGGCACGCCCTGAAGATGGACATGCATACGGCTATATTTTATCATGCGCAGGCCCCAAATACAAGGAAAAACAGCGCGCGCCAAAAGAGAGCGGGCCGGCCCCTTCGCCCCGGGCGGCGAATGGGCCGGCTTTTATTATAGCACAGTCAAACCGAAATGCAAGAACATTTGTTCCCATTTTGGGCGGCTTATGACACGTCGATGCGCCGGTCCGCATGCGGGCAATAGGTCAGGTAGGCGAGCAGCAGCGTCGAGGTATCCGGCAGGGAGAGGCAGAAGACCGGCGGCGCGCCGCGCCGGACGGCGGAGGAAAGCTCCTGCGAGAGCAGAAAGAGGCCGCTGCCCTGCGGCGCGCGCCGCACAAAGCCGAAGCGCACATCCTCCCAAGGGAGATAGAGGCTGCCGCCGGCGCCGACGCCCTCCTCGCTGATGCGCGGGCAGGTCAGCAGCGCGACGCCCGCGCGGTTGACGAGGATCATCCCGGCCAGACAGAGGCCAAAGGCTGCGGCGCTCAGGCCGAAGACAAGCGGCAGCGGCTCCTGCCCCGCAGCGCGCAGGAGCATCAGCGCGGCGGTCAGAAACGCGATCAGCGCCGTGGGAAGCATGACGGCGGGATAGAGCGCGGCCTGATGCCAGAGCGGGCGGAGCCTGCCCCTTGGCCTTTTAGGCGGCGGGGGCGTCAGATCCACGTCAAAAGGGCAGTAGGTCTGCACGGCGGCAGCCAGCCGCCGGTTCAGCGGGGCGACAAAGCCCCATTCCCCACAGACCGGCGCGCGATGAAGCATCTGCAAAAAGTCCGCCCGGCCGCGGTAGAGGCCATAGAGATAGACCCGCCGGCTGTTGCAGCACAGCGCGCCCAGCGCCGCCAGGTCGTTCCACGGCGTGCGGCGCACACGCAGCAGGAAGCCGACGCCCACGCCCTCCCCATCCACAAAGAACCGGCAGGAGAGCAGCAAAAAGCACAGCGCCAGCAGCAGCCCGGTCGCAAAGAGCAGCACGCGCGACAGGCCGTCAAGCCCCGCGCCGCCGCACAGGTCGCGCGCCAGCGCGCAGCCGATGGCCAGCGCGCAGGAGGCTGCGCTCAGCCGGGGATAGCGAAGCACACGAACCATGGCAGCCTCCTTCCTGCTTATTCGCAAATCGGATCAAAGTGGAAAAGAAGAGGCTCCAATCGCGGAAGCCTCTTCAGACGTATCAGGCTTTTGGAATCCGGCCATGAGAGCGGGGCCTCACGGGTTGGCCGGCGGGAGCGTCGCCTCGGGCGACGGACCGGCGGCGGCGGGCGTCTCCTGCGGCTCAGCGTCCGGCTCTGCCGTCGCCTCGCCGAAGCCATAGCCGCTGCGGGCGCCGGGCAGCTCGTCAATCAGGACGATCTCCGGCTCAGCCTCCTCCTGAGCAGCAGCCTCCGCAGCCGCTTCAGCCTCGGCCGCAGCCTTCGCGGCGGCCTCCGCCTCCTCGCGCATCTGCTGCGCGCGCAGCACGGCGGCCTGCGTCACGGGCTGGCGGCCGGACTCGGTCACACCCAGCGCCGCCTGCATGACGGCATAGGGGCAGTCGCTGGTGAGCACGACGTCGCGATACGGGCTCGAGGAGGTATGGCGGCCGCTGCGCATCTCGACATGCGTATAGTCGGAGCCGGAATTCTTGTTGCCCTCAACGGCGAACGCGTCGCCCGCCTCCAGCACGTCGCCGCGCTTGACGGAGATCTTCTCGCAGTGCAGGTAGAGCAGCGTCACGTCATATTCGGCGTTGTAGATGCCGACGGTGCCGTTGCTGTCGCCCGCGCGGGTCACCTCGCCGCCCAGAATCGCATGCAGCTGCGCGCCCGGCTCGAGCACGAAGTCGATGCCCTCGTGGATGCCGGTGAAGCCGTAGTTGCCCTTGCTGTTCGCGCGGCGCTCGCAGTACTGGCCATAGAGCATGGCCGTCTCGCCGTAGTCGCCGCCGTAGAGGCGCTCGCGCATCGCATCGGTGATATCCAGCACGACCGGCGCGACGGCGTAGGTGCCGTTTTCGTCCTCGACGATATACGCCGGCGGGACATCCGAGGCAAACGGCGTCAGGCCATACTTGCCGTGGTTATAGGCATAGACATTGTCGTAATAGGTCACCTTGCGCCTGCGGATGTGCAGGGACTGACTGATGAACCAGCGGGACTGCGTCGTCAGCTCGTGCGGGTTTTCCGGCTCAGCCGCTTCTTCGGGCTCCGCCGCAGGCGTATCCTCCGGCCCTACCTCAACATTTTTCGGCTCAGCCGCCGTCTCGGTCTGCGCGGCGGGGGTCTCCTCCGGCTGCACCACAGCGTCCTCCGCATAAGCATTCATCGCAAGAAGCAGGCTGGCAAGCGCGAGCGCTGCGATCCATTTTCTCTTCATCTTGAAAATCCTCCGTTTTCGGAAAGTAATCTACCGCCCTTATTCTTCCTTTATTATACCAGACAGCGCTTAAAACTCAAGCATTTTTTGCCGAACGCTCCAGGATTTCCCACTTTTTCCGACGGATTTGCTTTTTCCCCGGCGGCATGGTATCATGGCCACAGCACAAAATGCGGGAGGATGAACGCGATGAAAAAAACGGCGGCGTGGGCGCTGTGTGCGGTCTGGATGGCCGTCATCTTCTTCATGTCGGCGATGCCGGGCGAGGTCTCCGGCGAGCAGAGCGGCACGATCACCGCCCTGCTTTTGAGCGCGCTGGGCGCGCTGGGCGTCCCGCAGGAGGCGGTTCCTCCTGCACTGCTGGAGCTGCTTTTGCGCAAGGGCGCGCACATGGCCGAATACGCGGTGCTCTTTTTGCTGCTTTTGCGCGCGCTGCGCCTGAGCGGCGCGCGCCGCCCGGGGCTGAGTGCGCTGCTGATGAGCGCCGCCTATGCCACAACGGATGAGTTTCATCAGATGTTCAGCGAGGGGCGCGGGCCAAGTCCTCTCGACGTGCTGATCGACACCGCCGGCGCAGGGGGTGGCTGGGGCGTGCTCACGCTGCTTTCCAAACGCCCAAAAGCCCTCCCCAAAGAGGAAGGCTGATCAGCGCTTGTACGCCGCTTTCTTATGATCAAAAGCCCTCCCCTTTGGAACCGGAGCCTGCCGCGCCCTGTGGGCGATCAAGGCAGGCGCAGCGTCGGGAATCGCAGGGAGCATTTGCGCGACCATGCGGGTTCCCAGGGGGAGGCTGGTTCCGAAGGAACCGGGTGAGCTCTTCCCGCTCAGACCTTTTCAATCTGGTTGAGCTTTTCGTTGAGCGCGAGCAGCTCCTCCTTGCTCAGCTTGATGCCCGCCATGCCGAGCATGCCCGTCAGGCGCAGCATCGTGAAGCCGCCCATCATCTTCATCGTGTCCTCGTTGATCTCAAAGCCCGCGGCCTTCTCATCGCCCCTGGGCGTGAGCGTTTCGCGGATGAGCCTCGCGCCCTCCGGGGAGCGCATGATGTCGCCCAGCTTGTCATTCAGCGACAGATGGCCTTCCCGCTGCGTGACGTCGAACCAGTTGAGCACGGCGCCCCGCTCGCGCAGGCGGTAGGCCTCGTTGAAGACCGCGACCCGGCGGATGACGCTCTCGTCGCGGCAGTCCCCGGCGACGGCGAGCAGATGCGTCTCGCCCTCGTTGGGCACATCGAAATAGAAGAAATGCAGGTCGCTCTTCTGCCTGCCCAGGCTCTTCCCATCGGCGAAGAGCTCGACCTCGGGCTGATTGGAATAGACCGTGACCTTCGTCGTCACCGGCTCCACGCGCTCGACGTAGCGCTTGCCGCACAGGTGGACGAAGGGATCCTCCGACAGCCAGGCCTTGTAGGCGTAGAAGGCGTCCTTTTTGTATTTGCGGTCAAACGTCACCAGGCCCTTGTGGTTCTGCCCGTTTTCGCCGCCCTCGGCGCGCGCGTCCGCGCCAAAGTCGAACATGTTCCACACATGCGTCGCCCAGAGGTAGGGGCGCGTGAAGAGCTGCTTGATGAGCTCCTCGTGGTAGTAGGCCTGGTATTCCTCGGTGTAGTCGCCCGCGGTGGGGTCGGAGGTGTGCCAGTTGAGCGCCTCGCAGCCGTACTCGCTCACGCCCAGCGGGATTTTGGGGAACGTCTTGTGGAAGTCGTCGAGCCACGGGCCGTTCATCGAGGTGTCGCCGCCGTACCAGCCGAAGTAGTGGTTGTAGGAGACGACGTCGGGAATCTGCACGATCGGGTCGTTCTTGTCGCACATGGAGACGTATGCCATGGCCGTCTTTCTCGTCCTGTCCATGCTGTGGCAGAGGTCGTTGAGCTTTCTGTGGTTGGCGAGCATGGAATTTCTGTCCGATGCGTCGGTGTTCATCGTGATCTCGTTGGAGACGCCCCAGACGACGATCGACGGATGGTTGTAGTTCTGGATGATCAGCTCCTTCATCTGCGAGAGGGTGTTTGCCTCGCCGCCGGGCATGTGCCTGGAGATATAGGGAATCTCCGCCCAGACGACCATGCCGCGCTCGTCGCACAGGTCGTAGAAGTATTGATCGTGCTGATAGTGCGCCAGGCGGATGGTGTTCGCGCCCAGCTCGCAGATCAGGTCCATGTCCTCGCGGTGATGCTCCGGCAGCAGCGCGTTGCCGATGCCCCAGCGGTCCTGATGGCGCGAGACGCCGCGCAGCGGATACGCCTCGCCGTTGAGGAAGAAGCCGCGCTGCGGGTCGATCTCAAAGGAGCGGCAGCCAAAGCGCGCGTGGACGCTGTCGAGCACCTTCCCCTGCCAGAGCAGCTCGGCCTCTGCGGTATACAGATACGGGTCCCTGCGCCCATGCCACAGGTGGGCATGGGCGATGTCCGTCTCAAAGACGGTCTCCCCGGCGGGACAGGTCTTCTGCGCGACGATTTCGCCCTGCGCGTCGCGCAGGGTAAAGCGCAGCTGCTGCCCCTCCCGCGCGTCCGTGAGCCAGACCTCGGTCTTGACGCGCGCGTCCTCTCCGTACATGACCGGCGTCACGGCGATGCCCGGCCCGCCATAGCAGCAAAGGTCAAAGTGCGACTGCGGCACGCCAATCAATCTGACGCCGCGGTAGAGCCCGCCGTAGAACGTGAAATCCGCCATCTGCGGATAGACCGTGTCGCTCGCGCCGTTGTCAACGCCCACGACGATCAGCGCGTCGCCCTCGCGCCCGATGGCCTGCGTCACCTCGGCGCGGAAGGTCGAATAGCCGCCGTCGTGATGGCAGACGTGCTGCCCGTTCACATAGACGTCGGCGGAGGCGTTCGCGCCCTGAAGCTCCAGATACAGCCGCTCCGCCTGCAGAATGTCCTCACGCGGGAGCTGCTTGACATAGTAGCACAAGCCGCGATGGTAGTCGTTGCCGCCATCCTGGCCGTCGATGGCGTTGAAGGTATGCGGCAGGTTGACGAAATAGGCGGGCGCCGGCATGGCCTCCGGCACCCGGGAAGCATCCATCGTGAACGCCCATTTACGGTTCAGGCTGATCGTTTCTCTCATGCGGTTCCTTCCTTTCCCTTTTTCGGGGAGTGCGCCTCCCCCTTGTCCCGTTTGCGCCCTCGGGCGCGCCTTTTGGCCTGTTTCGCTCCGCGGGCCGGTCATTCCTGCTGACCGCCCTCTTTTTCATGCCGGCTTCGCAGCCGCGCGACGTTTTCGTCGACCTGCTTTTTGTGCAGCGGATACCAGATCGCGAGCACGAGCGCCAGCAGCGCAAAGCCGACGCCCGGCACGAGCGTCGAGATGGCGAAGATGCCGCGGAGCACCTCGGGCGTCTGGCTGCCGCCGGCGCCCGGCACATAGCCGGTCAGGGTCAGCAGCCAGCCGGAGAGCCCGGCGGAGACCGCCTGCCCCAGCTTGCGCGCAAAGGAATACAGCGCGTAGACGGAGCCGTCCTCCCGCACGCCGCTGCGAATCTCCGCGTCGTCGATGACGTCCGTGATCAGCGCCCAGGAGACCATCGAGAACAGCCCCAGGCCCAGCCAGTTGAGCGTCTGAAGCCCGACATAGACCCAGACATTCGCCGGCCGCAGCGCATAGGTCGCCACGCAGATCACCGCGGCGGCGGCGCTCGCTGCGGCGCTGATCTCCGCCTTGCCAAAGCGCGCCGAGAGCGGCTTGACGGCGATAGCGGCCACGCTCATGCTCAGCATCATCAGCAGCGTCGAGGCGGACTGCGCGGCGGCGTTGTTGTAGTATTCGGGATAGACGTAGCCCGCCATGTTCTGCATCGTCAGCTGCGCGAGCAGCAGGAGGATGGAGCCCACGATGATCGAGACGAGCGCGCGATTGTGCAGCGCGCCCCTGATCATCTCCCTGACGGAGACCTCGACGCGCGTCTGCGCCTGGCGCACGACCCGCTCCTGCGTCAGCGCGTAGCACAGCAGATAGCAGACGATCGCCAGCAGCGAGAACACGCCCGCCGCCAGCGTCACGCGGCTGCCCACGAGCGTCTCCACGCCGTCCCGCTTTTCATAGGCGATCAGCGGCAGCACGACGCCGATCACCGCGCCGGCGAGCATGCCGCCCATCGTCCGAAAGGTCGAGAGGCTCTGCCGGTCGCCGGGCTCTGCGGAGATCGCCGAGGCCATCGAGCCGTAGGGGATGTTGATGGCCGTATAGAAGACCGAGCTCCAGAGAATATAGGTGACGAGCAGATAGAGTACCCTCGCCGCGTAGGGCCAGGCAGCGATGCCGCCCAGGTACATCAAAAACGAGGAGAGCGCCACCGGCACGCACATGCGCCTGATCCACGGCTTGAATCGGCCCACGCCCGGCACGACGCGGCTCCTGTCGCACAGGCGGCCCATCGTCACGTCGGTCACGGCGTCGGTCAGCCGCGCGAGCATCATGATCGTGCCAACCGCCCCGGCGGAGATGCCCACGACATCCGTGTAGAACTTCATGAGGATGATCGTCGAGAGGATGAACGTGAAATCGTTGCCGAAATCGCCGAAGAAATAGCCGAGCTTGTCCCGGATTCCAAAGGGGCGCTGTTTTCGCTCTTTTGCCATGCTGCATCCAGTCCTTTCCTGTTTTGCCGCGCTGCGGCCTTCATCGGGGTTATTCTGACCCAAAAGGCGCATTTCGATCAGGAAAAACAGTTTTAGGATGTTTCATCGCCAAGGTATGGGCGTTCGCGCGAAGCGAAAAAGGGCTTTCCTTCTCTCCTGCCCGAAGAGATGGAAAGCCCTGTATCATACTGTTTCTTTCGCGCTCAGCACGCGCGAATCGCGCCGCCCATGTCAAGGCGCTCAAACCGCCCGTTTAAAACCGCGACCTCGCCGCCGACGATCACGCAGCGGATGCCGGTGGGCGCGGCGTTCGGGCAGCCCAGGCCCGGGAAGTCGGCGCGATCCATGATCTCCTCCGGGTCGAACACGAGCAGATCGGCGTCGCTGCCCGGCCGCAGCCGCCCCTTGCCGCGCAGGCTGAATACCTTAGCAGGCAGCAGCGTCGCCTTGTAGATCGCCTGCTCCCAGGTCATCTCGCGGCGCTCGCGCACCATCTCGCGCAGGTAGCGCGGGAAGCTGCCGGCGATCTGCGGATGCCCCTCGCGCGGCTTGTACGTCCCCGCGTCGGTGGAGATCATCGTCAGCGGATAGCGCGCAATGGCGTAGACGGCCTCCTGGTCGCCCGTGTTGACGGAGACGGCGTCCTGCGGGTGCTCCGCGCGCAGATGGGCAAGCAGCGCCTCGTCGGGCTGCTGGCCGATGTGCTCGCCGGTGATCACGCGCAGATGCCAAAGCTCGATGCCGTTGTCGCGCATGATGCCCGGCTCAAAGAGCGCCGAGCCGACCGTCGAGCACCAGTCCTTGTACATGCCGCTGTCCAGATGCACGTCGATGCCGTCGTTGCGCGCCTCCTCGAGAATCGCCAGCGCGTGATACTCGACGCCCACGCCGTACTGATAGACGAAATGGGAGATCACCAGGCGGCAGCCGGTCGCGCGGGCGAGGTCAATCGCCTCCTCGAGGGAATGCAGGTCGGTCATGGAGTTCATCCGCGTGTCGATGGCGACGGGGCGATCCATCGCCTTCGCCTCGCGGCACAGCGCCTCCATCTCCTCAATCGATGCGCCTGGCGTGTAGGCCGGGCCAAGCGAGACGCCCGCCGCCCCGCAGGCCAGCGCCTGCCGGCACAGCCGCGCCATCGTCTCAATCTGCGCCCCCTGCGCGGGGACGAAGGGATCCGTAACCCCCGCCGCCTCGCGCAGCGAGCACATGCCGATCAGCTCCGCCTGATGAATCGGAAAATGCGCCTGCGTGTCGAGGAACGCGCCCATGTCGAGCGGGGAGAAGCCGCAGTTGCCGCCGACAGTCGTCGTGATGCCCTGAAGCAGGGAGAGCGTCGCCGTGTAGCGGTCGCCGTCGATGTGGCTGTGCGGATCGATGAAGCCCGGGCAGACGATGCAGCCCGACGCGTCGATCACGCGCGCGCCCGCCGTCGGGCGCAAAGCACCGGGCGCGGCGGTCTGCGCCACGCGCCCGTCCCGGATGAGCACATCGCCCGCAAAGCGATGCATGCGCTCGGGATCGACGATCGTGCCGCCGGCGATAAACAGCTCGGACATGGGGAACACCTCTTTCAGTCGGAAACATGCGCGAAGCGAAGATGGGGTCTGGGGACTGGTCCCCAGGCTAGGGGTTTGGGAGATGAAATCCCCCATCGTTTCCATATCGCGAAGCGATGAATAGAAAAGTAGTCAGGGAGCGAAGCGTTACCTGACGGTGGGTTTTTCTGAAGGCTCGATTTGAGAGTAGTATGAATCTTTGCTTGGCAAATCAGCCCCGTTTCAATCGTAGGATGCTTCGCATCCTGCTCTGAAACGCATTTTTTCCTTGATCTTATGGGCTACGTTGGGCTGCCGCCCAACCCCGCTTGGGGATTACATCCCCAAACCCCATTATCGCTTCGCGCGAAGAAAGGCAGGCGGGCGGCCGCCTCCCCTTCATGCTATGCGCAGGAGGAGAGAGCGGTCGCCCGCCGGATGGGCCTTTTGCCGGTTACAGCCCCAGCTTGAAGCTGGTCCAGATATCCTGGAACTTCTGCTCATCCTCGGGAGAGAGGTTGAGGATGTATTCCGCGTCGCCAATGCGGTCATAGATGCCGTTGAAGACCGGATTCTCCTTGTACCAGTCCGGCAGCACAGCCTGCGCGGCCTCGTTCGGGCTGCAATAGTACTGCCACTGCGCGCAGATGGAGGCGATCTCCGGACGCAGCAGGAACTCGAGGAAGAGGTTGGCGTTCTTCGCGTGCGGCGCGTTCACCGGGATGAAGCAGCCGTCGATGCCAAAGCCCAGGCCCTCCTGCGGCCAGACGACCTTGAGGTCGGGGTTGGCGTCCAGCGCCAGCGCGACGAACGGCGTGAACGTGTAGGCGACGGCGATGTCGCCGGAGACGAGGTAGTTGTGCAGGTTCTCATACTCGAGCACATGGATGTTCTCCTTGAGCGCGTCGAGCTTCTCCGCCGCCTCGGCGAGGATCGCCTCGTCGGTCGTGTTCATGCTCTGGCCCATGGAGAGCAGCACCATGCCGATGGTCACGCGCGCATCGTCGATCAGGCCGAGGGAATCGGTCAGGGACGGATCCCACAGGTCGTTAAAGCCCTTGATCTCGATGCCCACGACGCTGGGATCGTAGACGATCAGCGGAATGCCGCTGACGTAGGGCACGACATACTCGTTGTCCGGATCGAAGAACTGATGGGTGAAGCTCTCGTAGAGGTTGCCATAGTTGGTGACGATCTCCGGATCGAACTTCTGCATCAGGCCCGCCAGGCGGGTGGTGTTGAGCATGTAGTCGCTGGCGAGCACGATGTCGTAGTCCCCGCCCTTGGCGGCGGAGAGCTTCTCGTACATCTCCTCGTTGCTGGCGAAGGTCGCGTAGTTGACCTTGATGCCCGTCTCCTCCTCAAAGGGCTTGATCACGGTCTCGTAATCGATGTAGCCCTCCCAGGTGAAGATGTTGAGCACGGCCTCATCGGCCGCGTTCACCGTCTCGGCGCTCGCCACGGCGCAGAGCGTCAGCAGGGCCAGCAGCAGGCAGAAGAATTTCTTCATGTTGGGGATTCCTCCTTGTCATATACCTTCACGCGGCAGAGTGTGTTTCACCGCGGTGAATTCAGCTTCTTTTCGCTCCGCGCGCGGATGAGCTGGCTGAGCGCGACGAACAGGAAGATCGCGCCGAGCATCAGCGTCGAGAGCGCGTTGATCTCCGGCGTGCCGCCGGAGCGCAGGCCCGTGTAGACCTTGAGGGGCAGGGTCGTCGTCTCCGCGCTCGTCACGAAGAACGAGATCACGACGTCGTCAAGCGACATCGCCGCCGCGAGCATCATGCCCGAGACGACAGCCGGGAAGACCAGCGGCAGCGTGATATCCCGCAGCACGCGCAGCGGGCTTGCGCCCAGGTCGCGCGCGGCCTCGCTGAGCGCCGGGTCCATGCCGATCAGCCGGGACTTGACGTTGATGAACACATACGGGATGCAGAAGGTCGTATGCGTGAGGATCAGCGCGCCCATGCCCAGCTTCACGCCCGCCGCCGTGAACAGCGACAGATACGCCATGCCCAGCACGAGCTCGGGCATCATCATCGGCAGCGTCGCCGTCGACTCGATGACGCCGCCCGCGCGCAGGTGGCCGTTGGCCAGGCCGATTGCGCCCAGCGTGCCGATGACGCCGGAAAGCCCGGCGCTGAGTACGGCGAGGATCAGCGAATTCCTGAGCGCGTCGCCCATGAGCGCGTTGCCCATCAGGCGGGTATACCAGCTCGTCGTGAAGCCCTGCCAGGAGCCGATGGTGCGGCCCGAGTTGAAGGAATAGATCACGACCATCAGAATCGGCAGGTAGAGCACGATCAGCACGAGCGTCAGATAGATCGGGGAAAAGAGCCCTCTCCGCTTCCTGCGTTTGCCGGCCATCACATCACCCCCAGGTTGTCGCCGCCGCTCCTGCGGTAGAGCAGGTAGAGCGCGGCGCTCATCACGATGAGCACCATCGACATCGCCGAGCCGGTGTTCCAGTCGCGCACCTTGAGCAGCTGGTCGCGGATGAGGTTGCCCACCAGCACGAGCCCGCCGCCCATGATGTCGGAGAGGTAGAACATGCCGACGCTGGGCACAAACACCAGCACGCAGCCCGCGAGGATGCCCGGCATCGTCTGCGGGAGCGTCACGGTCACAAACGCGCGCCAGGGCCTGGCGCCCAGATCGCGCGCGGCCTCCACGAGGGTAAAGTCCATCTTATCCACAGCGCTGTGGCAGGGCAGGATCATCAGCGAAATCAGGCAGTAGACCATCGCCAGCAGCACGGAGCCATAGCTGCCCAGGAATTTGATGTTGCTCTCAATCAGCCCCAGGCCGCGCAGCACGGCGTTGACCGGGCCATTGGCCTGCAGCAGGATCTTCCAGCCATAGATGCGCACGAGCGCGCTCGTCCAGAACGGGATGATGACCAGCATCATCAGCAGGGCGCGCCAGCGGCGCGGCGCGCGCGCCATGCAGTAGGCGAAGGGATAGCCGACGGCCAGGGAGATGAGCGTCGTATCCAGCGCGAGCCTCAGGCTGTTGGCGAAGACCTTGAGATAGTCCGCGCGCAGCAGTGCCTTGTAGTGCGCCAGCGTGAAGCCGCTCCCCTCGCCGCCGACGGCCAGCGACGTCACCAGCACATAGATCAGCGGCAGCGCGACCAGCAGCGCGGCCATGCAGGCCATCGGCAGCACGAAGAGCGCGTTTCGCCTGTCCTCCCGCCTCTGCGCGGCGGTCTTACGCGCCATAGGACGCACCCCCAATGACGGCGGCCTGCGCCGGGTTCCAATGCAGATAAACCCTCGCGCCGGGCTCGGGCGCGTCGGCCATGCGCGCCTCGCTGGTGGCGACGGCCTCGCTGCCGTCTGCCAGCACGGCGTAGGTCAGCACGCTGCCGCCCGCGTAGCGCGCCTCGCGCACCGTCGCGGGCAGGTCAAAGCCCTCCACGGGCGAGGCGCTTGCGCGCATGCGCTCCGTGCGCACGCACAGCTCGATCGTCTCACCCTCGCGCAGCGTCGCGCGCGCAGCGTCGACCGGGAAGCAGCCGTTTTCGTTGCGCGCAAGGGCGGCGTCGCCGTCCACGCGCTCGACCTTCGCCGTCAGGATCGTTGAGCGGCCGATGAACTGCGCGACGTAGCGCGTCCTCGGCGCGTCGTAGATCTCCTCCGGCGTGCCGAGCTGCTCAAAGCGGCCGTTTCGCATGACCGCGATGCGGTCGGACATGCCGACGGCCTCCTCCTGGTCGTGCGTAATATAGATGAAGGTGATGCCAAGCTTCTTTTGCAGGCGCTTGAGCTCCACCTGCATCTGCCGTCGGAGCTGCAGATCCAGCGCGCCCAGCGGCTCGTCGAGCAGCAGCAGCTGCGGCTCGGGCGCAAGCGCCCGAGCGATGGCGATGCGCTGGCGCTGGCCGCCGGAGAGCTGCGCCGGCATGCGCTTGCGGTAGCTCTCCATCTGCACCAGCTCGAGCATCTGCGTGACGCGCGCGTCGATGGTCCTTTTGTCCACGCCGCGCACACGCAGGCCATAGGCGACGTTCTTTTCAACGGTCATGTGCGGAAAGAGCGCGTAGCTCTGAAAGACGGTATTGACCGGGCGGCTCTCCGGCGGCAGCTGGGTCATGTCCCGCCCATCCAGGATGACCTCGCCGGTATCCGGGGTCTCCAGGCCCGAAATGATGCGCAGGGTTGTCGTCTTGCCGCAGCCCGACGCGCCCAGCAGCGTCACGAATTCGCCGCGGCGCACGTCAAGCGAGATGCCCGAAAGCACGTCGCCCTCGCCAAAGCTCTTTGATATGTTGCGCAGGGAGAGAAGAATTTCCTCCATGTCTGTTCCTCCGTATGCGGGCTGCGCGCTGCCCGTTTGCCTCCCTGGAGGCAAGCGGACCGGCCCTTAATCTGATACATTCCTATTGAATTAGTATGATTATAGCCCGCATACGCGCCCATGTCAATCAAAATCTTTTTTGCGCCGCCCTTTTGGGGCGGCAGACAAACAGGGCGCCTGCCGAGGCCCGGCAGACGCCCTTCTGATGCGATTTATTCCTGTCCGTCGCGGCCGTGACGGTGGCCGCCATGCTCGTGGTGATGGCCGTGCCCGCCGCGCTCGCCGCGCCCGCCGTGTTCACCGTGTTCACCGTGTTCACCGCGCTCGCCGTGCTCCGGGATCACGCCGGTCTCGGCGTACTTTCTGCCGCGGCCGCAGCTCGGGTTGTCAAGGCTGCAATGACGCGGGCAGCAGGGACAGGTTTTGACTTCTTCGCTCATGGTTCTTTTCCTCCATAGGTCACTTGTTCATGGCTTCGTACAAATCCGGCAGCACCTGTGCCAGATGTGCGCGCTCGATGGTGTTGTGCATCAGGACGTTTCTGAGGTAGGTCTCGTCGACGGGGGTCTCCTCGTCGCGGATGATCTTGCCGTCCTTCGCCCAGTAGCCCATCCACTCGCAGTTCATGCTCTCGCGGCCGCCGAGCGGGCAGGGCCGGCTGAAGCGCAGCACGAGGTGATGACCGGGGCCGTCAAACTCCTCCCAGCAGGCCTCGACGCGGCAGTCCGCCGCCTCCAGCTCCGCCTTCTTTTCCGGGGAGAGGCTGTACTCGAGCAGGTCGATGTTGTGAGAGACCGCCGCGACGCCCTTGCTCGGGTCGCCGGTCGCGCCGATATCCAGCGTCTCCATTGACCAGACGCCGTCCTTGTCGTTCTCGCCGTTGACGAAGCGATGATCCCAGTGATCCACCGGATTCCAGATCTTGTACCTCTTCCCGCCGCCCGGCGGGAAGGGTTATTTCCACCCCCCGAAGGGCTGCTCCCGCAAAGAAGAGATTCATCTCCCAAAAGGAAAGGAGAGATACGGTGGATATCGAATCCCTGGCCGAGTTTTGCTCCCTCGTGGAAACGCACAGCTTTCAGGAGACTGCCGCGCGCATGAACATCTCGCAGTCCGCCCTGACCAAACACATTCACAAGATGGAGGAAGAGCTCAATATCACGCTCTTTGACCGCTCGCAGCGAAGCATCCGCATCAACGAATACAGCCAGCGCTTCTACCCGCACGCCAAGCAGATTCTGCAAATTTACAGCGAGGCGACCGCATTCCTGCACGAGCTCAACGATCAGGAGCGCATCTCCGTCACCGTCGCCTACAACCCGATCGTCGGGCAGTATGGGCTGGTCGACACGCTCCTGGGCTTTTCCGCCAAGCATCCCGAGTACAACCTCAAGCCCGTCGAGAGCTATCATTCGCTCGACCTGCTCAAGGAAAAGCGCTGCGACTTCGCCTTCGTCGGCGAGGGCGAGTCCGAGGGCTCCGATTTCAGCCGCATGATCTACAAGACCGACCACCTCGCCGTCGTCGTGCCGGAGAATCATCCCCTGGCCAGCCAGGATACCGTGACCCTGGACGCGCTGCGCCAGGAGCACTTCATCCTCCACTCCAGCCACACCGATCTGCCTCACGACGAGACGAAGAAATTCCTGAGCCTGTGCGAGTCGCAGCAGTTCGTGCCGGACGTCGTGGGCGAATCCCAGTTCAGCTCGACCATGCTCCGCTACGTCCGCATGGGCCGGGGCATCGCCGTGCTCAACCGCATGCACATCCCGCACGACGTCTCCAACGTGCGCATCCTTGACATCTACCCCAAGGTGCGCTCCTACATCTACCTGCTCTACCGCCGCAGGATCGCTTCGCACTGCGCCGCCGACTTCCTGCACTACATCATCGACCAGTGCAGCGCGGAGGGCTGATCCCTTTTCCCGGGGAAGGACAGGCCTTCTGCGCAAAGCGAAGGGGCGCCTCCTCCGATTCCATTTCGGAAATACATAAAATCGCCGGAACCGCCTGCGCGGTTCCGGCTTTGCGTATGCGTTTTGGCGCGTCAGCCCCTTGCCATCAGTCGGCGAGCAGCTCCGCCGGGGTCGCGGAATAGATGACCTCCACGGCCTTGTTGCCGTCCGGATCGAAGTCCGGGCCGCTGACGAGATACCAGTACTCGCCATCGAAGAACGGAATGCAGCCCGCCTCCCAGCCCGACGCCAAAGCAGAATGCGGCTGGTGTCAGCATACGCAAAATCCATTCGCAAATCAATTCGAATTGACAAGACGTCTGTTTCCAAAATGGAAATTATACGCAGAATCGTCCGCCGCTTTTCAGCGCATTTTCCATCCCTCTGCCACGCAAAAGGCCGGAGTCCCGTCCCTTTGGACAGGCTCCGGCCTTTTGCGCGGCTCGCCCTTCAGGCGTCCCGCACGACAGCGTTGAGGATATTCGGGTTTTCGCAGAGCGCGTCGACGATCTCGGCGCAGCTCGTGCAGCGGGGCACGCAGAGCGTATAGACGTTTATATACCGGCTGCCGTCCGGATGGTTTTCCGCGCGGAAATGGACGTCGAGCACCTTGATCTTCCGGCTGGCGAAGTATTCGCTCAGAAAGGCCAGCGTCTGCGCCCGGTGAACGAACTGCACCTCCAGCCGCTTGCGGGCCGTGACATGTGCGGCGCGCCGCGCCAGCGCGAAGCCAAGCGTCGCAAGAAGGCCGATCACAAGGGCGGCGGGGATACGGGGGCTCAGCGTGCCTGCGCACAGGCCTTCGCCAAGGCCGGTAAGCATCGGGGTCACAGGACGTTCCTCCTCTCTGACAGCAGATGGACAAAAGACGAAGGGTATGGCAAAGGCTGCCGCATGCGCCATCAGGGCTGCGGCAGCCTTTCGCGCGGAGGATGGGGCACTCTCCGTTTTACCGGAGGATCTCGGTGATCGCCCGGCCCGTCGCCTGGGGCATCTCAAAGTGCAGCAGGGCGGCGAAGGTCGGCGCCTCGTCGATAATGCGCCGGCGCTCGAAGACGACGCCCTCGCGCACGTCCGGGCCGGCCATGATGAACACCGGCTGCGGGCCCTTGTGCGGCAGATGGCCGTGGGAGGCCACGGAGAATTTGTAGTCGGAGTTGTCCGGCGTGACGACCTTCGCGCCGGTGACGGCGTTGCCGAAGGAGGTCCTTTCGCGGCCCTCGAGCACATACTCGAAGTCGCCGGTGAGCTGATGCTCCCGCGCGCATTCCGCCTTCGTGAAGACGCTCTCCACGCCGGAGCTCAGGTCGTTGCGCAGGCCGTAGAGCACCTTTTCCAGCCGGGCGCGCGTCTCGCTGTCCCCGGGGTCCTTCATGACGACCTGGCAGGAGAGCGAGGTCGAATTGCAGTAGGCCTTCCAGGAGGCGATCTTCCCGTTTTCATCCAGCTCGATGAGCCCCGCCTCGACCAGGTAGACGTTCGGGTTGAGCACGCGCTGCACGGGCAGATGGCCGTGGTCGCTGATGACGGCGAAGTTGGTCTCCTCATAGGTGCCCGCGTCCATCGTCGCCTCCATGAGCCTGCCCAGCCAGTCGTCGTTGGCGACGATCGCCTGCTCGATCATCGGGCCCTGGATGCCGTTGGCATGGCGCGTGTGATCCAGATGCGCGAGATGGATGAACATGACGTCCGGCCGGTGCTTGCGCAGAATGTCGCACGCGCAGCCGACCATCACATGATCCATGAAGGGCTGCTTGGTGCGGCGCAGCTTGTGCAGGTGGCGCTCGATGATCTCCCAGGTGGCGGCGTCCTTCGAGGCGGCCGTCTCAAAGATCGGATGCGGATCGTCGCCCATCGCGCGCGGCCAGATCTCCGGCACGAGGTAATCGACGCTCGGGCAGGCGCCCATGCAGGGCCAACCAACCGAGGCGGTCGTCAGTCCGGCGCGCTTGGCGGCATCCAGGCAGGTCTCCACCTTGAGGTCGCGATGGTACCAGTACCAATCCGGCGTGGGGTTGCCCACGTCCAGCTTCTCGTTGTGGAAGATGCCGTGGCGGTCGGGCGTCGTGCCGGTGATGATCGAGGCATGCGCGGGATAGGTGAAGGAAGGATACACGCTGCGCATCCCCGCGCCGCTGTAGGAGGCCTTCGCGAACAGCTTTTTAAAGTTGGGCAGCGTTTTCAAAAATTCCATGTCCTCATCAAAGAGGGAATCGATGGAAAGTACGACAAGCTTGGACATTTTCTCTGCTTCCTTTTCTGTTTCCTTGTATGCCGGAGATGCTCACAGCGTTCCCTTTTGCAGGATGGCGCAGCCGTAGAGGGCATCCTCCCCGGTCGCGAGCACGGCGTAGGCGTGCTCCGCCTCCTTGTAGAAGTCAAAGCGCCCGATCATGCCCACGCAGGCGTCGCCGCGCTCGTCGTGGCGGCGGACGATCTCCTTGTAGCTGTCCCAGATGGGCGTGGGGACGTCCTTGTCGCATTCCTGCTTGTCCATGATCAGCACGGGATGCTCGACAGAGCGGTCCAGCGGGAAGAAGGTCAAAATGGCGTCCAGCAGCTCCGTGGCGCTGACGCCGTCCGCGCGCACGAGCATGCTGTGGCGGGCGGAGGAGGCCGACGGATAGAACGCGTCGGCAAGGATGAGCGTATCGCCATGGCCCATCTCGGCGAGCACCTTGAGCAGCTCCGGCGAGAGGCACTTGGGAATTCCTCGAAGCATTGGCATGATCTCCTTTTTCTTGAATCAGTAGGTTCCCTCCGCGATCTGCTCCTGAAGGGCGAGCTTGATGATGCGGCTGGTGCCCAGGCGGTCCGCGCCCAGCGCGATGAAGCGCTCCGCGTCCTCAAAGGAGGCGATGCCGCCGGCAGCCTTGATTTTGACGTTCGGCCCGACGTGCGCCTTGAACAGCTCCACGTCGTGGAACGTCGCGCCGCCCTTGGAAAAGCCCGTGGAGGTCTTGATGAAGTCCGCGCCGGACTTTGTGACGATGTCGCACATCGTGATCTTTTCCTCGTCCGTCAGGTCGCAGACCTCGATGATGACCTTGAGCACGAGGTCGCCGACGGTCTGCTTGAGCAGGCGGATCTCGTCGAGCACATACTGCGTGTTGCCGGCCTTGAGCATGCCCAGGTTGATGACCATGTCGATCTCGCGGGCGCCGTTCTCGATCGCCTCGCGCGCCTCAAAGGCCTTGCAGGCGGGCGTCGTGTTGCCGTTGGGGAAGCCGACGACGGTGCAGATCGTCATCCGCCCGGCGACGTACGCATGCGCCTGCCTGACGTAGCAGGAGGGAATGCACACCGAGGCCGCGCCAAAGGCGATGGCCTGGTCGCACAGGACGCGGATCTGCTCCCACGTCGACACGGGATAGAGCAGCGTGTGATCCACGCGGCTGAAAATCTCTTTGCGGTCCATTGCTGTTCTCCTTGAAATCAGACAAGGGGCGGGCGTATTTGCCCGCCCCTCGCAAGGGATTGCTTACTTGGTGCCCAGCAGGGTGGCCACCAGATCATGCATGCTCTGGGTTGCCATCTCGGGCGTGTAGGCGGCATCCTCCACGCACTTCTGCATCTCGGGCGTGATGATGGTCGCGCCAATCTCGGCCCACTGCGGGATGACGGGCTGGTTGCCGGCGTATTCCATCTGCTGAAGTGCGGTGGTGCCGGCCGGGATCTCGGCGAGGTACTGCTGATAGACCTCGCTGTTGGCGGCAGACTCGCTGGTGGGGACGTAGCCGGTGGTCACGGCCCACTGGCCCGCGACGTCGGCCGAGGTGAGGTACTTGAGGAACTCGGCAACGCCGGCTTCCTTGTCTTCATGGCCGGCCAGGACGCAGACATTCGCGCCGCCGGTCACAACGCCGTAGCCCGGGTTGCCCGGCAGGAACGCCGTGCCGACCTCGAAGTCACACATGTCGCGCAGGCGGCCCAGGTCGCCGGTGGAGGAGATGATCATCGTGGTGATGCCGGCAGCCAGGTCGGAGCGGGCAGCCTCATAGCCGTTGTACTCCGAGCCCGGAGGGGCCTTCATGGAGCCGTCCTCGAGCATCTCGCGCATCCAGTGCAGGGACGCGGCGCCCGCCTCGTTGTTGACGGTCAGCTCGGTCTTCTCGGCATTCATCAGCTCGCCGCCGGACTGGCGCACGAAGCAGCAGAAGAACCACTGGTCGATCGGGACCTCGAAGCCCCAGCGCTCGCCCGGAATGGAGACCTTCTTGGCGACCTCGTGGAGCTCGTCCCAAGTCGTCGGCGCGCTCAGGCCCATCTCGTCAAAGAGGGTCTTGTTGTAGTAGAACATCGGGGTGGAGCGGTTGAACGGCAGCGCGTAGAGGCCCTCGCCCCAGTCGCAGTCAACCATGAAGCCCTCATAGAAGTATTCCTTCGCGTCAAGGCCGACGTTGGCGAGCATGTCGCTCAGCTCGGCGAAGGAGCCGTAGTCGCTGAACAGCGGGGTGCGGCTGCACTCCATCTGCACGATGTCCGGCTCGGAGCCGTCCAGCAGGGCGGCCTGGAGCTTGGCGGCGATATCGTAGTAGTTGCCCTGGTATTCGGCGACGACCTTCCACTGATCCTGGGACGCGTTGAAGTCCTCGCAGATCTTCTGGATCGCGTCGTTGTAGCTGCCGGAGAGCGCCGTCCAGAACACGAGCTCGGTCGGCTCGGCACAGGCAGCGGTCAGCATGCCGATGCTGAGCACCATCGCCAGCGCAAGACACAGGGAGACGATTTTCTTCATGTGGGTTTTCCTCCTTTTTTTGTATGATGAAGGTCACAGGACCCTCAATCCTTATTTGATGCCGCTGTAGACAAAGGCCTTGCGGATCTGCTTGTTGGCAAACAGATACGCGATGAGGATCGGGCAGGTCAGGAACAGGTTGCCCGCCATCAGCGTGTGCCACGGGATCGAGGCATCCACGCTCTTGAGCATGGCGACGCCGACGGACAGCGGGCGGAAGGTGTTCTTGGTCGTCATGATCAGCGGCCAGAAGTAGCTGTTCCACAGGGAGATGAAGCTGAGCAGGCCAATGGTGAACAGCGCGGTTCGGGCCATCGGGATCATGATGGAGAAGATGATCTTCGGCTCGGAGGCGCTGTCCATGCGCGCGGACTCGATGATCTCCTCCGGGATCTGCATGAAATACTGCCGCAGCAGGAAGATGCCGAACGCGTTGGCGACAAAGGGCAGAATCTGCGGCCAGTAGCTTTGCAGCGCCTTCGCCTTGGAGAAGATCAGATAGACCGGCACGAACGTGACCTGCTGGGGAATCATGAAGCCCAGCAGCACGATGCCAAAGAGCAGCGAGCGGCCCGGGAACCTGACCCGCGCAAACGCGTAGGCGGCAGGGATGATCACGATGTATTGCAGAATCAGCACGGAGATGCTGACCACCAGCGAGTTCTTCATGAAGTGGTGCACATCGAGCTCCGCCAGGCACGACGTCAGGCCCTCAAGCGACCAGGTCGTGGGCAGAAGCGTGGGCGGATAGGTGATCGTCTCTCTGTAGGGCTTGAAGGCCGTGAAGACCATCCACAGGAACGGATAGGCGACGATGAAGATCACCAGCAGCTTGAAGACGGCGCTGATGACGCCGCGGACGCAGCGGAGCATCCGCGCGGTATTCGGGTTTTCCATGGCGCTCCCTCCTTACTGATAATGAACCTTCTTGCCCAGGAAGGCGAAGTAGATGATGGTGAGGATCAGCACGAACGCCAGCAGCACGACGCCCTCGGCGCTGGCCTGCCCCAGCTTGAGGTATTTGAAGGCATCCGAGTAGATCTGGAAGACCAGCGTGTTGGTCGAGTTGGCCGGGCCGCCGAGGGTCATCAGGTTGACGGGCTCGAAGACCTGGAAGCTGTTGATCGTGCAGACGATGGTCGAGAAGAAGAGCGTCGGGGAGATCATCGGCAGCGTGATCTGGAAGAAGACGCGCCAGCCGGGCGTATCGTCGATCGAGGCGGCCTCGTAGATGTCCTTGGGCACGCCCTGCAGGGCGGCGACCGTCAGCAGCGTGTAGTAGCCCGTGCCCTTCCAGACCATCATGAGCACGAGGGCGAACATCGCGGTCTTGCTGCTGGCCAGGAACGGGCAGGTCGGCAGCCCGACGGACTTGAGCAGGTAGTTGATCGCGCCGATCTGCGGATCGAGCAGCCACAGAAAGATCGTCGTGACCGAGACGAGGGAGATGATGTGCGGCGTGAAGATGGCCGCGAGGGTCAGGCTGTTGAGGCGCTGCTGCACCTTGCCGTTGAGCCAGACCGCTGCCAGCGTCGAGAGGATGATCGTGATGATCACGACGCCGACGGAGTAGAAGACGGTGTTGCCGACCGTCTGGCCGAAGTCGGGGTTGGAGAGCAGGTTGCGGAAGTTCTGCAGGCCGACGAAGTTGCGCGTCTTGCTCAGCAGGCTGCCGTCATAGAGGCTCGAATGGATCTGCCAGAAGATCGGATAGATCGTGAAGATGCACAGCAGCACAATGGCGGGCGCGATGAGCACATAGCCCTTGAGCCATCCCAGCAGCGTGTGCAGGCGCGTGCTCCACTTCCCGGGAGCCGCCGCCGGAGCGGGTTGCCTGGTCATGCGATTCCCTCCTTATCAGACGCGCGGGAGGCGGGCGAGGATCGCCTCGCTCATGCCGGTGCGCTTGCCCTCGCGGTCAAACGCGAAGAGATGCTCCGGCCTCACGAAGAGCCTGCATGCGCCGGGCTCCTGATCGTCCTCGGACTTGACCATGATCTTGCCCTCCGCCGTGGCGACCGAATAGTTGTATTCCGCGCCGAGCTGCTCCTTGGTGACGATGGTGCCGTTGAGCACGAGCGCCGCGCTGCCGTCGCCGGCAAAGGCAACCTTCTCCGGTCTGAAGCCGATGGAGATTCCCGGCACGAGGGAATCGACGATGTTCATGGGCGGCGTGCCAATGAACTGCGCGGCGAAGGTGTTCTCCGGGTTATGGTACATGTCCTTGGGGGAGGACTGCTGCATGATGATGCCCTTGTTCATCAGCACGATCACGTCGCCCATCGACATGGCCTCCGTCTGGTCGTGCGTGACATAGATGAAGGTCGTCTTGAGGCGCTTGTGCAGCTCGATGAGCTCCACGCGCATGGAGGCGCGCAGCTTCGCGTCCAGGTTGGACAGCGGCTCATCCATCAGGAAGACCTTCGGCTCCTTGACCATCGCGCGGGCGAGGGCGACGCGCTGGCGCTGGCCGCCGGAGAGGTTGGCGGGCTTCCTGTCCAGATAGGGCGTCAGGCCGACGATCTCGCAGACGTCGTCGATCAGATTGTCGCGCTTCGCCTTGGGCACCTTCTTGTTGATCAGGCCGAACTCGATGTTGCGGCGCACGGTCATGGTCGGGTAGAGCGCGTAGTTCTGAAAGACCATCGCCAGGTCGCGCTTGCCGGGCGCCATGTTCGCCACGTCGACGCCATCGATGAGAATCTGGCCGCCGGTCGGCTTTTCCAGGCCCGCAATCATGCGCAGCGTGGTCGATTTTCCGCAGCCGGACGGGCCGACCAGCACGGTAAAGGAGCCGTCGACGATGTCCAGATTCAGATTGGGGATGACGTTTTCCTTTCCGTAATCCTTGCGAAGGTTGATCAAGCGAATGGCACCCATGATTTCTTTCCTCCTCCGTTGTCGGGTGATATGCAGGCAGGCGCATCAGCCGCCATATGTCCTTTGATACAGTGCGTCGATCTCGTCCCTGCGGGGCATGGCGGGCGCCGTGCCGGGCCGCGTGACGGAGAGCGCGCCCGTGCAGTTGCCGTAGCGGGCGGCGTCAAACAGATCCATGCCGCGGGAGAGCGCCGTGACGAAGCCGCCGTTGAACGCGTCGCCCGCGCCGGTCGTATCCACGGCCTTCACAGGGATGCGCCCGATGAGCTCCTCCCGCTCGCCGTCCGTGCAGTAGACGCCCTGGCTGCCCAGGGTGATGATGACGCGGCGCACGCCCCTGGCAAGGAACGCCTGCGCGGCGCTGTGCGCGGAGGCGAGGTCCGTGACCTGCACGCCGGTGAGCACGGCGGCCTCCGTCTCGTTGGGCGTCACGATATCAACCATCGCCAGCACGTCGTCCGCGATGGGCTGGGCCGGGGCCGGATTGAGCACGACGCACACGCCCGCCTCATGGGCGATGCGGATGACCCGGGCGAGCGCGTCGAGGTTGATCTCCATCTGCACAAGCAGGTAGTCCGCCTGCTCGATGAGGGCTCGCCTCGCCTCCACGTCCGCCTCCGTGACGCAGCCGCACGCGCCGATGACGACCATGATCATGTTCTGGCCCGTCTGCTCGTTGACCATGATCAGGGCCGCGCCGGTCTCATGCTGCTCATCCTCGAGCAGGCCGTCGGTCGCCATGCCCTCCGCCTCGTAGAAGTCGCGGGCGATACGGCCGAAGTCGTCGCATCCCAGCTTGGTGACCAGCGCCGTGTCTCCGCCGGCGCGGAAGGCGGCGACCGCCTGGTTGGAGCCCTTGCCGCCCGGGCCAGGCCTGAAGGACGCGCCCAGCACGGTTTCGCCCGGAACGGGAAAGCGGGATGCCCGGCCGGTCAGGTCGGTGACGTAGCTGCCGAAGACGACGATGCGCTTTGCCATGATGATCAAACCCTTTCGTTCATGTGCGGAATCAGGATAGCGCCCCGAGTGCAAGATTGAGTGAAAAAGATGTATCTTTTGTGTAAGACCTTGCACATCTGCGCAGAATGGTCGATTTGCTGCAATTTCCCCGCGAAAAACCGACCGTCCACGCAGATCAGACATCGATCTGGAAGTGAAATGATCAGTTTTTGCGATGTAAGTTAAACGAATTTAACAAATATGATTTCGGTTCATATTCTTTTTCTTGCTTTTGATTGTACAGGCAGTTTCTCAAATCCGCAAGATGAAAAAACATCATTTTCATCAATTTGTTTCATCATTTACATTTTAAAAATATGTTCGATTCTTCGTCAGTTTCTTCTTTCAGAAAAAAAGATTGCTTTTTTCCTGTATGTTTTGTATAATAGTTTGTATGACCCGGCAGCGATGCGCGCAATCAGACTGCGGCGCTCGAGCGCCACACGGAGGCTGGCATGAACCAGAGAAAAGTTTCCATCAAGGATATTGCGCAGGAAGCAAAAGTTTCATCTGCAACTGTTTCGCGTGTCTTTTCCGGCGGCGCGCATGTCAGCGAGCAGACGCGGGAGCAGGTCATGGAGATCGCCCGGCGTCAGGGCTACGAGCCCAAGGCCTATCACAAGCGCCTGCAGGCCAGGACGCTCAACCCGCTGGTGGGCATCGTGGTGGCCGACCTGCGCAACCCGTTCTTCCTGGAGATGATCGAATGGATCGAGCCCGTGCTCGCCCGCGAGGGCATCGACACGGTCATCTGCAACTCCAACGAGTCGACGCAGAAGGAGATCCGCATCCTGAGCATGCTCAAAAGCAAGGTCAATGGGATCATCATCTCCCCGATCTCCGAAAACGTGGAATACAACATCGAGTTTCTGCGCGAGCTGAGCGCCTCCGGCATGCCGGTTGTGCTCATCGACCGCGACATCAAGGGCTCCGGCTTTGACGGCGTCTTTCAGGACAACTACAACCTCAGCGTGGAATGCGTGGAGGCGCTGCTGCGCGCGGGCCACACGCACATCGCCACCATCGCGGGCCCCATCTCCTCCAAGCCGGGCGTGGAGCGGCTCAACGGCTATATGGACGCGCTGAGCGCGCACGGCATCCCCGCCCGCAAGGAATACATCGCCTATGGCGACTTCAAGACGGAGAGCGCCTACCAGCTCACGAGCGAGCTGCTGGAAAACTGCCCGGAGATCACGGCGCTCTTTTGCTCCAACAACATGATGGCGGTCGGCGCCATCCGCGCCATCTACGACAAGGGCATGCGCATCCCGCAGGATATCGCGCTCATCGCGCCCGGCTCCGTACACGGCATCGACATGATCTACGACGTCGACATCACGGAGGTCGAGCAGCCCATCGAGCAGATGGGCGAGGAGGTGGCCGGCATGATGATCGAAAAGCTGCTGGGCGGCAAAAAGCGCGGCCGCGCCGTGCGCCGCATCACCTACGAGGGCCGGCTCGTGCTGCGCGGCTCGGAGCGCTACCCGGAGAACAGACGATGAACAGACGAGGCATGCGAACCGTCGAGGTCGACGAAAACCACCGCGAGCTCTCCCCGCATGGCACGCTGATGCTGCCGCTGCAAATCAACCACGACGACCTCTCCGCCTTTCTGGGCGGAGGGATCATCTGCCATTGGCACGAGGAGCTCGAGTTTTCCATCGTCCTACAGGGCACGGCGCGCTATGTGCTGGGCAAGGGCGTGCACATCCTGTCCCCGGGAGACGGCGTGCTCATCAACTCCAACGTGCCCCACGCGATCTTCCCCTGCGGCGCGGAACCGGCGCAGCTGCTGACGGTCATCGTTCATCCCGCCTTCCTCTACGGCTTTCAGGGGAGCGCCATTGAGAGCGGGCTGCTTCGCCCCTTCCTCGGCTCGCCGCGCCTTTCTGTCGTCCGTCTGGAGGAGGAGGAGACGCAGGCCTGCCGCAGCCTCGCGCAATTGGAATCCCGGCAGGCCTTCGCCTGGGAGCTGGAGGCCAAGAGCCTGCTCTGCCACGCCGTCTACGCGCTGCTTTTGCGCCACCAGCACGAGCTTCGCCGGGGCCGGCCGTATGCCGGCGCGGATCTGCAGCGGCTGCACGCGCTGCTGCGCGCGCTGAGCGAGCGGTATGGCGAGCCGCTGGCGCTGGAGGAGATGGCCCGCATCGCCGGGCTTTCCCGGGAGAGCTGCTGCCGGTTTTTCAAGCGGATGACCGGCGAGACGCTCTCGCAGTATCTGGAGGAATACCGCGTCGCGCAGGGGCTCGCGCTGCTGCAAAGGGGCGAAATGAGCGTGACTGAAATCGCCCTGCACTGCGGCTTCAGCAACGCGGGCCGCTTTTCCGCCGCCTTCTGCCGCAGGATGCACTGTACGCCGCGCGAATATCTGAGCCGCTGCCGGAGCGGCCCGGCCTGAGTAGACCGGACGCATACTTTGGGCATTTTGTCCGCAAGTGGACAAAATGCCGTTTTTGTCAACTGTGCGGCTGTGCGCGAACATGCTACCATGCTCCTGTCAAAAAAATGACAGGAGGCAGATACCATGAAGAAAAACTGGATGGCACTGCTGCTGTGCCTGGCGATGCTGCTGACGGGCAGCGCGCTCGCTGAGACGTATACGTCGGTTCAGCAGGGCTTTGGCGGCGAGGTGAGCGTGAGCATCACCATCGAAGACGGAAAGATGACGGATGTCTCCGTCGTGGGCGAGAAGGAGACCATCGGCGTGGGCTCCATCGCCATTGAGAAGCTCCCCGGCCAGATTCTCGAGGCGCAGAGCGTGCTCGTGGACGGCGTGACGAGCGCGACCGTGACCAGCACCGCGATCCTCGCCGGCGCGAAGGACTGCGTCGAGCAGGCCGGCCTGAGCGAGCAGTTCAGCACGGTGGTGGAGAAGGCGGCTTCCTCGACCGAGGTGGCACGCTATGAGGCGGACGTCGTCGTGGTCGGCGGCGGCATGAGCGGCATGTCCGCGGCGCTGTCCGCGGCCAACAACGGCGCGAAGGTCTTCCTGATGGAGAAGCTGCCGATGACCGGCGGCAACGCGAAGTCCGCGGCCGGCAACTACATGGTGGCCGAGCTTCCGGAGAACGGCTTCCAGGTCAGCGATGTGGCGGACACGCTGGATGCGGCGCTCGCGCGCTGGAAGGAAAAGGAAGACACCGGCAGCTATCGCGAGAGCATCTACCCGGATTATGAGCGCCTGAGCGCGATGCTCGTGGAGACGGGCAACACGCTGCGCTCCTGGCAGGAGCAGTTCGGCATCACCTACAAGGTCGCCAACCCGATTGAGGACACGGGCATGCTGATTCTCCAGTCCGAGATCGACGGCGATCCCAACGCGACGATGGCGGGCCGTCTGATGGCGCATTTTGCGCAGGCCGCGACCGAGAAGGGCGCGACCATCATGACCAGCACGGCCGCGCATGACCTGATCATCGAGGACGGCAAGGTCGTCGGCGTGAAGGCGACGGGCGAAGACGGCGAGATCGAGGTCTACGGCGACTCCGTCATCCTCGCGTGCGGCGGCTTCCTCGCCAATCCGGAGATGGTGGCCGAGATTCTGCCCGAGATTTACAGCGTGACCAGCATCTCCTGCGTCGGCAATACCGGCGACGGCATCGCCATGGCGCAGGCCGCGGGCGCGCAGCTGCTCGAGTATCCCTGGATCAACCCCTGCTGGATCGCGCCGCGTCAGGACTATGTGACCCTCAACCCGCTGGCGAACGTGTTCCAGGAGAACAACAGCCCGATCGAGGAGTCCGAGAGCTCCTACTACCGCCTGGGCGTGAACAAGAACGGCGAGCGCTACCAGAACGAGGCCGGCCAGTATGCCACGCAGCTGCTGACGCTGACCTACGGCGGCGAGCATCCGTACTACGCGCTCTATGACAACCTGAGCGAAAAGGTCGCGGAGATTGCGGAGAGCGGCATCGAGTGCGGCGCCGTCATCAAGGGCGAGACGCTCGAGGAGCTGGCCAAGAACGCCGGCTTTGACACGGATACCTTCCTTGCGACCGTCGCGCGCTACAACGAGATGTGCGCCGCGGGCGTGGACGAGGACTTCGGCAAGGACGCCGAGCATCTGACCGCCGTGGGCGATCAGGGTCCGTACTACCTGGTGGAGATGTGCCCGGCCGGCTCCGACACCCTCAGCGGCGTCAAGACCGACGCAACCTTCAAGGCGCTCAACGCTGACGGCGAGCCGATCGACGGCCTCTACGCGGTGGGCTCCATGGCGCTGGGCATCTACTACAACCAGTACTACTTCTCCGGCTCTGCGCTGACCTTCTCGGCGACGAGCGGACGCCTCGCGGGCGCGGATGCGGCTGCGAAGCTGAACCCGTAATACAGCGGAATCTTCCCTCCTTCATGCGGGCGGCCCGGACAAAGCGGGCCGCCCGTTTTCTCGCCCCGAACGCCAACAGGTCAATATCTGTCCAAAAGAGGATAACAGCGGGCTTTTTTCGCGATACGCGCCCGGCTATAATAGGGTGAATCTTTCGGGAGAGGGATACGCTGTGAAAAAGCCAAGTTGTCAGGAGATTCTCATCTGCACGATGCGCGAGATGCTCGGAAGGCGCAGCTTTGAACGGATCACGGTGCAGGATATTCTCGAGGAAACCGACGTCTCCAGAACGACATTTTACAAGCATTTTGCCTGCAAGGAGCGTCTGCTGATTCAAACGTTCGAGTGGCTCTGGGCGCAGGCGGGCAGCAGCCGCGTCCAGGCGCCGGGCCTGTATGGCTTTGAGCTCCGGTTTCTGCATCTGGTCTGCGACAACGCCAGCCTGATGAAGCGCGCCTGGGAGGTGCCGGACTTTGTCCGCTATCTCGAAGGCTTTTTTCGGGATGCGCTGCTCTCCTTCAGCCCGCCGCGCTGCGGCGAGGACAGGCGGGGCGCGTTTCTGGCCGCGTCCATGACAGCGGTTCTGATGGACGTGTGCAAGCGCTACATCGAAGCGCCGCGGCGCGCGGAGGCCGGCCGGCTCGCCGCCGACGTGCAGCGGCTCTTCACGGCCATGAGCGCCGCCTTCGAGGAGGACGGCGACGCCGCCTGAGCCGCCCCGCACGGCGGCATGCATTTTCTGACGGAAACGCAAAACACCGCCGCCCACCTGCGTCCCGGTGAGCGGCGGCATTGCTTTGGGAGGAAGTTAGTTTAAACTAACTACAGAGACTATACCATGGCTTTCTCTTCTTGTCAAGGGTTTTTTTGCGTCTTCCGCGCCCGCGCCGCCCTTTTGCGGTATAATGAACATACTGCGCGCAGGGCGCAGACCACCGAAGGAGGAACAGGCCATGGATTTCTGTACAAGGGACAACCATCCGGCGAGAGAGGAGGACGCCTCCGGCTTCGTGCTGCTCTCCCGGGCTGTGCCCGACGTCATTTTGGAAATGCGCTACTTTTCCACCTACAACTTTGTCGGCGAGCGGATCGACGGCTACGAGGAGCCGGTCGCGCTGATGACGCGAGAGGCGGCGGCCGCGCTGCGCGCGGTCAGCGACGACGTCGCCGCGCAGGGCTATCGGCTCAAGGTCTTTGACGCCTACCGGCCCCAGCAGGCGGTCGACCATTTTGTGCGCTGGGCGGCGGATCCGGACGCGCTTGCGATGAAGCCGTATTTTTACCCGGAGATCGACAAGGCCCGCCTCTTTGAGCTGGGCTTCATCGCCGCGAAATCCGGTCACAGCCGCGGCAGCACGGTCGATCTGACCCTCTTTGAGATGGCGGAGGGCCGGGAGGCCGACATGGGCGGCCCGTTTGATTTCTTCGGCCCGCGCTCGCATTTTGACGGCGGCTTCCCGGGCGCGCTGACGCCCGCGCAGCGGCAAAACCGCGCCCGCCTGCGCGAGGCCATGGTCCGCCGGGGCTTTCGCCCGCTTGAAACCGAATGGTGGCATTTTACGCTCGAAAACGAGCCCTTCCCGCAGACATGCTTCCGCTTCCCCGTGCGCGCGGACGCGATCCGGTGAGGCGTCGTTTTCTGTCGGGACTTTGTGAAATTTATGCCGTTTTACCTTGAGGCTTCGTGAAAGTTATGATATAATCAAAGTGCAACACCGATATCGAAGAGGGGAGACAGGGTAGGATGGAGATCCGGGAACTCAGGACCTTTCTGATGCTGGCGGAGCTGCTCAACTATCAGAAGGCCTCCGAGCAGCTGGGGTACGCCCCCTCGACGCTGAGCCACCACGTCAGGACGCTGGAAAACGAGCTGGGCGTCGCGCTGTTTGCCAAGGTCGGCAAGCAGATCCAGCTCACCGTGGAGGGTGCGGCGTTCATTGAGCCGGCCAGAAGGCTGCTGCTTGACTACGAGGCTGCGCTTGACAGCGTCGCCACCGCCGTGCGCATGGAGGAAAACATCTCCATCGGCGGCTGCGAGCTGACGGTCGCCAACGGGCTGGTCGACCTCTTCTCCTCGTTTTCCGCCGAGCGGCGCAATGTCCGCCTTCGCCTGCGCACGACGGCCAACGCGCAGGTGCCGGAGCTCATCCGGGACGGGAGCGCGGACGTGGGCATCTGGTACAGCCTTGGCGAGGAGCGCCTCCCCGGGCTGCAGGCGATGCAACTGTTTCAGGAGCCCGTGCGGCTGATGGTCGCGCCGGAGAGCCCGTTTGCCGGGCGGCAGCACGTGCATTACGAGGATCTGGAGGGCATCAACCTCGCCTTCCCGCATGACGACTGCCCCTGCGTGCTGGGCATGCTCGACGAATTCAACCGCCGTAGGATCGCTCTGGGCTGCGTCAACTACCTGGGCGTGATCCCGCTCGTGCTGGAAAAGCTCAAGAACGATCAGGCCGCCGTGGCCATGCCCTATTCCTCGACGGCGCGCTTTGAGCAGGTCTACGGCCTCAAAACCGTGCAGCTGGACGAGGAGGACATCTGGATGACGGCGCACATCGTCTGCCGCAGCTACGAAACCCTGCGCCCGACGGCGCGCAGCCTCGTGCGCCACAGCCGGCTCTACAGCCAGCAGCTCATCGCCCGGGACGCGGCCCACTACCTTGCGCCGCAGGGGGACGCGCGCCGCTCCGTCCGCTGAGGCGGGTTGCCGCAAAGGCGCCATGGACCATTCGATGTTTTCCTGTATTCTCCGCAAGGAATTCGTGCAATCTGTGAAAAAAATCGCAGTATCATGGAGATAGAAGGGAACGAAAGCATCGAAAAGGAGGAGATTTCATGCGTATGCTTTCCATGACCAAAAAGGCGCTTGCGCTGTGCCTGGCGCTGTGCCTGACGCTCTGCCTCCCGGCCCTGGCCGAGGAGCAGAAGACCCCCATGACCCCCGGCACCTACACCGGCTCGGCCAACGGAATGAACGACAAGATTCTCGTTGAGGTCGCCGTGACGGAGGATGCCATCACCAGCATCGCCGTGACCCACGAGCAGGAGACGCCCGGCATCGGCGGCCCGCTGCAGGACGCGCAGGGCGTGACCCTGACCGCTGGCGGCGTATCCCCGGTCGACGCGATCCCCGCAGCCGTCGTCGAGGCCCAGACGCTCGCCGTGGACGGCGTCACCGGCGCGACGATCACCTCCTATGCCGTGAAGGCCGCCATCAAGGACGCCCTCACGCAGGCCGGCGCGAACCTCGACGAATGGAACGAGCCCGCGCCCGCGGCTGAGGCGGCGCAGGATCAGAGCGCGGACGTCGTCGTGGTCGGCGGCGGCGGCGCGGGCCTGGCCGCGGCGGTCGCGGCGGCCCAGCAGGGCGCTTCCGTCATCGTCGTGGAAAAGCTGGCCGAGGTCGGCGGCGACACGCTGGTCTGCGGCGCGATCTACAACACACCCGACGAGGAGCTGCAAAAGCAGGTCACGATGACCGAGGCCGTCAAGACGACGGTCGAGGCCGCGCTCGCCGAGGAGCCCATCAGCGAGGAGCATGCCGCCCTGCAGGCGGAGGTTCAGGCGCAGTGGGATGCCTACAAGGCCGATGGCCGTACGGACCTGTTCGACACGAAGGAATGGTATGCGCTGCAGACCTGGAACGGCGGCGACAAGGTCGCCGATCTCGACCTGGTCAAGCAGATGGCCAACCTCTCCTATGACGGCCTCAAGTGGATCGAGAGCCTGGGCATGGAGTTCAGAAACAGCATCGGTCAGGGCGCCGGCTCGCTCTGGCAGCGCACCCACACCTCCATCATGCAGCAGGGCACGGGCTTCCTGTCCACCTACGTCAACTGCATCGCCAACAGCGACAAGATCACGATGCTCCTGTCCACGACCGGCACGAAGCTGATCCAGGATGAGAGCGGCCGCGTGACCGGCGTGGTCTGCACCGACAAGGCTGGCAACACCTTCAACGTCACCGCCGCCAAGGGCGTCATCCTGGCGACCGGCGGCTTCGCGGCCAACAGCAAGATGGTGCAGGAGAACAACACCTCCGGCAAGTGGTCCGATCTGTCCAAGGTCGCCACGACCAACCGCTTCCAGTGCTCGCAGGGCGACGGCATCACCATGGCGGTCGAGGCCGGCGCTTCCCTGACGGACATGGATCAGATCCAGCTGCTCTACTTCGGCAACATCGTCAACGGACAGATCACCAAGTATCCGCAGCGCGACGTCTCCGGCACGGACCAGATCATCTTCATCAACAAGGAAGGCAAGCGCTTCGTCAACGAGGGCGCGCGCCGCGACGTGATCTGCCTGGCCTCCTTTGAGCAGACGGACGGCATGTTCTACATGCTCGAGTCCGGCGACGGCGACCAGTATGTGGACATCCACAGCGACGAATGGCGCTCGGCCGACGGCTTCACCTTCTCCTACCTGGAGGAGAACGGCTACGTCATCGCGGCGGAGACGCTCGAGGAGCTGGCCGAAAAGCTCGGCTGCCAGTACGAGGATCTGAAGGCGACGCTGGATGCCTTCAACGAGTCCGTCGAGACCGGCGTGGACGAGTTCGGCAGAACCCTCTACTCCACGAAGCTGGAGAATGGCCCCTGGGTCGCGACCCCGCGTCAGGCGTGCGTCCATCACACCATGGGCGGCGTGACCATCGACCCGCAGACCCATGTTCTGGATACCGACGGCAACGCCATCCCGGGCCTGTACGCCGCGGGCGAGATCACCGGCGGCATCCACGGCGCCAACCGTCTGGGCGGCAACGCGGTCGTCGATACGGTCGTCTTCGGCAAACTGGCCGGCGAGAACGCGGCAACGGAGCAGTAATTCCCTTCTCATCGACACAAACGCATACAAAGAGGCCGGGGGAGCGATCCCCCGGCCTCGGTTTGTTCACGTTGCGCGCCTTCAGAGGGCTCTGCGGCAGACGCCCATGCCGAACGCGCCGGGGCCTGCGTGGCAGCCGATGCTGCACGTCAGCGGGTCGTAGCAAATCTCCTCGCCGGCAAACGTCTCCAGCGCCAGCGCCTTCCATTCCTCGCGCTCGGCCTCGTCGGTCAGGCTGTCCGCCACGCAGACGGTGATCGGGATGCCCGCGGCCTTCATTTCGTCCACGTCCTTGCGGATTTCCTGCACCAGACGCTTGCGGCAGGCCTTGCTGCCGCGCACCTTCGCAAACGCATCCAGCCGCTCACCCTTGATGATCAGCAGCGGCTTGATTTGCAGCAGCGTGCCCAGCGCCGCGGCAGCCGGGGTCACGCGCCCGCCTTTTTTGAGGTATTCGAGCGTCTCCACGCCCAGGAGGATCGTCGAGTCGAGCCCCGTGCGCTCGAGCGTCTCGCGGATTTTAAGGGCGGAGCAGCCCCGCTCGCGCAGGCGCAGCGCATCCTCCACCGACAGGCGCTGCGTGACGGAGATCCTGTGGTTGTTGACGACCTGCACACGGCCGCCGAAATCCTCCGCCAGCATCCGCGCAGTCTGATACGAGCCGCTCAGCCCGCTGGACATCGGGATGTAGACGACCTCGTCATAGCCTGAGGCGAGCAGCGACTCAAACAGGCCGCTCACCTCCGCCGGGGACGGCTGGGAGCTGGAGACGTCCCTGTGCGCCAGCTGCGCCTGATAGAGGGCCTGCGGCGTCAGATCGACGCCCTCGTAGTAGGTGGCTCCCTCGATGATCACGGGCATGGGGATGACGTGGACGCCCAGAGAACGGGCCTCCCCGGCAAAGATGCCGCTGTTGCTGTCCGTCGCAATCGCCGTTTTCACACGCTGCCTCCCGTCGAGTGTTTCCCTGATATGAGATCCGAATATGATATCTGATTGTAGGGGAAAGCGCCGGCGGGCGGCAATAAACAAAAGCCCGAATTTGCACATTTTTTGGGTAAACAATTCTCTATGCACAGATTTTGTTGCAGATTCTCGGCTGTCTCTCCCGGAGAAACCGCGCACATCCCTCC
This sequence comes from Clostridiales bacterium, assembly GCA_022787165.1. Classification (GTDB taxonomy): domain Bacteria; phylum Bacillota; class Clostridia; order Christensenellales; family Aristaeellaceae; genus Ventricola. The sequence continues at coordinate 47,526 of JALFVL010000002.1, forward strand.
GTCAGGAGGCTTGACAATCCGTAAAGGGTCTGCTATGATGCGGACAAAGCAAACAGCGCGATGAAGAAAAGAGTACTGCGCAGGATGCCTCAAGAGAGATTCCGGTTGGTGCGAGGAATCGGCGGATAGCGGAGGAACATGGTTTCGGAGCGGATGGCTGAGGGGCGTCCCCCCAAGGTCATACGGGTCAGCCCGTTATCGCTGGCAGGCATTGATGGATGCCGGTGAGGCCGACGCAGGTCGGCGAAAAGAAGTGGTACCACGGGTGGTTGCGCTCGTCTTCTGAGGAAGACGGGCGTTTTTTTCATCATCCGCCCCATGGGCGGAGACGCCAAAGGAGGAATTGCAACATGCGCTACAAGCTGGATACCCAGTGCGTTCACGGCACGCCGGAGCGCGCCTATGAGGACGGCGTCCGTTCCGTCAGCTTCCCGATTTACCAGACCGCGACCTTCGCCCACACGAGGATCGAGCACGGCCAGTTCAACTACACCCGTCAGGACAACCCGACCCGCCTGCACCTGGAGGAGACCGTCGCCGCCCTGGAGGAGGGCACGGACGCCGTCGCCTTCGCCTCAGGCATGGCGGCCATCGCGGCGGTATTCGAGCTCTTCAGGCCCGGCGATCACGTCATTTGCAGCGAGGATCTCTACGGCGGCACGACGCGCTACCTGAACAACATCAGCAGCAAGAACGGCGTGACGGTCGAGTTTGCCGACACGACGGAAATCGCCAACGTCAAGGCCGCCCTGCGCCCGCAGACAAAGGCGATCTACCTGGAGACGCCGAGCAACCCGATGATGAACGTGACCGATATCCGCGCCTGCGCGGCGCTGGCACATGAGGCCGGCGCGCTGCTGATCGTGGACAACACGTTCCTCTCGCCCATCTTTCAGCGCCCGCTGACGCTGGGCGCGGACCTCGTCGTCCACAGCGGCAGCAAATACCTCTCCGGCCACAACGACACGATCAGCGGCTTCGTCGTCGCGGCGACGCGGGCGCTGGGCGACGCCATCCGCCTGACCGGCAAGACGACCGGCGGCATGCTCGCGCCGTTTGACAGCTGGCTCGTGCTGCGCGGCATCAAGACGCTCGCCCTGCGCATGGAGCGCGTGCAGAAGAACGCGCTGGCCATCGCCAAAGCGCTCAAGAAGAACCCCCATGTCACGCAGGTGCTCTACGCCGGGCTGCCGGAGCATCCCGCCTACGCGCTCAGCCGCAGCCAGTCGGACGGCTTCGGCGGCATGATCTCCCTGCGCGTGGACATCGCCGAAACCGCCGAGCGCGTGCTGACGCATGTGCGCGTGATCACGTTCGCCGAGAGCCTGGGCGGCGTGGAGAGTCTCATCACCTACCCGCTCACGCAGACGCACAACGACGTGCCCGAGGAGATGCGCGCCCGCCTGGGCATCACGGATACGCTGCTGCGCCTGTCCGTGGGCATCGAGGATGCCGATGACCTGATCGCCGACCTCACCCAGGCGCTCGGGGACTGAGCGCGCTTTTCCAGGAAAGGAGGCCCCTCCCATGCCCATCAAGATTCCCAACAACCTGCCGGCGAGGAAAATGCTGGAGAGCGAGAACATCTTCGTCATGCATCAGACGCGCGCCAACACGCAGCAGATCCGCCCGCTGCGTCTGCTGCTGCTCAACCTCATGCCCACCAAGATCACGACGGAAACGCAGCTGGCGCGCCTGCTGGGCAACACGCCGCTGCAGGTCGAGCTGGAGCTGCTGATGATGAAGAGCCACGTCTCCAAAAACACGCCCGAGGAGCACATGCTCGCCTTCTACAAGACGTTTGACGAGGTGCGCGAGCAGAACTTCGACGGCCTGGTCATCACGGGCGCGCCGGTGGAGAAGCTCGAGTTTGAGCAGGTGGAATACTGGGAGGAGCTGTGCGAGGTCTTTGCCTGGAGCAAGACCCACGTCACCAGCACGTTCCACATCTGCTGGGCGGCGCAGGCCGCGCTCTACTACCACTACGGCATCAAAAAATACCCGCTGGAGAAGAAGCTCTTCGGCGTCTTCCGCCACCAGGTGACGCACAAAAACTCCATCCTCTTCCGCGGGTTTGACGACACCTTCCTCGTGCCGCACTCCCGGCACACGACGATCCGCAAGGAGGAGGTGCTCGCGGCGAAGGGCCTCAAGATCCTCGCCGAGAGCGACGAGGCGGGCATCTACGCCATCTCGACCGACGGCGGCACACAGATCTTCATCACCGGCCACTCGGAATACGACGCGGACACGCTCGACAGGGAATACCGCCGCGACAGGGACGCCGGGCTGCCCATCGAGATTCCCTGCAACTACTATCCCGATGACGACGACACGAAGGCGCCCGTGAGCACCTGGCGCTCGAGCGCGCACATGCTCTACTCCAACTGGCTCAACTACTTCGTCTACCAGATCACGCCGTACGATCTCGCGCTCATCGGCGGCACCTGCCCGCCCAACACGCCGACCTGCCCGGAGGACGAGGAGCAATGCCCGTATTTCTCGGCGGACATGCGGCAATGCACGCTGGAAAAACAACCGAAAAAAGCGCCGGGCAAAGCCTGATCCTGTTTTCCATCTGCACGATGAAGACAAGCGCGAAGCAAAGAAGGGAGTTTGAGGGACATTGTCCCTCAAGCAGGTTTGGGCGGCAGCTCAACGTAAACATGAAAATCGGTATCAACGCAGTCTCAGAGCAGGATGCGCAGCATCCTACGATTGAGACGGGTTTGTTTCGCAAGGCATATCCAACTATGCAAACAGAAAGAAAGGAGACTCCCCATGCCCTCCATCCTCATCAGGGACACGACGCGCGAGGAGCGCATCGAGATCGTCCATCGGGCGCTGCGCGGCAGCTGCGGCTCGGCATGCGAGTTCTGCAACGGCTGCGACAACCTCGGCGGCGGGCGTGTCGAGGAGATCTATCAGCCCTATATCGACGGGCTCAAGGAGATCCGCGAGATCAACGCCGAGTACAACGCGCGGTTTGTGCGCGGCTGACACGCTCAGCGCGTCTCGTAGGTCTCCAGGAAGGAATGCTCCTCGCCGCGCGTCTTGTAGCCCGGGAATGTGTCCAGGCTCACGGCATGGATGGCGCTGAAGATGCTCTTCTCGATGTCGGGGTTGTCCCGCTTGAGCCTGCGAATCAGCTGCTTGACCTCCTGGCGCTTGGAGCCGCCGCCGCCGTTGTCGCACATCGTGCAGTTCTCCGTGAAGCGGCAGGCGCACTGGATGAACTCGAGGTCGTTGTAGCGCTTCCAGGCGAGGATGTCGTCCTCGTGGATGCAGTACATCGGGCGGATCAGCTCCATGCCGGGGAAGTTTTTGCTGTGCAGCTTGGGCATCATCGCCTGAAGCTGCGCGCCGTAGAACATGCCCATGACCGTCGTCTCGATGACGTCGCTGAAATGATGCCCCAGCGCGATCTTGTTGCAGCCGAGCTCTCGCGCCCTGGCGTAGAGATGGCCGCGGCGCATCCGCGCGCAGAGGTAGCAGGGGTTGCTTTCCGCGCTGTTGGCGACCTCGAAGATGTTCGTCTCAAAGATCGTGATGGGCAGCTCGAGCAGCTGCGCGTTGCTCTCAATCTTGCGGCGGTTGATCGCGTTGTAGCCCGGGTCCATGACGAGGTAAACGACCTCAAAGGGCACCTCGCTGTGGCGGTGCAGCTGCTGCATCAGCTTCGCCATCAGCATGGAATCCTTGCCGCCGGAGATGCACACGGCGATTTTGTCGCCGGGGGCGATCAGCTCATAGCGCTTGACGGCCGTCATGAACGGCGTCCAGAGCTCCTTGCGGTATTTGGTGATGATGCTCCGCTCAATCTTCTGGCAGGCGGTCAACGTGCGCGGCATGACGGATTCTCCTTGCATAGCTGGTCGAGGGTGTTCAGGAAGGCGTGAAGCTCCTCCTCCGTGGTCTGGTGGCTCAGGCTGACGCGGAAGGCCGACAGCGCGCGCCGGCGGTTTCTGGCGATCGCCATGACGGCGCGCGAGGGCGTATTCTCCACCGAGCAGGCGGATTTGACGCTCACGCAGAAGCCGCGCTCGTCGAGCCTGTCCCGCAGCTGCGCGCCGCGGAAGCCCTCGACGCTCAGGTTGAGGATGTAGGGCGAGGCGTCCTGCGGGCTGTTGATCGTGACGGCGAGGTTGTTCGCCTCGCTCGCGCCGGAGGTATAGATCAGCGCGTCGGGCGAAACGCCAAGCAACGACGCGATATGCGCCGTGACGGCCTCCATCTGCGCGGCGGCGGCGCGGCCGGCCTGATGGAGCGAATTCGGGTTGCCGATCGCGCCGCGCTCGACGCGGACAAAGCGCTCAAGCACAGCCGGCTCAACCGGGGCATTCGCCGTATAATCCAGATAAATCAACAAAACATCTCCCATGAAACGGCGCAGCCATCCCCGGCATGATGCCGGCTCCATCTCCGACGATACGCTGCAAATCCCGCCGCCTTGCGCCCGAGGCCGGCGCTTGACCAAGGGATTGACTGTGCAAACCGGCATGATGCCGGCTCCATTTCCGACGATGCGCCGCAAATCCCGCCGCCTTGCGCCCGAGGCCGGCGCTTGACCAAGGGATTGACAGCGAAATCAAACGTCCCTATTATATTTCCGATCGGCCCGCTATGTCAATCGGGATGTTATCCTCCGGCGGCGCGCCGGGAAAGGAGCAAAGCATGCAGGTTTTTGAGACGGAGGCGCTCGGACAGACGATCCGCGCGGAGATTACCCGGCTCGACGCAGGGCTTGACGTCGGCGTTTACGGCGGTCAGTACACGCACGCCGGCGCCGTGACGCTGGCGGAGGCGGACGGCCGCTGCCGCACGCTCCTGCGCGAGGGGCACAGCGACGATGCCGTCAGCGAGCGGTTTGCCGCCGCGCTGGCCGCGCGCTTCGGCGTGCCGGTCTGCGTGCGCTGCGGCATTCACTATGACGGGATCGGCAAGGCGGAGATCGCGCTCATCCTCGCGGCCTGTGAGAGGCTGCTGGAGCAGGTGCTGGAAGGTGCGTAAGCAAAAACGGGGCTTGGGAACAGAATCCCCAAACCCCGTTCTTTGAGTTGCAGCGGCTCAGAACAGCCCCGTGATCACGCCGTCGTCGGTCACGTCGATATTGACCGCGGCTGGCACCTTCGGCAGGCCCGGCATCGTCATGATGTCGCCGGCGAGCGCGACGACGAAGCCCGCGCCCGCGCTGACGCGCACCTGGCGGATCGTGAGGGTGAAGTTTTCCGGCGCGCCCAGCTTCTTGGGATCGTCGGAGAAGGAATACTGCGTCTTGGCGATGCACACGGGCATGCTCCCGCAGCCCTCGTCGGTCAGCTGCCGGATCGTCTTCATCGCGGCGGGGGCGAAGGAGACGTCCCTGGCGCCGTAAATGCGCGTGGCGACGGCGCGGATCTTGTCCGCCAGCGGCAGCTCGTCCGGATAGGTGAAGGAGAACTTCTCCGGCTCCGCCTGCGCGATCTCGTCAAGCACCAGGCGCGCCAGCTCGCGGCCGCCCTCGCCGCCCTTGGCCCAGACCTCGCAGAGCGCGACCTTCGCGCCCGTCTCGGCCGCGGCGCGGCGGACGAGCTCAATCTCCGCATCGGTGTCGCTGGTGAAGCGGTTGAGCGCGACGACCGGGCGCAGGCCCCAGACCTCGCGGATATTGCGCAGGTGGCGGCGCAGGTTGGCAAGGCCGCGCTCGAGCGCCTCGAGGTTCTCCGCGCCCAGATCGGCCTTGGCGACACCGCCGTGGCTCTTGAGCGCGCGCACGGTCGCCACCAGCACGACGGCGCTGGGCGTCAGCCCCGCCATGCGGCACTTGATGTCGATGAACTTCTCCGCGCCCAGGTCCGCGCCGAAGCCGGCCTCCGTCACCACGACATCCGCCAGGCGAAGGGCGGTCTTCGTTGCGATGACCGTGTTGCAGCCGTGGGCGATGTTGGCGAACGGGCCGCCGTGGACGAACGCGGGCGTGCCAATCAGCGTCTGCACGAGGTTCGGGCGCAGCGCGTCGCGCAGCAGCGCCGCGACGGCGCCCTGGGCGTGGATGTCGCCCGCGGTCACGGGCTTGTCGTCGTAGGTGCGCGCGACGACGATGCGCGCGATGCGCGCCTTGAGGTCGGCGATGGAGGAGGCGAGGCAGAGCGTCGCCATGATCTCGCTGGCGGTTGTGATGTCGAAGCCGTCCTCGCGCGGGGTGCCGTTGGCCTTGCCGCCCAGGCCGTCGAGGATATTGCGCAGCTGGCGGTCGTTCATGTCCATGCAGCGCTTCCAGGTCACGCGGCGCGGATCGATGGAAAGCGGATTGCCCTGCTGGATGCTGTTGTCGACCATCGCGGCGAGCAGGTTGTTGGCCGCGGTGATGGCGTGCATGTCGCCGGTGAAGTGGAGGTTGATGTCCTCCATCGGGATGACCTGCGCATAGCCGCCGCCGGTCGCGCCGCCCTTCACGCCAAAGACCGGGCCCAGGGACGGCTCGCGCAGCGCGAGGCAGACATTCTGGCCCTCCAGGTTCAGCGCGTCGGCCAGGCCGATGGAGACGGTCGTCTTGCCCTCGCCCGCGGGGGTCGGGTTGATCGCCGTGACGAGCACGAGCTTGCCCCTGGCCGGGCGGTCCTTCAGGGCGAGATAATCAACCTTGGCCTTGTAGCGGCCGTAGTGCTCCAGCAGCTCGCCGGGAATCCCCGCGCGCGCGGCAATCTCGTCAATGGGCTTGGGGGTACAGGCCTGCGCGATTTCGATATCGCTTCTCATAAATCAGGAAACCTCCTTCATCCGGTGGCCTACAAAAAGGGCGCACCGATTGCTCAGTGCGCCCAGACGGTCGGCATAATAGCGCTTTCGCGCCGCGATACTTCCCTGTGGTTTCTCCACTTCCGTCAGTCATATCGCTATGGGGTTAGCATAGCACAAACCGGCAAAGACGTCAAGAGGCGAATGCCGCGGCTTACCAGGTGCGGGAGGCCATCGCGCGGAACTGCGCCACGGTGGTGGTGTGGGAGTTCAGGCCGCCGTCGACGGTCATGACCTGGCCGGTCACATAGGTGCTCTCGTCGGAGCCGAGGTAGACGCACAGGTAGCCGATATCCTCCGGGCAGCCGTAGCGGTTGACCATGATGTTGCTCAGGAAGATGTCCTTGAGGGCCTGCGGCACATGCGCCTCGTTCTGCGGGGTCACGATGAGGCCCGGACGGACGCAGTTGCAGCGGATGTTGCTCTTGCCGTACTGGAGCGCGACGGACTGGGTCAGCATGTCGACGCCCGCCTTGGCACAGGCATAGGCGGTGGAGCCCAGGTCGCCGGCGCAGGAGGCCATGGAGCCGATGTTGACGATGGAGCCGCCGTTGTTCTTCTGCATGTAGGGCAGCGCGCACTTGGTGGTGTAGAAGGTGCCGCGCATATCGCTCTGGAAGATCGCGTCCCACATCTCGATGGTCAGCTCATCCACGCGTCCATCCTTGAGCGCGACGTTGGCGGCGTTGTTGACCAGGATGTCGATCTTGCCATACTTCTCGACGGTATCCGCCATGAGGGACTCGATGCTCGCCGGATCGGTGATGTCCATGAAGTGATAGCTGGCCTCGCCGCCCGCCTTGACGATCTCGTCCACGACAGCCTGGCCCTTCTCCGCGCGGCGGCCGCAGATGACGACCTTCGCGCCCTCGGCCGCGTAGAGCTTCGCGATGCCGATGCCGATGCCGCTGGTAGAGCCGGTAACGATGGCCACCTTGTCCTTGAGTCTGTTCATTGGAAACTCCTCCTTAATCGTATGGTCATATTGTCTATCGCATGCTTCCATAGGGGGCGGCTATCGCAGCCCCTTTTGCTCAGTATAGCAAAACTGCACAGGGAAATCAAGCCAAATTCAAAGGAAAAAACGGCGGCTTGCAACTTTTTTCACAAAGATGGGCGCTGTGACGGGTGCAAATTCAAAGATGGCATTGAAATTCTGTCTCCTTCGTGGTAAGATAGGGCAATACCTTCCCCGAAAATGGTTGTTCTGCGCTGCCATCCTGCAATTTCGGGAAAGCGTCAAAGAAGAGGAGGCTATTCACATGGATCGCGTGTTCAATTTTGCGCCTGGCCCGTCGATGCTGCCGCTGCCCGTGCTCGAGCAGGTGCAGCGCGAGCTGCTCTGCTATGGCAATACCGGCATGTCCGTCATGGAGATGAGCCATCGCTCCAAGATGTATCTGGAGATCTTTAACCGCACGGTCGCCGACCTGAAGGACGTCATGGGCATCCCGGAGGGCTACAAGGTCATGTTCCTCCAGGGCGGCGCGACGGCGATGTTCGCCGCCGTGGCGATGAACCTCATGGACGGCGGCAAGGCCGACTATGTCGATTCCGGCAACTTCGCCCACAACGCGCTCGTGGAGGCGAAGAAGTACGGCGAGGTCAACGTCGCCGGCTCCTCCCGCGAGGACGGCTACAGCTACATTCCGGAATACACGCTCTCCCCGGACGCCAAATACGTCCACATCACGACGAACAACACCATCTACGGCACCCGCTGGGACCACATCCCGCAGACGAACGGCGTGCCGCTGGTCGCGGATATGTCCTCGAACATCCTCTCGGAGGTCTACGACGTCAGCCGCTTCGGCGTGATCTACGCCGGCGCGCAGAAGAACGTCGCCCCCGCAGGCGTCGTCATCCTGATCGTGCGCGAGGATCTGCTGGGCCATGAGCTGCCCATCACCCCGAAGGTCATGAGCTTTCAGAAGATGGCCGACGCGGACAGCATGCTCAACACGCCCAACTGCTTCGGCATCTACGTCGCCGGGCTGACCTTCCAGTGGATCAAGGCGCAGGGCGGCGTCGCGGCGCTTGAAAAGGTCAACATCGAGAAGGCGAAGCTGCTCTACGACTTCCTCGACGAGAGCAGGCTCTTCAGGGGCACCGCCCGCGCGAAGGACCGCAGCCGCATGAACGTGACCTTTGTCACCGGCGACGCGGACAAGGACGCGCTCTTTGTCAAGGAGGCCGCTGCGCAGGGCCTGGTGAACCTCAAGGGCCACCGTATCGTCGGCGGCATGCGCGCGAGCATCTACAACGCCATGCCCATCGAGGGCGTGCGCAGGCTCGTCGCCTTCATGAAGGACTTCGAGGTCAAAAACGCCTGAGAAAGGAAGACCGTCATGGCTTATCAGATCAAGACCCTCAACGCGATTTCCTCCGCGATCTACACCCAGCTCGGCGAGCAGTACCGCGTCAGCGACGACGCGCAGGCGCCCGACGCGATTCTCGTGCGCTCCGCCTCGATGCATGAGACGCCGATCCCCGAGAGCGTGCTGAGCATCGCGCGCGCCGGCGCGGGCTACAACAACATCCCCGTCGACGCCTGCTCCGAGCGCGGCATCTGTGTCTTCAACACGCCGGGCGCCAACGCCAACGCCGTGTGCGAGATGGTGCTGTGCGGCCTGCTGCTCTCCTGCCGCGACGTCGTGGGCGGCATCGAGTGGGCGCGCACGCTCAAGGGCCAGGGCGATCAGGTCGAAAAGGCCGTCGAGAAGGGCAAGAAGGCCTTCGTCGGCCCGGAGCTGCGCGGCAAGACGCTGGGCGTCATCGGCCTGGGCGCCATCGGCGTGCTGGTGGCCAACGCCGCGACGGCGCTTGGCATGAACGTCGTGGGCTATGACCCGATGATCTCCGTCGAGCACGCGTGGAAGCTCTCCCGCGACATCCGCCGCGAGAATTCGCTCGACGCGCTCTTCTCCGCCTGCGACTTTGTGACCGTACACGTGCCGCTGAGCGACAAGACCCGCGGCATGATCGGCGGGCGCGCGCTGTCGCTGTGCCGCAAGGGCGTGCGCATCATGAACTTCGCGCGCGGCGGCCTCGTCGACGATGAGGCGCTCATCGCCGCGCTGGGCGACGGCCGCGTCGCCTGCTATGTGACCGACTTCCCCAGCGACGCGCTCATCGGCCTGCCCGGCGTCATCGCGATCCCGCATCTGGGCGCCTCCACGCCCGAGAGCGAGGAAAACTGCGCCGTCATGGCCGCCGCGCAGACCCGCGACTTCCTCGAGTCCGGCATCATCCGCAACAGCGTCAACCTGCCCGCCGTCGACGTCGCGCCCGCCGTCAAGCCGCGTCTTTTGTGCATCCACGAGAACGTGCCCAACGTGCTGGGCTCGATCACCTCGGCGGTCGCCTCCTTCGGCCTGAACATCTCCGACCTCGTCAACCGCTCCCGCGGCGCGATGGCCGTCTCCGTCGTGGATATCGACGAGGTGCCGCAGAATGTACGCGAGGCGCTCGTCGGCAAGGCAAAGGCCATCGCCGGCATGAAGCGCGTGCGCCTGCTGGGCGTGTAAGCGCCGTCCGTGCCGCTGGCACTGGCGTTTGACACGGACAGCTACTTCTACGGCATGCTCCCGGTCGTCATCGGCATCGGCCAGGCGTTCGGCGTCAACGCGCTGCCCATCGCCGTGGCCATGGTCGTCTGCCGCAACTGCGCAACCTTCATCAGCCCGATGGTGCCCGCCACGCTGCTGGGCACGGGTCTGGCCGAGGTGGACATCAAGGATCACATCGAGGCGAGCTTCGGCTATGTCTGGGTGTTCTCCATCCTGTGCATGCTCGCGGCAATCCTCTTTGGCATCATGCCGCTGTAATTGAGTCTCTGCGATCACGCCACGGAAGCCGCAGGATGTACCCCCATCCTGCGGCTTCCGCTGTTTCACTTCATGGCCGCGTATCGCGTCCACTTTTCACCGGATCCTCACCCGGGTCTCCCCGCTGCGCAGGTACATCCGCTCGGGATAGGCCTCCAGCGCGTTGAACTCGAAGAAGACCTCCTTCGCGCCCACGTCGGTCATGCCCCGCGCGCCGGACATCGCCGCCTCCAGCACGTTGTCCTCGCCGTCGGTCAGAACGGCGCGCCTGGCCCAGCGGGCATTGACCTCCGCCGCGCTCCAGTTGCGGTCAACCTCAAACAGGCCCGCCGCCGTGCGCCGGTCGCGCTCCGCCTGCGCATCGACCGCCTCCGGCCTGGGCTCCATCGTCACGCACAGATACAGCCGCACGGAGGCATAGATGACATGGACGCCGGAGGCGACGCTCTCCCCGAGATCCGTGAGCGCGCGCAGCGTCTGCGTCGTGCTGCCGGGAACCGGACGCTCGCGCCGCCGCCTCTGCTTCGAATCAAAGAGCCGGGTAAAATCGTCTGCGTGAAAGCCAAACATGCCGCTTCCTCCTCTGTGTGCCTGCCCCGGCGCGCCTTCCTGCCGGGCCTCTGTCTCTTTATCCCTTTAGACGCGCGAAACCTGACAGCTTTTGCGCGCGGCGGCGCATTTTGGAAAAACTCCAACGCGCGGATTGACACCGCCGTGCCGCGGGTGCTATCATGGGCGCAGCCAAGGCCAGGGAGGTTCACGATGGAGGACTATCAAAAGACCGCCGCGCAGATGGCGGCGGACACGCAGGACAAGCTCATTCTCGATCTGCGCAGGGAGGAGGACAGCCGGCGCAGCCCCTGCCCGGGGGCCGTCTCCCTGTGGTGGGAGACGATGGAGCAGACCCTTCAGGCGCAGGGCGTCGAGGCCCTCCGCCTGCCCAGGGACAGGCCGATCTATCTGCTTTGCTATACCGGCGAGACCAGCGACGAATACGCGCAGCTGCTGCGCAGCCGGGGCTACGACGCCTACAGCGTCGCACAGGGCTATCGGGGCTATCTGCGCCACGCGCTGGGGCTCGACGCCCCCAAGACGTAAAAGCCCCTTTGGAAAACCCAAAAAGCGGGACCTTCCCGGGACGGCGATGCCGTCTCCCCGAGGGAAGTCCCGCTTTTTCATTTTGGACCGGAAAAAGCCCCGCCCGCTGTCAAGGGGGAGGCGGCGCAAACGGGGGCGCTTTCGTTTCAAAAGCGCCCCCAGCGGTTATTCTGTTTCCCCGCCGAGCAGGCGCAGCACGGCGTTTCGCCCCGTGCCGTCCATCAGGGCGCACAGCCGCGCCGCGGTGTCGACCAGGTCATAGGCCATACCGGCGTTGAGCCAGTCGAGGACGACGCCCTGAAACGTGCTCTTGTAGTAGAGGATGAGCAGCGCCTTGTCCTGCTGGGAAACGCGCAGGCCCCGGGTCATGTTCTCGACATGGCGGGAGACGATATGGCGGTTGGTCCGCTCAATCAGCGCGACAAACTCGTCCCGGCGCTCGGAGCGGTAGACGTGGTCGAGCACGCGCCGCTGCTCCATCGCGCAGCGCGCGGCGGGAAGGACACAGTCGGCCGCCGTGTCAAACCTCGCTTGGCCGACGAGGCAGTCCGCCCAGATCCGCAGGGTGGTCTCCAGCAGGGACGGGACATCCTGAAAGTGATAATAGAAGGTGTTGCGATGGATGCGGCACCGGCTGACGATGTCCCGGACGGTGATGCTGCCGTAGGGCTTCTCCTCCAGGAGCGACCAGAATGCCTCGACGATCGCGCATTCCGTGCGGCTGAGGCCGTGCTCCTCCCAGGCCGGATGCGCCGCGCTGTCCCTCATGCGCCCCTCCGTCAGATGCGCTGCGCGACGAGGTCGCCCATCTGCGTACAGCCAACCCTCGTGCAGCCCTCGGAGAAGATGTCGCCCGTGCGATAGCCCTCGTCAAGCACCCGGGAGACGGCCTGCTCGATGGCCGCGGCCTCATCCTCCAGGTCCAGGCTGTGGCGCAGCAGCAGCGCGCCGGAGAGGATCGTGCCCAGCGGGTTGGCGATGTCCCGGCCGGCGATGTCGGGCGCGGAGCCGTGAATCGGCTCATACAATCCGCGTGTGCCGCTGCCCAGGCTCGCGGAGGGCATCATGCCCAGGCTGCCCGCGATGGCGGCGCTCTCGTCGGAGAGGATGTCGCCGAAGAGGTTGCCGGTGATCATGACGTCGAACTGGCTCGGGCGCAGGATGAGCTGCATCGCGGCGTTGTCGACGTACATATAGCTGACCTCGACCTCGGGGTAATCGCTGGCGACCTTCGCGACGGTCTCGCGCCAGAGGCGGGAGCATTCGAGAACGTTCGCCTTGTCCACCGAGCAGAGCTTGCCGCGGCGCTTCTTCGCCATCTCAAAGCCGATGCGCGCGAGGCGCTCGACCTCCATCTCGGAATAGGCCATCTCGTCGGTCGCGGCCTTGCGGTCCTCGCTGCGCCAGCGCTTGCCGAAGTAGATGTCGCCCGTCAGCTCGCGCAGGATCATGATGTCGATTGGCTTGCTGATGATGTCCGGGCGCAGCGGACAGGCGCCGGCCAGCTGCGGATGGATCGTGCAGGGGCGCAGATTCGCGAACACCTGCATGCCCTTGCGCAGGGCGAGCAGGCCCTTTTCCGGGCGGCGGGCGGCCTCCACGCCGTCCCACTTCGGGCCGCCGACGCTGCCCATGAGCACGGCATCCGCCGCGTTGCAGGCCGCGAGCGTCTCCTCGGTCAGCGGCACGCCGAATTCGTCGATGGAGGCGCCGCCGAGCCTGCGCTCGTCAAAATGGAAGGTATGACCGTACTTGGCCGCGACGGCCTGAAGCACCTTGACGGCCTGCGCGACGATCTCCGGGCCGATGTAATCGCCCGGAAGGGTGACGATATTTGCGTTCATGCTCACGCCTCCATCCGCTTGCGCACAACCGCAGCGATGCCGCCGCTTCGGATGATCTCCTGAATGAACGGCGGGAAGGGCGCGGCGGTGAAGCTTTCGCCGGTCGTCAGGTCGTCAATTTTGCCGGTATCCAGATCGACAGCGACCTCATCCCCCTCGCGGATGGCCGCGGAGGCGGCGGGGCATTCGACGATCGCCAGGCCGATGTCGATGGCGTTGCGGTAGAAGATGCGGGCGAAGCTGTCCGCGATGACGAGCTGCACGCCGCTGGCCTTGATGGCGATGGGCGCATGCTCACGGGAGGAGCCGCAGCCGAAGTTGCGGCCCGCAACGATGATCTTGCTCGCCTTGAGCTTCTTCTTGAAGCCGCTGTCCAGATCCTCCATGCAGTGGGAGGCCAGCTCGGCGGGATCGGTGGTGTTAAGGTAGCGGGCGGGGATGATGACGTCGGTGTCGACGTGATCGCCGTATTTGATGACGGTAGACTGAACGTTCATGGCTTAAAGCACCTCCTCGGGCGTCGCGACGCGGCCCAGAATCGCGGAAGCAGCCGCGACGGCCGGGCTGGAAAGAATGACCTCACTGCCGGTGTGGCCCATGCGGCCGACGAAGTTGCGGTTGGTCGTGGAGACGGCGCGCTCGCCGTCGGCCAGAACGCCGCAGAAGCCGCCCAGGCAGGGGCCGCAGGTCGGCATCGTAAAGATCGCGCCGGCGTCGATGAAGATGTCGACGAGGCCCTCGGCGAGACAGCTCTTGACGACCTGCTGCGTGCCGGGGATGACGATGCAGCGGACGTTTTCATTGACCTTGTGTCCCTTGAGAATCTGCGCGGCGACGCGCATGTCGCTGATGCGGCCGTTGGTGCAGCTGCCGATGACGACCTGGTCGATCGTCTTGTCGGCGCATTCGCGCGCGGGCTTCGTGTTTTCCGGCAGATGCGGCAGGGAGACGGTCAGGTCGAGCTCATCGAGGTCGATGGTCACGACGCGGCTGTACTCCGCGTCCTCGTCCGGCTCAAAGGCCGTCCACTCGCGGGAGACGCGCTCCGCCAGATACGCGCGGCAGATGTCGTCGACCGGGAAGATGCCGTTCTTCGCGCCGGCCTCGATGGCCATGTTCGCGATGGTCAGGCGGCCATCCATGCTGATTTCCTTCACGCCCTCGCCGGTAAACTCGAGGGACTGATACAGCGCGCCGTCCACGCCGATCTCGCCGATGAGATGGAGGATGACGTCCTTGCCGCTGACCCAGGGCTTCAGCTTGCCCTTGAGCACGACCTTGATCGCCTCCGGCACCTTGAACCAGCATTCGCCGGTCGCCATGCCCACGGCCATGTCCGTGGAGCCGACGCCCGTGGAGAACGCGCCGACCGCGCCGTAGGTGCAGGTGTGGCTGTCCGCGCCGATGATGACCTCACCCGGCGCGACGAGGCCCTGCTCCGGCAGCAGCGCATGCTCGATGCCCACGCGGCCGACCTCGAAGTAGTTGACGATCTTCTGCGCGCGCGCGAATTCGCGCATCTGCTTGGCCATCGTCGCGGACTTGATGTCCTTGTTGGGGACGAAGTGGTCCGGCACCAGCGCGATCTTCGCCGGGTCGAACACCTTCGTCGCGCCCATCTTCTCAAACTCATTGATCGCCACGGGCGCGGTGATGTCGTTGCCCAGCACAAGGTTCAGCTTGCACATGAGCAGCTCGCCTGCGCGGCAGCGCTCAACCCCCGCGGCGCGCGCGAGGATTTTCTGTGTCATGGTCATGCCCATTGTCGTTTTCCTCCCTTTGTTCAAGTGGCGTCCCCGAAGGACAAACAAAAACCTCGCACCTGCTTTTCGCAGGGGCGAGGCCTGAATTGCCACACTGTACCACCCTGATTCAGTCTCCGTCCGGGCACGCAGCTGCGGCGCGGAAACCCTCTGTGCCTTAACGCGGCAAATTCGTCCCGCGCTTATCACACGGGCGGCTCAGGAGTGAGTTATCCCGCTCATCTGCCGCCGGCTCGCACCGGGCGCCGGCTCTCTGAGGATCAGATTTCGCGTCTTTGTTCCGTCATTGCCTTTCAAAAAAGCGATGTGCGATTTGCATATTATTGTAGCGGGTTTAAGGGGGCTTGTCAAGCGGGAAAACGCGCGGCAGCCGCAAAGCCCGCTTGCCCGGATGCCGCTTTATGTGGTATGCTGTATGCATGTAGGCAGGCAGGTGCTGCCGGTGGTTTCTCCCTTCAAGCGCGTACTGAAGAAGGGAGGATGATCGTATGTCGGATTATGAGATGATCATGATCTTTCTGACGATTCTCTCCTTGCTCATTCTGGCAAGCCATAGAAACGACAGATAAACGCGAACCGCCGCGCAGTTGCAGCTGCACGACGGTTCTTTACCTTTAGAACCAAAGGGGGAGGCCACGCGCAAACGGCCCCCTGCCTGTCTACATTGTACGCTTTCGGCCCGCTTCTGTCAAGCCAGACGCGGGCCGTCTTTTTTGCCCTACGCCGGTTCAGCGCGCGCCTTCTCCCCGAAAAAGCGCCTCCCAGCGCGCACGGGTCAGATGGTTGATGTGCTCGGTGTGCAGCGCGCCCGTGCGGTCGGCCTTGTTTTCAACCGTGTGATGGGGGAGGAAGCCGCATTTCTCCTGCACGCGCCTGGACTGCACGTTGCCCTCGTAATAGCCGCACCAGACGGCGCTGCAACGGAGCGTCTCAAAGCAATACGCCAGCAGCGCGCGCACGGCCTCGGGAATCAGCCCCTGCCCCCAGAAGGGGCGGCCGATCCAGTAGCCGAGCTCCGCCTCGTCCGCGGCGACGTCCGTCGTACCTCTGCCCTCGCGCATCACGCCGACGCTGCCGATGACCTCGCCCGTCTCCCGCAGCACGACGGCGCAGTTCTGCGGATCGGAGAGGATCTCGCGGATGACCGTCCGGCTGTCCTCGACGCTCGTATGCGGCGCCCAGCCGGCGCGCGGGCCGACCTCGGGATCGCTGGCATAGCGGTAGAGATCCTCCGCGTCCGCCTCCGTAAAGGGGCGCAGAATCAGGCGCTGCGTTTCAAGCCGCATGGGATCACCTCATCTCTTCTTTCTGCGCAGCTTCGCCACGAAGAAGCCCTCATAGCGCGCGTCCGGGCAGACGCACAGCGTTCCCGGCACGCTGACCGGAAGCCGCGGCACGTCCTCAAAGCCCGCAAGCTCCAGCGGGACGACCTCCGCGCCCATACGCGCTGTGGCGCGGCGCACCATCTCGCCGTTCTCCTGCTCGAGCACGGAGCAGGTCGAATAGATCATCTCATGCCCGGGCCTGAGCAGCCGGAGCGCCTTTGCAAGCAGCGCCTCCTGCGTTTTGGTCACGCGGGCGAGGGTCTCCCTGTCAAAGCGCGCGCGGGAGCGCTCGTGCAGCTGCACGGTGCCGCTGCCGGAGCAGGGCGCGTCCAGCAGAATCCGGTCAAACGCGAAGAGATCGTCGAGCTGGCGCGCGTCGATGTTCATGACGGACACGCGCGTGACGCCCTGGCGCGCGAGATTGAAGCGCAGCCTTTCGGCGCGCGCGGCGTTTCGCTCGCAGGCCGTGATCATCGCGCGGTTGCCCGTCAGCGCGGCGATCTGCGTCGTCTTGCCGCCCGGCGCGGCAGCCATGTCGAGGATGTTTTCCTCCGGCTGCGCGCCCAGCAGCAGCGGCGGAATCATCGAGGAAAGGCTTTGCAGGTAAACTTCGCCCCGCTCATAAAGCGGCAGCGCCGTCACGGTCTCCTCGCGCGCATCCTCGAGCACGAGCGCGTCGCCGCTCCACGGCACGCTCTGCGTCTCAACGCCCGCCTTACGGAGCGCCTCGCGCACGGCCTGCGGCTGCACCTTGAGCCGGTTGACGCGCAGCGTCGTCGCGCGCTTTGCGGCATAGCCCTGCGCGATGCGCTCCGCGTCCGCTTCGCCGTACTGGCGCAGCAGCTCGTCTTTCAAAAACTGCGGGATATCCTCTCTCATCGCGGCGTTCCTCCTCCCCGGTTTTCTGTATCATAGCATGAACAACGCGGCGATGACAAGAGGCTTAAGAAGCCCCAGACAGCGGGGCTTGCAGCACGCTGTCCGTCACGCCGAGCGCATCAGCACCTTCTCCATCACCGCGCGATGCACGAGCACGGTGAAGACCGGGCCAAGCACATCGGAGACCGGCTCCGCGTAGAACGCGGCGCGCGCGCCAAAGAGCGCCGGCAAAGCGAAGAGGGCAAGAAAATACATGAGCTTGCGGAAGAAGGAGAGCGTGAAGGAGAGGCGCATCTGGCCCAGCGCCGTGAAGCCGTCCACCAGCTCATACTGCACGCCCAGCGGGATGATCGCCAGCGTACACACGCGAATCGCCCAGGCGGAGAGCGCCAGCTGCTGCGCGTCGCTTGTGAACAGGCGCACGAACAGCGGCCCCGCCAGGCGCGCGAGCAGGAACATGATCAGCGTGTAGAGCACGCAGAGGCGGACGATTTTTTTCTGCGCCTCGCGGACGCGGTTCATCTTCCTTGCGCCGTAGTTGAAGGCGAGGATCGTCTGCGTGCCGCCGGAGATGCCGCCCAGCGGCATCGTGACCACGAGCATGAAGCTCTGGGCGATGGTCGCGCAGGTGATCAGCGCGTCGCCCTCCGCCGCGCCGCCGTAGCGCCCGAGCACGGCGTTGAGCGCGATGATCATCACGTTGTCGACCGCGATGATGAAAAACGGCGCGAAGCCCAGCGTCAGCACACGCCGGACAACGCGCGCCTCGGGCCAGGCAAACGCGGCGCGCACGGGCGCGCGCCCGCCCATCAGAAAGAGCAGCGCCCCGGCCGCGCTGGCCAGCTGAGAGAGCACGGTCGCCGCCGCCGCGCCGCGCACCCCCAGCCCGAGGACGAAGATGAGCAGCGGGTCGAGCAGAATGTTGAGCCCCGCGCCCAGCATCACCAGCTTCATGCCCGTCTTCGCAAAGCCCTGCGCGATGATGAACTGGTTGAGGCCGGTCGAGAGCAGCGCAAAGAGCGTGCCGCTGATGTAGATGGTAAAATACGCCTCGGCGTAGGGGTAGGTCGTCTCGCTCGCGCCAAAGAGGCGCAGCATCGGCCCGCGCAGCGGCAGCAGCAGCGCGGTCAGCAGCGCGGACGCGATCACCAGCATCGTCAGGCAGTTCCGGAGGATGCGCGACGCCTCGTCCTCCCGCCCCTCGCCCATGCACCTGCTCATCAGCGGCGCGCCGCCGATGGCGATGAGGAAGGCGACCGAGCCCGCCATCGTCACCACCGGGCCGCAGATGCCCACGCCCGCCAGCGCGAGGCCGCCGCCGGCGATATGGCCGATGTACATGCGGTCGACGATGCTGTAGAGCACGCTGACGAACTGCGCGGCCATGCTCGGCAGCGCAATGCGCACAACGAGCCGGGAGATACCGTCCCGGCCCAGATCGTTTTCAAGCTTCCCCATAAAATTCCTTCATCCGCTCCTTCACGGCGGCGATCACCGGGCCCAGGCAAAAGCCCGTCACCACGGTCGTCAGGCCGACCGTCGACCCCAGCGCAAAGCCGATCAGCATCACGCCCACGTCCCAGCAGACACGAACCGCGCGGAAGGAGAGCCGCCTCGAGCGCGCCGCGAGGATCTGCGGCACGGCGTCGTAGGGCGCCACGCCCAGATCGACAGCCATATACACCGCCGCCGCCAGCAGAAACACCAGCATCGCCGGCACAAACACCGCCAGGCGCGCGCCAAGCGTCAGCGTCAGCAGCGCGGGAAAACGGTCGAGCACCGCCATGACGAAATCGGCCGTATAGCCGATGAGCACCATGTTGGCCAGCGTGCCCACGCCGATGCGCCCCAGGTCACACCGCAGCACGATCAGCAGCAGCAGCGCGTTGAGCGTGAGCTGCACGGTGCCAAAGGAGATGCCCAGCAGCCGGCTCACCCCGAGGGTCATCGTCGAGCAGGGATCCGTGCCCAGCCCGATGCGGTCAAAGACCGCGACGCACACGCCCATCAGCACCATGCTCAGCAGGAGCGAAATGAGCCTTCTTCCCATGCGCGGGCGCGCCATGCCCCGCACAAGCTCCCGTATCCTCATCATCCATCCTCTTTCCCGGGCCGCGCCCGATTGTCCGCTGCGTTCACACCGGAGCACATTATATCGGAACCGCGGGCAAACATCAAGCCGCTCGCGCCGTTTTCCGCGCGTTTTTGCTTCCGTGTAAAAACTTTGCAATTTCCCTTCCTTTTTCCATGCCTGCTGTGCTATACTGTACGCGTCCACATGTCACTTTTGTGTCATTACCATTGAGGAGGTTTTTTCCAATGAAGAAGCTGCTTTCCCTCGCCCTGGCGCTGCTGCTTTGCATCGCCTGCGTCAGCGCCCTGGCCGACACCGTCGCCATGGACAAGCTGACCCTCCAGTTCGTCCCCTCCAAGGACGCGGACGTCATCATCACCGGCACCAAGAACCTGCCGGAGCTGCTCAAGGCCGAGCTGCTGAAGCAGGGCTACGATGTCAAGGACATCGAGATCTCTGTCGGCACCAGCTATGAGGCGACCGGCGAGGCCATGGCCGCCGGCACCATCGACATCGGCTGGCTGCCGGGCGGCACCTACGCCCTCTACAGCGACGAGGTCGAGGTCATCCTGACCGCTACCCGCGCCGGCCTGTCCAACGACAGCACCGACCCGACGACCTGGAACGGCGAGGCCAACAAGACCCTCAAGAATGGCCCGGAGGTCACCTTCTACCGCTCCCTGATCTACGCCACGCCCTCTGCCTACGGCAAGGAGCTGGCCGCCAAGGTCAACGCCGGCGAGGCGCTGACGTGGGAAGACCTTGAGAAGGCCAACTGGGCCGTGCTCAAGAACTCCTCCTCCGCGGGCTACATCTACCCGACCCTCTGGCTCCAGGACAACTACGGCAAGAAGCTGACCGATCTGCCCAGCGCCGTGACCCTCTCCGGCTACGGCGAGGCCTTCGCGCAGGCGGCTGCCGAGGCGGTCGACATCATCGTCTGCTACGCGGACGGCCGCAACGACTATGAGGCGGCCTGGACGCTGCCCATCGATCAGGCGGACGAGACCGGCAAGCAGGGCATGGGCCGCGAGGATTCCATCTGGAACGAGCTCAATGTCATCGGCGTCACCCCGGGCATCTACAACGACACCGTCTCCATCACCAAGGCGAACCCGGCCGTCTACAATCCGGAGTTCATCGCGGCGATGCAGAACGCCCTGATCAACGTCATCAACACGCCGGAAGGCCAGGAGATCTTCAGCGTGTACAGCCACACCGGCTACGCTGTCGCGACCGATTCCGATTACGACGGCGCGCGCGCTGCGCTCAAGATCGCGCAGTAACCGCTCCCCGCGCGGGCGGCTTCCAGGCGGAAGCCGCCCGTTTTTTGGAAAGCCTCCACACTGGCTCAGGCTCTGCATGGACGCCCTTTTTCAGTCAATCCAAGTCTTCAGAAAATAAACCGTCAGGTAACGCTTCGCTCCCTGACTGCTTTTCAGGAATGGCTTCGCCATGAAGGGAAACGTTGGGCTGCCGCCCAAACCTGCCCGAGGGTCAATGCCCCTCAGACTCCCTTCTTCGCTTCGCGCGCTTTAAAGCGGATTCCAAATACCAAGCAAAGGATGTGTCCCCGTTGATCGAATTCAAGCATGTCTCCAAAACATATCCCAACGGCGTCAAGGGCCTCAAGGATGTGAGCCTCAAGTTTGAGCAGGGCGAGTTCGTCGCCATCATCGGCCTCTCCGGCGCGGGCAAATCAACGCTCATCCGCACGATCAACCGCATGATCGACATCACCGAGGGCGAGCTGACCGTCGACGGCACCGACGTCATGAAGCTCTCCGGCAAGGCGCTTCGCCGCTTCCGCCGCAAGATCGGCATGATCTTCCAGTCCTTCAACCTCGTGACCCGCGCCACCGCGCTCAAAAACGTGCTCACCTCGATGGTGCCGGATATGGGCTTTGTGCGCGTGCTGCTGGGCCTGTTTACCAAAGAGCAGAAGCTCTCCGCCCTCGCTGCGCTTGACAAGGTCGGCATTCTCGACAAGGCCTACATCCGCTGCGACCAGCTCTCCGGCGGCCAGCAGCAGCGCGTCGCGCTCGCGCGCACGCTCAACCAGAACCCCTCCATCATCCTGGCGGACGAACCCGTCGCCGCGCTCGACCCCGTGACGGCGCATCAGGTCATGGCCGACTTCAAGCGCATCAACGAGGAGATGGGCATCACCATCCTCATCAACATCCACCACGTCGACCTGGCGCTTGGCTACGCGCAGCGCGTCGTCGGCATCCGCGCGGGCGAGATCGTCTACGACGGCCCGGCCAGCGAGGTCACGCAGGAGGTGCTCGACAGCATCTACAACGGCTCCGCCGTTCCGCAGGCCGGCGGCAACTGAGGAGGCGCAGCATGAAGAAAAACGCTACCGCCGCTGCGCGCACGCCGCTGTTTGACCGCGTCTTCAAGCCCGAAACGGTCACGCTCCCCAACGGGCATACCGTCCTGCGCCCGCGCTCGCGCACGCCGCTGATCGCCGCGCTGGTGCTCTTCGCGCTCGCGCTCTCCGTCAAGGTGACGGGGTTTGATCTGACGCTCATCGTCAAGCGCGCCAGCCAGCTCACCAAGATCCTCGGGCAGATCTTTCAGCCCGACGCCAGCTTCTTTGACAAGGTGCTCCCGCCGCTGTTTGACACCATCAAGATGAGCATCCTCGGCTCGGTCATCGGCTGCCTGCTCGCGCTGCCCTACGCCGTCGCCGCCTCCGCCAACATCAACCGCAGCAAGCCGCTGCTGGCCGCGCTGCGCTTTGTGCTCAACATCGTGCGCACGCTGCCCACGCTGGTCATCGCCAGCATCTGCGCGCTGGTCTTCGGTCTGGGCACGTTCGCCGGTACCGTCGCCATCGTCGTCTTCACCTTCGGCGTCGTCACCAAGATGCTCTACGAGTCCATCGAGACGGTCAACATGGGCGCGTTTGAGGCGCTCGAATCCGCCGGGGCGAACAAATTCCAGGCCTTCTGGAGCGCCGTGTTCCCGCAGGTGCTGCCGACCTATCTCTCCCATTGCCTGTACAGCTTTGAGATGAACGTGCGCGCCGCGTCGATTCTCGGCTACGTCGGCGCGGGCGGTCTGGGCATTCTGATCGACGAGCGCATCGGCTGGCGCGATTACAACGGCCTGGGCACGGTGCTGCTGACGCTGTTCGTCGCCGTGTTCGTGATCGAGAATCTGAGCCAGTTCCTGCGCAGCAAGCTCAGCTAAGGGAGGGATACCATGCAATACGCCGATCATATCCTCGAGAAATACGAATCCCGCCCGCGCAAGTGGTGGCAATACCTGCTCGTCGCGCTCATCCTCGCGCTGCTGCTGAGCTGGTCCGCCTCCAGCATCACCTTCAAGGGCCTGGCCGCCAAGGGCGCGGAGGTTGCCAAGGGCATCTTCTGGGGCCTGGTCAAGCCCGACATGAGCATGCTGCTGACCACGGCGACCGACGGCGTGCCCTATCTGCTGATGGAGACGGTCTGTATCGCCATCCTCGGCACGGTCGTGGGCGGCATCCTCGCGCTGCCCATCAGCTTCCTGGCCAGCCCGAAGGTCATGCCCAGGCCCGTCGCGTTCCTCTTCAACGCGCTGATTCTGCTCATCCGCACGCTGCCCTCGATCGTCTGGGCGCTGATCTGGATCCGCGTGACCGGCCCGGGCGCGTTCTGCGGCGTCATCACGCAGAGCATCTGCTCCATCGGCATGATCTCCAAGATGTACATGACCGCCATCGCCGACCTGGATACGAGCATTCTCGAGTCGCTGGATGCCTCCGGCTGCACGGCCTTCCAGAAGGTGCGCTACGGCATCATCCCCCAGCTCACGCCGAACATCATCTCCACCGTGATCTACCGCTTTGACATCAACATCAAGGACGCGACCACGCTGGGCATCGTCGGCGCGGGCGGCATCGGCGCGGCGCTGATTCAGTGCATCAACTCCCGCCGCTGGACGATGGTCGGCTCGTTCATCCTCGCGATGATCGTGCTGATGCTCGTCATCGAGTTCGCCTCCACGCGCATCCGCGCGAAGCTCGCAAGGGGACAATAACCGCAGAGCATCGTTTTCAGCCGCGAAGCGAAGGTGGGGTCCGGGGATGAAATCCCCGGTCAGGGGCCCGGGGGATGAAATCCCCCGGACGCATCCCGCGCCTTCGCTTTTTCTGCACCCGACGCTTCGCCGTTGTCGCCGCAGGCGGCCTGCAGCGGCGAACACGCCAACCCTCATTCAAACTCTGACAAGGACACCATCATGGACAAGACACTCACCATCCGCTATACCTCCGACACCCACGGCTATCTCTACCCGACGAATTACGCCGACAACGAGGCGCGGGACATGGGCCTGATGAAGCTGGCCTCGGAATTCCCGCATGACGGCAACACGCTCATCCTCGACGGCGGCGACACGATTCAGGGCTCGCCGATGACCAACCTCTACCACCGCCTGACGCCCGAGGAGCGCGCTCAGTGCTTGCAGAGCGATGCCTACGGCGCGCACCCCTTCGCCGCGATGATGAACCTGGCGGGGTATCAGTATGTGACGCTGGGCAACCACGACTTCAACAACGGCCTTGACGCCCTGAACGACTACCTCGCCAGCCTCGACGCGCTCTGTCTGTGCTGCAACATTCGCGACCGGGAGAGCCGCCTGCCCATCGCGCCCTACGCGATTCACGCGCTGGACAACGGGCTGCGCGTGGGCCTGGTCGGCGCCTGTACGCCGTTCGTTCGCCGCTGGGAGCACCCGGCGACCGTCGCGCAGCTGGTCATCGAGGACCCGATTCCCGCCTGCCGGGAGGCGCTTGAGGCCATCCGCGGCCGCTGCGACGTGACCGTGCTGCTCTACCACGGCGGCTTTGAGTGCGACCTGGAGACGGGGCGCGAGCTCTCTTCAAGTGGGGAAAACGAGGCCTGCCGCATCTGCCGGGAGCTCGACTTTGACCTCGTGCTCACGGGCCATCAGCATGCGCCTGTCGCCGGTGTGCGCATCGGCAACAGCTACGCCGTGCAGCCGGGCTACCGCGCGCCGCACGCCTGCGCCGTCACCGTCACCGTGCACGAAGACGGCAGCAAGGCCTTTGACAGCGCGCTGATCCCCGCCGCGGGCGAGCCGATGCCGCAGGCCGCGGCGCTGCTCGCCCCGCTGGAAGCGCGGGTGCAGCGCTGGCTCGACACGCCGGCCGGACACCTTGACCGCGCGCTCGAGGCGGGCGACCACCTCGACAAGGCCGCTCATGGCAGCAACCTGATGAACTTCTTCAACACCGTGCAGCTCGAGGCGTCCGGCGCGCAGGTCTCCTCCTGCTCGATGCCCAACGAGCTCAAGGGTTTGCCGCAGACCGTCACCATCCGCGACGTCGTCTCGACCTACATCTACACGAACACGCTCGTCGTGCTCGAGCTGACGGGTGAGACGCTGCGCCGCTACATCGAGCGCTCCGCCGCCTACTTTGACCACGACGCGCAGGGGAAGCTCTGCATCTCCGACGAATTCCTGCGCCCGAAGGTGCAGCACTACAACTACGACTTCTTCTCCGGCATCGACTACGTGATCGACACGCGCCGCCCGGTCGGCAGCCGCGTCACCTCGATGAAGCTCAACAGCCGCGAGCTTGCCGATGACGAACCCGTGTCCGTCTGCGTGAACAGCTACCGCGCCTGCGGCACGGGCGAATACGGCATGCTGCTGGGGCAGAAGGTGCTGCGCGACGTGCAGACCGACGTCGCCGACGCGATCATCGAATACATCGTCGCCCACCCGCAGATCACCGTGGATACGCACCGGTACTGCACGGTGATCGAATAAGACTGCCCGACTTCGCGCGAATGAATTGAAGAAGGGGTCTGAGGGACGAAAGCCCTCAGACCCCTTCTTTGATTTGCGCGCATATTCCATGCCTCAGCCGCAAAACGGCATGGCTGAACACGATCCGCACCTGTCAGCGGGCCGGGGGCTGCTCTCCGTCCCGCATCCCGCCCGGCAGGAAGACGGCCAACGCATAGGCCGAAAAGATGCCGCCGGTCAGGTTCCGATAGGTGAAATACAGGTGCTGATAAGCGTGGTTGGCCATGACAAAAAACCACGCCAGGCTCACGGCCAGCGGAAGAAGCAGCACGGCGGCGCGCCCGTCGGGGCGCCTGCTGCGGCGCAGCACCGCGCGGCGCAGGCCGCACAGCAGCGAGAGCAGCGCCATGCCCGCCAGCAGCAGCAGATACGAGGCCTTGCTGACAATCACGTTCAGGTTGACGCGCAGCGCGTCGAGCCGGGAGATTGCCTGCCCGTCCGAATCGGCGGAGAGGCGGATGCGCGCCTGGCCAAGCACGCCGCTGAAGATGAAGTCGCTGTGATAGACGAGGCTGACGATCCCCCACTTGAGCGCCCACATGCCCGCGTAACCGGCGCCCCATGCCGCGCAGCAGGCGACGGCCTCCCCGAGCAGGCGATATCCGGCGGCGCCGCCCTTCAGGCGCAGCGCGAGCATCAGCACGAGCGGATACAGCAGCGCGGCCAGCGGGAACGTCAAAAGATCCATATAGCTGGTCAGCAGGCCGATGAGCGCGAAGAACGCGGGCATGCCGGTGAACGCCTCGATGCGCTCTTCCAGGGCGAGCAGCGCGGTGCAGGCGAGCAGCGCCAGCAGCGAGACGGGCATGTATTGCAGGCAGGTGCCCAGCACGGAGGGCATCATCAGGAAATACGCAAGGAAGAACGCTGGAATCAGCGCCCCGAGGCCGCGCCTGTTCATCAGCAGCACGACGGCGCACAACAGCGCCAGCTGCACGAAGAGCAGCAGCATCTGGATGTTCGCCAGATCGAGCACACAGAGCAGCAGGCGCAGCGGGAACGTGTAGCCATGCCAGTAGCGGGCATAGTTCAGCCCGCCGGAGGGCGAGGCGCTCCCGTCCGCGTAGGTGCAGAAAGCCTCCCAGGCCGTCTGATCCTCTTGCGCGGACAGCTCCACGCGCAGGCCTCCAAACGCCCTGACGAGGAACGGCTCCTCCCCCGTGTAGGCGGCAATCTTGACCATCAGCACGGAGGTGTAATTGTCGGGCTGCGCGCTCAGAAAGCCACCCACCAGCTGCGGCGTTGCGCCCTGCTCGCAGAGCATCTGCGCGCCCTGCGCCGCGTTGCGGCGCATCTTCGGCGTGTCGACCAGCATCGCGGCCATGTTCATCGCAAGGCAGATCAGGACGGCCAGCGCCAGCACGCAGGCGGCGCGCACACCTTTGCGCCTCATGTCCTCAACTCCTTTACAAACGCCTCCAGCCTGTCCATGCCCTCCTCCAGCTGCGCCATCGCGTAGCAGGTGGAGATGCGCACATGGCCTGTGGAGCCGAAGCACTCCGCCGGAATCAGCGCGAGCTTCCCTTCGTGCATCAGCCTGTCGCAGAAGGTTTCCGCGCTCATTGAAAAGCGCGCCACGGAGGGGTAGATGTAAAACGCGCCGCCGGGCAGGGTGACGTCAAGCCCCATGTCCATGAGGCGATGATAGACGTAGTCGCGCCGCCGCTCATACTGCGCGCGCATCTCCTCCGCCGGCAGATCGAAAACGCCCTCGCAGCCGCGCTGCACGCAGCCGGGCACGCTCACCACGAGGAAGCTGTGCGCCTTGCGCATCTGCGCCATGACGGGCGCGTCCGCCGCCGCGAAGCCGACGCGCACGCCGGTCATCGCGTAGGTTTTGGAGAGCGCGCTCACGTAGATCAGCCGGTCGCGCAGCAGCGGATCGCCCATCAGCGTGGGCATTTTCCCGTAGACGATGCGGTCGTAGACGCTGTCGGCGATGAGGAAGAGGTCGTGCTCAAGCGCCGCCTCCTTGAGCGCCGACAGGGAGTCTTCCCCCAGCACGGCGCCCGTCGGGTTGTTCGGCGAGGCGAAGAGGATCGCGCGCGTGCGCGGCGTGATGTGCGCGGCGAGGGCCTCCCGCGTGACGGCGAAGCCGTCCAGCGTCGTCTCCATCGGGACATACACGCCGCCGCAAAGCTCGATCTGCGGCCTGTAAAGCCCAAAGGCCGGCACGGGCACGATCACCTCGTCCCCGGGATTGAGGATCGCCATCAGCGCGCAGGCGAGCGCCTCCGTCGAGCCGACGGTCACGACGGTCTCCTCCGGCGCGTAATCCGCGTGAAAGCGGCCATTGAGGTGCGCCGCGACCTGCTCAAGCAGCTCCGGATAGCCGGCGTTCGGCGGATAATGCGTCTCCCCGCCGAGGATCGCCTCCGCGATGCGCGAGCGCACGGGCGGCGGCGCGTCGAAGTCCGGCTCGCCGATCGTCAGCGCGAGGCAGCCGGGAATGGTTCTGGCCGTCTGGCCGATGCGCCGGATGCCGCTGGGCGGATTCGCGCACAGGCGGCGGTTCAAAAGCTCCTGCATCATGGGCGTTTTCCTCCCCGCGTTCTTGTTCCCCTGCCGCGTCTTGCGCGCGGCCCTTCGCCATCCGTCTTGGCATGGGGCTTGCCCAGCCGCCGCCGCAGAACCTCCTCGCGCGCGACGGAATAGCCGAAGAAGCCCTCCGGCCTCTCCCGCAGCGGGAAGTATTCCCCGTGCGCATAGGCAACGAGGTTCGCCCGGGCGAGATGCAAGCTGCCGTCCGCGTCAAAGAGCGCGTCGCGGACGTAGACCTCCTCAATCGCGCAGAGGAACAGGTCGTGCGAGCCGAGCGCCATGCGCTGCCTGACACGGCAGCAGAGGAAGGCGGGCGCCTCGTTGAGCGCGGGCGCGGGAAAGCCCGGCACCTCGCGCGCATGCAGGCCCATCGCCTCGAATTTATCGACGTCGCGCCCGCTTTTGACGCCGCAGAAGTCCGCCGCGCGGCAGAGCGGCCGATCGATCAGGTTGAGGCAGAAGGCCCCGCTCTGCACGATCTGCGCGTGGGAATGGCGCTGCGGGCGGATGGAGACGGAGAGCATCGGCGGATCCGTGTTGACGATCCCCGTCCAGGCGACGGTGATCAGATTGTCCCGCTCAAAGCCCGGCTCCGTTCCCCGGCAGGAGAGCAGCACGGCGGGCACGGGGGAGAGGAACGTCGTGGGCCCGATGGGGCGGAAGGTCTCTCCCATGCTCAGCCCTTTGCCGCGATGCGCAGCACGTCCTCAATCTGCGGCGGATACAGCTCGACAAAGCGGCCGGTCTTGCCGCCCACGACGCTGCGCGCCAGCTCGGGAATATCCGCCTCGCAGCCGCCGACGTCCGCGAGCGTATGCGGCATGCCCATGGAGGTGAAGAACGACTGCATCGCGTCGATGCCCGCCAGGGCGATCTCCTCGTCGCTGCGGCCCTGCGTCTTTACGCCCCAGACGACCGTCGCGAAGCGCTTGAAGCGCGCGACGTCGTGCTTGTAGGTATACTTCATCCAGGCCGGGAAGAGCACGGAGAGGCTCGCGCCGTGCGCGCAGTCGTACCTGGCGGAGAGCTCATGGCCGATCCTGTGGCTCGACCAATCCTGCTCGCGATCGACGCCCACGGAGTTGTTGTGCGCGAGCATGCCCGCCCACATCAGCGTCGCGTGGGACTCGTAGTCCGTGCTGTTGGCGAGCGCGACGGGCGCGGCCTCGATGATCGACAGGAGCAGCGCCTCGGCGAGCCGGTCGGTCAGCGCGACATCGGGCGTGTTGGTGAAGTAGCGCTCCATGATGTGCGCCATCATGTCCGTGATGCCGCAGGCGAGCTGGTAGCGCGGGAGCGTGAAGGTCAGCTCCGGGTTCATGATCGCGAAGCGCGGACGATGCAGCTCGACGTTGAGGCCGCGCTTGAGGTTGCCATTGAGCTGGGTGATGACGGCGGAATTGCTGCCCTCGCTGCCAGCCGCCGGGATCGTCAGCACGCAGCCGACCGGCAGCGCCGTCTGCGGCACGGCCTTGCCGCTGTAAAAGTCCCAGAAATCGCCGTCGTAGGGCACGCCGTCGCCAATCGCCTTGGCCGTGTCGATGGCGGAGCCGCCGCCCAGGGCGAGCAGGAAGTCAAGCCCGTTCTCCCGGCACAGGCGGATGCCCTCGTAGACCAGGTCGCTGCGCGGATTGGGCTTCACGCCGCCCAGCTCGACATGCGCGATGCCTGCGGCGTCGAGCGAGGCGAGCACCTGCGCAAGCAGCCCGCTGCGCACGACGCTGCCGCCGCCATAGACGACCAGCGCGCGCGTGCCGCCGGCCTCGCGCACGAGGCGGCCCGCCTCCTGCTGCGTGCCGCGGCCAAAGACGAACTTCGTCGGGGAACAGAATTCAAAATTCAGCATTCGTCAATCCTCCCTGTGGACGGGCGGTGTTCTGCAAAAGGGCCCCGCCCCATATTCTACCTTATGATACATGCGCGGAAAAACAAAATCAACAGAAAAATCCCATTTGATGCAAGAAATGGGGCCGCCGCGCCGTCGTATATTCAAAGACAACTCCGGGGCGGCGCGGCAGGGCTTCCTGTTGCATCGGCGGATAAAACGTGATAAGATGAAGACAGACTGAACAAGCCGTCTCCCGGCTTTTGATGTGGAGGGAAGAAACCATGAATGCATTTGACATGAAGAGAAGCGTCGCGGCCATGCTCTGCGCGGCCATGCTTGGCTCCGCCGGGGCGCCCGCCGCGCTGGCGGAGCAGCCGTCCACGCCGGACGAGCCGAAGAAGGAGAGGAGCGCCGAGGTCAAAAGCCCCGAGGCTGCCGTCTCCGTGAAGGAGGACAGCGTCACCGTCACCATCACCGGGGGCGACGCCACGCGCAAGATGGTGATCCTGCTGGGCGATGATTTGTTCTTCGAGGGCGTGACCGTCGGCGACACGCGGACGTTTACGTCGCTCGCCGCGGGCAGCTATGACCTGGAGGTCGACTATGTCGACGCCTTGCCCGGCATCACCCCGGTCCGCACGACCGTGTCGGTTCCGGGCAAGAGCAGCGAGACCACGCCGCCCGCTGCTGGCGAGACCACCCCGCCCGCCTCTGGCGAGACCACTCCGCCTGCCTCTGGCGAGACCACTCCGCCTGCCTCTGGCGAGACCACTCCGCCTGCCTCTGGCGAGACCACTCCGCCCGCCTCTGGCGAAACGACTCCGCCTGCCGCTGGCGAAACCACTCCGCCCACCGCTGGCGAGACCACCCCGCCTGCCTCTGGCGAGACCACCCCGCCCGCTGCTGGCGAGACCACCCCGCCTGCCTCTGGCGAGACCACCCCGCCTGCCTCTGGCGAGACCACCCCGCCCGCTGCTGGCGAGACCACTCCGCCCGCTGCTGGCGAGACCACCCCGCCCGCTGCTGGCGAGACCACCCCGCCTGCCTCTGGCGAAACGACTCCGCCCGCTGCTGGCGAGACCACTCCGCCCGCGCAGGAGCAGCCGGTCGTCATGGCCATGACCCGCAGCAGCAGGGCTGGCGAGAAGACGGGCGCTATCGAGGGCACGATTGCCTTCGGCGGCGAAACCGACATGGTCGCCAAGCTCTATGACGGAACCGGCGCGCAGATCGCCGAGCAGACGATCCCCGCGGACGGCGACGGCAGCTTCGCCTTTACCCATCTGGGCGCGGATACCTACACCGTCGCCTTCCACTACTGGGGCAACAGCAGCCCCGTGCTCTCGCTGAAATACACCGTGAACGTCGCTGCGGCGGAGCAGCTCAGCGCGACCGCGACCGTCGGCACCGCGCGCATCGACGTGCAGGTCAGCAAGGCGAGCGCGCTGCCCGTGACCGTGACCCTCGTGCTGGGCGGCAAGGAGGTCGCCGCAAAGCGCATCGAGGGCGGCGTCGGCGCCGTCAGCTTTGACAAGCTCGCCTCCGGCAGCTACACGGTATCGGTCGACTACGAGACCGCGCAGAGCGGCTGCGACCCGGTCGTCTTCCCGTCGCTGAACGTGCTTGCCGAGGTCGCGGACATCGTCATCTCCAAGGTGACCGCCGGGGAAAACCAGCTGACCGTCACCGGTACGGCCCAGCCGGGCGCGGATGTCACGCTGACCACCGAGCCCGCGACGACCGCCTCGATCGTCCGCGCGGACGCCAAGGGCCAGTTTACCGCGACGATCACCTGCGCCGCCGGTACCTACACCGCCGTTCACGCGCAGTACGGCGCGGACAGCGCGACGAAGGTCAGCAAGACCGGCAGCTTTGCCGTCACCGCGCCGGCCACCAAGCCCACGCTTGCGACCGACCCGATCACCACGGGCAGCCTGACCGTCATCGCCAAAACGGCGGCGGGCACGGTCGTGAACCTCAAGACGGGCGACTACGGCCAGACCGTCACCGCCGGGTCGGACGGCATGCTGCGCTTCACCCTGCCGCACACCTACTCGGCCGGCACGACCGTCACCTTCACCGTCTACTACGGCAAGGACAACGCGCAGTCCTTCACGCAGACCGTCAAGGTCACCCATCCCGCCTCCTACTCGCTGCTCAAACGCGGCACCGTCAGCGACGAGGTCTACGCGCTGACCGCGCGCCTTGCCGAGCTGGGCTATCCCGTCAGCGCGACGCACAGCTACACCGACAGCGTCGCCGCCGCCGTCCGCCTCTTCCAGAGCGCCAACGGCCTGGCCGTCGACGGCCTCGCCGGTCAGCTCACGCAGACGGCCCTCTATTCGCTCAGCGCCGTGCGCTACGGCGGCGAGGGCGAATACCCGACCTTCGTGCGCGGCGACCGCGGCTACGCGCTGATCTACACGCTCCAGCAGCGGCTCAAGGATCTGGGCTACTACACCATCCGTGTCGACGGCATCTTCGGCAGCGGCACGCAGCGCGCCGTGCGCGACTTCCAGGCTGTCAACGGCCTGACGCCCACCGGCGTCGCCGACAGCACGACGCAGAAGCTGCTCTATTCCTCCGCCGCCAAGCCGGTCAGCGGCACGGTCAGCGGCAGCTATACGACGCTCTCCCGCTCGCCCTACTACAACGCCGCCGTCGTCACGCTCCAGCGCAGGCTCAAGGCGCTCGGGTACCTGACCAGCTCCGTGGATGGCTACTTCGGCACGAAGACCTACCGCGCCGTCTGCAACTTCCAGAGCCGCAACGGCCTGAGCGTCACGGGCATCGCCGATCCCACCACGCAGCAGGTGCTCTATTCCGCGGGCGCAAAGGCGGCCTCCGGCAGCACCTCGTCCTCTGCGACGGGCTATCGCCTGCTCTACTGGGGCTGCAAGGGCGACGCGGTCAAGCGCCTGCAAAGCGCGCTGCTCGCCGCCGGCTATTCGCAGGTCAAGGTTGCCGACGGCATCTACGGCCAGTGGACGTATGACGGCGTGCGCGCCTTCCAGAAGGATCGCGGCCTGGCCGTGGACGGCATCGCCGGCAAGAACACGCAGAACGCGCTCTACGGCACCAGCTACTGATCCCCGACGACCGGAAAAAGAGGAAAACCATGCGAAGAATGCTTCCGATCCTTCTGATGGCTTTGCTTTTCATGACGACGATCCCCTGCGCCCTTTCCCGGGCGCAGGGGCTTCGTGTTGATTTTTACAATGTGGGCAAGGCCGACGCCATGCTCATCACCGCGCCCTCCGGCTTTCGCATGCTCATCGACGCGGGCACCAACAAGGCGGGCAAGACGCTCGCCGCGCGCCTTGTGAGCGAGGGCATCGAGCGCATCGACGTCATGCTCATCACGCACTTTGACAAGGACCACGTCGGCGGCGCCGACCGGATTCTGGGCGCGATTCCGGTTGACCGCGTGATTCTGCCCGTCTACGACAAGGAGAGCAAGCAGCTTGAGCAGCTCGAGGAGGCGCTCGCCGCCAGCCCCCAGACGGAGGTCACGCGCATGGAGACCGGCTCCTCGCTGACGGTCGAGACCGGCGAGGCGGGCCTGACCCTCACCGTGACCGCCGCGCACAGGACCTTTTATGGCGCGGACGAGGAGAACGACTTCTCCCTCTGCACGCGGCTTGCCTACGGGCAGACGCGCTTTCTCTTCCCCGGCGACGCGGAGGACGCGCGCCAGCGCGAGCTGCTTGAGGAGGGCGACGTGCGCTGCGACGTGCTCAAGGCGCCCTATCACGGGCGGCTTGTCGCCGCCAGCCGCGATTTTCTGACTGCCGCCGCCCCGGCGATCGCGTTCATCCCCGACAGCGACGAGGAGCCCGCCCATGAGGCGGTCATCGCCCAGCTTAAGCTGCTCGGCTGCGAGGTCTACAGCGCGCGCGAGGGCGACCTGACGGTCGTCTCCGACGGGACGCAGGTTTCCGTGCTCGCGCCCTGAGCCCGGCAGGAATTTTTTCGCAGAATGGAGAATGAGTCCATGCGCGAAGCGAAGATGGGGTTTGGGGATGAAATCCCCAAGCAGGTTTGGGCGGCAGCCCAACGTATCCCCATGGAATAAGAAAAATGCAGTTTCAGAGCAGGCTGCGCAGCGGCCTGCGATTGAAACGGATTGAATCCTCCAAACGGAATTGATTGGAAGGCGAATCACAGGAGAAACAGGCGGGCCTCTCCCGCCGGAAGGAGACATCAGGATGAACGGCAGACTTTGGTATGGCGCGGACTACAACCCCGATCAATGGCTCGACCGCCCGGATATCCTCGAGCGCGACGTCGAGCTGATGCGCAAGGCGCATGTGAACGTCGTCTCGCTGGGCATCTTCGCCTGGAGCACGCTGGAGCCGCGCGAGGGCGACTATCAGCTCGACTGGATGGCCTCGGTCATCGACAGGCTCTTCGCGGCGGGCATCCGCGTCAATCTGGCGACGCCCAGCGGCGCGCGCCCGGCCTGGATGGCGCAGAAATACCCCGAGGTACGCCGCGTCGACGCGAACCGCGTCCGCCAGCTCTTCGGCGACAGGCAGAACCATTGCTACACCTCGCCCGTCTACCGCGAGAAGGTTCGCCTGATCGATCAGGCGCTGGCGCGCCGCTTTGGCCGCCACCCGGGCGTCATGATGTGGCATATTTCCAACGAGTTCGGCGGCGAATGCCACTGCGCGCTCTGCCAGCAGGCCTTCCGCGACTGGCTGAAGGATCGCTACGGCTCCCTGGAGGGCATCAACCGCGCCTGGAACACCAAATTCTGGAGCCATGACTACACCGATTTTGCCCAGATCGAGAGCCCCTCGCCGCAGGGCGAGCACGCGATGCACGGCCTGATCCTCGACTGGAAGCGCTTCGTCTCCCACCAGACGACGGAATTCATGAAGTGGGAGCGCGACTGCATCCGCGAGATCGTGCCGGAGGCGAAGGTCTGCGTCAACATGATGTACCGCTTTGACGGCATCGACTACTTTGACATGGCCAAGGAGGTCGACCTGGCGACCTGGGACAACTACCCGACCTGGCACAAGCCGTCGCAGACGCTCGAGGAGACGGCGATTGACACCGCGATGATGCACGATCTCTTCTATTCCGTCAAGGGCCAGCCGTTCTGGCAGATGGAATGCACGCCGAGCATGACGAACTGGCAGAGCGTCAGCAAGAACAAAAAGCCGGGCATGAACATCTTCTCCGGCCTTCAGGCTGTCGCCCACGGCGCGGACGGCGTGCTCTACTTCCAGTGGCGGCAGAGCCGCGGCGCGTTTGAAAAGTTCCACGGCGCGGTCGTCGGCCATGACGGGCGGGAGGACAGCCGCGTCTTTGTCGAAGCCGCGAGGCTGGGCGAGCTGCTCGAGCGCCTCGCCCCTGTCATGGGCGAGCGCAAGGAAAGGCAAGCCGCCATCGTCCACGACTGGAGCAACAAATGGGCCATGGAGGAGGCGCAGGGGCCGCGCAACGCGGGCCTCGGGTATTGGGAGGAGATCACGCGCCACTACGCCGCCCTCGCCCGCAACGGCATCGGCGTCGATTTTGTGAATCAGGACAGCGACCTGAGCGGCTACAGGCTCGTCGTCGCGCCGATGCTCTACATGCTGCGCGAGGATTTTGCCGCAAGGCTGCGCGCGTTTACCGAACAGGGCGGCACGCTCGTGGTCACCTGCTGGAGCGGCGTCGTGGATGAGAGCGACCTTTGCTACCTCGGCGACACGCCGCACGGGCTGACCGATACGCTCGGCCTGCGCCGCCTGGAGATCGACGGCATGTTCGACGGGGAGACGCGCCGCTGCGTCGCCGTGGAGCCGTCCATGCCGCGCAGCGCGCAGGGCGGCACGCTCTGCGAGGTCGCCGCGCTCGAGGGCGCGACGCCGCTGATGGTCTACGACGAGGACTACTTCAAGGGCGCGCCCGCCGTCGCCAGGCATGAGGCGGGAGAGGGCAGAGCCTACTACCTCGCCACGCGCTTTGAGCCGGAGTTCTACAAGGCGTTTTACGCGCGCGTCTGCGAGGGCCTGCTGACGCCGGCGTGGCCAAAGCCGCTGCCGGACGGCGTGCTCGCCGTGCGCCGGGGCCGGTTCACGTTCCTCCAGAATGCGTCGGATGCGACCGCGCGGGGAAACGACATCGCGCTCGCGCCGTATGAGACGGCGGTGTTTGAATCGGGGGAGAGGATTCTCTGATACTATTCTCAGATAAAAACGAGCCATAAGCGCGAAGCGAAGAAAGGGAGCCCGGAGGACAAGCGTCCTTCGGACTCCCTTTTTCGCCTCGCGGCGATTCCGGAATTCATCAATACCCGCCATCCCCGGCGAATGCGCGGATGGCCTCGCTGCGCTCGCTGCCCAGCACCTCCCGGGCGGGGCCATCCTCGACAACCAGCCCATCCTCCATGTAGATGACGCGGTCGGCGACGTCGCGGGCGAAGTTCATCTCATGCGTGACGACGATCATCGTGCGCTTTTCGGCGGCAAGCTGGCGAATGACGGAGAGCACCTCCTGCGTCAGCTGCGGGTCGAGCGCGGAGGTCGGCTCGTCAAAGCAGAGGATTTCCGGATCCATGCACAGCGCCCGCGCGATGGCGACGCGCTGGCACTGGCCGCCGGAGAGGTTGCAGGGATATTCGCCCGCCTTCTCTGACAGACCGACCTTCTCCAGCAGCAGCATCGCCTTCTGCTCCGCCTCCTGCGCACTGCGATGCAGCACGAGCCGCTGGGGCATCACGAGATTTTTGAGCACGCTGTAATGCGGGAAGAGGTTGTAATCCTGAAAGACCAGGCCCATCTTGAGGCAGATGCCGCGCAGATCGCGCTCGCGCTGATACTGCGCGCGGCCCTGCGCGTCGGTCGTGACCATCGCCTGCCCGCCGATGAGGATGGAGCCGCTGTCGATCGTCTCCAGATGGTTGAGGCAGCGCAGCAGCGTGCTCTTGCCCGAGCCGCTGCGGCCGATGATGGCGACGACCTCGCCGCGGGAGACGCGCACCGTGACGCCGCGCAGCACGCTCTCGCCGTCAAAGCTCTTCCTGATGTCAATGGCTTGCAGCATATCGCGCCCTCCTCAATCCTTGTAATAGGCCATGCGGCGGTTGACGGCGCTGAAAAACAGCGTGACGACGCCATTCATCAGCAGATAGAAGAGGCCCGCGGCGAAGAGCGGCTCGATGGAGGCCGTGCGGCTCGACTCGTTTTTCGCCGCGCGGAACAGCTCGCCCACGGCGATGACGTTGGCCAGCGACGTATCCTTGACCAGCGTGATGACCTCGTTGCTCACAGGCAGCAGCACGCGCTTGACGACCTGCGGCAGCACGACGTGGAAGAACGTCTGCGCCTTCGTCAGGCCGAGCACCTTGCCGGCCTCGCGCTGGCCCACGGGAATCGACATCATGCCGCCGCGGAAGATCTCCGCGAAGTAGGCCGCGTAGTTGAGCGAGAAGGCGGCGACGGTCGCGGCCATGCGGTCGAGGTTCATGCCCGTGAGCATCGGGATGGCGAAGTAGATCGCGAAAATTTGCAGCATCAGCGGCGTGCCGCGCATCACGAGGATATACAGCGCGACGGGCATGCTGACAGCCCGGTGCCGGTTCATCCTCAGCAGCGCGAGCACCATGCCCAGCGGGATGGAGAGGACGAGCGTCGCGGCGAAGATGAAGAGCGTATTGGCCATGCCGCTTTGCAGCGTGCGCAGGAGCTGGAGCAGTGCCTCGGGGTTGTTGAAATATCTCATAGGAACCTCTTCGGTCGTCGGCAGGGGGCGTCCGCCCCGGAAAACGGGCAACAGGGCTGCAAAGCGTCTGGCTTTACAGCCCTGTGGTTTTTCCACGGAATTGCCCCGGAGCCCAGGGCGGTTGTCTTATGGCTTCGCCATCACTTGCCGTAGCTGTCGGCGTACTTGCTGACGATCGTGATGTCGTTGGCGAACCACTTTTCGCGGATGGCGTCGAGCGTGCCATCCTCGCTCATCGCGATGAGCTGCTCGCTGACGGCGTCGGCCAGCGTCTGCTCGCCCAGGCGGAAGGCGATGCCGTATTCCTCGGCCTCCAGCACCTCGGGCAGCACGGTGAAGGCGTCCGGATCATCCTGCTGGGAGATGTAGTAGTTGCCCACGACGGAGTCGATCAGCAGCACGTCGATGCCGCCGAGCTTGAGATCCATCAGCGCCGCGACAAAGTCGTCCGACAGCGCGATCTCCGCGAGGGAATCCTTGAGCTCCGGGTTGGCGTCGAGCACGTCGACCGAGCTGGAGCCAGCCTGTGTGCCGAGCACCTTGCCGGCGAGCTGATCGGCGGAGGTGATGCCGGAATCGCTCATGACGACGAGAATCTGCTCATTGGCCAGATAGGGGATGGAGAAGAGCATCTGCTCCTGGCGCTCCGGCGTGATCGTCAGGCCGGACCAGATGCAGTCGATGTTCTTGCCGGAGAGCTCGAGCTCCTTGGCGTCCCAGGAGATCGGCTGGAGCACAAGCTCCACGCCCAGGCGGGCGCAGACCTCTTTGGCCAGGTCAATATCAAAGCCGACGTGCGTGCCGTCGTCCGCGACAAAGCCCATCGGCGGATAGGCCTCGTCAAAGCCCATGACCAGCGTGCCCTTGGCGAGCACGTCGGCAAGGCCGGTATCCTCCGCCAGCGCGGCGGAGCAGGAAAGCAGCATCATGACGGCGATCAGCATCGCGATCCATTTTTTCATCTTGGTAAACCCCTCTCACTTTATTGTGTTAGTGCTTTAGCGTGATAAAGCATATCACAGCGCCGCCCGCTTGTCAATCCCCTTTTTCCAAAAAGCGGGCCGTGCCCGCTCCCACTTTCGAACCGCTTTACAGAATCAAGCGATTCGGTGCTCGCCGCTCCATTTTACTCTGTAAGTTCATCTGCAAGGCTCCGGTCTCGGGCACAAAGCAACTGGACAACCATCACTTCGTCGGACATGCAACCGGCATCATGCCGGTTTGGGCGCAATGACCCATCGTGTAAAAAAGCGGGCTGTGCCCTCTCCTGCTTGCGCGCCGCGGCGCGCCGGCGTATAATCAGAGGGAAAAACGCGGGCCGCCCATGCCCGCAGGAGGGATCATCCATGCGCATTCGCTATCTCCCCGCCGACCCGGCGGGCAACCTGACGGGTCTCGTCCTTACGCCGGTGCTCCCCGGCGAGCGCGCCGCGCTGGCGGCGAGGCTGATGGCCGCTTGCCCGGAGGGCTTTGACCAGATCGGCTATGCCGACGAAGCGAGCCTCGATGCGCCGCTGCCGCGCCTTGACATGATGGGCGGCGAATTCTGCGGCAACGCGGCGCGCGCGTTCGGTCTGATGGTCGCGCGGCGGCGGGGGCTGACGCGGGGGAGCCTCTGCGTGTCCGTGAGCGGCGCGGCGGATCCCGTGCCGGTGGAGTTTGACGCGCAGCGGGGCGAGGCCTTTGCGCAGATGGCGCTGCCGCGGGACGTCGTGCGCATCCGCGCGCTGGGAGAGGCGCTCGATGTCGTCTGCATGGAGGGCATCGCGCATGCCGTCGTGACGCGGGCGCCCTCGCAGGAGGCCGCCGACGCCGTGCTCGCCGCGATGCCCGAGGCCCCGGCGCAGGGCGTGCTCTTTTGGGAGGGCGCGCGCATGACGCCGCTCGTCCGGGTCGGCGCGTCGGGCACCTGCGTCTGGGAGGGGAGCTGCGGCTCCGGCACGGCGGCGCTGGCGTTTCTGCGCGCGCGCGGCCTTGAGGATGGCGAGCACGATTTCGCGTTTGACGAGCCGGCGGGGCGGCTGCACGCGCGCGTGCGCGTTGAGGCCGGGCAGCCCGTGCGCATCGTCATGGGCGGCGGCGTCACGCTCGGAGCGGAGAGGGAGATTGAGATCCAAGCTCCGCTTTGCAGCCTGCGGACGGGAGCCTCACCCAGTTCCTTCTGAACCACCGGGCACACAGGCAGAAAGCCGTATAAAAGCACAGACAAACCTCCCCAAAGTGCGGCATTCAATAAGCCAGTCAACAGCCACAGCAGTTCCCCTGCAGTGGTTGTTCCTGCTCCTCATTCTGTGATACGGTAATATGGAGGCGGACAGACCTAAAAATCGGAATTTGCGGAGGAAAACTATGAAATACAAAGGAACGCTTATTGTTGTTAAAGATTGTAACCGTGCGCTAAAGTTTTATCGTGATATGTTTGGGTTTCAACTGCTTCAGGATAACGATGGAAATATGGAATTGACGAATAACTTGTATTTGCAGGAGTTGGGTTACTGGGAAGATTTCACGAAAAAACGCATCATTTCAAACAGCAATCAGTCTGAATTATATTTTGAAGAACCTAACATAGAACAATTTGTAGAGCGTCTTGAGACACTTTACCCTGAAACCGAATATGTCAATCGCTTGATGACACACAGCTGGGGGCAAAAGGTGGTCAGATTTTATGACCCTGACGGTAATCTGATCGAAGTCGGAACACCTGTATAATCAGCTCGACAGCTTCCAGTTTGTCGAACAGATACGAGGGCGCATTTCTATACGGGTCAAGCCCCGTATGTGTGCTCTGCGAAACAGAAGGCGCTGCCTCTCATGGCTTGATTTCGCCATTTTGAGACAGCGCCCCTTTTGTCGGCAATCTGAAATTGGCTCCCCAGCCGCTTTTTTGATCAAAACCGGCATGATGCCGGTTGCATTTCCGACCAAGTGATGCAAGTCCCATGGCTTTGAGGCCGAGTCCGAAGCTTTGCAGAGAGACTTTCAGAGTAAAAAGTATATTTGCGAACGAAAACACCGGCCATCGCCCGTCTATACAGGCGAACTCCCACAGAGGAGACGCACGCGTGAAAACGCGCGAAGGAACGAATCGGGCGATGAGCGTGCCCAACGGGCCCGGGGCGCTTCATCCCCAAGGAGGACATACAAATGGACAACACCCACATGAGCATTGAGGATATGATCGACGCCTACGGCGACGAGCTGCTTCGGCTGTGTACGCTGTATCTGGGCGACAGGCAGCTCGCGGAGGACGCCTTTCAGACTGCCGTCATCAAGGCGTGGCGGCATCTGAATACCTTTCGCGGGGAGAGCAGCCTCAAGACCTGGCTCTTTCGCATCGGGGTCAACGTCTGCCGGGATACGCTCCGCTCCGGCTGGTTTCGCCTGCGCAGGCGCTGCGAGCCGCTCGACGCGCTCGCGCTTTCGCAAGGCGCGCCGCAATCCGAGGCGGCGGGCGAGGTCACGCAGGCCGTGCTCGCCCTGCCGGGCAAATACCGCGAGGTGATCGTGCTCTACTACTATGAGGATATGAAGATTCGGGAGATCGCTGCCACGCTCCATCTCCCGGCGAACTCGGTATCGACCCGCCTGCGGCGCGCAAGGGCGCTGCTGGGCGAGGCGCTGAAAGGAGAGATCGAGGCATGAAAAAGGAAACGGTTTCGCGGCAGCTGCGCGAGGGCATGCGCGGCGTGCGCGTCTCCCCGCAGCTGCGCGTGCAGGTACTGACAGCGGCACAGGGAAGGAAGCCCGGCATGAACAGGACGCTCTCGGCGGTGTTGGCCGCCGTGCTGCTGCTGGCGGCGCTCAGCGCCGTCGCGCTGGCGGCGGGCCGCGCGGGCATGCTCGACTTCATTGGCCGCTTCCAGGACGTGGAGATCCCGCCCGACGCGGCGGACTACATCGTCAGCGACACGGCCTCGCTGCGCGTGGGCGGCGCGACGGCCCACGTCCGCGAGCTCTACTATGACGGACGGACGGTTCGCCTGACGATTGACGTGACGCCCGACACCGCAGACATGCTGCTCCTGGGGCCGGACTGCCGGATGGACGATGCCTGGAGCTTCCTGACGCAGAGCGGTCAGGGCGGGGAAGCGGAGGCGCGCACCGTGCTGGACGTCTATCACGAGCGGGGCTATGCCTCCGCGTGGCGTGTCAACGTCTCTACGCAGGAGGAGGCACAGGGCACAGCCGGGGGCTGGCTCGACTATGTGCTTGGCGAGGACGGCACGCTGACGCTCTGCAAGCAGCAGTTGTTTGAGGATGACCGGGCGCAGCGCGAGGTGACGCTTCGCCTCTCCCTGACGCCGCTGGAGTTCATCTCTGGCAGCGAGGACCAAAACCATGCCGCTGTCGGCGAGCTGACGCTTCCGCTGACCGCAGCTGTCGATCCCTCTGCCGCGCCCACCGAGGAGGGGGGTCTCGAGG
The DNA here is from genome assembly GCA_022787165.1 of Clostridiales bacterium. Lineage (GTDB taxonomy): Bacteria > Bacillota > Clostridia > Christensenellales > Aristaeellaceae > Ventricola. The sequence goes on from JALFVL010000002.1 coordinate 89,455, forward strand.
GAGTCCATGTGAGCGAGGAGCCCGTGCTGTTTTCGGACTGTGGCGTGCGCGTCGACCGCCTGCTCATCGAGGAAAAGCCGCAGGAGCTCTACGCGACGATCGAATACACGGTCGTCGATCCGGCGCTGTTCGCGTCGCAGGAGGGCGGCCTCTGGTTCGAATTCATCGATCCGGCCTCCACGGCCGAAGCGCCGTCCGAGCAGCGGCTGACGGCGGGCATGACCGCGACGGGCGAAGTCGTGCCGCTTGATGGCGATGCCGGAACCGCCACGCGCTATGTCCAGCGGCAGACGCTGGGCAAGAGCGAGCTGCGCGGCTGCTACACGCTGCGCGCCTTCAACTGCTGGAGCAAGGAGCGCTTTGAGACGCACGAGCTGTCCCTGCGCCCCGCGACACGGGAAGACCTGGGCGCAAAACCCTGATCCTCAGGCGATCCATGGCTGTCGGGCTGATGCCCGGCAGTCTTTTTCTCTGTCACACTTTCTTTCCAGGGACATTGTTCGAGGCCGTTTTTCTTCTATCATGATTCTTGAGAAAGCGCTGACCATTTACAGCTTATTCCACATCTTCGCCGACGCTGCTGTCTCTGCCAAGCGCATCTTGTGCCCTCTCAGGCGCTAACGCGCCAGCTCTCCCAAAGGGAGAGCCAAGGCGAACTGCTTGCTTTTTCAAGGAAAAACGGTTGACCTGAATTGTTGGTGATAGCCCTTGCCTCTCCCTATGGGAGAGGTGTCACGGCAACGCCGGGACGGAGAGGGCATTCTTCATGATGATCACAGTTTTTCCTATGAAATGACCAGAGCAGGATTGATTATGTTTCCGAGCGGATGAACAGCCTGACAATCGACATTGAGCGGCTCACCTACAAGCCTGACGACCACCCCTGCCGTGGCTGTCCGCCTCAAATCCACCATGCACAACGCCGGGAATCGCAAGGAGCGTCCGAATGCCTCGACCATGCGAGTTTCGCGGCTCAGCGCCCTCTCGCGGCATGCTGCTCTCCCCAGCGCATGCCCAGGGCGCGGAAGACGACCGTCGTGACCGCCGCGCCGACGGCAATCGCGCCGACGATCTGCACGGCCTGAAGGCCGCTGGCCGCCGCGGCCGCGCCCTGATCCTCCACCAGCGCGAGCATCGCGCGGTAGAAGCTGTAGCCAGGCACGAGCGGCACGAGCGCGCTGAGCAGGAAGATCGTCGTGGGCGTGCGCATGACGCGCGCCGCAATCTCGCAGATGACGGCGATGACGACCGTCGAGAGAAAATAGCTGAAAATCATGCTCTGGCCTGCGGCGAGGCTCAGCAGCAGATAGAGCACATACCCCAGCACGCCGATGAGCGACGAGGGCAGCAGCGTCCGCCTCGGCGCGTTGAGCAGGCAAGCCAGGCCGATCGTGCCGCCGAACGCGCCGGCAGCCCCGACGAGCAGCTCATGCATCACAGCAGCACCCCTCCCATCATCGACACGGCCGTCAGGCCCACATAGACGCCCAGCGCGACGGCGACTGCCAGCAGCAGCGCCTCCACCGCGCGCGTGACGCCCGAGATCAAATCGCCATACATCGTGTCACGCATGGCGGTCGTCATCAGCAGGCCCGAGAGCAGCGGCATGATGCCTCCGGCGATGACCGCGTTGACGTCGCCATAGGGAAGCCGCGCCGCAAGCGCCTGCGCAAGCACGGCAGTGATGAAGCCGCCGGCGAAGTTGCCAAGCAGCACGCCCATCTCGACGCGCGCAAAGAGCGGCTGCACGGCCTGCACAGCCAGGCCGATCAAAAACGCGACAGCAAACGCGCCCGGCCCACCGCCAAAGAGCAGGCTGAAGGACGCCGAGGTCACGGCGTAGGCGAGCAGCATCGTCCGCTGCGGCGCGCCCGGGGCCGCGGCAATCTGCCGCAGCGCGCATCCGGCCTCCTGCGCGGTCATTTCGCCGCGCTCCACACGCCGGGAGATGTCGTTCGTCCGCTCGATGCGCGTCATGTTCGTGCCGCGGCGGCTGATGCGCAGGATGCGCGTCTTGCCCTCCGCCTCCACAAAGATCAGCGTCGGCAGCGCCGCGACGCTCACGCCCGTCAGGCAAAAGCCCGTCGCCATGCGCCGCGCCGTCTCCTCGACGCGATAGGTCTCCGCGCCGTTTTCCAGCATGAGCTGCGCCGCGCTGCACAGCGCGTCAAGCGCGCAGCTCTGTTCCGCTTGTGTCATAAGAAAAACCTCGTTGTTTCTCCGGCAAACCGGGGGAATGATCAAACGATGCCATTATAGCAGAAGAGGGGAAGGGGTTCAAGACGAGGAGACGCGCTCCGCTGGGCAAGAGGGATCAGGAAAGATCACAAAACGGCAGGCCCCTCCAAAGGAGAGGCCTGCCGCCTGTCTTGCAAAAAGAGGATTACGGCTGCTTGCCGATGTAGGCGAGGATGCCGCCGTCGACGTAGAGGATGTGGCCGTTGACGAAGTTCGACGCGTCGGAGGCGAGGAACACCGCCGGGCCCTGCAGATCCTCGGGATCGCCCCAGCGCTCGGCCGGCGTCTTGGCGAGGATGAAGGCGTCGAACGGATGGCGGCTGCCGTCCGCCTGGCGCTCGCGCAGCGGCGCGGTCTGCGGGGTCGCGATGTAGCCCGGGCCGATGCCGTTGCACTGGATGTTCGCGCTGCCGTACTCGGAGCAGATGTTGCGGGTCAGCATCTTGAGGCCGCCCTTGGCCGCCGCGTAGGCGGAGACGGTCTCGCGGCCCAGCTCGGACATCATGGAGCAGATGTTGATGATCTTGCCATGGCCCTTCTCGATCATGCCCGGGATGCAGGCCTTGGAGACGATGAACGGCGCGTTCAGGTCGACGTCGATGACCTTGCGGAAGTCCTCCGCCTTCATCTCGAGCATCGGAATGCGCTTGATGATGCCGGCGTTGTTGACCAGGATGTCGATGATGCCGACCTCCTCGCGGATCTTGGCGACGGTCGCCTGCACGGCCTCCTCATTGGTCACGTCGCAGACGTAGCCATGCGCCTTGATGCCCTTCTCGGCATAGGCGGCCAGGCCCTTGTTGACCAGGTCCTGGTTGATGTCGTTGAAGACGATGGTCGCGCCCGCCTCGGCAAACGCGGTGGCGATGGCGAAGCCGATGCCGTAGGAAGCGCCGGTGACCAGGGCGATCTTGCCCTCGAGGCTGAACTTGTTGATGAAGCTGTTCATGGGAAGCATCCTCCTTGATTGATGTCTGTAATCACATATCGTGTCTTGCGGCGGGCACAGAGCCTCAAGCACCCGCAACGCCCTTCAGAAGTGGGTCAGGCACAGCCCGCCCCAGCCGCTTGCGGCGAGCACAGAGCCTCAAGCACCTGCAACGCCCTTCGGAAGCGGGTGCGGGCACTGCCCGCCTTAGCCGCTTGCAGCGAGCACAGAGCCGCTCGCACTATAAAACCCGTTCGGAAGCGGGTGCGGGCACAGCCCGCTTAGCGCAGGTCGATGGGGTCGATGTTGTCCATGTCGTCGAATTCCTGGTTCTCGCCGCACATGCCCCAGATGAAGGTATAGTTGCTCGTGCCCACGCCGGTGTGGATCGACCAGGACGGGGAGATCACGGCCTGCTCATTGTGCATGACCAGATGGCGCGTCTCGGTCGGCTCGCCCATCATGTGGAAGACGATGTTGTTGTCCTTGAGATCGAAATAGAAGTAGACCTCCATGCGGCGCTCGTGCGTGTGGCAGGGCATGGAATTCCAGTTGCTGCCCGGGGCGAGCTGCGTCATGCCCATGCACAGCTGGCAGCTCTGCATGACCGCCGGATGGATGTACTGGTTGATGACGCGCTTGTTGCAGGTCTCCACGGAGCCGAGCGGGCGCTTGTTGGCCTTGTCGATGTCGATCTTGACGGTCGGGTAGGTCTTGTGCGCCGGGCAGGTGTTGATGTAGAACTTCGCCGGGTTCTGAGGGTCCTCACTGGCAAAGCTCAGGGTCTTGGCGCCCATGCCGACGTAGAGGCCGTCGTACTGCTTGAGGTCGTAGACCTCGCCGTCGACGGTGATGCTGCCCTTGCCGCCGATGTTGATGACGCCCATCTCACGGCGCTGCAGGAACGTGTCGGAGGCCAGCTCCTTGCAGCCGGTCAGCTCGACGCTCGTCTTCACGGGCATGACGCCGCCCGCGATGATGCGGTCAAAGTGCGAATAGGTGAGCAGCGCCTCGTCGGGAGCGAACACCGTCTCGATGAGGTACTCGCTGCGAAGGCGGTCTGTGGTATAGTGCTTGGCGTCCGCGGACGCAGAAGGCTGGCGAACGGTCAGTTGCATGGGAAAAACCTCCTCTTTCCAACGAATATCAAAGGTTGGCCTATACAGTATAGCACATTTTTTTTCGAAAGGCCAGATTTCCGCGCAAGAATGGGAAGACAACACACGAAAAAGTCAGTCAGGTTTGACAAGTGGTCTGACGATGTATGAAGGCCCTGAAAACGGGAAAGCCTATCCCGGAGCAAAGCAGAAACACGAAGGGAGGCGCTGCCCATGTGCGACGACGCGATTGTGCTCTGCGGGCGGCTCTCGCGCGACCTTGACGTGCTGCGCGCGCGCCTGGGCGCGCCGGGGAACGCCGATGTGCTGATCCGCCGGTTCCGCTCGGGCGCGTTTGAATCCGCCGTCGTGGCCATCGACGGCATGGTCAATGTGACGACGGTCGACGAGAATATCCTCAAGCCCTGCATGGACCTGCCCGCGTCCGCCGGGGAGGACGTCGCTGAAGAGGAGCGCGTCGCCTTTCTGATGGCGCACGCCGTGTCCGTGCTGCCGGTAAAGATGGAAACGCGCGTCGACGCGCTGCTCACGGATGTGCTCAGCGGGCAGACGGCGCTGCTGTGCGAGGGCTGCGCCGAGGCTGCCATCATGGACACGCGCGGGTTTGACAAGCGCAGCGTCGGCAGGCCGGAGGCGGAAAAGGTCGTCCTCGGGCCGCACGAGAGCTTCACGGAGTCCATCCGCACGAACATCACGCTGCTGCGGCGCATCGTGCAGCGCGAGGAGCTGACGACGGAGTTCGTGCAGGCGGGCGGCAGGATGAAGACGCGCTGCGCACTGCTGTATCTGCGCGGCACGGCGGACGAAGCGATGATCTCGCGCATCCGGGGGCGGCTGGAGCGCTGCGACTACGACTTCGCGCTGACCAGCGGCGAGGTCGAGCAGCTCATCGAGGAGCACCCGATGGCGCTGATTCCCCAGTGCGTGCGCACGGAGCGCCCGGACAGGGCCGCCTCGTTCCTGGCGGAGGGGCAGGTCGTCGTGCTGACGGAGGGCTCCCCCGCCGCGCTGGGCGCGCCCTCGACGATCTACCACCAGATGCACACGCCGGACGACAGCTCCATGCGCTGGCAGTACGGCACGTTTCTGCGCCTCGTGCGGCTGCTGGGCGTGATGATCCATCTGTTCCTGCCGGGGATGTATCTGGCTGTCCTGCGGTTTCATCAGGAGCTGCTCTCGCCCATGCTGCTGACCAGCGTGTATGAGACGAGCTCGCGCGTGCCGACGCCGGCATACCTGGAGGCGCTGCTGATGACGCTGGCGTTTGACCTGATCAGCGAGGCGGGGCTGCGCGCGCCGGGCGAAATGGGCAACGCGCTGGGCATCGTCTCGGGCCTGATCCTCGGGCAGAGCGCCGTCAGCGCAGACATCGTCAGCCCGCTGCTGCTCATCGTCGTGGCGGCCAGCGGCCTGGGCGGCTTCTGCGTGCCCAATTACGCGCTCTCCGTCGGGCTCAAGCTCGTGCAGCTGATCCTGCTGACGGCAGGGGCCGCGGGCGGGCTCTACCTCATGGCGATCGTCACGCTTTCGCTGCTGTGCGCCGCCTGCGCGATGAATTCCATCGGCTCGCCGCTGACCGCGCCGCTCACGCCGCACAGGCGGCATTCGCCCGATTTCCTGCTGCGCCTGCCGCTCAGGTTCCAGAAAGCGAGGGCTTTTTTTGCCGGACACAACGAAGACGGATGACGTCACGGCGCGCCGGGTGCGCGCCTCCCTGCGCGCGCGCGCCTGCGCCGCCGCCGCCGCGACCGGCGCGATGGTCTTTGCCGCCGGGGCGGGGCTGCTCATGCCGCTCGCGCTCAACGCCGCCTGGCTCGCAGCGCTGCCCGGCGCGGCGCTCTCCCTGCTCTTCGCTGCGCGCGCCCCGCAGGCGCTGCGCGCCCACGCGCAGCAGGCAGAGGAAAAACGCCCGGCGGGGCGAATCCCCGCCGCGCTGCTCGCGCTGACGCTGCTGGGCGGCTGCGTGCTGCTGCTCGCGGCGCTCGCCTCGCTGGCGCAGCAGTCGCTGCTGCCCCAGGCGCAGACGTCCTTCGCGATGGTCTGCTCGCTGCTGGGGGCGCTTCTGTGCGCGCTCAGCGGCGGCGCGGGGGTCTGCCGCCTCGCCTTTGCGCTGCGCTATGTGCTGCCGCTGCTGCTGCTCGCGCTGACGGCGGGGCCGGCCGTCACGCAGCAGGGCGCCGGGCTCTTCCCGCTGCTGGGCATGGGCCCGGGGCCGCTGCTCTTCTCGGCGCTTTGCGGGCTGTGCGCCGCCTCGCCCGCGCTGATGCTCCTGCTGCCCCCGCCGGAGCTGACACGCGAGCAGCTGGCGGCCTGCCCGCCGCCGAAAGCGGGCTTCTTCGCGCGGCGCGTCGCCTGCGGCGCGCTGCTGGGCGCGGCCATGCTGCTGGCGCTGTCGCTGTGCGCCCCCTATGAGACGCTTCGGGGGCTGAGCGTCTGGGGCGCGCGGATGCGCCTGACCTGCGCCGCCGCGCCGGGCGGCGGGCTGTCGCGCACGGCGCTCGTGCTCACGCAAACGGCGGCGCTGCTCGTGGGCGCGGGCGCGCTTTTAAGCGCCGGCGCGCAGGCGCTTTCTCTCGCGCTGCCCGCACTGCGGAAGCGGCATGCCGCGCTCGCCGTCTGCTTTGGCCTCTGCGCGCTCGCGCTCTGGGGGCTGGCATGCCTGGGCATGCGGCCGCTGTTCGCCGCCGCGCCGTTTCTGATCGTTCCGGCGACCATCGCCGCAATGGGAATAGGAAAACATTGAATCACCGCGCGAAGCGAAAAAAGGGTCAAGGGGCTAAGCCCCTTGCGGGGTCTGGGGCGGCGCCTCAGGCGGGTTTCAGGGCAGCAGCCCTGATCATTCCAAGAAAACGCAGTCTCAGAGCAGGCCGCCACGCGGCCTACGATTGAGACGGGTTCGAGTCCGCAAAGCATAAATTCAAGCAAAACAAAACCCGGTTGTCCATGAGTCTGACAGTGGATTCCAACCAGATTGTAAAGACAAGAGGTCAAACCAGCCCATGAAAAGACCATCCCTTTTTCTCATCCTGCTGCTCCTGCCGCTGCTGCTTGGCGGCTGCTCCGGCGGGCAGGAGATCGAGAGCTGTCTGTTCGTGATCGCGATGGCGGTCGACCCGGCGCAGGACGGCAACCTGACCGTGACGGTCAAGGCGCTCTCCGGCTCGCAGGACGCCGCGACCGGCGGCGCGCAGAGCGAGGAGGACGCGGGCAGCGAGGAAAAAACGCCATCCTCCGGACAGAGCGAGGACGCCGAGCAGACCGAGCCGGGCTATGTCGTGCTCAGCGCGACGGCGCCCAGCTGCCTGCGCGCGCTCAATCTGCTCAGCGCGACGACCCCGCGCACCGTCAACCTCTCCCAGCTCCAGGAGATCGTCCTGAGCGAGACCATCGCCAGGACGGAGGCGACCCTCCCCATCCTCAAGGAGATTCACGCGATGTACCGGGCCAACGGCGAGGCCATCGTCGTCATCACGCCCGACGACGCGGGCGACTTCATCCGCCGCCAGCACGCGCTGCTGGGCGTTCGCCTGTCCAAGTATCTCAAGGTGCTCTTTGAAAACTTCTCCAAAATCGACACGATTCCGCCAGGCGCGCAGCTCTCCGCCGTCATCGCCGCGATGGAATCCGGCGTCTGCGACGCGGCGGCCGTCTACGCCGCCGGGAACGACTTTTCCGCCACGCTCGTCCTCCCCGGCGCGGAGGAGACCGACCGCCTGCCCGGCCATCTGCCGCGCACCTCGCCCGCGCAAAACGAATACCTCGGCAGCGCGCTGTTCTCCGGCGCGAGGATGACCGGCACGCTCACCGGCAGCGAGACGTCGCTGCTCTGCCTGCTGATGGGCCGCTCGCGCTCGCGCACCATCGTCGTGGGCGGCGCGCAGTATCGCGTGAACATCGCCTCCCGCGCCCGGCGGACGATCGCGCAGGACGGCACGCTCTGCGCCCGCGTGCGCATCAGCCTGTCGCTCGAAGCAGGCGGGGAGGCGCTGACGCAGGCGGCGCTCGCCGCGGACATCGAGCAGCGCGCCGTCAACCTCATGCAGAAGCTGCAAGCGCTCTCCTGCGACGCGCTGGGCTTTGGGCGTATCGCCGTGCGCGGGAGCCTTTCCATTCCCGACTGGGAAAAGCGGAATTGGCCGGAGAAATATGCGCGCGCGGCGGTTCGCGCGAGCGTGTTTTTGAGGATTGTCTAAAGCATTCAGAACGCAATTCTCATTTAGGGGGGACGCGCTCCGCTGGGCAAGGCCAGCCGCCGCAGCGGGTCATCCAAACCCGCTTTTCATTTGCTCCAAAAGATGCTATACTGAAAGGCAATCAGGATGACCTGCGCGGGAGGCTTGCTTCGATGCTCATTGACGTATACGACTTTGACGGAACGATTTACGACGGCGATTCGACGGTCGACTTCACGCTCTACTGTCTGCGCCGCCATCCCGGCGCGATTGCGGCGCTGCCGCGCGTGCTGGCAGCGGCGCTGCGCGTCGCGGCAAAAAAAAGCACGCTGACGCAGTTCAAGACCGTGCTCTTTGGCGAGATGGCCAAGCGCTTTTCGCTGACGCAGGAGGCGGAGCGCTTCTGGCAGGAGGAGGCGACGCGCAAAAAGCTGGGCGCGTGGTTTGACAGGACGCCGCGCGACCTGCCCATCGTCATCGCCTCCGCGTCGCCGGAATTCGAGCTGCGCCACGCGGCAAAGCTGCTTTGCTGCCATACGCTCATCGGCACGCGCTGCGACGAGGCGACCGGCGCGCTGACCGGCCAAAACTGCAAGGGCGAGGAAAAGCTGCGGCGCATCCGCGAGGCCCTGGGCGAATTCACCGTCCGCGCGATGTACACGGACGACGAAAAAGCGGACGCCCCGCTGCTTGAGGCCGCGCAGGAGCAATACATCGTCACGCATGGCAGCGTCCGCCGGGCATGAGGCGGCGCTGCGGCACAGATACAGACCAACGAAAGAAAGGGAGAACCCAGGATGAAAAAGATGCAGGGAATGGGCGGCTTTTTCGTCGCCGCAGTCACGCCGTTTGACGGCGAAGGGCGCTTTAACCCCGACGCGCTGCACAGGCTCATGGACAGGACCATCGCGCAGGGCGCGGCGGGCTTCCTGATCGGCGGCAGCAGCGCCGAATGCCCGATGCTCAGCCATGAGGAGCGCATACAGGGCCTTGAGGCCGCGGCGGGCTACGCCGGGCGGCAGGGCACGAAGCTCATCGCCTCCGTCGCCTCCATCTCCACGCAGGAGGCGCTCGAGTACGCGCGGGCCGCGAAGGCGCTTGGCTATGACGCGATGATCTCGACCGTGCCGTATTACTACAAATTCGGCATGAAGAACATCGCGCGCTACTTTGCCGCGCTGCGCGAGGCGGTCGATCTGCCGCTGTTTCTGTACAACTTCCCGGGCAACACGGGCATCGAGCTTGACATCTATGACCCGGACATCCGCGCCATGCTGACCGACGGCACGATCGCCGGCGTCAAGCAGACGAGCCTCAACCTGCACCAGATGGAGCGCATCCACAGCCTCAATCCGGAGCTGGTCATCTACGGCGGCTTTGACGAGGTCTATATCGGCGCGCGGATGCTCGGCGCGGACGGCGCCATCGGCTCGACCTTCAACTTCACGCTGCCGCTGTTCACAAAGCTCGAGGCGGCCTATGCCGCGCACGACATCCCGCTGGCACAGGCGCTTCAGCGCCGCGCCAACGACATCATGGAGGCGCTCGTCTCCTGCTCGCTGTTCCCGTCGATCAAGCACATCTTGAAGGTGCAGGGCATCGACTGCGGCACCTGCCGCGCGCCGTTCCCGACGCTGACGGATGAACAGAAGGCCCATATCGAGCGCGTCGTGGCCGCGAATCTGTGAGCCGTGGCCTGAGACCGCTGAAAAACAAGAGGGATCAAAGGACGATGTCCCCTGATCCCTCTTTTTCTTTTACTGTTCTTTTGCTGAAAGCGCTTACTCCCACGCCGGGATATACACGCCCTTGTAGACGGTGTCAAACAGCGCGCGCACCTCGTCGGAATGATAGACCTCCGCGATGCGGGCAAAGACCGGATCGTCGGCGCGGTCGGCGCGCGCGGCGATGACGTTGATGATGCCGTGCATGTCGGGGTTATTCGGGTCATACTGCTCCATATAGAGCGCCTGATCGTTGGTCAGGCCCGCGTCCTTGGCGTGCGTGCCGTTGAGGAACGCGATGGCGATGGACGGGTCGCTCATCGCCGAGGCGGTCAGCGCGGCCTCCATCTCGTTGAAGACGAGGTGCTTCGGGTTCTCCTCGATATCCGCGACAGTCGCCAGGTCGGTGATGTCATCCTTGAGCTTGATCAGGCCGGTCGCCTCGAGCATGCGCAGCGCGCGCGCCTCGTTGACGACGTCGTTCATGATCGCGATGCCGTCGCCATCCTTGATCTCATCCAGCGAGGTGTACTTCTGGGAGTAGATGCACAGCGGCGCGATCAGCGTGTCGCAGACGGCAACCAGCTCCACGCCATGCTCCTTGCTCCAGTTGTTCATGAAGTTGTAGTGCTGGAAGGCATTGAGGTCGACGTCGCCGTTGGCCAGCGCCTCGTTGGGGATGATGTAGTCGGAGAACTTGACCAGCTCGATGTCAATGCCCTCCTTGGCGAGGGTCGGGATGATGACCTGCTCCCACTGCTCGTTGTTCTCGCCGACGACGCCGACCTTCACGGTCTGCGCCAGCGCCAGCGCGCAGCAAAGGCACAGCACGGCGGCCAGCGCCAGAGTAAGAAGCTTCTTCATGATATATTCCTCCTTTTGTTCGGGGCCTACGCCCATTCAGGAACGCGCACAGGCGCGATACACTGCAAGAAATGTCCGGCTGCCGCCGGGCAGCGCCCTTACGGCAGCCGCCGGGTCAGCGCGTTGCCGATGGACTGGATGAGCGTCACCAGGATCAGCAGGACGATGACCGTCACGATCGTCACATCCGTCTGGAAGCGCTGAAAGCCGTAGCGGATGGCATAGTCGCCCAGACCGCCGCCGCCGACGCACCCGGCCATCGCGGAGAGCGCGATGAGGTTGATGATCGTGATCGTCGCGCCGCGGATCATGCCGCCCAGCCCCTCGCGCAGATACACGCGCAGGACGATCTCCCACGGGCCGGAGCCCATCGCCTGCGCCGCCTCGACGACGCCCCTGTCCACCTCGCAAAGCGCGCTGTGAATCTGGCGGGAGAAGAACGGAATCGTGCCGATGACCAGCGGAAAGATCGCGCCCTTCGTGCCGATGGAGGTGCCCATGACGACGCGCGTCAGCGGCAGCAGCAGCGCGATCAGGATGACGAACGGGATCGAGCGGAAGACGTTGATGACCTTGTCGAGCACGGCATAGACGACCTTATTTTCCATGATGCCGCCCGGCGCGCTCACCACGAGCACGACGCCGAAGAACACGCCGAACACCGCGCTCCACAGCGCGCTGGTGCCGACCATTTGCAGCGTCTGAACAAGCGCCCTGGTCATCTCCGGAAAGGTCTTGACGACGTTGGGCATGATGCCGCTCAAAAGCTCAGCCACGGCAGATCACCTCCACTCGGTTCGCGCACGCGCGGAACGCCTCAAGCGCGGCGGCGACATTCTCCTCCCCGCCGCGGAAGACGACGATCATTGTCCCGAACGGCGTGCCCAGCAGCATTTCGACGTTGCCGAAGATGATCGAGATATCCACGCCGTATTCGCGCGAGAGGCGCGAGACGACCGCCTGCGACGCGCTGTCGCCAGCGCAGTCGTAGCGCACGACGACATCGCCCTTCCCGACGCCCAGCGACGCGGGATTCGTGCGCAGAATTTCCTCGACGCTGTCAATATGCGTCGTCGTGCGGATGAAGCGGCCCGTAATCGGCTGCTGCGGACTTGAGAAGACATCGTAGATGCTCCCCTCCTCGACGACCCGCCCATCCTCCATGACGGCCACGCGCGTGCAGATCTGCTTGACGACGGCCATCTCATGCGTGATGAGCACGATGGTCAGATGCAGCGATTCGTTGAGCTCGCGCAGGAGCTTCAGAATATCCCCGGTCGTCTGCGGGTCAAGCGCGCTGGTCGCCTCGTCGCACAGCAGCACCTTCGGGTCGTTGGCCAGCGCTCTGGCAATCGCGACGCGCTGCTTCTGCCCGCCGGAGAGTTGGCTCGGATACGCCTTTTCCTTCTCCTCCAGCCCGACGATGCGCAAAAGGCCCATGACCTTCTCGCGCTTTTCCTCCCGGCTCAGCTTCGAAAAGAGCAGCGGGTAGGCGACGTTTTCATAGACCGTGCGCGACTTCATGAGGTTGAAGTGCTGGAAGATCATGCCGATGCGCTTCCTCGCCTCGCGCAGCTCGCGCTCGCTCAGCTTCGTCAGGTCCTGCCCATCCAGGATCACCTGACCGCTCGTCGGCCGCTCCAGCAGGTTGATGCAGCGCACGAGCGTCGACTTGCCCGCGCCGGAAAAGCCGATGATGCCGAAGATTTCGCCGTCCTCGATGGTCAGCGACACATCCCGGACGGCATGGACGTTCGCCTCCTTCGCCCCGGTCTCAAACGTCTTGCAGACCTGACGCAATTCAATCATGTGGTTGTTCCTTCCGTCTTTATTTCCCAGCCGCCCGGGCCAGGGCCCAAAGCGGCGAGCTTCATTATACCTGCTCACAGACGCATAGGCAAGAATAAAAATAATATGATTGGTCATAGTCTGAAGCTATAACCATCCTGATCATTTTGATAGGTTTTGAGGCGTCCAAAAAGAGGAGTTTTTTGAAAGACGACGAATCCTATACCCATCCATAACACAGGAAAGCTGGATGAGCATGAATTTTCTTTCCGAAGCCCGCTCCGCCTACGCCGGCATGTGCGCCATGTTTGAGGATTTGCACCAGTATCCCGAGCCGTCCCACGGCGAGGTGCGCACGAACGCGCAGGTGCGCCGCGCGCTGTCCGTGCCGGGCATCGAGCTGCTCTGCCCGAAGGACAACATCACGGTCGCCGTCATCCGCGGGGAAAAGCCCGGCAGGACGATCGGCCTGCGCTTTGACACGGACGCCCTGCAAATGCAGGAGCTGACCGACCTGCCCTACAAATCGAAAATCGACGGCATGATGCACGGCTGCGGCCACGACGCGCACACGACCGTGGGCGTCTACACGGCGCTGCTGCTGGCCGCGCACCGCAGCGAACTGCCCGGCGTCTACAAAATCATCTTCCAGCCCGCCGAGGAGGGCGAGCGCGGCGCGAAGGAGGTCATCGCGACGGGCGTCGCCGACGGCATCGACGCGTTCTACGCGCTGCACGTCTGGAGCCCCTATGAGACGGGCACGCTGCATGCCTCCGCGGGCGGCGTCTGCGCCGCGCCGGACATGTTCAAGGTCACGATCCACGGCCGGGGCGGCCACGGCGCCGTGCCGGACGCCTGCATCGACCCCATCGCAGCGGGCGCGGCCATCGTGCAGAGCCTTCAGCACATCCCCTCCCGCTTCATTTCGCCGATGCAGAGCGTCGTCGTGACGATCGGCTCCTTCCACGCGGGCACGCGCTGCAACATCATCGCGCAGGACGCCGTGCTCGAGGGCACGCTGCGCTGCTTTGACGACGCCGTGCATGAGACGCTGCTGAGCACGTTCTCGCGGATCATTCACGACGTCGCCCACGCCCACGGCTGCACGGCGGAGATCGAGATGAACCAGGTCTGCGGCGTGACGGTCAACGACGCGCGCCTGGCGCAGCTGGCCCGTGAGGCCGCGCAGGCGCTCGTCCCGCCGGAAAAGATTCAGATGCAGGAGCCGAGTATGCTCGGGGACGACTTTGCCGACTATCGCGCCATTGGCCCCTGCTGCTATGTGCAGGTGGGCATGAACGCGCCGGAAAAGGGCTGCACGGCGGCGCACCACCACGGATTGTTCAAGGTCGACGAGGCCATTCTCCCGCTGGCGACGGCCTGGATGGCGGACTGCGCCGTGCGCGCGGCCGGCGACGCCCAGGCATAAGGCTTTACAAAAGATATCCACAGCTTTGCGGAAAGCTGTGGATATCTTTGTATCATGTACAGAAAAACGTCCACCGCCGCGAAGCGAACAGGGGTCAAGGGGCTCAGCCCCTTGGCGGGTCACAGGGCGGCAGCCCTATCGTATCCCAATCATTCCAAAAACGTAGTCTCAGAGCAGGCCGCTTTGCGGCCTACGATTGAGACGGGTTATCTCCGCAACCCCCCACAGAAAACTGACTCCTCTTTTTTCACGCGATCTTAACAGGAATTTGACGCCGGTTCCCGAAATATAATGGGATAGAAACCGCATTCCATGCGCCTTGCCGCGCAGAATGCCTTGGCTCAGGGGGATGTCTTTCATGAAGCATGCTGTCAAGCGCCATTTTTCCGCGACTGTCAACCGGGAAAAGCTGCGCGACTTTATCCAGCGCCGTAAAATCAACGCATTCGGGCTGCTCGCGCTGACCGTGCTCAGCCTCGCCGTCACGCTGCTGGGCATACTCACGGGCTTCTCCCGGACGAACATCCTCGTGTTTGTGACCATCATGCTGCTGCTGCTGTGCGCCGTCCAGCTCTACAAGCTGCGCCACAGCTTCCGCACGATCCGCTCCTTCAAGGGCCTGCGCAAGCGCCGTTCCGGCGGCGCCGCGCAGGCGGAGTGAGCGGGGGTTTACTCTGTAAGTTCATCTGCAAGGCTCCGGTCTCGGGCACAAAGCAACTGGACAACCATCACTTCGTCGGAAATGCAACCGGCATCATGCCGGTTTAGAAGGTATGAGTAAAGGCTGGGGAGGGAAACCTCTTCCAGCCTTTATCTGTGTCCGGCCATACGCCGCAAACTCATATCGCCTTGGGCAGATTCCAGCGGAACACGGTCGCCAGAAGGCGCAGCGCGGTCGTCAGCAGGCACCCCGCGGCATAGGCGAGGTTGGAGGCGACACCCGCGCGGCACAGCAGCGTGAAGGACAGCGCGCCCGCGATCGCCGCCACGGCATACACGCGCTTCTTGAGCACGAAGGGTATCTCCTGAATGAGCACGTCGCGCAGCATGCCCCCGCCCACGGCGGTCGTCATGCCCAGAAATGTGACGAGGAAGATGTTGCTTTCAAAGCCCGCCTCCATGCCGATGCGCGCGCCGGAGACGGCGAAAACGCCCAGGCCGATCGCGTCAAACACGTTGTTGATCTGCTCGATGAGCGGCTCCTTGCGCACGAACTGATCCTTGTAGATACGCGCGAGCACGAAGACCGTCATGGCACAGAGCGTCGCGAGCAGCACATAATGGAAGTTTGAAAACATCCTCGGCGGAAAATGGCCGATGAGCATGTCGCGCAGCGTGCCGCCGCCCAGCGCCGTAATCACGGCGAGCAGGATCACGCCGAAGATATCCGTCCGCTTGTCGATGGCGACCATCGCGCCGGAAACGGCGAACGCCGCCGTGCCGATCCATTCGCCCATCTGAAAGAAGATATACAGATCCGTCATTGAACCGATTCCTCCGCGCATGAATTGTTTCTGCTGTACATTGGATTTGGATGTCCGCTTTGCAGAGCAGAACCCGTCTCAATCGTAGACCGCTTCGCGGTCTGCTCTGAGACTACGTTTTTTATTGATTAT
Source organism: Clostridiales bacterium (assembly GCA_022787165.1). Taxonomy (GTDB): domain Bacteria; phylum Bacillota; class Clostridia; order Christensenellales; family Aristaeellaceae; genus Ventricola. Next base: position 105,332 of record JALFVL010000002.1, read on the forward strand.
GAAGAATACGATAGGGCTGCCGCCCTATGACCTGCCTGAGGGATTTCCTCCCTCAGACTCCCTTCTTCGCTTCGCGCCTGATGGAGGCCGCTGTGCATTTATTCCAGTTCGCCGGTATCGCCGCGCGCGTAGGCAGCCGTCAGCACGTCGCCAAGCGCGATATGCGTCTCCCGCTTACGGCCAGGCAGGCGCGCCGTAAAGCCTTCGCCGCCTTCGTCGATGGCCGTGACGAGCAGGTTGCGCCGCTCCATGCGCCCCGCTTCACCCAGCGTGACGACGCAGATCTTGCGCCCGCGCTCCAGAGAATACCTCAAAAACCGCATGACCACGGCTTTTCCCCGCCTTCCGCTTATTCCTCCGGCCGCTTCATCGTGTAAAACGAGGAGAGGCCCATGCGCAGCATGTCCTTCGTCTTCCCGCGCACCAGCCCCGGCTCGACGACCTCGAGCAGATGGCTCGTGTCCCGCTCATAGCCCTCCCGCATGAGGGGATCGAGGATGTAGACGTATTCCTCATCCGCGGCGGCGATGACCATGAAATGCGACGAGCTGGTGAAGATGCCCCTGGTCACGCAGGTGACAACCACGCCGCCGCTTTGCAGCACGGCCAGCGCGTCCTCCCAGTCATCATACCCCCGATAGGTCAGGCCATACGCGTTGGCAAGCGTCTCAAAGATCAGCGTCGAGGTGCCAAAGCCGTCCCGCTTGCGCAGCACCAGCCTCTGCGCGTTGTTGCCCGTGGCGTAGGAGGCGAAGATGACCGGCAGCGCCGCGCGGAAATCCTCCGGCGTCCGGGGGTCGGTGATTCCATGCTCGTTGCCATAGTGGTCAAACGCGTTGACCGCGCAGGGGCAGTACGGAAAGCCCGTCTCCGGGTCGGCGGCCTGCTCAAGCAGCGCCGGCAGCTCCTGCGGCGTAAGCAGGTTGGCTATCGCGATGGCCGCCGCCGTCGGCGCGCAGCCGCCGCCGTGCATCACGCGGTAGTTCTTGCTGAAGCGCGGCTCATAGAGCGACCTGTCCCAGTCCGGGTCGTTCTGCGCGTAATAGACGAAGTCTCCGAAGCCGTCGATGGTGATCGTCCGGCTGTACGCCTGCTCAGGCTGGGCGCCCTCCGACGGGGTCGTTTCGCCCTGCGCCTCCTGTGCCGGGCAGGCGGGGGCGCACAGGGACAGGCAAAGCGCCAGACACAGCGCGGTCAAAAAGCGATGCTTCTGTTTCATACGATGTTCCTTTGGTTGTCGAATTGGAAATTGGAACTCAGAAAAAACTCAATCTCAAAAAATAAACTATTTCAAAATTGATTTTGTTTTCAAAGTCTTCATGCAGCCCCGGGTCCAGGGCCACAGCCCTGGTCGTTTCAAGGGGGTTATAGGGAGTCAAGAGGGATCTAAGGAGGACCGAAGCCTGCCGCCCGCTGTGCGGGAAACAGGCAGGCAAAGCGTCCCGAGCGAACCCCGTTCGCAA
>JALFVL010000021.1 GCA_022787165.1 Clostridiales bacterium
CGCCGCCGCCGTGAACCAATAAAGTATGTATCATTTCCGGGCCTCCCCGGCCCGGCAGAGATACTTGAGGAGGTAGTACCCGCATGAACGACATGGAAAAGAATCTGGTTTCCGACAGCAGCGAGGACTTTGCCGCGATGCTCGAGGAGACGATGATCAAGTTCCGCCCCGGTCAGGTTGTCAAAGGCGTTGTCGCCCAGGTGAGCGATGACGGTGTTGTCGTGAGCATTCCCGGCAAGGCTGATGGCTACATCAAGAAGAACGATCTGGTCACCACCGACTGCAAGGTTGACGACGAGATCGAGGCCGAAGTGGTCAAGCTCAACGATGGCGAAGGCTATGTGCTCCTTTCCGAGCGCAAGGTCATGGCCACCAAGAACTGGGAGAAGCTCGTCGCTGAATACGACACCGGCGCCTGCGTGGAAGCCACTGGCCGCGAGGCCGTCAACGGCGGCCTGATCGCCGACGTGATGGGTGTTCGTGCGTTCATCCCGGCTTCCCACCTGTCCCGCCGCTTCGTCGAGAACATCGGCGAGTTCGTGGGCAAGACGATGACCGTCAAGATCATCGAGGTGGACAAGGCGAAGAAGCGCATTGTCGCCAGCCGCAAGGCGTACCTGCTGGACGAGAAGAAGAAGGCCTGGGAGAAGATCGAGAAGGATCAGATCGTCACGGGCATCGTCCGCCGCCTGACCGACTTCGGCGCGTTCGTCGACATCGGCGGCGTGGATGGCCTCATCCATGTGACCGATCTCGCCTGGCACCGCGTGAAGCATCCCTCCGAGATCGTGACCCCGGGCCAGGAGGTTCAGGTCAAGATTATCGGCGTGGACAAGGAGAAGGAGCGCATCCAGCTGAGCCTGAAGGCGCTGCAGCCCCAGCCGTGGGAGGTCGCCGAGGAGAAGTACCCGGTCGACTCCATCGTCGAGGGCAAGGTCGTGCGCATCACCACGTTCGGCGCGTTCGTCGAGCTGGAGCCGGGCCTTGACGGTCTCGTTCACATCTCCCAGTGCGCGCTCAAGCGCATCGCGAAGGTGGAGGACGCCGTGCAGGTCGGCCAGATCGTGCGCGTGAAGGTGCTCAAGGTGGACACCGAGGCCAAGCGCATCAGCCTGTCCATTCGCGAGGCGCTGACCGAGGAGGTCGACTACAACGCCGAGGTGCAGGGCCTGGATTTTGACGACGTCGAGGAGCCGGCGGACGCGGAGTAAGCCCGCTTCCCCATCCGGCAGAGCCGAATTGAAAGCCAACCAAAGAGGAAGATCGCTGAGCGGTCTTCCTTTTTTGATCGCGCACAAAGAAGCCGGAGCGCCAAAGCAAACAAAAGCTGCAAAACGGTAAAAAAAGAGCAGGTCGTGGCGACATTGTGCGGGCTAAAATGTATCTTTCGGCCGGTTTGAATTGACTTTTCCCGGAGCGGGTCGTATCATGATAGCATCACAAGCCGGGATGGGCGACCATCCCTGAAAGGAAAAAGCCATGCATGAGGACAATCGATCCAAGAAGCCCTTGATCGTCTATTACATCATTGCGCTGGTCGTGGTCATGCTGCTCAACGCGCTGCTGTTCCCGCAGATTGAGCGCATCAGCGTCAAAGAGGTGGAGTATTCCGAATTCCTCGAGATGCTTGCCAACGACGAGATTGAGACGGTTCAGATCAACGACACGCAGATTGCCTTTGAACCCAAGGAGCAGATTCAGGACGGAAAGGCAACCATCTACACCACCAACCGCGTCACGGCGGATGACAAGATCGTCGAGCGCCTGCTCGACGCGGGCGTGACCTTTGGTCAGGTTGTACCGGAGCAGATGAGCCCGATCATCGAGTTCCTGCTCTCCTGGGTGCTCCCGCTGGTGATCTTTTACGCGCTGGGCTCGTTCATGTTCCGCAAGATGAGCCAGAGGATGGGCGGCAACTCGATGAGCTTTGGCAAGTCAAACGCGAAGATCTACGTCGAGGCGCAGACCGGCAAGACGTTTGACGACGTCGCCGGCGAGGACGAGGCCAAGGACGCGCTCAAGGAGATCGTCGATTTCCTGCACGATCCGCAGAAATACCGCGACATCGGCGCGAAGCTGCCCAAGGGCGCGCTGCTCGTCGGCCCTCCCGGCACCGGCAAGACGCTGCTGGCCAAGGCCGTCGCGGGCGAGGCGAAGGTGCCGTTCTTCTCGATCTCCGGCTCGGAATTCGTCGAGATGTTTGTCGGCATGGGCGCGGCGCGCGTGCGCGACCTGTTCAAGCAGGCGGGCGAGAAGGCGCCCTGCATCGTCTTCATCGACGAGATCGACGCCATCGGCAAGCGCCGCGACAACGCCGGCATGGGCGGCAACGACGAGCGCGAGCAGACGCTCAACCAGCTGCTCACCGAGATGGACGGCTTTGACGCGGGCAAGGGCGTCGTGATCCTCGCGGCGACGAACCGCCCGGAGATTCTGGACAAGGCGCTGCTGCGCCCGGGCCGCTTTGACCGGCGCATTCCGGTCGAGCTGCCGGATCTGGCGGGCCGCGAGGCCATCCTGCGCGTTCACGCGAAGGAGGTCAAGACCGACCCCGGCATCGACTACACGCAGATTGCCCGCGCGACGAGCGGCTGCTCCGGCGCGGAACTGGCCAACGTCATCAACGAGGCCGCCATCGCCGCCGTCAAGGACGGACGCAAGACCGTCTCCCAGCGCGATCTGGAGGAGGCGATCGAGATCGTCATCGCCGGCTATCAGCGCAAGAACGCCGTCGTCTCCCAGCGCGACAAGCTGACCGTCTCCTACCACGAGATCGGCCACGCGCTCGTCGCGGCGAAGCTGGAGAACGCAGCCCCCGTGCAGAAGATCACGATCATCCCGCGCACGTCCGGCGCGCTCGGCTACACGATGCAGGTGGACGAGGAGGAGCGCCTGCTGATGACGAAGGAGCAGATCCTCGACAAGATCACGACCTTCTGCGGCGGCCGCGCGGCGGAGGCGCTGATCTTCGGGCGCATCACCAGCGGCGCGAGCAACGACATCGAGCAGGCGACCAAGCTCGCCCGCATGATGATCACGCGCCTGGGCATGAGCGACACCTTCGGCATGATGGCGCTGGAGACGCAGAGCGGTCAGTACCTCAGCGGCGACGCGAACCTCGTCTGCTCCGAGCAGACGGCGGCGCGCATCGACGTGGAGGTCAAGCAGATCATCGCGCAGTGCTATGAGCGCGCGATGCGCATCCTGACCGACAACAAGGGCAAGCTCCACGAGGCGGCCAAGGTGCTGCTGGAGAAGGAGACCATCACCGGCATTGAGTTTATGGCGATTCTCGCCCCGAACCAGCTGCCGTCGTCGACGGATACCGTCGTCACTGACGCGCAGGAGGACGGGACGCAGAGCGAGGGATGATGGGCGCGCGCGTGACTGGCGGCCTCTGGCTGCTCTTTCTGGCGCTCAACGCCGTGACCTTCTGCCTCTACGGCGTGGACAAGCGCCGTGCAAGGCGGGGCGAGTGGCGCATTTCCGAGCGGACGCTGCTGCTTTTCACCTGGCTGATGGGCGGCGTCGGGGCCTTTCTGGGCATGCGGGTGTTTCGCCATAAGACGAAGCACCTCGCGTTTCAGATCAGCGCGCCCGCTGCGGCGCTGTTGAGCCTTGCCATTATGCTCGCGGCAAGCGTGTGGCTGCTGTCGTGCTGACCTGCTTTTTATTGCGCGAAGCGATACCTGACGGTGAATCCGCAATGGCCCAATGTGAATTGAGAAAGGGATTCCGGCATGCATCAAAAGAATCCCCGCTTCCGGGCGAGTGCCTGAAAGCGGGGATTCTTTGTGTGCTGTTTTTGGGAGATTACTTGGTCGGGACGACGGCAGTGCCGTAGGTCTCGGTGATGAAGTTCACGATATCGTCGCTCTGGAGCACCTCAACCAGGGTCTTGAGCTCCTCGCGGTCATCGCCCTCGCGGATGGCGACGATGTTCGGATAGGCGACCTCGGTGCCCTCCACGGCGATGGCGGTGCCGACGACGTCAGGGCCGGCCTGCAGCGCGTAGTTGGAGTTGATAACGCCGAAGTCCACATCGGCCAGCTGGCGCGGAACCTGCGCGGCCTCAACCTCGACGATCTCGATGTTGTGCGGGTTCTCGGCGATATCCAGCGCGGTCGCGGTCTGACCGGCCTCGGCGGAGAGAGTGATGATGCCCTGGGCCTGCAGCAGCGCCAGCGCGCGGGACTCGTTGGTGGTGTCGTTGGGCACGGCGATGGTTGCGCCATCCGGGATGTTCGCCAGATCGGAGGACTTGCCCGCGTAGATGCCCATCGGCTCATAGTGGACAGCGCCCGCGCTCACCAGATGGGTGCCGTTGCTGGCGTTGAAGTCCTCGAGGTAGGGGATGTGCTGGAAGTAGTTCGCGTCCAGATCGCCGCTCTCAAGCTGGAGGTTCGGCTGGACATAGTCGTCAAAGATGACGATCTCCAGCTCGATGCCCTTCTCCTCGAGAAGCGGCTTCGCGGCCTCCAGAATCTCCGCATGCGGGGTAGAGGAAGCGCCGACAACGAGCTTGGTGGCGGCGCTGGCAACGCCGAAGGAGGCGATTAGCGCGAGGGCGAGAACGAGGGCAAACAGCTTTTTCATGGTGAATCTCTCTCCTTTTATGGATGAATTGGGTTATAGATAAGCAGGAATGCTTGATCTTGATGGAAGGCGAGCCGTCACTCGCGGATGCGCTTGTCGGTCCTGCGGGAGATGTACATGCCGACGAGCTGGATGATCTGCATCAGGATGATGAGCAGGATGACCGTCACGATGAGCACATCGGACTGATAGCGGTTGTAGCCATAGCTGATGGCGATCTGGCCCAGACCGCCGCCGCCGATGGCGCCGGACATCGCGCTGTAGCCGAGGATGGTGCCGGAGGAGATCGTCGCGCCGACGATCAGCGAGGTCTTTGCCTCCGGGATGAGCACCTTGAAAATGATCGTCGGGATCGAGGCGCCCATCGACTGCGCCGCCTCGATGACGCCGGGGTCGACCTCAAGCAGCGAGCTCTCGATCATGCGGGCGACATAGGGCGCGGCCGCGATGACCAGGGGAACGATGGTCGCCGTCGAGCCGTAGGCCTTGCCCGCGATCAGGCGGGTCAGCGGGATGACGAGGATCATCAGGATCAGGAACGGGATGGAGCGGAAGATGTTGACGACGGCGTCGAGCACCCGGTAGAGCAGGGGCCGGGGCGCCAGACCGCCGGACGAGGTCAGCACGAGCAGAATCGCCAGCGGGAAGCCCAGCAGATACGCGAACAGCGTCGAGACGGTGGTCATATACAGCGTATCCTTAACGCCGCCGAGCATCAGGGGAATCATCTTTTCAATGGGCATTTGCGTCGACCTCCTCTACGCGAAGCTTGCGGCTTTGCAGGTAGAAGATGATCTTCTCCTGCTGGAGCTTGTCCTCCGGCAGTTGGAGCACCATCTGGCCGAAGGCCTTGCCGCCGACGTCGCGCGTGTCGGCATACATGATGTTGACCGAAACGCGGCATTCCATGACCAGATCGGCGATGATCGGCTCGCTGGAGGCGTTGCCCTCAAAGACGATGCGGATGAGGCGCTCGCCGAGGATGCCGCTGTCCGCGCCGGACTTGCGGAAGATCAGCTTCCGGGCGGCCCTGGTCTTGGGCTGGCTGAAGACGGATTCGACGGTGCCGGACTCGGCAAGCTGGCCGTCGTCGATGATGGCGACATGGGTGCAGATGCTCTCCACGACGCTCATCTCATGCGTGATGATGACGATGGTGATGCCGAGCTTGCGGTTGATCTCCCGCAGCAGGTTGAGGATGGAGGTGGTGGTCGTCGGGTCGAGCGCGCTGGTCGCCTCGTCGCAGAGGATGATCTTCGGGTTGGTCGACAGCGCCCGGGCGATGGCGACGCGCTGCTGCTGGCCGCCGGAGAGCTGGCTGGGGTAGTTGTGCTGGCGGTCGGTCAGACCGACGATTTCCAAAAGCTCGTCGATACGCCTGTCGATGTCGGCGCGCTTCATGCCCGCGATCTCCATCGCGAAGGCGATGTTGCCGCGCACGTCGCGCTGCTGGAGCAGGTTGAAATGCTGAAAGATCATCGCGACCTGCTGGCGAAGCTGGCGCAGCTCTTTGGGCGTAAGGGCCGCGAGATCCTTGCCGTCGATGACGACGGAGCCGGAGGTCGGCCGCTCGAGGAAGTTGATACATCGAACGAGCGTCGATTTGCCCGCGCCCGACATGCCGATGATGCCGTAGATGTCCCCCTGCTCGATTTGCAGGTTGATATCGCGAAGGGCGTCGACGGTCTGCGTCTTGCCCTTGAAGGTTTTGGTCAGATGCTTGAGCTCGATGAGCGGCACAATGCGGCTCTCCTTTCGTGGTGGGGTTGTGAAGGTCGTATCTCTTGGAGACAGGTATGATTATAACCGAACTTCATCGCATAGACAAGGATGGATAATTGATCGTTGGCCATAGGCAAAAGCTATGGATGGGGTTGCGGAGAAGCCCAAAGCGCGGTATAATCAGGGGCGAAAGGGCCTGAACGGCCCGGGAAAGGGGAAGCAGCATGACACTCCAGCAGCTGAAATACGTCATCGAGGTCGCGGAAAAGGGCTCCATCACGGAGGCGGCGAAGTCGTTGTTCATCGCCCAGCCGAGCCTCTCCTCCGCGATTCACGAGCTGGAGGAGGAGACCGGCACGACGATCTTCATGCGCAGCAACCGCGGCATCCTCATCACGCCGGAGGGAACGGAGTTTCTGGGCTACGCGCGCCAGGTCGTGCAGCAGGCGGCGCTCATCGAGGACAAATACATCGCGCATTCGGCGTCGAAGCAGCGCTTCTGCGTCTCCACACAGCACTACTCGTTCACCTCGAGCGCGTTCGTGGAGCTCGTGCGCGCGCAGGGCGGGAAATCCTACGAGTTCATCCTGCGCGAGGGCAAGACGCACGACACGATCAACGACGTGCGCACGCTTCGCAGCGAGATGGGCGTGATCTATCTGTGCGCGTTCAACGAGGCCGTGATCCTCAAGCTGCTGCGCGAGGCGAACCTCGTCTTCTCCGAGCTGTTTGCCGCCCGGCCGCACATCTTTGTCGGGCGCAACAATCCGCTTGCGGGCAGAAGCGTTGTGACGCTCGAGGATCTAAAGCCCCTGCCCTGCCTGACCTACGAGCAGGGTGAGCAGAACGCCTTCTACTATTCGGAGGAAATCCTCTCGACGCTCAACCACGAAAAGAGCATCAAGGTCACGGACAAGAGCACGATCGTCGACCTGATGATCGGCACGGACGGCTACACGATCTCCTCGGGCATCTGCCCGTCGTATCTGCGCGGGGACGAGATCATCTCGATCCCGCTTGACGTCGAGGAGACAATCCGCATCGGCGTCATCACGCACAAGGACTACCGGCCAACGCTCCTGGGGCAGATGTATCTGGACATCCTGCATCAGGTCGTCGGCGGCATGAAGGGGGACTGAGCGCGGACGGGACAGAAAAAAGCGAGGAAAAACCTCGCTTGAGACCGCCGGCAAAAGCGCTTCCCCTCTCCGGAGGGGAAGCGCTCAATGATTCCTTGAAGAATAAATTCTGGAAAAAACAGCTGCTTGTGTCAACAGGCTGAAGCGGGGGAAAACCTCGCCTTTTCTTTTTTGAAAGCGTCTGCGCGCAGGCGCGGGCGCCTGCCGCCTATTGTGCGTCCTCCGGCGCGGTGCCGTGATCCCGGGCGTGGCGCTTGATGGCCTCGAAGGTTTCGTCGCTCAGGTCGTGCTCGATCTTGCAGGCGTCGCGCTGCGCAGTCTCCCGGCTGACGCCCAGCGAGACGAGCAGGCTGGTCAGCACGGTGTGGCGCTCGTAGATGCGAGCGGCGATGGCGCGGCCCTCGTCGGTGAGAAAGATGTGGTTATCGTCGTTGACCGTCACCAGCCCATTCTCCCGCATCTGGCGCAGGACGATGGAAACCGTCGGGCGCGAGTAGGAGAGATAGGAGCAGATGTCGATCGCGTGCACTTCGTTTTGCCGCAGAGAGAGGATGTAGATGGTCTCGAGATAGTTTTCAATGGCCTCGGAAACAGCCATGAAATCGCCTCCTGGACGCCTGAATGCCTATTGGGGGGCAGAGCGTTTTTGTCCCTCCAGTGTACCATATTCCGCCAAAGGGGACAACCGCCAAAGCGGATTTTTGTCCGTTTTTTTCACGGCCCGGGGGATTGACAAGATTGTTAGTGTGTGCTAATATCATCGTGTTAGAAAAACCTAATAAATTGGAATGGATCATGAGAGGGAAAGGGGATGAGCCTGTGCCGTTGACGATGATCGGAGAGGGAGAGGAGAGGCCAATCCTGCGGATTGGCGGAAGCGAATCCGTCCGCGCGCATCTTGAAAACCTCGGGTTTGTCGCGGGGGAGCGCGTGCGCGTCATTTCGGATATTGCCGGGAACCTGATCGTTCAGGTCAAGGAGGCGAGAATCGCGATCAGCCGCGAGCTCGCCATGAAGATTTTGGTGTGACGCGGCGGGAGGCGCCGCTTCTCATGGACAGACTGCAAGCTGGAGGAGGAATTACGGATGACTCTCAAGGAGGCCGGAATCGGCACGACGGTGACCGTCGCCAAAATTGGCGGCGAGGGCGCGCTCAAGCGCCGGATTATGGATATGGGCATCACCAAGGGCGTGCGCATCACGGTGCGCAAGGTCGCGCCGCTGGGCGACCCGATCGAGGTGACCGTGCGCGGCTACGAGCTGAGTCTGCGCAAGGCGGACGCGGCGCTGATTGAGGTGACGCCGGCGTAAGGCGCAGGGACAGGGCGAAAGCCCTGAATTTTCAGGACAAGGGTTAGTAAAAACTAACATAGGAGGATGGAAACATGGAGATCAGAATTGCGCTTGCCGGAAACCCCAACAGCGGCAAGACAACGCTGTTCAACGCGCTGACCGGCGCGAACCAGTTTGTGGGCAACTGGCCGGGGGTCACGGTCGAGAAGAAGGAGGGCCGGCTCAAGGGCGAGAAGGACGTCGTCATCACCGACCTGCCGGGCATCTACTCGCTTTCCCCCTATACGATGGAGGAGGTTGTCGCGCGCAACGTGCTCATCGACCAGAGGCCGGACGCGCTGCTCAACATCATCGACGCGACGAACCTGGAGCGCAACCTTTACCTGACGACGCAGCTGGCCGAGTTGGGCATCCCGATGGTCGTCGCGCTCAACATGATGGACGTCGTGCGCAAAAACGGCGACCGCATCGACACGGCGGCGCTCTCCAGCCGCCTGGGCATGCCGGTCGTGGAGATTTCCGCGCTGCGCGAGGACGGCGTCATGGAGGCGGTGCAGCGCGCCGTGCAGCTGGCCCGAAGCGGCAAGAAGCCGATCCCGATGCACAGCTTCTCCGGCAGCGTCGAGCATGCGCTGGCGCACATTGAAGAGGCCGTGCTGCATGACATGCCCGCCGAGCAGCAGCGCTGGTTCGCGGTCAAAATCTTTGAGCGCGACGAGCGCGTCCTCAAGCGCCTGGAGCTGAGCGGCGAGAAGCTCGCGCACATCGAGCAGGACATCAAGGCCTGCGAGATGGAGCTCGACGACGACGCGCAGTCGATCATCACGGCGGCGCGCTACACCTACATCGCCTCCATCGTGGACGGCTGCCTCAAAAAGAGCAAGCGCGGCATGTCCACCTCCGACAGGATCGATCAGGTCATGACCAACCGCATCCTCGGCCTGCCGATCTTCGCGGCGATCATGGTGCTGGTGTACTACATCTCCGTGACGACGGTCGGCACGATCGTGACCGACTGGACGAACGACGTCTTCGTCGGCGAATGGATCGTCCCGGCGGCGCAGAGCTTCTTTGAGGGCATCGGCTGCGCCGAATGGCTCACCGGCCTGATCGTCGACGGCGTCATCAGCGGGGTCGGCGCGGTCATCGGCTTCGTGCCGCAGATGCTCGTGCTCTTCCTGATGCTCTGCATCCTGGAGGACTGCGGCTACATGGCGCGCGTCGCCTTCATCATGGACCGCATCTTCCGCCGCTTCGGCCTCTCGGGCAAGAGCTTCATCCCGATGCTCGTGGGCACCGGCTGCGGCGTTCCGGGCATCATGGCCTCGCGCACGATTGAGCAGGAGCGCGACCGCCGCATGACGATCATGACGACGACGTTCATTCCCTGCGGCGCGAAGATGCCGATCATCGCCCTGATGGCGGGCGCGATCTTCGGCGGCGCCTGGTGGGTGGCGCCGAGCGCCTACTTCGTGGGCATCGCGGCGATCGTCCTCTCCGGCATCATCCTCAAGAAGACGAAGCCGTTTGCGGGCGAGCCGGCGCCGTTTGTCATGGAGCTGCCCGCCTACCATGTGCCGACGGTCAAGAACGTCCTGCGCGGCACCTGGGAGCGCGGCTGGAGCTTCATCAAGAAGGCCGGCACGATCATCACGCTGGCTTCCGTGTTTGTCTGGTTCACCAGCAGCTTCGGCTTTGCAGACGGCGCCTTCGGCGCGGTCGAGGACATCGACGCCTCCATCATCGCGAGCATCGGCGGGGCGATTGCCTTCATCTTTAAGCCCCTGGGCTTTGGCAACTGGCAGGCGACCGTCGCGACGCTGCTCGGCCTGGTCGCCAAGGAGGAGGTCGTCGGCGTGTTCGGCACGCTGTTCGCCGTCGCGGGCGACGCGCTGGAGCTGGTCGAGGAGGGCGAATTCGCCGGCCTGGCGAACATCGCCTCCCAGTTCACGCTGCTCTCCGCGTACAGCTTCATGATCTTCAACCTGCTCTGCGCGCCGTGCTTCGCGGCCATCGGCGCGATCCGGCGCGAGATGAACAGCGCCAAATGGACCTTTGCGGCCATCGGCTGGGAATGCGGCTTCGCGTATGCGGCCTCGCTGATCGTCTATCAGCTCGTCGGCTTCGTGACCGGCGAGGTGGGCATCGGCCTGGGCACGCTGGCGGCGCTGATCGTGCTGGGCGTGGGCATCTGGGCGCTGGTTCGCCCCTACAAGGAGAGCAATACGCTCGAAACCGCTTACGGCAGCAAGAAGTAACCCCGAAAGGAGAGATTCACCGTGGCAACCGCAATCGTGTTGATCACTTTGGTGGCTGTGCTGTTCCTGCTGGCGCGCAGTCTCGTGCGCGGCAGGCGCAGCGGCGGCTGCGGCGGCGGCTGCGCCGGATGCAGCGGCTGCTGTCCGCACGCGGGGCAGACCCACCCCTGAGCTCCTTCTTTGCGAATGCGACCCGTCTCAATCGTAGGCTGCAAAGCAGGCTGCTCTGAGGACTGCGTTTATTGAATGGATTGGGAACCTTTGGGCTGCCGCCCAAACCCGCCAAGGGACTTCGCCCCTTGACCCCATGATCGCTTCGCGCGAAAAATCGATGCTTTTGATGACAATTTACGTCCTCCCTGAACAGACAGAACCTCATCGCATCGCCCCGCATAGCCTGACTAGCGAGGTGATACGATGAGGTCTGTCTTTTTCCGTCTCTTCAGCGCGTTTCCCGGGTTGCTCCCGGCGCTGCTGGGGACGGTTTTTGCGTTTTTGATGACGGCGACGGGCGCAGCGCTGGTCTTCTTCTTCGGGCGCGTGAGCGGCGAGCGGCCGCAGCGGGTCTGCATGGGCTTTGCGGGCGGGGTCATGGCGGCGGCTTCCGTGTTCAGCCTGCTCGTGCCCGCGGCGGAGCAGGCCGCAAGGCAGGGGCATGCCGCCTGGCTGGTGGTGACGCTTGGCTTTTTGCTGGGCGCGGGTCTGCTGATGCTGCTGGATGCGCAGGCGGCTCGCGCGCGGGCCGCGTCCGGGAGAGGGGGCGCGCACAGGAGGACGCTCCTCTTCACGGCCATCACGCTGCACAATATCCCAGAGGGCATGGCGGTCGGCCTGGCCTTTGCGCTCGCGGCGAGGGAAGGCGGCAGCGCGATGGCGGCGGCCGCTGCGCTGGCGCTGGGCATCGGCATTCAGAACCTGCCCGAGGGCGCGGCCATCTCGCTGCCCATGCGCCAAAGCGGCATGAGCCGCAGGCGCAGCTTCCTGCTGGGCGTGCTTTCGGGCGCGGTGGAGCCGGTCTTTGGCGTGCTGGTCGTGCTCGTGGCCGCGGCGGCACAGGCGGTCATGCCGCTGCTGATGGCGTTTGCGGCGGGCGCAATGATGCTCGTCGTCTTTGAGGAGATGATTCCGGAGGCGGGCGAGGAGCGCGCGGGCGTGACGGCGGCCGTACTCGGGTATGTGCTGATGATGGCGCTGGACATCGCGCTGGGCTGAGCGCGGGCAGCCTTCAAAGCGGCCCATCTCCATGCGCTGAAATGGCAGAAAACGTCGAGCGCGGGGAGCGGGGAAGGCGCTACAATGGCTCCGTCACCGCGGGACGGCGATGGACAAAGGAGGAGGGATACGATGGAATACGCGATCGAGGTCAGCGGCCTGAGCAAGGCCTATGGCGGGCGCAGGGCGGTGGACGGCCTGAGCTTCTGCGTTCCGCGCGGGACGGTCTTCGGGCTGCTCGGCGCGAACGGGGCCGGAAAGAGCACGACGATCGACTGCATGCTGGGGACGAAGCGGATGGATGCAGGCCGGGTGCGCATTCTGGGCATGGACCCTGTCCGGGAGCGGCGCGCGCTGTTTGAGCGCGTGGGCGTCCAGTTTCAGGAGGGGGACTATCCGAAGGATATTCTCGTGGGCGAGCTCTGCGAGGAGACGGCCTGCCTCTACCGCCGGGCGAAGAATTGGCGGGCGCTGCTTGAGCAGTTTGGCATTGGGGGAAGGGAGAAGCAGCGCGTTCAAAGCCTCTCCGGCGGAGAGCGGCAGCGGCTGTTTATCGTGCTCGCGCTGATTCCGGGGCCGCAGGCCGTCATTCTGGACGAGCTGACGACGGGGCTGGACGCGCGGGCGCGACGTGACGTCTGGTCAAGGCTGGGGGCGCTCAAGGCACAGGGAATGACGCTGCTGCTGACCTCGCATTTCATGGACGAGGTCGAGGCGCTCTGCGACGAAATCTGTATCCTCAAAAGGGGCGTCCCCGTCTTTCGGGGCACCGTGGAGGAGGCCAAAGCGCGATGCGGCTGCGCGCGGTTTGAGGACGCCTATCTGATGCTCAGCGACGAAAGGGAGGGACGCGGATGAAGCGGTTTCTGATTTTGCTCAAAAATGAGGGCAGGCTGAGCCTGCGGGATATGAACATGCCGATTTTTGCGCTGGCGATGCCGCTGATCATTCTGACCGTGTTGGGAATGCTCTACGGCCGGGCGGAGGCCGCACCCGGTGCGCCGTATACGTTTCTGGAACGGTCGTTTGGGGCGGTTTGCGCGGTCTCGATGTGCGCGGGCGGTCTGATGGGCCTGCCGATGGTCGTGTCGGATTACCGGGAGCGCAAGATTCTCAAGCGCTTTCGCGTCACGCCGATGAGCCCGGCGCTGCTGCTGGCTGTCGAGGTGGCGATGTATATGCTCTACTGCGCCGCCTCGCTGGCGCTCTGCGCGGTAGCGGCGGTCTGCTTCTGGGGCGTTCGCCTGCCGGGGCATCCGGCGGCGTTTCTGGGGGCCTGGCTGCTGACCATGGTTTCTACGCTGAGCATCGGCATGCTGGTGGGCGGCGTGGCGAAGGACAGCCGGCAGGCTGGGGTGATCGCCTCCATCCTCTATTTTCCGATGCTGGTCTTCTCCGGGACGACGCTGCCGCTGGAGGTGATGCCGGAGGCGATGCGCGCGGTCATGCGCGTGTTTCCGCTGACGCAGGGCATCGAGCTGATGAAGCGGACGTTTGTGGGGATGCAGGCCCCCGACGCGTTGCTGCCCGTTGCGGTGATGCTCATGGTGACGGCGGTCTGCTCGGGGCTGTCCGTCCGGTTTTTCCGCTGGGAATGACAGAAAGCCGCCGCGGCGCTTTCCCTGATCAATCGGGGAATTTCGCCGCGGCGGCGCCGCGCCTGTCAGATGTCGAGGAAATAATAGCCGCAGGCATTGATCACCTGCGTATCGCCGTGCTGGCGGACGCGCATGAAATCATGGCGGTAGCTCTGATGCACATGGCCATGGACAAGAAAACGCGGATGATACTTGTCGATGACGTGCAGGAAGGTTTCAAAGCCCCTGTGCGCCAGGTCGGCCTCGTCGCCAAGCTGATAGGCCGGAGCATGGGTCAGCAGGATGTCGATGCCGCCGCTGCGCCAGAGCTTGAAGCGCAGACGGTTGACGCGCCGGCGCATCTGCTGCTCCGTATACTGGTTGACGCCCCTGTTGTAGCGCATGGAGCCTCCGAGGCCGAGAATGCGCACGCCGCCATAGGTGTAAATCTGATCCTCGATGCAGATGCAGCCCTCCGGCGGATGCACGGCATAGCGGTCGTCGTGGTTGCCGTGGATATAGAGAATGGGCGCCTCGGTGAAGCAGGTCAGAAAGGAGAGATATTCCGCGGGCAGATCGCCGCAGGAGAGGATCAGCTCCACGCCCTCGAGCTTTCGGCGGTCGAGGTGCTCCCAGAGCACGGGCTCCGCCTGGTCGGCCAGAAGCAGGATTTTCATTGTCGGTCATCCTTCGTCCGTTGATGATGGGGAGAGGCGGCGGAACTCAGGGCTTGGCGGGCGGCTTGTCGGTAGGCGCTGCCGAGCGGACGCCCTGAAGCGCCGAGAGCATCTGCGCGGCTTCGGTGAGCTCCTCAAAGCGCGGGATGCGCCCGATGACGTTCTGGGCGAGATAATCCATGCCGATAATCTCCTGCGGGGTGAGCGCGACATCCTCGGGGATGCGCATTTCGCCGCTTTGGTCGAGCATTGGGCCGACAAAGGGAAGGAACGCGCCGCCGCGGATGCGCTCGTGGAGCAGCTCGACCAGCCGGCGCAGCCGGACCGGAAGACGGCGGGAGCAGACGATGTCGATGGCGTCAGAGGACATGCCCATGTAATAGCTCAGCGCACGGTCGGCGTTGTGCTCGCCCTCGTCAGACCAGGCGCCGGTCAGGATGCTGCGGGCAATGCCCTGATAGAGCTTGGACCAGTTCCATACGGGCATGGCGAGCGTCGAAATGGAGCCGTCCTTTTTTTCATACAGGCCAAAGGCGCGGGACTCGAGATGCGGCGCGCTGATATCGCGGTTGGAGACAACCCGTACCCCGGCGTCGGCAAGCGCGCGCTCCGGGTCGTGGCCGGTGATGGTCGACCATTCGAGCATGATCTTCGCCCGGGGGTTGGTCATCTGCGCGCCCAGAGCAAAGGCGTTGACCGAGGCGGGCGTGCCGTAGATTGGATAGTCGGCGATATAGCCGATCAGGTCGTTTTCGGCCATCGCGCCCGCGATCGCGCCGAGGATGAACTTGGCCTCATAGATGCGCAGATAATATGAGCGGACGTTGTGATAGATGGCCAGCAGCGAGCAGTTGAGGATCTTCGTCTGCGGATGCACGACAGACTGACGCATGCAGGCGTCCAGAAAGACGGGCGAGGTCGCGAAGATGACGTCGTAACCGTCGGCGATGAGCGACTCGATGACGCCCTCGGCGTCCTTCTGGCTGACCATCTCGCGGGCGGTCGTCTCCACGCGCTTGCCAAACATCTCCTCGAGGGCCTTACGGCCGAGCTCGTGCCAATAGGTCCAGCCGGAGGTCTGCGGAGAGCGGTTATAGAGGAAGGCGCAGCGCAGCGTCTGCGGCTTGTGCCAGACGGTCTGCAGCAGGCTCTGCTGCTTTTCCGTCGGCTCGGCGAGCAGCACGGCGGGCTTTTTGGCAGCGGCTACGATGAACTCCGGCCAGATGCGGCGAATGCCGACGGCGAAATCGGCGGGCGTGCGGCCGATGCTCTCGGCATAGCCGAAGACTTCGAGGTAGATCAAAAATGCGTCGCCCGTCTCCATCGGAGGCTGCGATCCGGCCTGATCATGGTAGGCCTGCGCGAAGCGATAGTAGCAGGATTGCAGGTCGAAGACATCCTCGCCGGCCCACCTGACGCCAGGCTTTTTGCCCATCAGCGCATACAGACGCGCAAAATCGCCCTCGCGGCTGAAATAAATGAAATTGATCCGCGTATCCTCATAGAACTTGAGGTATTCCTGATAGATGCGGTAGCGCGGTGAATCCTCCGCCGCAGGAAGGATGCGCGTGACGTTTGCTTCGATCATCACGGCGTCAAGCCGACGCATGACGCTTACACGCTTGTTGCCCTCCACGATGTAGTATCGATTATAGTATTCCATCGCGATGACCGGCTCGCGCAGGCCGTCGGCGACGACGTCATCATACAGGATGCTCCATTTGCTCGCGAATTCAGAACTGGTATCGAGCAGGGGGCCGAAGCTGCGGGAAAAGGCCGTCGTGCGGCCCTTGGTGGCGGTTCCCTCGATCTGGCTGAGCGCGATCTGGATCAGGCCCAGGGAAACCTGGGAAAGCCGGTTGATCTCCGGCACAAGCTCGTTGAGAACGGGCAGGGACGGGTCGACGCCGCGCGTGCGCAGGGTATGAACCTCGCGCAGCGCCTCTTTCCGGGCCTGAATATAGTCATCCATGCTCATGCGGGTCACTTCCTTCTGGCGGTGGGATGGGATCTTCTCAATTCTCTTCTTATTATAGCATTGGCCCGGCATTTGCGCAATCGTCTGCGGAGAGGCGGCGGAAAAGGGCGAAAAGCGTAGTGCAAAATTCCGTTCAAAAAAGATTAAAAAATGTATTGACAAAGGGGCGGAGGAGCAGTATAATAACTGAGCTGTCAGCGCGAGAGCAACTCAAACCGCTGACACAATGATCCTTGAAAACGATACAGAATCAAGAAGAACGCGGAACTGCGATTTTCACGAGTCGCAGTTCAAAAGAGACAGTCAATTCGAAATGAGTTTTGAACCTGAAGGAGACTTCAGGAATCAATACAGGATTTAACGCGAG
>JALFVL010000024.1 GCA_022787165.1 Clostridiales bacterium
CAACAACTGGTTCCTGGGCAACGGCATGGACGGCTCCAACTTCGTCAAGAAGTTTGAGGAAGCCAACCCCGGCATCAAGCTGAACCTTGAGGTCGTCTCCTGGAACGACATCTACACCGTCGTCTCTACCCGTATCAGCAACAACAACGCCCCCGACATCCTCAATATCGACACCTTTGCCGATTACGCGAACGAGGGGCTGCTGCTTCCGGTCAGCGATTACTGCCCGGAGGAGCTGTTTGGCGACTTCTTCCCGTCCTTCATCGAGCAGTCGGTGATCGACGGCGTGTGCTGGGCTGTGCCGGATCTGGCCTCCGCCCGCGCGCTGTACTACAATGCGGACATCCTTGAGGAGGCCGGCGTGGAAGTGCCCGCGACCTGGGCTGAGCTGGAGGATGTCTGCCAGGCCATCATCGACACCTTTGGCGGCGAGGTCTATCCGTGGGGCATTGACATGACCACGGACGAGGGTCAGGCTGCGTTTGCCTACTACGCATGGGGCAACAACGGCGGCTTCGTTGACGCCGACGGCAACTGGGCGGTCAACTCCGACGCGAACGTCGCGGCGGTTGAGTACGCCATCGGCCTGTACAACAAGGGCTACACCAACCCGAACCCGGCCACCCAGACCCGCTACGACCTGCAGGATATGTTCGGCGCGGGCAAGCTGGCGATGGTCATCGCCCCGAATTCCCTGCCGACCTACATCAAGGACAAGGGCTACACCGGCGTGAACTACGCTGTGGCGGACATCCCGCACAACGAGGGCGCGACCTCCAGCTCCGTCGGCGTCATGGACCGCATCATGGCCTTCAAGGATGACGCTGCGCCCGATCAGGCGGCGCGCAACGAGGCCATCGGCAAGTTCCTCTCCTTCTTCTACGATCCGGAGAACTACGTGGGCTGGGTCAGCATGGAGGACTTCCTGCCGGCAGTCAACTCCGCCGTGGAGGCGCTCGTCGCCGCGAACCCGTCCTTTGAGGCGTGGCTGAATGTGCTGGGCGGCGCGCAGTTCTACCCGACCGCAAAGGCCGAGTGGATCGACGTCAAGCAGGGCGTCACCAATGTGGAGCAGAGCGCGCTGACCGGCGGCGACGTCAAGACGCTGCTGGACGAGCTCCAGGCCAAGATCACCAAATAACCGATCGATCATCCGATGGATTGATTGAAGCAAACGATTGGAAGGGGGTTGGCTCTTGTCCACCCCCTTCCTTTCTATTACGGAAAGGAGGGCACGCATTGAATACCATTCTGGTGCGTCACAAGTGGGAGCCGTATGTCTGGCTGCTTCCCAGCATCCTGCTCATGACGGTTTTCGTCGTCTTCCCGATTGGCATCGTCTTCAAGCTGGCGTTCAGCGAGATCTCCAAGGCGGGCATCGTCGGCGGCTTTGTGGGCTTCGCGAATTTTAAAGAGGCGATTTCCGATCCGGTTTTCGGCACGGTCATGCTCAACACGGGAATCTGGGTGATCTCCGTCGTCGGCCTCTCCACGCTGCTGGGCTTCATCGTCGCGATGGTGCTCAATCAGGAATTCAGGGGACGCAAGATCGCCCGCTCAATCGTGGTCTTTCCATGGGCGACCTCGCTGGTCATCCAGGCCTCGATCTGGAATTACATCATCAAGTTTGAATACGGCAACCTGAACAACATCCTGCTGAACCTGGGCATCATCAAGCAGGCGATCAACTGGCGCGCGACCTATCAGATTGAATTCATGTGGGAATGCGGCGTCGGCATCTTCGTGACGATCCCGTTTGTCACGTTCTGCGTGCTCTCTGGTTTGCAGTCGATCGACGCGGCCTATTACGAGGCGGCGACCGTGGACGGCGCGAACTTCTGGCAAAGGCTCTTCCATGTGACGATTCCACTGGTGCGCCCGTCGCTGACGGTCTCCACCGTGCTCAACATCATCTACGTTTTCAACTCGTTCCCAATCATCTATACGATCACCAAGGGCGCCCCGGCGCACAAGACCGATACGCTGATCACCTATCTGTACATGCTGGCATTCTACGACCAGAGGAAGGGCCCGGCGACGGCGCTGTCCGTCATCGGATTCGTCATCCTGTGCATCGTGGCGGGCCTGTACATGATGGTCTCCATGAAGAAGGAGGGGGAGGACGCATGACGAGCGGAAAGCGGAATCTCGAGGCGGCGGGCCGCAACCGGCTGGCGCTGCTGGTGGTCGCGATTGCGGCCGTGCTGACCATCGTCATCCTGAGCCTGCCTGTGATGACCTTCACAACAGCCGTCTACACCAAGCGCTCCGCCAACACGTTCGTCGGTGACGAGAAGTATATCGGGGCGAGGGCGGAGGCGGAGGCTGCCGCGCAGCAGTACGCCGCCCTGGGCGGCGAGATGGAGATCACCGAGGATGTGACCGAACGCGTCAACTCCAAGGGAGAGACGACCTCGCTCATCGTCTTCAGCGTCCGCCATACCGTCGAGCGCACAGGCTGGGATTTTCTCCGGGCGGGCTTTGTGCCCTCGCGAGTGATGCTGGCGTTGGTGCTGGCTGCTGCCGCGGCGATTGCGCTCTCGCTGCTCGGCCTTCGCGGCGGCATGGATACCCCGCACAGGGAGCTGACCGGTGCGCCGCGGATGCTTCGCATGGCCGGCTGCTATCTGGGCCTTGCGGCGCTGCTGGCCGTACCCGTCTTCGCGATGACGGCGACGCAGACGTTTTCCCGGCAGGTTCAGCTCTTGGTTTCCGGACAGACGATATCAAACCCCGATTTGCTCCTTGCCAGGCTGGACGCTTTCCTGTATAATGGGGCGGCAGGCGAGGCAACCGCACAGCTGCTCGGCGGGCTGAGCGAGGAAATCTCGAAGCAGTTCTTTGTGCTGCTCCCGACGCTTTTGGCGCTGCTCGGCGCGCTGGTCGTGCTGGCAAAGGGCGGCATCACGCAGGCGCTGTCGCGCGGCGCGCTTTACGCGTTTGTGCTCGTGCTGTGCGTCTTCATCCTGTATCCGTTCTATGTGATGTTCATCACGGCCTTCCGCAGCAATGCGGAGACGACGGACATGTACTTCCTGCACATGCTGCCCACGAGGTGGATCTGGAGCAACCTGAAGGATATTCTCGGCCGCGGTGTGCTGCGCTACCTGATCAACTCGATTGTGCTGGCGACGGGCGCGACGGCGATTGCGATGCTCTGCGGCATCCCGGCGGCCTACGCGATGGCCCGCATGAGCTTCAAGGGCAAGAAGGCATTTCTCGGCTTCGTCATCATGAGCCAGATGTTCTCCCCGGTCGTGCTGCTGGTCGGCATCTCGCAGCTGATGAACACGCTGCACCTCAACGACACGATTGTCGGCCTGATGCTCATCAACGCGGCGTTCAACCAGGCGTTTGCCATCTGGCTGCTGCGGGGCACGTTTATCTCGATTTCCCCGGAGATGGAGCAGGCGGCGCAGATTGACGGCTGCTCGACGGTGAGCGCGCTGGTCAGAATCCTGCTGCCGATGGCCGCGCCGGGCATCGTGACGACGCTGATCTTCGTGTTCATCAACGCATGGAACGAGTATACGATTTCGACGGTTCTGATTTCCACGCCGCAAAACAAACCCATCACGGTAGGCATCACCCAGTTCAGCTCCTTCAACATGATCGAATGGCAGTACCTCTTCGCCGCCGCGCTGCTGGCGACGATTCCGGTCGTCATCCTGTTCATGTGCATTGAGAAGCATCTGGCGGCGGGCCTGACCTCCGGCGGCGTTAAGGGATAATATTGATTTGGAGAAGAGAGAAAGCCATGGATAGCAAAAAACTGGACATCGCGCGGCGATTTGACATCCCGGAGGGGGAGATCAGCGCCGAGCCCTACGGCAACGGACATATCAACGACACCCTCTGCGTGACCGTCACGGCGGCGCAGGGGCAGCGCCGCTTCATCATGCAGCGCGTGAACCGCTATGTGTTTCGCAAGCCGGAGGAGGTCATCCGCAACATCGAGCAGGTGACGGAGTATCTTCGAGGCGTCATCGCCGCGGAGGGCGGCGATCCGCAGCGCGAGACGCTCACGCTTGTGCGCACGAAGGACGGGAAGAGCTTTACCTACGACGAGGAAGGCGAGCTCTGGCGGATGTATCTGTTTATCGAGGACACGATTTCGCGGGATCTTCCGGATACGACGGAGCTCTTTGCGCTGTCCGGCGAGGCCTTTGGCCGCTTCCAGCGGCAGATGGGCGGCTTTCCGGCGGCTTCGCTGGTCGAGTCCATTCCCGATTTCCACAACACGCCCGCTCGCTATGCGCAGCTGATGGACGCGGTAGCGCGCAACGCCGCGGGCCGGCTTGGCGAGGTGGAGGAGGAGCTGGCGTTCTGCCGCGCGCGGGAGAAGGACACTCACGCGCTGTTTGACGCGCTCGCCGCGGGCGAGATCCCGCTGCGCGTGACCCACAACGACACCAAGCTCAACAACGTGCTGCTGGACGCGAGGACGGGGCGCGGCGTCTGCGTGATCGATCTGGACACCGTCATGCCCGGCCTGGCCGCGTATGACTTCGGCGATTCCATCCGCTTTGGCGCGAACACTGCCGAGGAGGACGAGCGCGATCTGAGCAAGGTGCAGTTCTCCCTGCCGATGTATGAAGCGTTCACACGCGGCTTTTTGAGCGAGGCCGGACAGGTGATGGGCCGCAGGGAGATTGAGCTGCTGCCGATGGGCGCCAGGCTCATGACGCTGGAATGCGGCATGCGCTTCCTCGCGGACCATCTCAATGGCGACAAATACTTTAGGATTCATCGGCCCGGGCACAATCTCGACCGTGCGCGCACGCAGTTTGCGCTCGTGCGGCACATGGAGGAGAATTGGGACGCCATGCTCGATGTGGTCATAAGGTCATAAGGGCAAGCGGGTCTGCATGGCGTCATGCAGGCCCGCTTGATACAAGCCGATATGCTGCTGGCGGCATCACCGGCAAAGGGCTGCAAATCCCGCAGCTTGGCGCCCGAGACCGTAGGCACGCAGGAAATTGACATATACCATGGAGGGCCGCGGCGCAAACAGGCAGGCAAAGCGGCTCTACAGAAGGCTCAACATGCCGGGGAGGACAACCGATGACTCGGAAAGCGGAAAAGACGGGAACGGTGATTGGCTTTGGCCCCTATCTGGCGCAGGCGCTGCAGAAGCGCGGCATGTCGGCCTCGGAGGCGGCCAGAAGGCTGGGCTACAAGAGCCGAAACAGCATCTTTCGCGTGCTCGACGAGAGCGGAGGCTATGCCGCGCTGGAAACCTGCTATCAGAAGATCGCCAAGACCCGGGCGCTGGGGCTGACAGACGAGGAATTTCTCCATCTGGCGACCGAGCTGGAGGTCAGCCGCGTGGGCATGAGCACATTCATCAGCAACCGCGCGTTGCGGTGCATGCTGAGGGAAAACGAGCAAACGATGGAACCCATTCGCTGGCGCATGGGCGGCGAGCTTTTTGAATGCATTGCGCAGAGCCGGAGCGCGCAGATCATCCTGCTGGGCGTATGCAGCCGCTCGATGATGCAGGCGCTCTCGCTTGCGTTGCCCAGGGACGAGGGGACGAGCGTGCGTGTCACGCACTATCTCTACACCGGCGGCGAGGAGGTCATCGAGGCGATTTCGGCGATTCAGCCGTTGTTGTATGCGCCGTGCTACACGGCCTATGGCCTTGAGCAGGGCGCGCTGACGCCGCAGGCAGAGCGCGTATTGCGCTGCGGCCGCATGCTTGCGCGGCTTCGGGACGCGCAGGGATGCTGGCGGATGCTCGACGCGACGCAGGTGGGGCCGGACCTTCTCGCGGTCAGCGAGCTCAGGGAGGGCGCAAAGCCCACGACGCTGGAGTATATGCTGGAAAGGAGCCTGTCGAGACTGTTTTCGATCAAGGTGCCCTGCGCCGAGGCGAGCACCCCGCAGGATTACCTCGAATACACGCGCGAGTACGCCGAGAAGGAACGGGGCCGCGCGATTTACACGATCAAGCTCGACGTGCCGATCAACTTCATCCATCCGGATCTGCTGATTTCCTCGGTCAGAGATGGATTCAGGGAGACAGGCTTTGCGCAGGAGGAGGAAATGGAAGCGCTGATCGCCGGGTTTGTGGAGATTCAGCAGGCGCGCTGGGACAATTTCTTTACCAAGCGACGCCCGACGCACACGATCTTCTCGCTCCCGGCGATGGAGCAGTTTGCGCGCACAGGCCGGCAGTCCGACCATTTCTTTGCCATGCGCCCGTATACGCCCGAGGAGCGCGTCGCGATTCTGCGTCACATCCGGACGCAATGTGCGGAAAACCCCAGCTTCAAGGTCTATTTCTTCAAGGAGGACTATCAGCCGCCGCGCACGGAGATCACGCTCTACGAGGGAATCGGCACGCTGATGAGCAAGCCGGATACGAATTACAACCTGGCGGGCGACCATGCCGAGGCGCTGATCACGCAGCCGGAATTCTGCCGGAAATATAAGGAATTCTTCACGCAGGATCTGCTGGTCAATCAGGTGCGCCCCGACGGCGAGACGCTTGAGCTGCTTGAGAGGCTTGAGAAAATCGCGATGCAGGGATAAAAGATGAAGGAATAAAAAGGGAGGAAAGCAATGGCGCTTTCCTCCTTCGGATCGTCGACAAAAGGGCTTTCTCTCCCCGAAGGGGAGAGAAAGCATTCGATCATCCGCTGAAAAAAAGAATCAAGGGAAAAAACCACCTGTCTGTGTCAACAGGTTAAAGAGAGGAAAGCAAGGGCGCTTTCCTCCTTCGAATCGTCGACAAAAGGGCTTTCTCTCCCCGAAGGGGAGAGAAAGCATTCAATCATTCGCTGAAAAAAGAATCAGGGGAAAAAACCATCTGTTTATGTCAACAGGTTAAAGAGAGGAAAGCAAGGGCGCTTTCCTCCTTCGAATTGTCGACAAAAGGGCTTTCTCTCCCCGAAGGGGAGAAAAAGCATTCAATCATTCGCTGAAAAAAGAATCAGGGGGAAAAACCATCTGTTTATGTCAACAGGTTAAAGAGAGGAAAGCGATGGCGCTTTCCTCCTTTTTGTTCACCGGCAAGTCAGAAGAAATACGGCGGCACGAGGCGCAGGGCGCGCACGGCACACAGCGCAAGCAGATGCAGCGGATAGGCGGCGTAGAACAGCGCCGTCAGCAGCGGAACGCGCGGCCCCCGTCTGCCATTGTAGAGCAGCAGCAGCGGCGGCGCGAGCAGCGCGAAGAGCGAGATGAGCACCCAGCTGCGCTCGACGCCGGAGAGCAGCAGGCTCAGCGTGTAGACGAGCAGAAGCGCGCAGGCGCAGGCGGCCTGTCGCAGACGGCTGCCCCGCAGAAAATGGAAGCAGAGGCACAGCGCCGGCCCCAGCCAGCCGTAGCTCACGCGCGAGGCCATCGCGGCCAGCAGCACGGCGGTCTGCGCGAGCAGGCAGGGCCCCGGACGAGCGCGCAGCGCGTCGGCCAGGGAAAGCGCGAGCAGGCCGAGCAGCAGCGAAAAGAGCGCGTTCTGCTCGGCAAAGCAGGAGACGCGCCCGAAGATCAGCAGGTCAAACGGAACTTCGGAGAGCAGCGCGAGCAGCAGCAGCCGCCGCGCATAGGCGCGCAAATCGCGCGTATGCCCATAGCCCTGCACGAGCAGGAAGCAATAGAGCGGAAAGGCGAGCCGGCCGATGCAGCGGAACGCCCCGACGGAGGGGAACAGCGCCAGACCGGTATGGTCGGCGGCCATGCATACAAGCGCCAGCAGGCGCAGCAGAAACGAGGACAAGACGCGGCCTCCTTTTGCCTTGATCGGAAGCGGAGCGCAGGCAGAGCCGGCTCCACGCCCCGCCGCTTTGCGCAGGGGGTTCGCACAATCAATATACCGCAAGAGGTTCCTGCTTGTCAATGTTCGGAATAATCCGAAAGAAAAATCGTCAAAAACGGAAAATATCGGGGAAACAGGGGTGAATGAAGGGCCAACGGATTGCAATGACGAACGTTTGATGCTATAATGCGGATGTTGTTTAGCCCCCTGCGGGCGGCGGCCTTCCGCCCGGAGCAAGCATGAGGAGGAGCATTGTGAGTACAAGTCAGGTCAGAAGAATCTATGCGGAAAAGCGCCCGGGCTATGATGTCGCCGCGCAGCAGCTTTGCCGCGAGCTTTGCGAGGCGCTGGGCACGCAGGCGATCCGCCATGTGCGCATCTTCCAGCGCTATGACGTGGAGGGCCTGTCGGACGCGGCCTTTGACAGCGCGCGCGGCATCATCTTCTCCGAGCCGAACGTCGATGTCCTCTATGACGAGGCGCTGCCGGAGATGGAGGCCCGCCTGCTGGCGGTCGAGTATCTGCCCGGCCAGTATGATCAGCGCGCGGACAGCGCGAGCCAGTGCCTGCAGCTGCTCAGCCCCGAGGCCGAGCGCCCGAAGGTCGCCTGCGCGAAGGTCTATGCCATCGAGGGCGATGGCGTGACGGCGGAGCTGATGGACCGCGTCGCGCATCACCTGATCAACCCGGTCGAGGCGCGCCGCGCCTCCATGGACAAGCCGCAGACGCTGGCGATGCACGCCGACGTGCCGGCGGACGTCGCCACGGTCGAGGGCTTCATCTCGATGGACGACAAGGCGCTTGGCGAGATGGTTCGCGCGCTGGGCATGGCGATGAGCGCGGAGGACCTCTGCTTCTGCCGCGACTATTTCCGCGATACGGAGAAGCGCGACCCCAGCCTCACGGAGCTGCGCGCCATCGACACCTATTGGAGCGACCACTGCCGCCACACGACCTTCCTGACCGCGATCGACGAAATCTCCTTTGAGGACGGCCGCTTCAGCGCGCCCATCCGCGCGGCCTATGAGCTGTATGTCGACACGCGCAGGGATGTCTACGGCGAGCGGAAGAAGGATATCTCCCTGATGGACATGGCGACGCTGGGCGCGAAGGCGCTGCGCAAGCTCGGCAAGCTCGACGACCTCGACGCCTCCGACGAGATCAACGCCTGCTCCATCGTCGTCACCGCACATGTGGACGGCAGGGATGAGCCCTGGCTCATCATGTTCAAGAACGAGACGCACAACCATCCGACCGAGATCGAGGGATTTGGCGGCGCGGCGACCTGTCTGGGCGGCGCGATTCGCGACCCGCTCTCCGGCCGCAGCTACGTCTATCAGGCGATGCGCATCACGGGCGCGGGCGACCCGCGCGTGCCGTACAGCCGCACGCGCGAGGGCAAGCTGCCCCAGCGGCGCATCACCACGACCGCCGCGCAGGGCTATTCGAGCTACGGCAACCAGATCGGCCTGGCGGCGGGCAAGGTACAGGAATACTACCACCCGGGCTTCGTCGCCAAGCGCATGGAGCTGGGCGCCGTCATCGCGGCGACCCCGCGCGACCACGTCCGCCGCGCGGCGCCGGAGCCGGGTGACGTCGTGATGCTGCTGGGCGGCCGCACGGGCCGCGACGGCTGCGGCGGCGCGACGGGCTCCTCCAAGGCGCACAACGTTGAGTCCCTCTCGACCTGCGGCGCGGAGGTGCAGAAGGGCAACGCGCCGACCGAGCGCTGCATTCAGCGCCTGTTCCGCGATGCGGAATTCGCGCAGATGGTCAAGCGCTGCAACGACTTCGGCGCAGGCGGCGTCTGCGTCGCCGTCGGCGAGCTGGCGCCGGGCCTTGAGATCGAGCTGGATGCCGTGCCCAAGAAGTACGAGGGCCTGGATGGCACTGAGCTGGCGATCTCCGAGTCCCAGGAGCGCATGGCCTGCGTCATCGAGGCGGACAAGGTCGAGCGCTTCAAGCAGATGGCCTATGAGGAGAACCTCGAGGCCACGCAGGTTGCTGTCGTCACGAAGGAGGCGCGCCTCGTGATGCACTGGCGCGGCAAGACGATCGTCGATCTCTCCCGCGCGTTCCTGGATACCAACGGCGTGACGCAGCACGCGCGCGCCGCCGTCGCCGCGCCGGACGAGCGCGAGCCGTACCTGACGGCGCAGCCCGACTTTGCCCGCGGCAAGACCGTGCGCGAGGCCTGGCTGGCGATGCTCTCCGATCTCAATATCTGCTCGCAGAAGGGCCTCGTCGAGCGCTTTGACGGCACCATCGGCGCGGGCACGATCCTGGCGCCCTATGGCGGCGTCTATCGCGAGAGCCCGAACGAGGCGATGGCCGCGCTGATCCCGACCGAGGGCGAGACGACCACTGCGACGCTGATGAGCCACGGCTACGATCCCTATCTGAGCGAGTGGAGCCCGTTCCACGGCGCGGTCTATGCCGTGACGGAATCGCTGGCGAAGATCTGCGCGGCGGGCGGCGATGTCTCCCGCGCGCGGCTGACCTTCCAGGAGTACTTCGAGCGCCTGGGCAAGGCGGAGAGAAGCTGGGGCAAGCCTGCGGCCGCGCTGCTGGGCGGCCTTTGCGCGCAGCTGGGCTTCGGCACGGCCTCCATCGGCGGCAAGGACTCGATGAGCGGCTCCTTTGAGGATATCCATGTCCCGCCGACGCTCGTCTCCTTCGCCGTGAACGCGGTCGACGCGAAGCACGTCATCGGAACGGACTTCAAGGCGGCGGGCCACCGCATCGCGCTGCTGACGCTGCCGGTCGACGAGGCGCTCGTGCCGCAGTACGGCAAGGCGCTGATGCTCTACGAGTCGCTGCATCAGGCGATCCTGCGCGGCGACGTGCTCAGCGCGCACACCGTCGGCCGCGGCGGTATCGCGGCGGCGGTCTCCACCATGGCCTTCGGCAGCCGCATCGGCGTGAATCTCACGGAAGTGAAGGAGGAGGAGCTCTTCCTGCCGCGCTACGGCTCCATCGTCTGCGAGCTGGCGGAGGGCGCGCCTGTGCCGGCGGGTCTCGCCGTCATCGGCGAAACGACCGAGAGCGCTTCCCTGACGGCCTGCGGCGCAAGCGTCACGCTCGCCGAGGCGCGCGCTAGCTGGCGGGAGCCGCTGGAGAGCGTGTTCCCCTCCGTCGTCGAATCGAAGCACACCACCGCGCCGTACATGCCCTATGAGACGCGCAGCACCGCGCGCCCGGACGTGCATGTCGCCCGGCCGCGCGTGTTCATCCCCTCCTTCCCGGGCACGAACTGCGAGCTCGACAGCGCGAAGGCCTTCCGCCGCGCGGGCGCGGAGACGGACGTCTTCGTCTTCCGCAACCTGACGGCGAAGGGCATCGAGGAATCCGTCGAGGCGATTGCGCGCGGCATCGATCAGGCGCAAATCGTCATGCTGCCGGGCGGCTTCTCCGCCGGCGACGAGCCGGATGGCTCCGGCAAGTTCATCGCGACCGCGCTGCGCAACCCGCGCATCATGGAGGCGATCATGAACCTGCTGAACAAGCGCGACGGCCTGATGCTGGGCATCTGCAACGGCTTCCAGGCGCTCATCAAGCTGGGGCTGGTGCCCTACGGCGAGATTCGCACGCTGCGCGAGGACGATCCGACGCTGACCTTCAACACCATCGGCCGTCACGCCGCGACGCATGTGCGCACGGTCGTCTCCTCGGTCAAATCGCCGTGGATGGCGGGCGTGAACGTCGGCGACGTGCATCAGGTCGCGATCTCCCACGGCGAGGGCCGCTTCGTCTGCCGCGAGGCGCAGCTCAAGCAGCTGATGGCCAACGGCCAGATCGTCACGCAGTATGCGACGGTCGACGGCCTGCCCGCCGTCACGATGCCCTGCAACCCGAACGGCTCCTACTGGGCTGTCGAGGGCATCTGCTCGCCGGATGGCCGCGTGCTGGGCAAGATGGGCCACAGCGAGCGCATCGGGCAGTTTGTCGCCAGCAACATCCCGGGCGAGAAGGATCAAAAAATCTTCGAGTCCGGCGTCGCGTATTTCCTGTAAATCAAGAAACCTGCATCAAGATAACCCTCAGAGGCTGCCGGGAAACCTGGCGGCCTTTTCTTGATCCGCAGAAAAAACTTCGCCATCGGTCGCAGAGGCCAGACGGCGAAGAACGGGGCTGCATGAAACCTTTGACCCGTCTGCGGCGTCTACAGGGTGAAAGAAGCTTCTTGACGGATGCACAGGAGGGATGAACGTGATCGACGAGGCGATGTTTGTGCGGGAGGCGGAGGCGATGCTCCCCGGGCTGTACCGGCTGAGCATGAGCATCCTGCGCGCACAGGCCGACGCCCAGGACGCCGTGCAGCAGGGCATGCTGCGCGCCTGGGAGCGGCGCACGCAGGCGCGGGAGGAGACGCTGCGCGGCTGGATGACGCGGATCGTCATCAACGAATGCCGCAACATACAGCGCAGGCGGATGCGCGTCGTCCCGGCGGAGCGGATGCCGGAGCGCGCGGCGCCCGACCCCGGGGAGGCGCTTTTCCCGCTGCGGGAGGCCATCGGGAGCATGCCCGAAAAGCTGCGCACGCCGCTGCTGATGCGCTGCATGGAGGGCTATTCGGAGAAGGAGATCGCCGTCGCGCTGGGGGTGCCGGTGACGACGGTCAAGAGCCGGATCTTCCGCGGGAAGAAATGGCTCAGGGAGCAGTTCGGCCGTTCGGAGGTGACGTTTGAATGAAGCGGATCCGGATCGATCAGCAATCCCTTCGCGCGCTCTATCCGCCGATGGACGCGGCGTTTGAGCGGGAGCTGCGGCAGCAGATTCGAAGCCTGCCGCAGAGAAAGGAAAGCAAAGACATGAGGAGAAAGACGGGGGCGGCCGCCCTGCTGGCTGCCGCGCTGGTCATCGCGCTGGCGGCGACGGCGCTGGCCGCGTTTGCGGCATCGCGAGGGTTCTTCGAGGATGTGGCGAGGGTTCAGCTGGAGAGCGGGTATTACGACGATTGGTCGCTTGAGGACAAGGAAGTCGTCGTGCGGCTGATGGAGGAAAACGGCATTCTGGAGGATCCGTCCCCCTGGGAGGCGGCGCTCGCCCTGCGGGATGGGGCGGAGCGGGAGGCAGAGCTCGATGCGCTCTTCGCGGCGCGCTACGGCGTCGACGGGCGCACGGACGTCGTCGGCATCTTCAGCATTTTGGAGGCGGAAAAGGGGACGTTTGACACCTGGAGCATGGAGGAAAAGGCCTGGTACAGCGCGCTGATGCTCGACCTTGGGCTGGCGGGCTATGATTCGGAGGTCTTCCTCCTGCCGGGAGAGGACGCGATCACAGCGGAGGAGGCGGAGAGAATTGCGCGCGAAGCGGTCATCGATGCCTATGGCCTTGCGCCTGACGCGCTTGAAGGCTACACGGCGGGTGTGGACTGCTGCGAGCATGTTTCCGAGGCGGGGATAAAGCCGCCCTACTTCTTTGTCCTGCTCAGTGGCGGAGAGGAGGAGCCGCCCTACGGCGTCGCCGTCTCCCAGAAGGGGCGTGTGCTGAGCAGCGGGGACGGCTATCTGGGCGTCACCTCGCCGCAGGAGGACGCGGAGGCGGCGCGACGGGAAGAGCAGGCGCCACCGGCGGACGAGGCGCTCACCGCGCATACCGCCGAACTGCCAGAGCTGGAGGCGCAGGTCGTGACGCTCGAGAGTGCGATGGTGCAGGCAGCCGTTTCTCTGGCGGACGGCAAGGCGCTCGTCGCGGGCGTGACGCTGAGCGAGACCGGCGCGGCGAACGGCACCTTCGCGCTATCCATCGACGAGGCGGGGCAGGTGCTCTGGCGCCGGGATTGGGCGAAAACGCACGACGGGAACACGGGCATCAAGGCTGCGATGCAGCTTGAAGGCGGGGAGATTCAGCTGCTGCGGGAGCGATGGATCAACGGGAAGCAATCGGGCGATCTCGAAATCTGCCGGTACGACCTCATCCGTCTGGGCGCGGACGGGCAGGAGCTGGAGAGCTTTGAGCTGCCCGCGATCAGTGCGCTCACGGGGATGAAGAGCACGAGCTACGAGCTCATGTTCGGCCAGCCGGGCCACGGGGGCCTGCTGGTCTACGGCCCGATGACGTCGAGGAATGTCATGACCTACACCGCGCTGAATGCGCAGGGGAAGGCGCAGTTTGTGCTCCCGTTTGACGAGCTGCGCAGCTACGCGCCCTACCTCAAGACAACGCAGGAGGGCTACCTGCTCACGGCCTGGAACGAGACGGCGCAGCGGCCGATCCTGCGGTTTTACGATGCGCAGGGGAACGTCGTGCGTGAGGGCGCGGACGACCCCGCGCTCACGGGGCTGCGGATCAACCGCGTGCTCAGCGCCGGCGACGGGACGCTCATGGCCGCCTCGGGCTTCATGCGCGGGGGCGAATGGGTGCTCGCGCATCTGGGCGCGGACGGCGCGCTGCTTGACAGGGCCGTCTGCATGGACGAAACCGTCGGGTTCATCGGCATGCCGACGGAGATCGTCTGCGTGAATGGGCGCTATGCCTACGCGGCGATGCACCACAGCGCGGCGTCGGGCGGGGAGATAGCCGTCCATCTCGGGCTGATCCTCTCCTCGGCGGACGGCTCGATTCGGGAATACGCGCTGAAGGGCGTGAAGACCACCAGCCCGTGGGGCGAATGCCAGCTGGCGGCGCTGGGAGAGGGGAGCGTGCTGCTGACGCAAAACGGCGATGCGCTGGCGCCCGTGCCCTTTGCGGCGGATCTGATCCTCGCGGGGATTCCAGGAGAATGAACGGAGAAGGGGACTGCTGCGGCAGTCCCCTTTGGCATGCACAAAATCGCTGCCCTGCCCGGCGTTGACAAGGGGGACGGCGGCCTTTATAATAAGAGAAATGAAGCTGGAGGAGCGAAAACGGGCATGCGAAGGAAAAATTGGGCGGCCGGGCTGCTGCTTTTGGCGCTGCTGTGGCCGCTGAGCGTGACGGCAGAGGAAACCGTGACGGTCTGCGGCGTAACGGTTGACGCAGATGCGACGGTGATCGACTTTGGCGAGACTGCCGTGACGGACATCGATGAGCTGGTGACGTTTCTTGACGGGATGCCGCAGCTGGAGACGGTGGACATGTACGCGTCCAAGCTCTCAAAGACGGACATGGATATGCTCTTTAACCGCTATCCGCAGATCACCTTCGGCTGGACCTACCGCGTCGGCGATCACACTGTCCGCACGGACATCACGGCGTTTTCCACGCTGCACGGCACCTGCCCGGATCCCTCCCATTCCGAGCGGGAATTCCAATGGCTCAAGTTCTGCAAGGGGCTCAAGGCCATCGACGTGGGCCACAACTGGATCACGGATGTGAGCTTCGTGACCAACTTTCCGGAGCTCAAGGTGCTGATCCTCGCGGTCAGCCCGATCACGGACATCACGCCGCTCGCCGAGCTCAAGGAGCTTGAATACCTGGAGCTGTTCACCAACCGCGTCACCGACATCACGCCGCTGACGGAGCTGACTAGCCTGCGGGATCTGAACCTGAAGAACAACCCGGTCACCGACCTGACTCCGCTGTTTGGCATGACCTGGCTGGAGCGCCTGTGGGTCGGCGGCTCACGGATGCAGAAGGTGCCCAAGGAGCAGATCGAGCAGCTCTACGCGGCGCTGCCGGACTGCGAGATCGACTGGGACAGCGAGCCGACGGGCGGCACCTGGCGGGAGCATCCGCATTACGACACGATTTACAGGATGTTCAGGACGCAGATATACGAGCCGTTTGACATGTGACCGGAAACACACAAGAGGAGAACAGCATGAGGACAATCAAGGGAATGGCGGCCGCACTTTTGCTCGCGGCGGTCTTTGCGCCGGCGGCGGCCGAGGTGGCGCCGCTGCCGGTCGATCTGTCAGGAGGCAGACCGTATTCAAAGGAAAGCTGTCTGTCGGATACGCTCTACGAGGATGCGTCGCTGCGCGTGGAGATCACGGAGGACAGGGTCGACACGACACGCGTGGTCATCGCGCGGGTGCGCATTGCGGATCCCTCGCAGCTGCGCACGGCTCCGGCCTATGCCTTTGACCGCGACCAGACAGCCCCGATGACCGCCATCGCGCAGCGCGTCAACGCCGTGCTGGCCATCAACGGGGACTATTACAGCTATCAGGCGGCGCGCGGCGGATACATGATCCGCCAAGGAGAGCTGTACATTGACCAGCCGATCAAGGGACGCGACGTGCTGATCATCGACGGGCATGGCGACTTTACCATCGAGCATGAGATCACGAAGGAGACGCTGCAGAAATACGACGCGATGGGCGGTATCGTCAACTCCTTCAACTTTGGCCCGGGCCTCATCGTGGACGGCGAGATGACCGACAGCTTTGGCGCTGCCTATAATTCCGCGAAGATGAAGGCGGCGCGCTCCTGCATTGCGCAGGTCAGGCGCGGCGAGATGGAATATCTGTGCATCGTCACGGAGAGCAGCGACGATTCCGAGGGCGGCGGCCTGACGCTCAGACAGTTCGCGGAGTATGTTGCGACGCTGGGTGTGGAGAATGCCTACAACCTGGACGGCGGCAACTCTGCGGCGCTGATCTACCTGGGCGAGAAGATCACCTCAGTGGCCGACCGGGATCATCGTCCGCTGAGCGACATCATCTATTTCGCCTCCGCAGTGTCGGAATGAGCGAAGCGGCGGAGGGGGAAAGCGATGTATGGCTTCATGCTGATCGCCGCGTTTGCGCTAGGATGCGCGGCGATGGTTCTTGGCGCCCGGAGGGCGGGCCTCAAAGGCTGCACGGCGCCGGTGCTGGCGCTGCTGTGCGCCGTGCTCTCGCCGCTGTGTGCGCGGGTGTATCTCCATGTGACGAAGTATGCCTCGCGAGGGCTGAGCGGCTTTGTGCTGCTGAGCGGCAGGCCGTATGAATACGCAATGTGCGGGGCGCTGCTGGGCGTCGTGCTTGCGGGTGTGTTCTGCGCCCGGCTTACGCGCCAGCGCGCGGGGCAGGTGCTCGACGCGCTCGCGCCGACAGGGCTGATCGCGCTGGCAGTCGCGCGGTTTGGGGAGATCTTTTCTGACTTTGGCTGGGGGCAGACGATCCTTGAGCCGGTCTGGCAGCGCTTGCCGTTTGCGGTGCAGGATATGTACGGCCAATGGCATCTGGCAGTGTTCATGCTGGAGGGAATCGCTGCGCTGGCGCTGGCGGTCTGCGCATGGCGCATGCGCGGCGAAACGGCGGGCGACGTCTTTCTGACCGCGTTGCTCTGGCTCTCCATGACGCAGATCTTCTGCGAAAGCCTGCGGGCGGAGACGATCCGCTGGGGCTTTGTCCGCGTGCAGCAGGTGCAATGCGCGGTCTTCGGGCTGATTGTGCTGGTGACGTGGGCGCTGCGTCGCCGGGGCGGCTGGGCGATCCCGCTGGCCGTCTATCTGACGGGCGTTGGCGTGGTTGCGCTGATGGAATACGCGCTTGACAAGCTGCCGATGCCGCAGGCGCTTGATTATGCGGTGATGGCGGCGGCGCTTTGCGCCATGGGCCTGGCGGCGATGCGCGCAGGTGGCTTTGGCGCTGCGGGGGAGGCAAAAGCATGACGGCAGACGAGATGTGGAGCCGGTTCTGTGCGCAGACCGGCCTCGATCCCCGGACGCCCCATGAGGCGTGGGCGTTCTGCGGCGGCGGTCCCTTTGCCGACGAGCTGGCGGCGCTCGTTCTGGATGGCGTCAAAACGGCGACGGCGAGCCCGCTGATCGCATATGAAACCGAGGGAGAGCTCCTGCCGGAGGTGGGCGGATACAGCGTCATCCTGTATGACGACGGCTCTGCCGCCGGGGTGATCCGGGACACGAGGGTATCGCTCGTCCCGTTTGGCGAGGTGTCCGCAGAGCACGCCCTTAAAGAGGGAGAAGGGACGAGGACGCTCGCGGAATGGCGGGAGATCCACAGGCGGACGTTTACGTCGGACTATCAGGCCGCAGGGCGGCCCTTCGATGAGAACGGCATTTGCATTCTGGAGGAATTCGAGCTGCTGTATCCGCGGGGATGACCGCGCCTGCGGCACGGATTCGCCATACAGAGGATGGACGGACAATGAAGATGAAGACACAGGGCGCGTCGCTTCTGACGCGCCCGCTGATTGTGACGCTGCTGGCGTCCTTCTGCTGCCTGCTTTGGGGCAGCGCGATCCCCATGATCAACCTGGGCTATCGGCTCTTCGCGATTGCGGAGGGGGCGACGGCAACGCAGATTCTCTTTGCGGGCTGCCGCTTCTTCCTCGCCGGAGTGCTGACGCTGCTCATTGCCGCTGCGCAGCGGCGGGGCTCTGTGCGCCTTCGGGCGACGGGCTGGGGCAAGGCGGTGCGGCTCGCGCTGGTGCAGACGATTGCGCAGTACGTTTTTTTCTATATCGGCGTCGCGCATACGGAAAGCGTCAAGGGGTCGATCATCCTGGGCCTGAGCGCCTTTGTTGCGATTCTGACGGCCTGCTATCTGTTCCGCTCGGAGCGGATGAATGCGCTCAAGTGGCTCGGTGGGCTGATCGGTGTGGCGGGCGTCGTGCTGGTCAATCTGGATGGCACGAAGCTCGACGCCTCTGTCAGCTTGACGGGCGAGGGCTTTTTGCTCATTTCGATGCTCGCGAGCGCGTGCAGCGCAGGCATGATCAAGCGCTATGGGCAAAGTGAAAATCCTGTCGCGCTCTCGGGCTGGCAGTTTGTGATCGGCGGCGCCGTGATGGCGGCGGCTGGCGCGCTGCTGGGCGGGCGGCTGCATCCGCAGCGCGCGGAGGCCGTTGTCGTCCTGCTCTATCTGGCGGCGCTCTCCGCGGTCGCCTATACGCTCTGGGCGGTGCTGCTCAAAGCAAATCCGGTCTCGCGGGTGGCTGTCTACATGTTTCTGGAACCGGTCTTTGGCGTGCTGCTCTCTCTGGCGCTGGTCAATTCCCAGACGGGCGTTTCGTTGCTGCGCTGCTGCGCGGCGCTTGTGCTGGTCTGCCTGAGTATTTTGATCATCGGACGAGGCCAAAAGGAGGAAGGCGTATGAACAGTGTAAGTCTTCGGTTTGCCGCTCCGGCGAGGGATGCAGCAGGCGTACTGGCGGTTTATGCGCCCTATATTGAGCACACAGCCGTCACGTTTGAGACTGAAGTGCCGGACGAGGCCTCATTCAGGCGCCGCATGGAAGGAATCGCAGAAAGCTTCCCCTATCTGATTCTGGAGATCGACGGTGGGATTGCCGGATATGCCTATGCCCAGCGCGAGGCTGAGCGCGCCGCCTATGCCTGGAACGCGGAGCTTTCGATCTATCTGGCTGAGGAGTGGACCGGTCATGGACTGGGCAAGCCGCTTTATGCGTTATTGATTGACCTGCTGGCGATGCAGGGCTATATCAACCTGTATGCGGATATCACGGGATCGAACGCGGCGAGCATCGCCATGCACGCGGCGATGGGCTTTGAACAGATTGGACGGCATGTGAAGACGGGCTACAAGTTCGGACAGTGGCATGATACGGTCTGGATGTGCAGACGGCTGCGCGAGGGCGCGCCGGGAGCGCTTTGCGGCGTGAAGGAGCTGGACGAACAGGCAGTCCGGGCGAGGATGGACGCGGCGCAGGCGGAGCTCGCCCGTCGCCTCAACGGAGCGGGCAATCCGAAGGCAGGAGACAAAAACACGGAGAAAGCGATCAAAAAAGTGTAAAAAAGGTATTGACAAAACTCGACAGCTGCGGTATACTAACTGAGCTGTCGGCGCGAGAGCAACTCAAACCGCTGACGGATGATCCTTGAAAACGATACAGAATCAAGAAGAACGCGGAACTGCGATTTTCACGAGTCGCAGTTCAAAAGAGACAGTCAATTCGAAATGAGTTTTGAACCTGAAGGAGACTTCAGGAATCAATACAGGATTTAACGCGAG
>JALFVL010000006.1 GCA_022787165.1 Clostridiales bacterium
CCGCGCAGGGAATGCCCTGCGCAAGCAGCCTCTTCTGCTCCTGCGCGGCGCGCTCCCCGCTGTCAAAGACGCCGAGCTGCAGTGCCCAGATTTTGATTTCGGGAAGCGTCAGCTCCGCCTCCTCGGGCGTGCTTCCGGCAAACGTCTGCACGGCGGCCAGGCCTGCGCGCCCCGCCTGAAGCAGCCTGTCGCGCAGCGGCTGCGCCATCGCCGCGCCCGCCAGCAGCAGCACGCCGCCCAGGATCATCGCCCGCCTTCTCATTCGTCGCGCCCTCGTCCGGCGCGCCCGGGAAGAAATCCTCCGCCTGCGCATTTCTCTCCCCCTTCCGCCCTCGAGCCTATGAGCTCCCCGGTCAAAATATCCCGCGCCCGCCGCCCTCCGGGACGGCCGCTCCCATGACATGAGGATGAGGTGAATCACGATGAAGTATACGCTTGACACCATGCCCGTTCTGGACGCCTATAAGACGAACTGCGAATGTCCGCTCTGCCATTTGCGGATTCTCTGCGAGGATCAGTATGTGGACAGCATGCTCGGCGCGGCCTATATGGAGCCCGATTGCCGCGTCAAGACCAACGAGGTCGGCTTTTGCAGCCGCCATTTTGAGCTGATGTACAACCGGCGCAACCGCCTCGGCCTCGCTCTGATGACGCATACGCACATGCAGGAGGTCATCGCGTCGCTCAAGACCATCCTCGCAGAGGGCGGCTCCTCCTCTCGCGGTCTGTTTTCCTCCCTGCGCGGCGGGAAAGCGGAGGGCGGGCCCGCGCCGAAGATCCGCGCGCGCATGGCCGGCTGCGTCATCTGCGACGAGATGAACGCCTCTATCGAGCGCTACGCCTATACCATCGCCCAGCTGTACTTCACAAACAGCGAATTCAAGGCGATGTTTGATCAGTCAAAGGGCTTCTGCCTGCCCCATCTGGCCCTCGTGCTGGAGATGGCCGACAGGACGCTCAGCGACAGGCAGGCCGCGGAATTCAAAAAGACCCTCTCCGCGCTGGAGATCGAAAACCTCAAACGCATCGAGGGCGAGCTCGAGTGGTTCACGCTCAAGTTCGACTACCGCAACACCGACAAGCCCTGGGGCAACAGCCGCGACGCTGTCGAGCGCTCGGTCAACAAGCTGATGGGCGCCTGCGTCGGCGAGGACGCGCAGATGCCCGCCCACAATGACTGATCCCGCGAAAGGAGCGCCCATGCTCACACCGATGGAAACGCCGCGCCTTCTTCTGCGAAGGCCGAGGCTCTCCGACGCGGACGACCTCTTCTCCATCCTCTCCGACGCCGAAACCTGCCGCATGGACGGCAACTATCCGCCCTATTCGCAGAAGGACGAGGCGTTTTACGCCGACGTGCGCGCGCTGGCCGATGACGGGGACAACCGCCTCTTTCTGGAGGAGCGCAGCACGGGGCGCATGGTCGGCCTGCTCCACGTCATGCCGGCGGACGGGCCGGATGCCTGCGAAATCGGCTTCGTCGTCGCGCCGGATGCGCGCCGCCGGGGCTATGCGCTGGAAAGCCTGCGCGCGCTGCTTGATCAGCTTTCAGATAGCGGCATGAGGCGAGTTCTGGCGACCTGCTACCGCGTCAACGGAGCCAGCGCCGCGCTGCTCCTGCGACTGGGCTTTGCGCCGCTGCCGGATGATCCCGGCGAAACGGCGGATGC
The DNA here is from genome assembly GCA_022787165.1 of Clostridiales bacterium. Taxonomy (GTDB): domain Bacteria; phylum Bacillota; class Clostridia; order Christensenellales; family Aristaeellaceae; genus Ventricola. The sequence goes on from JALFVL010000006.1 coordinate 1,671, forward strand.
CTTCTCCCAGCGCGCATTCTCCCTGAGCCTGCCGCAAAAGCTGCCATGCCGCAAGCGCCTGTTTCTGATCGGCGGGCCGATGGGCGTGGGCAAGACAACCGCCGCGAAACAGCTTCAGGCGCTGCTTGAGCGCTGTGCGTTTCTGGACGGCGACTGGTGCTGGGATCTGCATCCCTTCCGCGTCACGGAAGAGACGAAAGCCATGGTCATGGACAACATCGTTCATCTGCTCTCGGGCTTCCTGCGCTGCTCTGAGGTCGACCATGTGGTGTTCTGTTGGGTCATGCACGAGCAGGCGATTCTGGATACGTTGCTCTCCCGTTTGCCCCTCGGAGATACGGATGTGACCGCCGTATCGCTCGTCTGCTCCCCGGAGGCGCTCAAGGCGCGAATCGACCGGGACGTTCAGGCCGGACTGCGCGCTCCCGACGTTTTGGCGCGCAGCCTCGACCGCCTGCCGCTGTATGACACGCTGGCAACTGTGAAGCTCGACACGACCGGCCTGACTCCGCATCAGACCGCGCAGGCCATCCTGATGCTGAGCGCAGAAAAAGACAAAGAGGAGTGAGCGCTCTGCTTCCTCCTCTTTTTATCGCTTCGCATATGGGAACGTTGGGGGATTCATCCCCCAAACCCCTGGCCCGGGGACCAGTCCCCAGGCCCCTCCTTCGCTTCGCGCCCATGGCTCATTCTTTTCCGAGAACAGGATTACAGATCCTGCAAGTCCGCAGCGGTCAGATCGTTCTCCAGATTGTCCCGCGCCAGGTCGCTGTCGATCACCGGATAGATTTCCTCCGGAACGGGCCGCTCGCGTTTTTCATCCTTCATCGGCGGCCGCTTGCCCTTTGGCTTGACCATGATATCACCTCACGGGGACACAGTCTTTCCCGGGAGGCTGCCCGGTATGCGCCCCTTCTCAGCGCAGAAACGCCTCCACGGCCTCACAGGCCTGCGCAAGGAAATCCCCCTGCATGTCGAGCCAGACGATCTCCGGATTGCGGCGGAACCAGGTCATCTGCCGCTTGGCGAACTTCTTGATCGCCTGCGCAAGCTTTGCGAGCATCTCGTCCCTGTCCGGGATCTCACCGATCAGGTACTGCGTGATGAAGCGGTATTCAAGCCCCAGCCCAAGCAGGAATTCCCTGCTCACGCCGCGGTCAAGCAGCCCCTGCACCTCCTCGATCATGCCCTGCTCAAGGCGGCGCTCAAGCCGCTCGTCGATGCGCGCGCGCAGCACGTCTCTCGGCCAGCTCACGCCCAGGCGCAGGCTCTCGTATCGCTTCTGCTTGCCGGGCGCCGCCGTGTCGCCGTCATGCAGCCGCTCGAGCATCCGCATGACGCGGTTGCGGTTGTTCTTCTCCACCTGCACATCCGGCACGAGCGCGATCAGCTTTTCGTAGAGCGCCGGGGTCGTCAGCGTTTCAAGCTCCGCGCGGTAGGCGAGATCGGGCTCCCTGTCCGAGAGCAGGTAGCCGTCGAGCACGGAATCGACGTACAGCCCCGTGCCGCCGACGATCATCGGCAGATGACCGCGCGCGCGGATCTCGTCGATGAGCGCATAGCTCATGCGCTGAAAATCCGCCATCGAGAAGAACTCGCCCGGCTCGCGCACGTCGATCATGTGGTGCGGCACGCCCTGTGTCTCCTCCTGCGCGACCTTGCCGCTGCCCAGGTCAAGACCCCTGAAGACCTGCCTGGAATCCGCCGAGATGATCTCCGCGCCATAGCGCCTGGCCAGCTCGATGCCCAGCGCGCTCTTGCCGGAGGCATTCGTGCCCACGACGGCGACGACCTTGGGAAGTGTGCTGCTCACGTTTCATCCGTCCTTTCCCGCCTGCGGCCAATGCCGCATCCTCTGTGGTGATTCTTCCGCTCCTGCCGGGCGGTCATTCGCCGCCCTGCGCGCCGAACGGCGTCACATATTCTCCGGACACATAGCCCTCATAGCCCGCCCAGCGCACGTGCAGGAAGCCGCCCTCGCTGCTCTCCAGCACGGTCAGCACCATGCCGTAGGGCAGCACATAGAGCACGTCACTGCCCGTGCTGGGCTGGGCGCGCAGGTTGAGGCCGTTGCTGCTGCTGACGGCGACACGGTATTCTCCCGCCTGCGCGGGAGCCTGCGTCGGCTGAGGTGTGCTTGTCGGCTGCGGCGCGGCGCCGAAGCTGACGTAGTCCGCGCTCACATAGCCGCTGAGCGTCCCCACGCGGACGGGATAAAACCCGCTTACGGCCTCGCCCGTCACGGCGACGCTCACGCCATAGCCCAGCGTCGCGACCAGACGGCCCGATGCGGAGGGCTCTTCGCGCAGATTCAGCCCGCTCGGCGCCGAGACTGTCGCCATGCGCGCCTCGATCTGCCCGGAGGCGGGCGGCACCGGCGTCGGCGTCGGCATGGGAATCGGCGTCATGTCGCGCTCTGCGGCGAGGTACGCCGCGGCCGCATAGCCCGTGTATTCGCCATAGCGAACCGGCAGGAAGCCGTCGAGCGCCCCGCCCGTCACGGTGACGCTCGAGCCTAGGGGCATCGTGAGAATCGTCGCCGCGCCGGTGTGCGGCTCTTTTCGCAGCTTGAGCCCGCCCACGGCGGTCACGGTCGCGCGGGTTTCCGCCGTATCGGGCGCCGGCGTTTCTGCCGGCGCGGGAGAGGGCGTATTCTCCGGCGCCTTTTCAATCTCGTCCGTCACATAGACATATTCGCTGGCGACGTAGCCCTTCATGCCGCCCAGCGTGACAGGGAGCATGCCGCTGGTCTCGCTGCCCGTGACGGTGAGCGTCGTGCCCTGCGGCAGCGTCATGATGACGCCCGCGCTGAGCGACGGCTGCGCGCGCAGGTTGAGGCCGCTGGAGGGCAGCACGATCGCCGTCAGATTCGTCTCCGTCTTGGGGGGCTCGCTGGGCGCCTGCGGCGTTTCGCCGCTGAGGACGATGTAGTCGTTGCTCACATAGCCGCTCTGCGTCCCGTGCTGCACGTACGTCCAGCGCTCATAGCGATCCAGCACCGTAAGCGTCTGTCCATGGCGCAGGCGCGCGATGACCGCGGCGCTGAGCGTCGGCGCGGCGCGCAGATTGAGTACCTGGCTCTCGTCGGAGAGCACGACTGTCGCCGTGCCCTTCCCGGCGACGGTCGGCGTCTCCGTCACGGCATCGTCCTGAACGCTGATGTACTCGTTGCTGACATAGCCGCTCAGCGTGCCCACCTGCACGCGGCTCCACGCCGTGCCCATCTCCAGCAGCGTGACCTGCGTGCCGTGGGGAATCGTCGCCAGCACGGCGGAGGCTGTGCCCGGCTCCCGGCGCAGGTTGAGGCTGTCCAGCGGGTTGGAGAGCGTCACGACCGCGAGCTTCGCGTCGCCGGTCTCCACCTCCGGCGCTGTCTGAGTGCCGTCCATCGCGGGCAGGATCGTCCGCGTCATCGCATAGCGCGTCCGCGTCAGACCAGGATAGTAAAACTCGAGAATCTGGTCGTAGGTCATGCCCTCGGCCGCCATCTGCTGCGCGCCGCGCTGGCTCATGCCCACGCCATGCCCGTAGCGGCGGGCCGTCAGCTTGAAGCCGCCGACGGTCTCCGTGACCTCGATCGTCTCGTTTTTGAGCGTGTTGATCGACAGGCCGCAGAGTCCCTCCACCTGCGAGAAGTAGTCAAGCGTCACCGTCGCCTCGCCGTAGTCGGCCAGCTTCATGCTGACGTCGAGCTTGGTGTACACGCGCGAGGGGGCGGCATAGCGGGGGCTGTGCGGCGTCACGCGGGTGATGCCCTCAATCGACACGTTCCCCACGCCCAGCAGCGCGGCCGCCTCGGCCTGAAGCAGCGCCGTCAGCGCGGAGACGCTCGTCGTGCCGTCGCGGTAAAAGGAGACGGACTTGGCGACCGAAGCGCCGTTGCGCAGGTCGTAGGGATCGTCCTTGACCTGCAGATAGCTGTAGGAGCCGCTGCCCCATGCGTTGGCGACGGATTCCGTCTGCCCGCCGTTGCTGGCCGTATAATAGCTCGCCATGTATTCGCCGTTCACCGTGCCGACGATGCCAGCCGTCTCCTCGACGGCCTGAACGCAGCGTGCGTTGCCGCTGGGCGTGCCGTTGTAGACCTGGTCGCTCGTCGTATCGACAACGTCGTAGGTCGCCGCCTGCGCGCTCATCTTCTTGAGCACATAGGTTCTGGCCGCGACGGCCTGCGCCTTGAGCGCCTCCAGCGGGAAGGAATTGTCCATCTCATAGGGCAGCACGCCGCGCATGTAGTCCTCCATAAACACATGTACGATGATCTGCACATTGCCGCCCTTGGCGATGAACTCGATGTCGCCCGGATAAAGGCTCCCCGGGTATCGGGCCTGCGCGATGCGCACGCCGTTTTCGCCGGTCGTCTGGTGCCTGCGCAGCTTGAAGCGGCTGCCCATCGTCTGCGTCTGCCCGTTCATGCGCAGCATCAGCGTGCCGCCGCTGTTGGAGACGTTGATGGTCGTGCCGCGGGCAATGGCGCGGCTCGCGTCGCCGCCGATCGAGTAACTGCCATCCACGCTCACGTCCACCGATGTGTTCGAGGCGATTGAGGACAGATACACGCGCACCGTGCCCGAAACCGTCGTGCCGCTGACGACGCCGCTGTCCGCGCGCGCCGCGCCCAGGCAAAGCGTCAGAAGCAGCGCAGTCGCCAGCGCCGTCAGCCGTTTCGTTCGTAACGAGGCCATGATCATCCCTCTTTCGTCTGTTTTCGGCGTCATTCGCGCCGTAAATCATTCGCATTGTACCATACATCGGCGCGGTTTGTAAATCGCCGCAGCGCTGTCAATCCCTGTCTGATCCGGGTTTTTCCTCCTGCGTTTCCAGCCGGTGCGCCTTGTTCCCGAGCGCTGTTTCTGATATAATGATTCCATCAAACCCGCAGGAGGTCCGCATCATCATGAAAAAACTGGCTGCCGCCGCGCTGCTGCTCACTCTCGCCCTGTGCGCTCTGTCGCCCGCGGGCGCGGAGATGAACAAGTACAGCGCCATGTATATGGATTCCTTTGACACCGTCATTCAGTTCATTGCCTACGCGGAGAGTGAGGAGACGTTCAACGCCTGGTCGGATACCGTCCATCAGACATATCTGTACCTGCATAAGCTCTTTGACACCTACAACACCTACGACGAAGAGGGCATCGTCAGCGTCTGCGCGCTCAACCAGCGCGCCGCGCAGGAGCCCGTTGAGGTCGACCCGATCCTCTTTTCGCTGCTGACCTTCTGTAAAAACAACTATGAGGCCTGCCAGGGCCAGGTCAACGTCGCGATGGGCAGCGTGCTTTCCATCTGGCATGAGTACCGCGAGGCGGGCCTCGACGATCCGCAGCACGCCTCCGTTCCCCCGATGGAGCTGCTGACCGCCGCCAGCGATCATGCGGACATCGGCGACCTGATCCTCGACGCCGACGCGATGACCGTCTATTTCGCCGACCCGGAGCTCAAGCTCGATCTGGGCGCAGTCGCCAAGGGCTACGCCACGGAGATCGTCGCGCAGCTGCTCCTCTCCGGCGACATGCCCTCCTTCATCATCAGCGCGGGCGGCAATGTTCGCGTCGGCGAGCCGCCGCAGGATGGGCGCAAGGCCTGGGGTGTCGGCATTCAGGATCCCGACGGGGCCGTGCTGGGCACAAGCGATATTGTGGAGACGCTCTTCCTCTCCGGCATGTCCGTCGTCACCTCCGGCGACTATCAGCGCTATTACGTCGTGGACGGCGAGCGCTATCATCACCTGATCGATCCCGATACGCTGACGCCGCCCTCGTATTGCCGCTCCGTCTCCATCATCACGGAGGATTCCGGCTATGCCGACATGCTCTCCACCGCCGCCTTCCTGATGCCCTACGACGAGTCCCGCGCGTTCATCGATTCCCTCGACGGCGTGGAGGCCATCTGGCTCTTTCCCGACGGCACCGAGGAGATGACCGAGGGGGCCAAAGTCTACGCAAAATCCTTCGGCGCGACAAACAAATGAATCCCGGCCGCCCGCGGGCGGCCCTTTTCTTTCCGGTTTTTGCGGAACAGAACGCAGCTCAAAAAACGCAGCCCGATCATTCGGACTGCGTTTTGCTTTCAAAAATCCCAAAGTGCCGCTGTCGTCGTTTTTCACCCACCGCCTCACGGTAGGTCGGTGCCCTGCGGCGCACTTCTGCCGTCCCCTGGCGTCAAAGACGGGGGCATGACATCCGCGAACCGACATCCGGGCTCCTGTTATGTATATGTAGGAGAAAATACAGACGACTGGCGCACACCCCAGGACATCTGACTCCGCCAGGGATATCGCCGGTTTCTGGGATTATTATATCAGCCTCATCTTCTGCTGTCAACGTTTTTTTCCGTCCCCGTGTTCCCCGCGCACACAGATTCTGCGTCTCCCGGCCCTTCAGGCCTGCGGCGTCTCCTCCTGCATGGGCGGCGTGTCCCGCGGCTCCGGTGTCGTCACGGTGATTTGCCCGCCCTTTTCGGCGATTGTTGCGCCCACGGCCTCCTCGAAGAACGCCGCCGGCACATAGACCACGTCCCCGATCGTCGTCAGATATGGATCGACAGGCACGAGCAGGCCGTCCCGCTGCCAGGTGATCTGGCGCGCCGTATTGTCGCTGACCACCCAGGCAACCGTGATGCGGCTTTCCTCCCGCGTCAGGGAGATTGTCCGCTTCGTCTGCGTCTCCTCTTCAAGCGATTCGCTGTCCGCGTCATAGCCCAGCGCCTCAGCTGTCTCGACAAGCGGGAGCAGAAGCCGCCCCTGTTCCCGAATGGCGTCGGTTTCAAGCTCCTTTCCGCCTGCCGAGAGTGCTATCGGAACAGGGGACTCGTCCCCGGCCTCCGGCGAGGCGTTGGCCTGCGGCGATTCCTGCGCCGGCTGGGCCGTTTCCTGCTGATCGACCTGCGGGGTCGGCGTCGCCGCTGGCGTCGTCTGGGCCGTGCATCCCGTCATCGCCGCCGCGCCCGCGATCAGGCCCGCAGCAAGCAGCGCGCGTTTTCCGTGTCTGTTCATCTTTGTTTCCTCCTCAAACGCTCTTGGTGCGCGGCAAAGTCCGGCATTGGCTGTGCCTCCGACCGCCTGCCGCCCGGCCCGACGGCCGGCGGACGCGTTCTTTTTCGCGTTCGATACAAAGCTTATGAGCTTTGGCGCGGGTTTATGCACCGCTCTGCCACGGAAATATCCTTGCAGGGCAACAGTCTCGGCCACGGGGCTGGAGGAATTGAAGCCTTTCGTCGGCGAGGCCGCCGGCAGCATGCCGGTTTTATTCGGCCAGCCAGGCGGCGATGTCCTGCGCGACGCGCGCGTCCATCTGCTTGGGCGTCTGATACGCCGCCTGCGCGTTCAGGATGGAATCCCCCTCGGAGGCGGGCATGAACAGATGGTTGAGGCCCGGATAGGTGATGTAGGTATAGCGTTCCCCGTCGCCCAGCTGCTCATGCCAGGCGTCAAAGGCCTCCTGCGGCACCTGGAAGTCTGCCTCGCCCCAGAGGAAAAGGAACGGCTTGCCGCTGTCCCTGGCCAGAGCAATCTCGTCAATTTGCGCCATGTGGCGCAGGTAGACCGCGCTGATGCCAAAGACAGACGTCGCCTTCGCCTCCTCGTCGCTCATATCCAAGAGCGTCTGCGCCAGCGCGCGCTGCGCGTCCACCTGCGCCGTCAGCGCCTCCTGCTGCTCTTCGGGCAACTGGGCGATGATAGCCATGTTCTGCGCGCAGGAGATTTCCCAAAGCTGCCATGGCGTGCCCGCCAGCGCGACAGCGGCGTCAAACCCACAGGCCTGCGTCAGATACGGCGCGAGCATGCCGCCCTCACTGTGGCCGATGTATACGGCCTTTTTCGCGCCCGTCTCCTCGCGCAGCACGCGAAGCGCCTCCGCAACAGGCTGCGTGTATTCCTCGTCGATCGTCGCCACGGGCAGCTCCGGATGCGCATAGGTCACCTTGTCAAAGCGCAGCGTGCCGACGCCCAGTGCTGCGAGGTCGTATGCCAGATCACGCAGCGGCTTGTTTCCGCCGACCGTCTCGTCCATGTCGCTGGGGCCGGAGCCGTGAACGAGCACGGCATAGGGCGTCTGCGCGTCCGCGCTCTCGGGCAGGAGCAGCTCGCCGGAGAGCTCGCGCGCCGTCCCCGCAAAAAGCGTCACGGCGCGGGCCGTCACACCCTGGGGCAGCGCCCGCTCCTGCGCGGCAGCCGTCTGCTCCGGGCGAAGCATCAGGGCGCTGATGCGCCCGTCCCCGTCAAATGCGACCACCATCGTCACGCTGCCATTTTCGCAGAGGATCGAGGCCGACGCGCTTGCGGATTCCTCATCCGCCCGCACATCTCCGATGCCCGTCACGCTGCCGACCTGCGCCAGCACGGCGCCAAGGCCGCTTTCAAGCGTCTGCGCGTCCACCGCGGCGCGCATGGTGTCGTCAAACTGCCCGACAATCGCGTCGAATTCCCCGGCCAGCAAGGCCTCAAGCACGGCCTGCGCCCGCTCCTGCGTCCCCTCCGCCAGCGCGCCCGCACAGGCGAGCAGCAGCGCAAGGAGCGCCGCCATGATCCTTTTCATGCCCTTTCCTCCGTTTCAGCATCATCAGTTTGCCTTCTTCTGCGCCTCAATGCGTTCAGCCAGGTCAGTCAGGTAGAGCCATCGCTCCTCCGCCTCGGAAAGCAGCCGCTCGGTTTCCTCCTTCTCCTTCGCCAGCTCGGTCAGCTTCACAAAGTCGCTCGCATGGCGCTCGATTTGCACGTCGATGCTTTTGAGCTTTTCCTGAAGCTCCGCCATCCTCTGATCGATTGTCTCGTATTCGCGCTGCTCTTTGTAGCTCATGCGCAGCTCGCGCGGGCGCTCCCGGCGCGCGGCGGTCTGGCCGCCCTCCTGCCGGGGCTTTGCCGCCTCCTCCTTCGCCGCCTGGGCCTCCAGATAATCGGAGAAGGAGCAGACGTACTGCGTCAGCTTTCCATCTCCGTCAAAGGCGAAGAGCCGCGAGGCCACGCGATCCAGGAACCAACGGTCGTGCGAGACGACGACCACTGCGCCCTCAAAGCCCTCGAGATAGCTTTCCAGAATCTCGAGCGTCGCGATATCCAGGTCGTTGGTCGGCTCGTCGAGCAGCAGCACGTTCGGCGAGGCCATCAGCACGCTCGCCAGATACAGCCGCCGCTTTTCGCCGCCCGACAGGCGCTCCACCGGCGTATACTGCACGTCCGGCGGGAAGAGAAACTGCTCGAGCATCTGGGAGGCCGAAAAGCGCCCGTCGGGCGTCTGCACGTATTCCGCGATGTCGCGCATGAAGTCGATCAGCCGCAGCTTGGGATCGACCTTCGGGAATTCCTGCGCAAAGAAGCCGACGCGCACCGTGTCGCCAATCGTCACGCGCCCCTCGTCCGGCAAAAGCTCCCCAGAGAGTAGCCGCAGCAGCGTCGTCTTGCCGCAGCCGTTTTCGCCGACCACTGCCATGCGTTCATCGCGCAGGATCGTGTAGGTGAAGCCGGAGAAGAGCTGTTTTCCACCCATCCGCTTGCCGGCGTTTTCGCATTCGATGATCTTGCGGCCCAGCCGCGCGCTTGTCGAGCCGAGGGTCAGCTTCGCCTCCGCCTGCGGGCCTTCGATGGCGCTCATCTCCTCAAAACGCTGGATGCGCGCCTTCTGCTTCGTGCTTCTGGCCTGCGCGCCCCGGCGGATCCACTCGAGCTCCCGCCGCAAAATGGCGCTGCGCTTGCGCGCCTGCGCGCTTTCCATATCCAGGCGCGCAGCCTTCTGCTCGAGATAGTAGGAGAAGTTTCCGTCGTGTAGATAGAGCTCTCCGCCGCTCAGCTCCGCGATGCGCGTGCAGACGCGGTCGAGGAAGTAGCGATCGTGCGTGACCATCATCAGCGCGCCACGGTAGGCCGCAAGCCGCCCTTCGAGCCAGGCGACGGTCCTGGCGTCGATGTGGTTGGTCGGCTCGTCGAGCAGCAGCAGATCGACGGGCCGAATCAGCGCCGCTGCCAGCGCGACGCGCTTCTTCTGCCCGCCCGAAAACGTGCGCACGTCACTTTCAAAGTCCGTGATGCCCAGCTGCGTCAGAAGTGCCTTCGCCTCGTAGGCATCCGGTGCGCCGACGTCCTTCGGGCTGTCCCAGAGCACCTGCTCGACGCTCGTTCGCGCCTCATCGTAGCGCGGCATCTGCGGCAGATAGGAGACGCGCAGACCATTTTTGCGCGTGACCGCGCCAGCGTCCGGCTCCTCCTGCCCGCAGAGCAGCTTGAGCAGCGTGGACTTGCCCGTGCCGTTGATGCCGACCACGCCGATGCGGTCATGCTCGCCGATGTAGAGCGTCGCGTCGGTGATGAGCTTTTTGAGGGTATAGCTTTTTGCGAGGTGTTCCGCCGATAAAATCGCCGCCATGTCTTCTCCTTGCGTCCCACCGCGTCACGCCTGCGGTGCGGCCTCGTTTTCCGCTGCCTTCCCGGCCTCATCCGCCGCCTCGGCCTCCTGCTGCTGCGCCTCTTCCTCCGCGCGCAGCGCCGCCTTTGCATCCGCCTGCGTGATCTGCTGGAGCATCTCCTTCGTGATCTCGCCCTCAAGGCCCGCAAGGCGGTTGGCCTGCTCCTGCACGAGCTTTTCGAGCGTGTTGCGCATGCCGCGCGCGTTGCCGAAGTCGAGCCTGTCGCCCAGCGTCATCGAGGCGAGCATGTCGCGCACGACCTGCTGCGCCTCTTCGTCGACGGCGTAGCCCTGGCGCTCCGCGTTCATTTCAAGAATCTGCATCAGCTCCTCGTCGGTATAGTCCGGGAAGTCGATGTACTTGTTGAAGCGGGAGATGAGACCCGGGTTGCTCGTCAGGAAGTCGTGCATCTCGTCGGTGTAGCCCGCGACGATCACGACCAGGTCGTCCCGGTGATCCTCCATGAGCTTGACCAGCGTGTCGATGGCCTCGCGGCCAAAGTCATTTTCCATGCCCTTTCTGACAAGCGCGTAGGCCTCGTCAATGAAGAGGATGCCGCCCAGCGCGCTGTTGACGACCTCCGTCACCTTGCCCGCCGTCTGTCCAACGTAGCCGGCGACAAGGCCGCTGCGGTCCGTCTCGATGAGCTGCCCCTTGGAGAGGAAGCCGAGCTGCTTGTAAATCTTCGCGACAAGCCGCGCGACGGTCGTCTTGCCCGTGCCGGGGTTTCCGGTGAAGACCATGTGGAAGCTCATGTCCATGACCTTGAGGTCGTGCTCCCTGCGCATCTTGCGCACCTTGATCAGGTTGGTCAGCGTGCGCACCTCGCGCTTGACGCCGTCAAGGCCGATAAGTCCGTCCAGCTCGGCCATGAGCTCCTCGAGCGTCTGCTCCTTTTCCTCGGGCTTTTCCTGCTGCGCCGCCGCAGGCGCATTCTGCGCGCCGCCTTCCGGCTCGTCGCGCTGCGTCTGCTCCTGCACGCCGGACTGGTGCCGGCCCGCCGCGCGCGACATCAGGAACGTGCGCAGGCTCCCGGCATAGGTCGTGATGAAGCTCAGCTCCCGGCCGGTCATGTCGCCGTCCGCGTCCGCCGCCGCGTAGAGCAGCTTGCTCACGCCGTCGACAAACTGCTGCGCGCTTTTCGTGCCGTCCTTGTCGTCCATCGCGACGCAGCAGCGCAGAAGCAGCGGCGTGCCCTCCGCAAAGGAGCGGTTTTTGAAGCCAATGTTGAGCGCCACCTCCGGGCTGGCCTTGCCAATGCTCAGCACATCCCGCGAGGGAATCTCCGCGATAAAGCGAAGCATGTCCCTGGAAACCGAACCGTTGGCCTGCGCCATCTTCAGCAGCAGCGCCTGGGTATACATGTCCAGAAACAGACGGATGTCGCTCGCGCCGACGCGCTGCCAGTTCCCGCTTTTGACCAGCAGGTCGCAGGCCTCCTCCATCTGCATGTAGGCCGCGTGGCCCTTCTTCATTTGCTCGTCCATAGTTCTCCTTTCCATGCCGGCGCTCTTTCCACCGCCGGCCTTCCTCCCTTATCCCCTGCGGGCCAGCTTCCGCCGAACCCTTCCGACCATGCCCGCAAGCCGGTCAAGCTCCTCCCGCCTGAACAGGAACACATCCCGCAGCGGCACCCGATAGGTTCTCAGGTAATAGAGCAGGAACATCCCGCCCGCCACCGTGTAGGAAACCACGGAGGAGAGCGCCGCGCCCATCTTGCCCCACAGCGGGATCGTCACCAGGTTGCACAGGATGTTGACGACGACCGAGCCGGTCAGCATCCCCAGATAGACCATCTTTTTGCCCTGCGCCAGCAGCAGCGTGCCGATGATCTTGAAATAGCTCATCGGGATGATGCCCGCGATGAGCATCACCGTCACCGGATACGCCGGCAGATACGGCGCGCCCGCGAGCAGATAGATCACCGGCCGCCCCAGCACGAGGATGCCCGCGATCATCAGCAGCGTCAGGTACAGGTTGACCTTCATGCTCATCGTGACCTCGCCGATCGCGTCATCCTTGGCCGTGCGCGAGAAGAGCACCTCGCGGAACGCATCCGGGATCAGCCAGCCGTATTCCGAGAGCGAGACGCCCAGCGTATAATAGCCGATTTCCGTGTCGCTGACGGCAAACATGTAGCCCATCATCAGCGTGTCGACGCGGTAGTTGAGCGTCAACATCAGCGTCGTGAGCATCGAGATCAAGCCGAAGGGCACGATCTTGGCCGCAAACCGCAGGTCTGCGCGCAGCGGATTGGGCAGGCGGCGCATTCTCAGCAGCGCAAAGACGATTGTGATCAGGTCGCCGACGATGATCAGCGCCAGCGCAACCAGAATCGTCCTGTCCATCGTGTAGAAGGCCAGGATCGTGATGACCGTGTTGGTGATGCGCGCGGTGAAGAAGATCACGTTCTTGAACTTGACGTCCTCCACCATGATCATGAAGCTCAGCTGATTGGCCAGAACCTGAATCGGCGCGAGCAGGCAGACCGCCGTCAGCTCAAAGGACTCAAGCGCGACCGCGCCGAACACGCCGATGACCGTATAGGCGATGAACTGGAGCAGGAAGATGCGTAGGAATTTGTCGAGCACGTCCGGCTCCCCGAGCCGCTTGTAATAGGGATACGGCTGATACAGGCCGAAGTTCGCCGTCACGGCGACGATGGAAAGCATCGAGGAGATGCGCCCGAGCTGCCCCTTGAGCTCAGGGCCCAGAAAGCGGTTGGAGTAGCTCGAGGCGATCAGCCCGATCAAAACCGCCATGATCTTGGTGAAAATGGTAAACACATAATCGTTGTCCGTCAGCCGTCTGGCGAGGCTTCTGATGCGCATGAAACCGTCCTCTCTTCCGATAAAGCCATAACTTTCTAGGATGTATTATAGCGCGCCGCCCGGCAAATGGCAATTCTTTTCCCCGAAGGTCAGAGAAATCGACACAGCGCACACCCTCCCCCTGCGGCGCATAGCGTGTAGTGGAGCCCCGCCCCTGCAAGGCTGTGCTCAGACCTGTTTCTTCCCTTCGACTTCGGAGGTGCTCATAGATGTCCTGTTCCAATCATCATTACGGCTGCCTGAACGGCTGCTCCGGCAGCTGCTTTGGCGGCTGCACATCCTCCTGCCCCTGGCCCGAGTGGATTCATCCGATCTGCTGCAACCAGACGCACCTGTGCTGCGCGGGCAGCGAGGACGGCGCCACCCTCGTCATCCATCAGATCGTCCTGGAGGCCTGCGGCGAGCAGAGCTGCACGCCCCGCACATTCAATATCCGCATCACCGGCCCGAGCTACCCCTGCGGCGAGATCTTCACGCTGCGTGCCGGCAGCTGCATCGAGCTCGACGAGCCGCTGGTCATCACCGGCCTGATCCCGGGCGATTACACCATCGAGCTGCTCTTCTCCTGCCCGCATCAATTCATCACCACGCTCACCGGCCCCGTCTGCGGCAACACCGTGCGTCTGACCGCCAACTGCCCGCCGACCGTCGTGACGATCGTCTGCCGTCGCCGCCTGTGCAGCCTGTGCCACGGCTTTGGCTGCGGCTGCTCCGCCTGCAATCTGTGCAGTCATTGACCCTGCCCAGCCGCAGACAAGGGGAGATGCTCCGCGCATCTCCCCCCTTCGTCATGCCGTTCAAATCGCCGTTTCGCCGTCAGGCGTCTCGGCGACGCGCAGGATGTCGGCCGCCTCTCCTGTCCTCGCGTCGATGAAGACGTAGTATTTCGCGCCGCCAAACGTCCCCTCAAAGCCCCAGCAGAGCCGCTCGCCCGTCTCCTGCGGAATGACGCACAGACGGCTTTGCCGCACATCGAGCCTGCCCGAGAGCATCTGCCGTGCCTGCTCCTCGTCGATGCCGGGCGTCAGCTCCGTCCGCCGCGCATGGTTGGTCAGGTACTGGGAGCATTCGGCGCCGACGACCGCGCCGCTGTCCATGCTGACCTGCACCTTGACCTGGTCGGGATAGAGCAGCACGCCGTCCTGCACGGCCGCAAAATTCGCCACAACCATGCCGTCATAGGCCTGCACAAAGCAGGCTTCCATCTCCCCAAAGCCCACGTCCGCCAGCCAGATCTGTGCGCTGCGCAGGCAGTCCTCCCGGGTCATCCTGCCGGCGTAGGACGCCTGCTCGGGCATCATCCACAGCAGATGGCCGCCCTGTCCCGTGACCTGCACGCTCAGGCGTCCCGACTCGGTCTGCGCCGTAAAGCCGAAGGCCTCAAAGCGCCCGCCGCTGTCCGCCGCGTCCGTCACCTTGTCGGCAGTCGTGCCGGCGAAGCGGGCTGCCGCCTGACGCGCCTGCTCGCGCGTGATGGCCTCGCCCGTCAGGCCGCGCGCCTCGCCCTCCTGCCGTCCGTCGGAGAACGGCCCGTCGTAGATCAGCGATGGATAACTGATTTCACTGCCCGAGAGCGTCTCGTCCTGCCAGCCTGCGGCGCCCTCCGCGTAGACGTCCGCCTCGCCCATGTCCTCGGCGTAGAGCTTTTCTCCTGCGCCCGTCAGATGCTCATTGAGCGCGCGGCAGGCCGTCAGCAGCCCCGCGATTTGCTCCTCGTCATCGCTGCTGAGCATCCCGCCGCCGGAGACCTGTACCGCCAGCGCCAGCGCGTAATCCTCCATCTGCCCCGCGAATTTCATCGCGCCGCTGGCCGTCTCGTAGCGCAGCGGCAGCCGGGAAAGCCCGCTTGACACATGCTGCGCGAGCATCGCCGTCTCCCCCAGAAGCGTTACGCTCTGCTGCGCGCCGGAGGCCAGCAGCAGCTTGGCGAGGTTGACCTCAATGTCCGCCATCGCCGAAACCACGTCCGACATCTCCCTCTGTCGCTGCGCCATGGCGCTTGTTGACAGCGTCTTATTCTGGGCCGCCAGCGCCGCGTTCGCCGCCAGGGATGCGCCCAGCGCCAGCGTCAGGCAAAAGGCCAGCATACGCGTCCCGCGCTCTGTCCACTCCTTCTTCATTTCACCGCCTCCTTCTCGCTCCCTTCGGCCGTCAGACGGCGAAGCTGTGCGCGCCGATGTTCAGCCGCACCTCGCGCGACCATATCCAGGAGGAGGTCGCCGTGGAGGGGTTGTAATAATACAGGCAGCCGCCGGTCGGATCCCAGCCGTTGAGCGCGTCGCGGGCCGCGCGCCGGCTCTGCTCGTTAGGCGTCAGGTTGATCTGCCCGTCGCTGACCGCGTCAAACGCGCCCGCCTGATAGATGACGCCCGCCAGCGTGTTGGGGAATTTGCTGCTGCGCACCCGATTGAGCACGACTGCGCCGACAGCCACCATGCCGACATACGGTTCCCCGCGCGCCTCGCCGTGGATCAGCCGCGCCAGCAGCTCGACGTCAGAGGCATAGGACGAGCCGCTGGCGGTCGAGGCGGCGACGCTCGCCGTGCCCAGCGCAATCCCCATCGCCGCGGCCGTCGCGCTGCCGACGACGCCGT
Organism: Clostridiales bacterium; assembly: GCA_022787165.1. Lineage (GTDB taxonomy): Bacteria > Bacillota > Clostridia > Christensenellales > Aristaeellaceae > Ventricola. Next base: position 17,494 of record JALFVL010000006.1, read on the forward strand.
CGGCGGTCAGCCCGTTTTTGCGCTGAAAGCTGACCACGGCGTCATAGGTCTGCTTGCCGAATACGCCGTCGATTGTGCCGGAAAAATACCCCCATTGGCTCAGCTTCTGCTGCACCTGCCGCACAAGCGTTCCGGAGTCGCCCCAGGCGACTGCCGCCGCCGCATCCTGCGCGCCCATCATCAGAAGCAGCGAAAGAATCAGTATCCCCGAAAAAAAGCGCCTGAAAAGCTGCCCTGCCGGTCTCTTGTTCACAGGCGTACCGCCTCGCCCGGGGCCCGCTCGTCAAAGGGCAGCGCCTCGTCCGGCGTCGCGCGCTCCTGCGGCGTGTCCCACGCCCACTCCGGCATCAGCTGCGGAAAGATCATGCTGAAAAACGCCGGTTGTGCCGCCGTTTGCCGCATCCCGGCGCAAACCGCGCCCGTCAGCAGCACAACGGCAGCAAGCCCCGCGAAGAGAACAGAAAAAGGACGACCCATGCTCCACCCTCCGTTTCAAGGTTCCTGGAGACAGGGTCGCCCGATTGGGCTTCGATTATGCATGACCGCACGCCGCCTGTCGGCATGCTCCCTTTATCCTTCGGCCTCCTCAATCACGATGCCGCTCTCGGCCGTGCGCATCATCCGGCAGTTTGGATAGGTCTGCGAAAGCAGATGCTGCGCCTTGCGGCAGGCCCCGGCATGGCGGAACACGCCAAAGACCGCAGAGCCGCTGCCCGTCATGCGCGCGCCCACGGCGCCCGCGGCCTCAATGGCCAGAATGGCCCGGTCAATCTCGGGTCGAAGCCGCCTGGAGACGGGCTCCAGCACGTTGCCCAGGCTCCTGCCCAGCGCCACGACGTCGCCCGTCATCAGCGCGCGCTGCGCGGCCTCGTTGTCCGGCCTGTCCTCCGGGCGGATCCCCTCCTCGTGCAGGCTGGTAAAAACCTCCCTGGTCGAAAGCCCCCGGCAGGGCTGAAACGCGACCAGATACAGCGGCCGGGCAAGGGGAACCGGCGTGAGCCGTTCGCCCACGCCCTTCGCACGCTGAAGCCCGCCGCGGATGCAGAAGGGCACGTCCGCGCCAATCGTCAGGCCGATGGCCTCCAGCGCGTCCTCGGAGAGACCCAGCTTCCACAGCCGGTTGAGCGCGACGAGCGCCGCCGCCGCGTCGCTGCTGCCGCCGCCCATGCCCGCCGCGACGGGAATGTACTTGCGCAGCGTGATCGCGGCGCCGGCCTGCGTGCCGGTCTCGCGCCGCAGCGCGTTGGCCGCGCGCAGCACAAGGTTGCTTTCATCCGCCGGAACGAAGCCGCCTCCCGCCGTGCGCACGCAGAGCGTCAGCTCGTCTGCCTCGCGAATCGTCATCTGGTCGCAGAGCGTCACCGACTGCATCAGCATGTCGAGATCGTGATAGCCGTTGGGCAGCACGCCCACGACGTCAAGCGTCCAGTTGATCTTCGCGCGGGCCTGAATTTTCAACAGCACACGGGCTCACCCCTTCATGATCGCTTCAATCTCTTCCGTCGTCCTGGGAATGGCCTCGGAGAGCACCTCGCAGCCTTCCTGCGTGATGAGCAGGTCGTCCTCAATGCGGATGCCGATGGCCTCGTCGTCGATGTACAGACCGGGCTCATCCGTGATGACCATGCCGGGCGCGAGCTCCGCCTGCACCGCCACGGTGACGTCGTGCGTGTCGATGCCCAGATGGTGGGAGACGCCGTGCATGTAGAAGGTGCCAATCTCGGAGGCATCCTTGATTTTGCCCAGCGCGATCAGCCCATCCGCGAGCACCTGCTTGCACAGGTCGTTGAGCTGCGCGAGCGTCACGCCCGGCCTGGCCGCCTTCGCGACGGCGCGGTTGGCAGAAAGCACGATATCGTAAATCTCCTTCTGCCGCGGCGTGTAGCGGCCGCTGACCGGATAGGTTCGCGTAATGTCGGCGCAATATCCGCCGTATTTCGCGCCCAGATCCATCAGCAGCAGCGTGTCCGGCTTCATCTCGCAATGGTTCGTTCCATAGTGCAGCATGCAGCCATTGAGCCCGCTTCCCGCGATCGTCGGAAAGGCCGTGCCCTCCGCGCCGCTTCTGCGGATTTCATATTCGAATTCCGCCTGCATCTGGTATTCCATCCGGCCCGGCGCAAGGCGCGAAAGCACACGGCGCAGGCCCTTGTCCGTCAACTCGATCGCCTTGCGCATGAGGCCGATTTCCTGATCGTCCTTGCGCATGCGCAGCGTGGAAACCAACGGATGCGCATCCCGCAGCGCCACGGCGGGGCACTGCGCGGCGAAGGCCTTCGCCCTGGCCATGTTGTAGCTGTCCGCGTCCCCCAACGCATTGCGGTAGCAGTCAAAATACGCCGTAGACACCGACTCGCGCGCCAGCAGACGGCTCAGATAGTCCTGCAGGCCGTCGATATAGCGCACATCCTCGATGCCGCTGACCTCCTGCGCCTCCTCACGCGTCATGCGTCTGCCCGTCCAGCGCTCCATCGAGGCGACAGGCTCCTCGATGAAGAGCACGGCCTTCTCGCCTCCGCCCGTCCGGCTGAGCACGAGCGCCATATTCTCCCTGCGGATTCCGGTCAGATAAAAGAAATGCCTGTTGGCTTCAAAGGGATACGTCTCGTCCATGCTCGCGGGAACGCTCTCCCCCGCATACAGCACCAGCATGCTCTCCGGCGCCATCGCGCGCAACACCGCCCCGCGGCGATTGCCATACCGCTCCATGTGCTTCTCCTCCGTTTGTCTGCCGCCTGCATCACGCTTGCTGAAAACGCAATCCAGCGTCTTTTTGCTGATTGTACCACAACCGGCTCAAAATCTCAACGCGCCTTTCCGCCTCGTTCATCCGCTTTTTCACCACTATACAACCATGTCTTCAGTTATTCTTTTGAATTAACATATGATTCGCTCCATTTTTACATGATTTTAATCAGATTTCAAGGATTACTCTCCACTTTTTGCCAATCCCTTCTCTTTCTCTCGCTTGACAGCGTTATCGGCCCATGTTATCATAAATATAAGACTATAAGAAAGGATTTGTTATTTTGCGTTTCTCCTTCCCCCGGTTTGTGTCGCTACGCCGCATCATGCTGGCGCTGCTGGGCAGCGCGATTCTCGCCTTTGGCCTTTGTCATGTGCATGCCCACTCCGGCGTCACGGAGGGCGGTGTGCTGGGCCTTACCCTGCTGGCGCATCACTGGCTCGGCATCTCCCCCTCCGTTTCGGGGCTCATCCTCAATGCGGCCTGCTATCTCTTCGGCTATAAGGCGCTAGGCCGCCCGTTTGTCTTCTATTCCGTGGTTGCCGGAGGCGGCTTCTCCCTGTTCTATGCCCTCTTTGAGCAGCTCCCGCCCGTCTTTCCGCCGCTGGCCGGCGCTCCCCTGCCCGCCGCGATCATCGGCGCGCTCTTTGTCGGCATCGGCGTCGGGCTCAGCGTGCGCGCGGGCGGCGCGCCCGGCGGCGACGACGCGCTCGCGATGGCGCTCTCCCAGGTGCTGCGCCAGCCGATTGAGCGCATTTATCTCGCCAGCGATTTGATCGTCCTGCTGCTCTCCGCCACTTATCTGCCCCTCTCGAATCTCGCCTGCTCGCTGCTGACCGTCGTGCTCTCCGGACGGCTGATCGGCCTCGTGCAGCGCGCCAGCGTCCCTTCGCTCAAAAAGCGGCGCGCATAACGCCGCAGCGGACAAAAAGCGGAGCGCTTTCACCACTTCATTCCCGTTCAGCAGATGAATTTGGTGAAGGCGCTCCACTTTTTCTTTATTCTTCTTATCTGGCGAACCCGCATTCTCCACGAGGTGGCCTGTCCATATCCTCCCGGACATAGGCCGCACGGAAGCGGCGCGTCGCCTCGTCAAGCTCCATCTCTCCGTCGATGTACGGCCGATACAGCGCGTAATCCTGCTCGCTCACGCAGTCCTCGCAGCCGACCTCGCCGCCGGTAAGCGCCTGCGTGACGATGCGCTCGCGCTCCTCCCGGGTCGTGTTCGCCACCAAAAGGGATTCAAGCATGCCGTCTTCCTCCCGTCATTGCAAGTATTCCGCTTCGGCAATCGCCGCCAGACGGCGCGTGATGCGCATGATGCCGTCCTCACGCGTCGTCTTGCAGCCGTTCGTCATCACGACGATCACCAACTCGCTCTCCGGCTCGGCATACACGTTGCAGACGATGCCCTCGTCCGTGCCCTGATGCCCGTACACCGTCCGGCCCTCAAGGAGCGTGTCCTGATGGATGGTGAAAAAGGAGTAGGGCGAGTCCGACGTGATGCCGGTCGTCTCCGGGCTCTGCGGCGTCTTCATCGCCTCAATCGCCTCCTCGCTGAGCACGCGCTGGCCATCGAGCGTGCCGTCACCCGCGAGGATCATGCCCAGCCTCGCCAAATCGCGCGGCCGGATGAGCAGACTGCCCACCGTGGTGCGGTAGTGCGTATCGGGGCTCGCCTCGGCCAGGTATTCCTGACGCAGCATGTAGGAGGGCGCAACGTAGAGCGAGCCGTCCTTGTGATAGGTCGCCGTCAGGTTTTCCGGCGTCGAAATCTGTGTCGCGGAATAGGCCGCCTCGATGCCCAGCGGCTCAAAGAGATAGCCGCGCATGAAAGAGGAGACATCCTGCCCCGTCACAGACTCGACAATCGCGCCGGTGATGCCCGCGCCGAAATTCGAGTAGGCATACTGCGTACCCGGGCGGACGTCGGATTTGAAATTCGACTTGGCCTTGCGCTCAACGTCGATCATATCCTGCAGCAGGCTTGACTTGCTGCTGTAGGAGCCCGTCTCCTTGAGCGCCGCCGTGTGCGACATGAGCATCCGCAGGGTGACCGGCGTGTCCTTGTAATAGGGGTTCCTGACCGTGTAGCCCAGATAGGTGCTGATATCCTCGTCGGGCGCGAGCAGCCCGTCGTCCATCATCTTCATCAGGCCGATGCCCGTCACGAACTTCGTGACCGACGCGCAGCGGAAAAACGAATTTTCGTCGACCGGCACGCCCGTCGTCTTCTGCTGAATGCCGTAGTAGCGCTCATAGACGATCTCGCCGTGCTGCGCGACGACAAACGCCCCGCCGACCGCGCGCGTATCCTTGAAAACCTTGTCCACCTGCTCGTCCATCGTCATGTCCTCTGCGGCTGCCGTCAGCGGCAGCGCCGCCGCCAGCAGCAGGCAAAGCGCCAGCACGGGCAGCATTCCTCTTTTCATCGCGGAAACCTCCAGCCTTGATTTCTTTCGTTCTTCCGATACTATAACACCCGCGGAACAGGCTTTCAAGCCTTTTTTCCGCGGGTGAGCGTATGCAGAGAGAAAAGCATCCCGGCGGCACGTGCCGTCAGGCCGCTTTCAATCCCGGATATACTGCGGGCAGGCCTTCCGGATGGCTTCCTCATCCACCTTCACGCGGCTCAGATGCTTGCGCATCACGTCCCGGGCCCGCTGCACATCCTTCATCGCAATCGCATCGCAGATTTCCCTGTGATCGCTGATGATCTTGGAATCGCGGACGATGTTGAGCGCCAGCGTGCGCACGCGGTCAAAGTGGATCGTCATGCCGCTGAGCATCTGGCAGATGTTGTCCTTCTGCGCGATGTGGAAGAGCATCCCGTGAAAGTCATCATCCAGCTCCATGAGGCTCAGCGATCCGGCCATATTCGGCTCCTGCGTCAGCTCCTGAAAGCGCACATTCCGGCGCAGGCGGGAGATATCCTCGGGCGTTGCCTGCTCGCAGACCTGATCAAGAATCGCCACCTCGAGCACCTGCCGGGCAAAGCGCGCCTCCTCCACCAGCGCATAGTCGATCAGCGCAATCCGGCTTCCTCGCTGCGGGAGCACCTCGACAATGTGGTATTTGGCCAGATCCATCAGCGCCTCGCGCACGGGGGTTCGGCTCAGCCCCATCTGCGAGGCCAGCTCATTCTCGCTGACCATCGCGCCAGGCTCCAGCTCCATGGCCGTGATGTTGTTTTTGAGCATTCGAAGCGCGTAATCGCGCGCCGTCTCGGCGTACTGCCGCTCCTCGATGCGCATGCCTCATTCTCCTCCCGTCCTCTGTAAAGATTGAGGCTGTCAGGCCGATTCATCGCCTGACAGCCCCAACTGCTTACGCCAGATACTTCTTGAGCGTCGCGCGAACGGCGCCCTTGCCGGCAAGCTCCTCGACGAAGATCGCTTCGATCTTGTCCGCCAGGCCAATGGCGCAAAGGTCGCTGCCGAAGATATTCGCGTTGGCGAGAATCGGACGAAGCTGTCCCTTGTAGGTCTCCGGCTTGCCCGCCTCGATACCGGCCAGCTGCGCCTGCAGCTCGTCCTTCATCGGGTCGGCAGAAACCTCCATCGGCTCCAGATTGTCGTCCACGGCGAGCAGATAGCGCATCCAGCCCGCAATCGCCAGAGGAATCGCGACGAGGCTGTTCAGATCGCGGCCCTCGGCGATGTAGCTCTTGATCGTCTCGCCGAAGCGGATGCCGACCTTCTGGGAGGTATCCGTGCAGATGCGGCGCGGATCATCCGGCATGAAGGGATTGGGCAGGCGCTGCTCGACAACCTCGTCGATGAACGCCTTCGGGCTCATGATCTTCGGATCGACGACGACCGGCAGGCCCTCGACGTAGCCCAGGCGGCGGATGAGCTTCACGATGTCCTCATCCTTCATCTCCTCGCAGATGCGCGTATAGCCCAGCAGGCATCCGTTGACGGACATTGCGGTATGCAAGGGGTTTAAGCAGGTCGTGACCTTCATGCGCTCGGTCATGTTGACCGTGTCGCGGTCTGTCATATAGACGCCGGCCTTCTGAAGCGGCGGACGGCCGTTCGGGAAGCAATCCTCGATGACCAGATACTGCGGCCCCTCGGCGTTGACAAACGGCGCGATGTAGGTGCGCTTGCCGGTAATGACCGGGGCGATATCCTCAACGCCCGCCTTGACCAGCTCCTCGCAGACGGAATCCGCCGGGCGCGGGGTGATCTTGTCGATCATGCTCCAGGGGAAGGAGACCTGCTCCTCGTCGGAGACATAGGCCACAAACTCGGGGGAGACAAAGCCCTTCTTTTCCCACTCCTGCGCCATCGTGAGGATGGAGCCGCGCAGCTTCTCGCCGTTGTGGCTGCAGTTGTCCATCGAGACGACGGCAAGCGGCGCCTTGCAGGTCGCGAAGCGGTGCGCGAGCAGCGCGCAGACGACGGCCATCGCGCTGCCGGCCTTGTCCGGGCCGTTGTCGATATCCGCCTGAATGAACGGGAAAAAGTCACCCGCCGCATTCCTGAGTGCATAACCCTTCTCGGTGATCGTGAAGGAGATCATCTGCAGACCCGGATTCGCGAAGATTTCCTTGAGGCGGTTCCAATACTCCGGCACGGAGGACTGCGCCTTGATCGCCTCGGTCAGCGAGCCGTAGACCTCCTTCTCCGTCGTGGCGTCTGCCTTGAGCGTGACGGCCAGCACGAGGTTGTCATATGGCGTGTAGATCTTGTCGACGACGTCAAAGTCAAAGGTTTCCACGCAGGTGATGCCGCGATCCATCTCGCCCTTGGCGATGAGCTTGTCCGCCAGGCCGCCAATGAAGATGCGGAAGATGTTGCCCGCGCCAAAGTGTACCCAGACCGGATTTTCGCGGGTCTTCGCTGCGACAGCCTCCACGTCGTATTCCGGCAGTCTGATACCGGCAGCCTTCCAGGCCGCCGTATCCTTGATTCCATTGCGCGTCAGTTTCATGTGCGATCAACCTTTCTAGCGCGGAAGCGGTTATTTGGCTGCCTTCGCATTTTTGTCGATAGCCTCCCAAAGGCCGTTGAGGTAGGCGATGCCCAGCGCGCGGTCATACAGGCCATAGCCGGGGCGGCCGACCTCGTCCCAAATCATGCGGCCATGATCCGGACGGATATAGGTATCCGGGCAGGTCTCGTAGACGGCCTTCATGATCTCATACATGTCCAGATCGCCGTCGGAGGAGAGATGGCTCGACTCGCGGAAGCGGCGGTCGCTGCCCAGATGCTTGACGTTGCGCACGTGCAGGCAACCGATGCGATCCATCTCGCCGAAGTGGCGGATGATCGCAGGGATATCGTTCTTGACGTTGGAGCCGAGGGAGCCGGTGCACAGGCAGACGGTGTTGCAGGGGCTGTCATGGAGCTTGACCATGATGTCGTAGCCCTCCTGGTCATGCGTGATGCGCGGCAGACCGAAGATCGGCCAGCCCGGATCGTCCGGATGGCAGGCCATCTTCACGCCGACCTCCTCGCAGGTCGGGATGATGCCGTCGAGGAAATACTTGAAGTTCTCGCGCAGCTTCGCCTCGTCGATGTCCTTGTAGAGCTCAAGCACATGCTCCAGGTCGGCCAGACGCTCCGGCTCCCAGCCGGGCAGCGTAAAGCCGTTGGAATTCTCGGCGGTCTTGCGGACGATCTCCACAGGCGTCATCGCCCCCAGCTCTTCCTCGTCGAAATACAGGCTGTTGGAGCCGTCCTCCGGAATCTCGCGGGCGAGATCCGTGCGCAGCCAGTCAAGCACGGGCATGAAGTTGTAGACGATCACCTTGACGCCGTACTTCGCCAGGTTGCGAATGCTCTTGCAGTAGTTCTCGATATACTTGTCGCGCGTGGGCAGGCCGAGCTTGATATCCTCGTGGACGTTGACGCTCTCGATGACCTCGCACTCCAGGCCAGCCGCATGCACCTCTTCGACATACTGGCGGACCTCGTCCTCCTCCCAGACCTCGCCGGCAGCCTTGTAGTCAAGCACGCCCATCAGGCCCGTGCAGCCCGGGATCTGCTTGATCTGCTTGAGGGTAATCTTGTCGCTGTCCTTTCCGTACCAACGGAACGTCATTTTCATCCGCAGTCACACTCCTTTTCGTTGTGCGGGAAAGCAGGTTCCCCATATGCTTTCATTGTACCATGAATTTCATGCGCCCGCCAATTGTTTCATCAGGGATTCTGAAGAAATCCGGCGGGCGCATGGCAAACGCGCCTTACGCGCCCACGCCGTAGACCAGGTTGGGCAGCCACAGCACGGCATCCGGGAAGAACACCATGAACACGACGACCAGAATCACGGCCAGGTAGAACGGCCAGCCGTACTTGACGGTCTCGCCAATGTCACAGCCCATGATGTCGGATGTCGTATACAGCGCCGTGCCCACCGGCGGCGTCATGACGCCGAAGGTCACGCAGGTCATCATAATCATGCCGAAGACGACCGGATCGACGCCCACGCTCTCCATGACCGGCTTGAGAATCGGGGTCAGGATCAGCGCGATAACCGTCGTCTCCATGAACATGCCGCACATCAACAGGAACAGGATGACGAGGCCAAGCAGGGCGATCCGGTTGGACGTGATCGCAACCAGGGCCTCCGCCAGCACGGTCGTCAGATCGTCAAAGACAACGCCATAGCCAAACACGCCGGAGAAGCAGAGAATGATCGCGATGACGGTCACGTCCTTGACGGAATCCTTGAGCGTCTTCATCAGGGATTCCACCGACATTTCTCTATAGATGACAATTCCGACGAAGAGCGCATAGGCGCAGGCAAACGCACCGGACTCCGTCGGGCTCATGATGCCAAAGCGAATGAGCACGATCAGCAGCACCGGGAAGAGCAGCGCCCAGATGGAATCGAGCATGACCTTGCCGATTTCGGAGAGCGGTGCCATCTTCGTTCGCTCCGGCTTATACCCAAAGTGGCGCGCGGAGAACGAGCAGGCAATCATCAGGAAGACCATCATCAGCAGACCAGGCACCCAACCTGCCATGAACAGGCGGCCGATGGAAACCTCGCCGACGGTGCCGTAGATGATCAGGCCCATGGAAGGTGGAATCGTCGCCACGATCAGGCCGGAGAGGCCGTTGATCGCCGCCGCCCAGCCCTTGGCGTAGCCCTGGCGCTCCATCTCCGGGCCGAGGATGCGGCACTCCATCGCCGCATCCGCAACGGCGGATCCGGAAACGCCGCCCATCAGGGTCGAAAGCACGCAGGAAACCTGTCCGACGCTGCCGTACATATGTCCGGTCAGCACATTGGCCAGCTTCATCAGACGGCGGGTAATACCGGTTGCATTCATCAGGTTGCCCGCCAGGATGAACAGCGGAATCGCCAGCATGGTGAAGCTCTGCGTGGTTGAAATGGATTTCTGCACTAGGATGCTCAGAGGCAGATCGCGGAACAGAAAGAACGCGAAGCCGGAAATGCCGATGGAGAATGCAACGGGCATGCCCAGCAGCAGAAATACGAAGAAGATGGCAATCGCCGCAATCATGCCTTTTCACCCCACTTTTCAACAGGCGTTTTGATGCTCTTGACGAGATTGATGCTCACGGAGATGATCATCAGCACCGCGCCGACGGGCACAGAAGCTGTCACAAACGCATAGGAGACATTGAGCGTCGTAATCAGGCGCTTGTAGCCGGTGAGCACATACTGATAGCCGTAGATGACCAGCACGGCCAGGAACACGAGCATGACGATCTTGAAGAGGATGTCGATACCCTTCTGGAACACCTTGGGGAAACGCCTGACAATCAGATCGATGCCGATAAGGCCCGTGGAATGCAGCGCAATATCACCGCCGATGAACGCCAGCCAGGCGAACATGATCAATGCGGCATCCTGCGCCCAGTTGATCGGATAGCCAAACGTGCGGGTGAGCGCCGAGACAAACACCAGCACGGTGATGGCGGCCAGAAGAACCATCGCGATCTGCTGCTCCAGCCAGCAGAACCTGGCGTAGATTTTTTTTACCGTATCCATGCGATCTTTTCGCTCCTTCACAACGTTTCAAAAGAAGGGCGAAGGTTCGAAGCACCTTCGCCCTCTTTTTTGCCGGTTAGATGCCAGCTTCCTCGTAGATCTTGGCGCGCAGCTCAGTCCAGCCGAGCTTCTCATACGCGGCCTTCGCGGCCTCCTGGAACGGGGTCTTGTCCACTTCGATGACGGTCATGCCGTTGTCGATCAGGGTCTTCTCCATGTCAGCCTGCGCAGCGATGATCTCCTGCGCATTGTTGTAGGCGTTGTTGTAGCAGGCGTCGAGCACGATCTGCTGATACTCTTCCGGCAGCTTGGAGAACCAGGCCTCGCCGCAGATCAGGCAGTTGAACAGGTTGATGTGCTCGGTCTTGGCGACGTACTTGCAGACCTCATAGATGTGGGAGGACACGGCGGAGGTGTACTGCACCTCGCACGCGTCAATCGCCTTGGTCTGGATGGAGTTGTACACTTCGGACCAGGCAACGTTGTACGGCGTGGCGCCCATCGCGGAGATGGACTCGTTGTACGGCGCAGCGCCCGGCGTGCGGGTCACGAGCCCCTTGAGATCCTCAGGCGTGTTGACCTCCTTATTCTGCATGAAGGAGCGGGCGCCGTCGTAGTAGTTGAAGCACAGGACACGGATGCCCTGGTCAATGAGCTCGTCCGTCCAGCCCTTGAAGGTATCGGTCGCGATGACCTTCAGGCCGTCCTCATAGTTGTTGACGAAGTACGCCATGTTGAAGATGCCGATGTCATTGACGTAGCTGGACATACGGCCCGCATCGGTCAGCACGGCCACGCCGATGCCGGCGATCGCCTGGTCGATCATGTCCTCCTCGCCGCCGAGCTGAGAGGACGGATAGATGGTGACCTTCACGTCACCGTTGGTCTTTTCCATGATCTCGTCCGCAGCAGCCTGCAGGCCCGCGTAGATCATCGAGGTGTCGGTCTGGGTGGTGGAGATTTTGAGCTCATAGCTCTTCGCACAGGCCACGGAGCTCAGCGCGAAGCACATCACCAGTGCCAGCGCAACGACAAGAGTCTTTTTCATGTTGGGGTTCCTCCTTCGTTTTTTATATCACCGGAAAATCCGGATGACATTCTTCAGTTTCTGGGCGGCAGACTGTCAAGCAGAACGAGCCGCTTTGTCGCGCTCAGCTCAAGCGCCGGACAGTTTGCCGGCACGGCGAGCACGTCGCCGCGGCGCAGGGGCAGGCCCTCCTCCCCCGCGCGGACACTTCCCTCGCCCTCAAGGACGATCAGGATGCGCATGCAGCCCTCTGCGGGCAAAGCAAATCCGCTCGTAACCGTCACGCGACGCATGGCGAAGAGCGTCGTCTGCCGCGCGTCGATCAGCGAATCCACCGCGCCGCCCGGCGTTTCGAGAATCCGCCGGGGCGCGCTGCGGTAGCGCGCAAGCGTCTGCTCCAAACTCTCCCCGTCATAATGAAAGCAGTCGAGCATTTTTTCGTAGCCGACACCCTGATGGCATTGCCGCTCGTGAATCCGCAATCCTCCCGGCGTCACCAGCTCTGTGCGCATGGTATAATCGGTCGGTTCCTGTACTTCGGCCAGGAAGCAACCCGCGCCAATGGCATGCGGAACGCCCCCCGCGATGAAGTAGCATTCTCCGGTCCTGACGGGAATGCGGTGCAGGCAGCCAAGCATACCCTCGATATCCTGCGCCTCAAACAGGCGCTTCCAGATTGCACGCGTCACGCCGGGCCGAAAGCCCAGATAGATGCAGGGCTCCTGCGCGGCGCCGTTGCCGCCCAGGATATACCAGGATTCCGTCTTGCCGTAGTCGCTGTGAAGCACCTCTTTGGCGTAGCGCTTGTCCGGGTGCACCTGAATGGTCAGCCTCTCTGCCGCATCAATCAGCTTCACCAGAAAGCCTGCCTGCGCGCCGAACGCGCGAAGATGCGCCTCGCCAAAGAACGCCAGCGGATCGCAGGCGATTACATCCTTAAGCAGCGGCTCGCCTGGCAGGCTGATCACCCGGCTGAGCCCCTCGCACAGCGCCTCCCGTCCCGGGTTGATCGCCCGCGTCGTGCTCGCCGCCCAATCCTCCGGGAGCTGCCCGTTTTCCCCGGCTCTGCCGTGAAACGCGTCAAGTCCCGCTCCGCCCGTATACGTCCGCCAGACGCGGGTTTCCCCCGTTTTAAGCAATTTTGGCTTCATCCGCATCATCATTCCTTAAAAAAACCGTCTTCGGCACAGTTGGAGATTATTCATTCTATCCAATCTTTTCTCGAATATTTACTAATATCATACATCTTGCATTCTAGTTTATCAATCGGGAAAATCATCCAATCTTTTTTCATTTTATTTATTGGTTTCATTCATTTCCCTGTCCAACCCTATATTTTTGCGCGGTCTGTCAGAAAAGAATTGCTTTTCCCCGGCCAAAAAGCTATACTGAGGTCATAAGCTCGGACAGGGTATTTTGTCCGTTTTATCTCAAACGAAGGAGCTGTCGACATGATTCATCTCTTCCCCAGGCAGAAAACCAGAATGCTCATCGTGCTTGGCGTCTATCTGGCGCTCGCCGCCTTTTTGCTGATCATCGGCTCGGGCAACCCCATCGCCACCTGCCTGCTGGCCGTCTTCGGCCTCATTCTCGTGCTCGGCGCCGAGTACTCCGCCGCGACCAACCGCCACAACCAGCTGCTCAACCAGCTCTACAATCAGCTCGACGTGGAGGGCTTTCTTCGCGAATATGAGCCCAAGCTCAAGCTCAAGCTCAAAAACCAGAATACCGCGCTGATGGTTCGCCTGCATCTTTCCAACGCCTACTGCGCGCAGGGCCGCTTTGATGACGCCATCGCGCTGCTCTCCTCCGTGACCATCAGGGAGGGCAAGAGCCCCGAGGAAACCCTCCTGGCCCGCTTCGCCATTGTCAGCAACCTCTGCTACTGCGCGGAGCAGAAGAGCGACATTGAAACCGCGCAGAGGTACCTCGATGAGCTCATCGCGCTGCGTGGGAAGCTTGAGTCCCTCCAGCAGGCAAAGCCGGAAAAGAAGCGCATGGTCTTCTCCACCGAGCTCAACGAGCAGTGCATGGTCTTTCTCAAAACCGGGAAGGCCGACGTTGAAAAGCTCAAGGAGCTGACGCGCCAGAACAAGGCGCATCAGCTTCAGCGTATCACCTCCTCGCTCTGGGTGGCGCGCGCCATGTTGGCCGAAAACAACCGCCGTGAGGCCGAGAGCATCCTCGAGCAAATCGTCAAGCTCGCGCCCGAGCTTTACCCCGGCAAGGAGGCCGCCAAGCTGCTCGCCGCGCTGCCCGCCAGGCAGGAAAAGGGCTGATCTGCTGCGGAAAGCCATCGTTTCGATTTAGAAAACGGGATTCCCCTAGCTGCCGTCAAGGCGTTTCGGGAATCCCGTTTCTTTTTCGGTCGCAAGTATGTCCTGTTCATTCTCAGGAAAGCAGCAGTACCTGCCTGTTCACTCCTTCATCCTCGGCTTGAAGATCAGCGCCGCCAGGTAGCCAAAGAACACCGCAGCCGAAATGCCTCCCGCACCGGCGATGACGCCGCCCGTAAACGCGCCGAGGATGCCGTCGGTCTTTGCCGCCTCCATGGCTCCCTTGGCCAGCAGATAACCGAAGCCCGTCAGCGGAACCGTCGCCCCCGCCCCGGCAAAATCGATCAACGGTTTGTACAGGCCCAGCGCGCCCAGAATCACGCCCGCGGTCACATACCCGACGAGAATCCGCGAGCTTGTGAGCTTCGTTTTGAGAATCAGGATCTGTCCGATCACGCAGAACAGGCCGCCCACAATAAATGCCCTGATGCCCATCATCAGCATCTCCATCCGCTTGACTCCTCTCTGTGCTCGAGCACAACAGCGTGCGCGACGCCAGGGATGCTCTCCCCCTGCATGGTGGTCGTCGGGCTGAGCAGTGCGCCGGTCGCCATGAAGACGATGCGATTCAGATGCCCCGCCGCGAGCTCCGGCAGCAGGTAGCCGCAGAGCATGCTCGCCGCGCAGCCGCAGCCGCTCCCGCCTGCATGCACATCCTGTCTCGCGGAAAAAATCTCGCAGCCACAGTCAAACAGCCTGTCCTCCCGCACATCGACGCCGCTCTGCCGGAGCAGCTCGATCAACAGATCCCGCCCATGATGGCCCAGATCGCCCGTGACCACCAGGTCATAGTCCTCAAAGCTGCGGTTCAGATCCTTCAAATGGGCGCAGAGCGTATCCGCCGCTGCCGGCGCCATCGCCGCGCCCATGTTGTTCGCGTCGGCAATGCCCAGGTCGATCACCCGCCCGCAGGTCGTATGCGTCAGGCACACCTTTGCGCCCTTCGCCGCCGCGCCCGAAGCCAGCATGACGGCGCCCGCGCCGGTCACGGTCCATTGTGCCGTCGGCGTCCGCTGGTTGCCCAGCTCAAGTGGGGCACGATACTGGCGCTCCGCCGTGCAGAAATGGCTGCATGTCGCCGCAATCAGCCTGTCCGCATAGCCGCCGTCCGCCAGCATGCCACCCAGCGAGAGCGATTCCGACATCGTGGAGCAGGCGCCGTACAGCCCATAAAACGGAATCTGCAGGTTCCGGGCCGCATAGCCGGCCGAGATGATCTGATTGAGCAGGTCGCCGCTCAGCAGCATCTGCACCTCGCTCATCTCCCGCTGCGCCTTGCGGGCACAAAGCGTGACCGCCGTCTCGAGCATCTTCCGCTCCGCGCTTTCAAAACTCGTCTCCCCGTTCAGCTCATCGCCTAGCACCTGGTCAAACCGGCCGCCATACGGCCCCTCCTGCTCCTTGCGCCCGACGATGCTCGCCCAGCTGACCACGCCAGGACGGTTGCCCAGCACGACCGTTCGTTCTCCCATCCTTCTGCTCACTTCAGAGCACCTCCATGAAGAAGGCGATCAGCCCTACGACGATGGAGGTGCAGATGCCATAGACCAGCACCGGCCCCGAGAGCGTGAACAGCTTCGCGCCCACACCCATGACCAGGCCTTCCCTTCTGAATTCCATCGCCGGCGCGACGACCGAGTTGGAAAAACCCGTGATGGGCACGATGCTGCCCGCCCCGGCATACTTGCCGATCTTGTCATATACGCCCAAGCCTGTCAGCAGCGCAGACAGGAAGATCAGGCAAATGCTCGTTGCCGTCGCCGCGCTGGTCGCTCCCCAAAGCAGAACGCGGCTGAAGAACTCCATCAGCTCCTGTCCCAGCAGGCATATGGCGCCTCCGACCCAAAAGGCGCGCCACAGGCCCGTCACCATGTCGCTCTTAGGGGAGAGCTTGTCGACGAGCTGCTTGTAGCGGCGGATCTTCTCCTGTTGTGCCTGACTTACCTCTTTGTCATTGCCCATGATCTCCTCCCCTTTCGTTACGGATTTTTGCGCCCTGCGGCGGTTTCTTTACGCGCGTTTCCCGCGATCCTGGCCGCGCGACTGCCTCCAATGCATAGGGAATCAGATTATGCCGTTCGTGCACCATAGCATCGTCTCCTTTTCTCTGCACTCATTGTGCTCGCCCGGCAAGTTTTGTATTCACTATCAAAACCGGCATGATGCCAGTTGCATTTCCGACCAAGTGATGAAAGTTCCGCTGCTTTGCGGTCGAGGCCGGAGCTTTGCAGAGGGACTTTCAGAGTAAACAGCTCGCTTCCGCGGACTGTCGCCCCCTCAGCATTTTCAAATCCCGTCTTGCGGTTTTTTGTCAAAAAGCGATGCAACCGAGATCGACGTAATCGACAGGTCTGCGGTACGATCTGGTTGAAACTGGCAGGCCTCCGTTTCTTCTTTCAGACCTATTGAACTCCGTCAGAATAATCCTCCATGCCTTCAACTTAATCTGTTGCTGCTTTCATTCTTCCAAAGCCAAGTACAATATTGCACTCACCCGAAGACGCTCTGGGAACTGGGCGCATTGCCGGGCTAAAAAGAAATCAACCCCACATTTGTGGGTTTACTCTCCCGGGCGTTTCCCATCGCGCTCTCTTCCTCCGGGGAACTCGCATAGTCGCGGCCCTTTGGCCGCTCCCTGCGATTCCCGACACTCCGCCTGCCTGTTTCCGCCACTGGCGGCGGCAGGCTCCGGTCCCACTGGCGGCGCGCGATGGGAAACCTAACCAAGTACAATGTTGCACTTGGCTGAAGACGGCCTGGGAGCAGCTCTCTCCCGGGCGTTTTTCCCCATGCTGTATCGACCCGGGGAACTCGCATAGTCGCGGCCTCCGCCCGCTCCCTGCGATTCCCGACGCTCCGCCTGCCTGTTTCCGCCACTGGCGGCGGCAGGCTCCGGTCCCACCGGGCGCGCACGACTGGAAACCTAGCCAAGTACAATGTACACTCGTCTGGAGCAGAACCCAAAAGAAAAAAAAATCCCGGATTCCAAATGAAAAACCCCAGACATTCGTCTGGGG
>JALFVL010000032.1 GCA_022787165.1 Clostridiales bacterium
TACTCGGCAGCAGCCAGAGATACGGCTCCCATTTATGCCGAACGAGGATGGTATTCAAGACAGGTTTCCCTCCTTCTTGGGTACAGCAAGGCTTTTCGTGAAAAGAAACAGGGAGGTCGGTCAGCAGCCAACCTCCCTGAACAGCTCCGGCTTACCGTTGAAAGCCCGCAAGGGTTTGGCCCTATGCGCTCAGCCTGGCAGGCTTTCCGTTACGTCGGGAATGCAGCCGGCGCCATGCCGGTTTACTTGGTGATCTTCGCCTGCAGCTCGTCAAGCAGCGTCTTGACATCGCCGCCGGTCAGAGCACTCTGCTCGACATTGGTGACGCCCTGCTTGACGTCGATCCACTCGGCCTTGGCGGTCGGGTAGAACTGCGCGCTGCCCAGCACGTTCAGCCACGCCTCAAAGGACGGGTTGGCCGCGACGAGGGCCTCAACAGCGGAGTTGACGGCCGGCAGGAAGTCCTCCATGCTGACCCAGCCCACATAGTTCTCCGGATCGTAGAAGAAGGAGAGGAACTTGCCGATGGCCTCGTTGCGCGCGGCCTGATCGGGGGCGGAATCATCCTTGAAGGCCATGATGCGGTCCATGACGCCCACGGAGCTGGAGGACGCACCCTCGTTGTGCGGGATATCCGCCACAGCGTAGTTCACGCCGGTGTATCCCTTGTCCGCGATGTAGGTCGGCAGGGAGTTGGGGGCGATGACCATCGCCAGCTTGCCCGCGCCGAACATGTCCTGCAGGTCGTAGCGGGTCTGGGTCGCCGGGTTCGGGTTGGTGAAGCCCTTGTTGTACAGGCCGATGGCGTATTCGACAGCCGCGACGTTCGCGTCGCAGTTGACGATCCAGTTGCCCTCAGCGTCGGTGAAGCCGCCGTTGTTGCCCCAGGCATAGTACGCGAACGCCGCCTGGCCCTCGTCGGTGGTCATGTCGATGCCCCAGGGATAGATCTCGCCGCCAAACGCGTCGATGATCGCCTGGCAGACGTCCTCGAGCTCAGCCCAGGTCGTCGGCACGTCCACGCCGGCCTCCTCGAGGATATCGGCGTTGTAGTACAGCGCGCGGGCAGAAGCCAGATCCGGCACGGCCCAGCAGACGCCGTCGATGACGGACTGCTCAATGAAGGACGGGAAGAAATCGGCAAACAGCTCGTCCGGGCAGTAGTCGCTGACCGGCAGGAGCAGGCCCTCGTTCGCGTAGTCGGCAAACGTGTCGATATTCAGGATATCGGGGGCGTTGTTGTTGCTGATGCGGGTGGAAACGACGGTGTAAATGTCGTTCCAGGAGACGACTTCCAGATTCAGCTTGATGCCGGGATTGGCCTCCTCAAACTTCTTGACAAAGTTGGAGCCATCCATGCCGTCGCCCAGGAACCAGTTCTGGGTGTTGGGGCCATACTGCGCAATGATCACGTCCAGCGTGATGTCCTCGGCGGCGCCGAAGCTCGCAAAGGTCACCAGCATCAGGGCGGCCAGAAGCAGCGTTACCAGCTTTTTCATGGGAAATTCCTCCTTTTTCGCTCATAGGGTTTCCCCTTGTTGAATCTATTATATTTTATCCCCATGATTTTGTAAAGTTTTTTCGTGAAACTTTTTGTTTTTTTCGTCCTCGCCGACTTTTTCATCCGTTTCTTTTGTTTTCATCCATCGTTTCCATGTGTGCAAAGGCCCCGTGGAAAACCTCCAGCGCCGTGCGCAGCGGCCCGGCAGGGATTTGTCCAGGCGCGGAGGCCTCGCCCGCCGTCCCGAAGGTCAGGCAGCTGCCCAGCGCCTCGCAGCCCACCCGGGAAACGGCCCCCTCGCCGCCCATGGTAATCGCGATATAGGGCCGGCCCAGCGCCTCACCCGCGCGCGCCATTCGCCATGCCGCCTCCAGCGCCTGCACCCGTCCCGAGGTCATCACGGCCGCCTTGAGCACATCCGCGCCCAGCGCCGCCTGCCGCTCCAGCCAGCGCGCGGGCGTCTCCAAATCCTTGAGCACATGGAACGCGTGGCTTGAGCCTACGACCGGCACGCCCGCCTCATGCGCCGCGCAGACGATGCGCGAAAACACCTCGTCGCCCACGCTCAGCTCGCAGTCGATCGCGTCGCACAGCGCGCTGCGGGCGATCCGCGTGAGCAGCGCCTCGTAGGGCGCCGCCTCCGCCGTGCCGGGGCCTCCGTCGCGCGCCGTGCGCAGCGTGAGAAGCACCGGAAGCCCGCCGCCCGTCCGTGCCGCCTCGCAGGCCGCTTCGGCCTCCTCCATGGAGGGCATCGGCGGGAGGCTGTCAAGCCTCAGCTCGATCAGGTCGGCCCCTGCCGCCCGTGCCCGCGCCGCCGCCTCGCGCAGCTCCTTCGGGGCTCTGCCCATCACGGGCACACAGATTTTGGGCATGCCCTCTCCGAGGGTCACGCTGCCCACACGCACGGCTTTGGACGTTCTTTCCATGGATATGCGCCTCGCTTTCCGAAAATCCGCCCGGCTTGACAAGCCCCGGGCAGAAAGATATAATGAAACAGAAATAATGCCTGTGCGGGTGTGGTGGAATGGCAGACACCGGGGACTTAAAATCCCCTGCTTCGGCGTACGGGTTCGAGTCCCGTCACCCGCACCAAAAGAAAAGTCTAGCACCAACTAGGCTTTTTCTATTTTCTCTTTTATTCTCCTGCTTTTTCAGTAAACTATTTTACTGAATGAGTAAATTATTTTACTATTTGAGTAAGATTTTTTCCTGAAAAGTTGCCACGAAATCCGCCCCCACGCATCCAAGCCGCGCCAAGCAAAAAAGCCGGGGCAACCGCCCCGGCCTGTTTCCGTCTCCGTCTCCCGTCAATCGTCCTCGTCCTTGTCCCCGCCCTGCGCGATATCCAGAATCCTGCGCAGCAGCGGGATATCAAGCCCGAAAATCTGCAAATTCTCCAGCAGGCTGACCAGCTCCGTCGCAATCATGTAGGTCATCGCCGCGCCGCTTACGTTGTCCATGCCGACCGCCGAGCCGACATACACGCAGATCAGCACGACCAGCCATTCAAGCCCCTTCTTGACGACGCCCATCGCGAGCACGGCCGAGTTGATGCGTCCGCTCTCCGTCTTGGTCGACTTCCCGGTGAACGCGCAGAGCAGGCCGGTCACGATGTCCGCCGCCTGCACGATCAGAAGCGCCTGCGCCAGCGCCGGCAGGCCCGTCCACCACGCCGCAACGAATCCGATAGCCGCCGCGATATACGAAAACACCGTAGGCCGAACGCTCTGCGCAACGTCCATGATTTTTTCCTCCATACCTTTGTCCTCCGTTGTCAGTCCACGCCGCCGATCAGGACACGCCATCCCCCGACCGGCCTGAAGCTGTTCCCTTCGTCGTCGATGATCGTCACCTCCGGGCTGACCGAAATGACGTTTTCCTCTTCCTCGCTCTCCGCCCGCGTCAGATACGCGCTGCTGACGTATCCCATCAGCGAGCCGCTGCGCACAAACGTCCAGCCCTGCGCCGGTTCCGCCAGCACGTCAACCGTCTTTCCCTTCGGCAGGCTCCCGATCCTCCCGCCGTCCGGCGCGTCGCGCACGTTGAGCGCCCCGCTCTGCGTCGATACCACCGCCTGATACAGTACGTTCACATTGTCCTCCGTTCCTGCCGCTCCTGCGGCCTCGATGTATCTGTGTATCCCAAGCAGCGCCCAGCTCCCGTCGAGCGCCGTCTCCACGACCTGCCCGCGCGCGGACGAGCTGTGGATCACCGTCCCGTCGCCCGTGACCAAACCTACATGATGCACGTCCTCGCCCTTTCGCTTGAACGCCAGCATCCCAGCCCGCGCGCCGACGATCCCCTCCTGCCGCCAGGTCAGATCCTTGTACTTTGCGCTCATGTCGTAGCTCTTCCAGAGGCTGTTCGTCCCTGCCGTCGTGTAGACGGGCACGCCGCCTGGGGCCTGCCGGATGATCCATTTGATCAGCCCGATGCAGTCCACCCGGCTGTACGGCGTCCCAATCATCGACCGCGCCAGCCGGATCGCGTCTGCCGCCTTAACCATATCCAGCACCGCCTCCTTTGAACAAGATCAGCCAGAACGCAAGCGTCGTCAGGATGATCAGGATGCCGACTGCAATCTTCATCTCTTTCACTTCATGCCTCCTGCTGCGCATTCGTGTCCTTTAGTTAAGCAAACAGAGCATTGATCTCATCATCGCTAAGCGCCCTATTCCAGACCACGCAACGATTGATCGTACCTGCCCAATAACGCCCCTTCGCGCCGTTCGCGTCCTGATAGCAGCCAAGGAGCAGATTCTGATCAACCTTCGTATATGTGATGTCGGCTTCGTTTTCCTTAACTATGGAATTCACAACATCAACAAATCGAACATACGCTTTAGAGCCGTTTACGCGCGCAACCGCTTTAAACTCGATGGCGTTTTTAATCGATACGGTTGCGCATTTTACGCCTTGGATGATTTGAATTTCGCTGCCGAATGTACTCTGCATCAAGGTAAGGCCCGGCCAAGGACTCACTTCGTTCATACAATGCGCCATGCAGATATTGCCGGTCACATTTGCGTTAACGTTTACCCCATCAAAGAAGAACGTAAAGTCCTTTTGCGTATCAAAGGGTTTTACGCCCGTGTCAACGTAATCAGACGTGCCGTTAAACGTAGTCGGTTCGGCAAGCTGATACAGGATACCATCGCTAGGAGTATCGCCACCTGTCTCAATACCGCTCACCGTAACAGCACAGATCGCGCTGTACTCACCACAAGTCGCCGTGATAGTCGCATTGCCATTACTAAGCGCCGTCACCACGCCGCCGCTGACCATCGCAACTTCGCTATTGTTGCTAGACCACACCACCGTATCAGTCGTGTCGCTAGGCGTGACCGTAGCGACCAACGTCTGCGTACCCGACGCGGAGAATGTCAATTCGGTCTGGTCAAGAGTAATTCCTGTACATGGAATCTCTTCCACAGGAGTGAGCGCAGCCACATATTCATCCGTCCAAACCTGACGCGCAAGAGCAAAGGCTCGAATCTGCTGAATGTGGTTCGTGCTCTGGGATGGGATGCCAGTAAAAGCTCCCCCTCCCGTTGTACTTGCATAATCCTCTTCGACGATGTGCGGCTGTACAATTCCGATAAAGTTCTCAAAGCGCGTCATGATGTTAGAATAGGACAGCGCACCGGATTTCAGTTCTGCCCATCTCGCCTGAATCTCTTCATAGAAGAGTTTTTCAAGTCTGATATACAGCAGATTGCCCTCTCTTCCGCTGACCGCATAGTCCTCATAAGACGTACGCGCATAATCGGAAGCAACAAACTTGCTACCATTCCAATACAGACCCCATGTGCTATCCATATCATACATGGATGCAATCCACTTCTGACCGTCGTAGGTCATATAGAGCTGATTCTTTCCCATGCTATCCAGACCACAGGACGCAAGTGCAAAAAGATCATAGTCGATCAGGGAATCGACGTAGAAATAATTTCCCAGATTCGCCTTGAATTCTTCATCTGTCGAATTCATAACGAACGTGATAATCTCATTCCAGCGTGTCTTAATCGCCGTAGGAACGGTATCGTGGATTTCATCCGACCAGTCACTTTCGTCGATCCTCGCTTCTGCGCGGAAACAGCCAGAAACATAGTTCTCTCCGCATAGGATGCAGTGATTGTCCAGCGTCTTATCCATATTCGCCATCCAAGCATCCTTAGGGATGTTGATGGTATACCGTTCCTGATAAACGCCGTCCGCATAGACCAGCGCCGGAAATCCATCAACTGCGCCTTGATTTGGGCTAGTACGCAAAAGTTCAGGCAATTCGAGGTATTTTGCGCGACTCTTGACCACATCGCCCCAAAGCTGCGCAGAAACGATGTTCCTTGCATGCGTCAGGTCAATCCAGTTTGCTTTCATGCAATACTTCTTTTGCAGACCCCAGTTTTTAAAGTTGATCGCCTTAGAGAATTTCGTGGTCTGGTTCTTTTTCGGGTAGTTCAGCGAAGAAGTTCCCTGCGCCTTGGTTTCTGCGTCTGCATCGTCCCGCTTGAGCGTCTTGGAGACGTAGCTGATCGACATGACCGCCTCATCCTTGGTCTGCGGAAGCGCAGCACCGTAAAAAATAATCGGCACATCGCCGTCCGCAGGCTCAACCGTCACGATACCGCTTTCCTGTTCCAGCGCAGTCAAGCGCTCGTCTTGCGCCGCATTCGCCTCATTAAGCGCATTAAGCGCATCGCCGGTCGCTTTCGCATCCGCCGCCGCCCCGGCCTTGCTCAGCGTGTCGTCCACCTCGACGCTCGCGCCGGTGTCGCCCTTCTCGCCTTTGAGGTCTGCGGACGACGTTCCGGACGCAGACGTCACGGTCAGGACTGTGCCGTTCCAGGCGTGCGTCACGCTCACGCCGTCCTTGCCATCCGCGCCGGTGTCGCCCTTTTCGCCCTGCGGCCCCTGCGCGCCGGTTTCGCCCTTCGGCCCTTGGATGCCCTGCGGCCCCGCCGGGCCGCGCTCGCCCTGTTCTCCCTGCGGGCCAGTCGGGCCCTGCGGCCCCTGCGCGCCACTGATGGACCCGACCTGCAGCTTCACTGTCTCCTGATTGGCGAACATGCCGCCGATCGTCACGTTCATATTCTGCCCACCACCTTCATGATTTTCAACGGGCTGGGCGGCAGCGGCGTGATGACCTCGCGTCCGCCTGTAACCCGTCCCTCCGCGTTCGTCTCCGCGCCCAGCACGACGCGGATGTCCCAAACATATTCGCCCTCGCGCAGGGCCTGCGTCTCTTCGTTCGTAAACGGAACGAGGAGCCGGTTTCCTTCCGGCGCGATGACCTTCTCCATCGCGATGCCGCCGCCTTTCCGCCGCACGGTAAAGACAGCGAGATCATTTTCGGAAAGCGCCGTTCCCTCCGCGTCAAACGCGATCAGGCCGGTGTCCCCGCGGGAAATCCGAATCGACCTGCCAGATACCTCAAACATGCCGCCCACCTCCTTGCAAAAATCGTCTGTCCGTTGTAAATCAGGCTCTTCACCTCCGTGCCGTTGAAGATCAGCTTTGTCAGCTTCGTCCCATTGAAGCTCACCGGCAGCTCCGCCAGCGCGTAGTAGGTCACGACGACCGAGCCGCGCGCGCCTGCCGCTGCGCCGCCGCCCTGCTGGGTTGTCGAGGCGTAGGTCTTGCCTGCCACGCTCAGCGACGCCGTCTTGACATAGCCGCTTCCCCCGCCGCCGCCAAGAGCATAGCCGGTTTCGCCCTGTGCCGACGCGCCGCCGCTTCCGCCGCCGTAATATCCGTCTCCGCCGCGCCCGCTGTTTGTGCTGATGTCGTCATTGTTGTAGTAGACGCCGCCGCCGCCCGTTCCGTAGCTGCCCGCAGTGCCCGACGCCCCGTATGCACCGCTTGGTGCGCTGCCGCCCGAGCCGCCGCTTGACTGCGTTCCTCCTCTTCCGCCTGCATAGCTGTTCGTTCCTGAGGTGAGCGTCACGCCGTCCGCGCCCGTCGTGCCTCCGCCCGCGCCTCCAACCGAGACCTTCTGATACTTGCCGCCCGACGCGCCGCCTTGTCCGCCCGCGCCCGCCACAAAGTACAGGTTCGCCTGCGTCACAGCAGAAAGCGCCGTGCCGGTCGAGGAGGAGACAAACGCCGCGCTGCATGGGCCGCCCGCGCCGACGTAGACCTTCGCGCCGCTCTCCAGCAGCAGATAGCCGTCCGTCAGCCCGCCCTCGCCGCCTTCCGCCCTGCCCGTTCTGCTGCTGTCTCCGGTCGCGCCGCCGCTCCCCTTGAGCGTGAATTTGTAGACGCCTTTTTTCGGTGCCGTAAACGAGGAGACCGTGTAGCCGCCCATCGTGGTCGTGTCCGGCGTGAAGGTGATCGCGCTGCCGGGTGCGCTGCCTGATGTCAGGTTTCCGCTCCATCCCATGCCGATCCCTCCTTACGCCGTCGTCGTGATCGTGAGCGTCGTCCCCGAGAGGGAGAAGGTCACGCCCGCCGGCCCCGTGTCGCCCTTGTCGCCCTTGTCTCCCTTCGGCCCCTGCGGTCCTGTCGCGCCCGTCGCGCCCGTTGCGCCGGTTGCGCCAGTCGCGCCCGTCGCCCCGCGCGGAATGCCCAGCAAAATCTGCCGGGCCGTCTCCATCTCCGTCAGCTTCGCTGTCGCCTCGCTTCCGGGCTCCAGCGTCGTCGCCGAGATCGTGACGCCCTTCCATTTTGCTGTCTCCGCCTGCGCCGATTCCGCTGCGTTCTGGGCCTCCTCCCGGGCGGCGTTGGCGCCGGAAATCGCCGTGTTGATCCCTGCAAGCGCCATGTTTACCTCCATCACCAGCGCGTCCCAGGCGTTCTGCTGGTCGGGAGTCACCTCCGTGCTGGGCGCAGGCCTGCCAATCGGCGTAAAGACCGCCTCATAACAGGTCTTCGCGCGGCTGAGGCTGTCGTTGGCTCCGTAAAGCACGTAAACGTGAACGAAGACAGGTGCGCTGCGCGTCAGATAGACGTTGGGGATCTCCGCAATCCATGCCGCCAGCTCCGGCTCGTAGAAGGCCACGCGCATCTCACTCTGCGTATCCCCCTTGAAGCTGTACTGCGCCTGAACCGTCACCTCCTCGCCGGAGAGCAGTTCGTCCATCTGCGCCAGCTCCTCGGGCGATGGCAGGCCGTACATCCGCAGCCGCTGACCCGAGTCGTACTGGTATGCGCCGCTGACCGATGCGCCGCGCCCGCGCTGCGCTTCAAAGCTCGCCTCAATCATACCGTTCTCCCCCTTTCATCGCACCATGTCAATCCGCTTCGTGTTGTATCGGCCCAGTGGCGCCTTGGCCGTCGTCTTGCTCTCCTTTTCCTTGGAGGCGGCGCTCTTGCTCGTGCTCGAGGCCTTCGCTGTCCCCGTGCTCGTGCTGCTTCCGCTCACGCTCTGCGCGGGGGCCGGCGCGTCGCCGCTGTAGCTCGTGCTGCTGCCCGTGCTCGAGGTCGTGCCCGAGGTCGTGCCGCTCGTCGTCTGCGTGCCGCTCGTCGCCGAGCCCATCGAGGAGGATACCGCTGTCAGATAGTTCTGGTTGTATTGCTGGCTCTGCGCACGCCGGAGCTCGTCCGCCTTTGCGGCCAGGTTGGCCGCATAGTCCGCCTCGAGGCGGCCCTGCGTCTGCGCGTTCTGTGCGGCCGCCTGCGAAATCTGCGCCTGAAGCTGGCCGGTCTTGCGCTCGTTCTCCTCGGTCAGCTGCCGGATGGCCTGCGCCAGCAGCGTTCCCTGATTGGCCAGCGTCTGCATCGTGTAGCTCGAGCGGCCCATGCCGCGCTTGAGCGCCTCCGTCTCCACCTGCGCGGCATTCTGCCGGTACGCGCTGCTTTGCGCGGCGATGCTCCTCGCCAGCTCCGCCGCGAGGCTATCGATCTCCTGCTCCTTGCTCAGCCGGGTCGTCTCGTATTGCTGCTGGCTCGCCTCCAGCTGTGCGTTCTTCTGCGGCAGAAGCAGATTCTGGGCGTATCGCTCAATCTCCTCGTCCGTCATGCCTCCGGCCAGCCCCGCCAGAATTGCCTGCAGCGTCTGCGTGCTGAGCGTCTTCTGCGTCGCGCTCTGGCTTTTGCTCTGGCTCTGAGTGCTTGCGCTGCTGCTTGATGCCGAGGCCGTGCTGCTCTGCGTCAGTTTGTTTGCCATCCGTTTAGCTCTCCTTTCCCTCCAGCGCCTCAAGCCGCCGCCTGAGCTCGCCGATCTCCTCGTCCTTCTTCCTGTCCGCGTTCCATGCCGCCAGACAAAAATCGCGAAGGAACAGCATGAGCTCCTTCGCGTATCTGTCTTCTGTGTCCTTCTCCCGCAGCTGCGGCACCCGGGGCTGTCTGTACACCTGCCGTCCTCCTTCCGTCCTTTCAGGCCTCGTCCGTCGTGTATCGAACCTCGATCCCCCCGTAGATTCGCCATCCCGCCGCGCGCGCATGGCTCGTCAGCCGCAGCTTCACGCGCTCCCCGGAGAGCTGAATCCTGACCCGGTAATTCCGCCTGTCCCTGTGCAGCGCCACAGCTCGCGTCTTCTCCCGTCTGTCCGTGCAGAGCGTCAGCTCAATGGGCAGATCCTCCTCGTCCGCCTCCGCTGTAAAGCGCAGCACAAAGTCCTGCTTTCTGCATGCCTTCCCCAGGTCGAGCCAGCCCGTCTCCCAGAGGCATTCGATCGGCTGTCCGACGTAGCCGCCCGCCTCCGGGTCGTCGTATCGCAAAACCTCGCAGGGACTCGCCGCGTCCGTGTAATAGACCTGCCCGCCCAGCGCGAAGAAGTCCTTGACCCGGATGCCCTTGCGCAGCATGAACGTGCCCCGCTCCGTGTCGTATTCGATGACGGTGTTGTTTTCCGTGATCGTGTCGCCCGCGTTTTCCCTCACGCATAGCGCCAGGTAGTAGACGTGTCCGCTTACGCAGGCCGTCGCCTTGTCCTGCGCGCTGTCCGAGCGCATGCGCATCGTCTCATAGAGCGCGTCGCGCGAGAGCAGGCGCAGCGCGCTGCCGTCATAGAGGCCAATGCCGCTCTGCGTCAAAAAGAACATGCTCGCCGCGTCGGTGCAGATCGTCCGCTCCTGAATCGGGCCGTCCGTGCCGAAGGCCTCGCTGATCGTGAAGCTCGAGGGATCGGTCCCTCGGATCTCAAAGAGCGTGTTCGGCTTGGCCGCCAGCAGATAGCCGCCAAAGCTCCTCAGCGCGATGAAGGAATCGCCGTCCCAGGTCGGTTGGTTGATCACGCCGCCGCCCAGCTCGGGCGTCTCGGCGATGCCCGTCCAGGCAAACGGGTCGTAGGGCTGCGAGTAAAACACGCTGTCGGGATAGCCCGGCGCGCCCGTCCCCCAGATCCGCTCGGCATATCGTCCCAGCACGGCAAAGCGGACGTTCTCTCCGTCGTCGCCGATGGCCAGCGCCTTGCTTTCCACGCGCAGATCGCTGCCGTAGAGGCAGATCATGCCGTCCTTCGCGTTGGAGAGAATCAGAATGTCCACCGTCTCTCCATCCTCGGCCGACTCGTAGGTTACGTAGCTCCAACGGTTGCTCAGAAAGCCCTGCGCGCGACGCACCCAGCCCTCCGTGCCCATCGTGTAGGTGTAAATGGCCCCGCCTGCCGCGGCGACGAAGACGTCCGGGTCGTCCGGTCGCGTCCGCCGGTAAAACCGTGTGAACGTCTCGATAGGCAGGGGTGTTCCGTCCTCAGTGCCAAGAGCCGGGAAGGCCCTGCTCGTCCCGTAGCTCGAGGCGAGCAGGCCCCTCCCCGTGCGGATGTTCTGCGCGCGGTAGGCATAGTCCGTGCTCAGGTTCGTGTCTCCGGATGCCTGGTCAATCCCCTTCGGCGCCGGAATGGTGAAGCTCCCCTCGTAGTCCCGTTCGCTGATCGCCATGCTCTACCCCCTGTATCGAATGTCCGTCACCTCATAGAGGTTCTTCTCCCGCGTCACGCTGCCCACGCCGTCCCCGCGGATGCGCTGCATCCCCTGGTAAAAGCTCGTCAGGAAGAACTGTGCCCGGCTCTGCTTGGCGAGGTTTCCGCTGGAGAGGTGCCGGTAGCAGATGTAGTCCGCCAGCGCCGGGTGCGCGTCCTCGGGCAGCCTCGGCTCGTCCGTCTCCTGCGTCAGCTCGGGATAGCGCACCTCGCAGAGCGCCTCCAGCCGCGCGTTCGGCTTTCGGGTGCGTATGCCGCTTCCGTCTCCCAGCAGCGCAAACGGGATGCTCCCCGTCTGCCGTCCCTCCTTGTCCCGCTGCGTCAGCGTGATCACTCGCTCGACGTCCAGTCCGGCCAGCTGCGCCTCGCCCTCGCCGTCTGTGATGAGCACCCGCATTTCCCGTGGGCGCAGGTAGCCGCGCACGGCGATCGCGTAGCCGCTGTTCAGGTACGTCTTGAACAGATCGTCGTATTCGCTGATGTCCTCGGCATCCTCGTCGAGCTGGCGAAGCGCCAGCTTCATGATCTGCGAAACCGTCATTCACATCACGCCCGCATTCCTGAGGATGTCAAGCAGCGGCTCCGGCATCTTGACCGTCCTGCCGCGCATAAAGTAAAATTTGACGCCGTTGAGCCCGACGAAGACCACGTCGTCCCGGCTGCCCGGGATCATCGGGATGTTCGTCGTCACGCTTTCGTAATCGGCGCAGCCCGCCTCCGCCATCAGCCTGGCCAGGTTCTTTTCCGTCTCCTCGCATTTTCCGCTCAGCGCTGTGCTCGTCTTTTCCAGCGTCTTGCTCGTATTCAGGGCCATGTTCATTCTCCTCTCTGCTTTTGCTCTGTCCTGTCTTCGGGCAGGCAGCCCGGGAAGCCGCCCTTCGGCGGCCCCCGTCCGCGTGCCTCAGTTCCTCATGCTCTGCCCGCTTACGCCGTGAAGCCGCATTCGATGCGCACCGCGTATTCCGGCTGGAGCAGCTTGACGCCGAAGCCGTCCATCTTCCAGCCGACGGAGCTGATCTGGTCAAGCGGGTCCGCCGTGCCCGCGCTGCCCGAGGGCTTGATGATCACGCGCGGCTTGGCGCCCTTCCAGCTCGTCACGCCGTAGGCGTACTTGCCCAGCACGATGATGCTCGCCACGTCCGCGCCGCTCGCGCCCGCGCCCTCGAAGATCTTCGCCTCGCTCGTCTCGACCAGGCGGATGCCGAAGAGCCTGCCGACCTCGCCGGTGTAGATGTTCTCGCTGTCGCGGTACTGGCTGACCTTGATGAAGTTCTCATCGTCCTGCAGGTCGTAGATCGTCTCCGGCCCGACGATGGCGACGTAGTAGCCGCCAAAGCGCTGCGCGTTCGCCTTCTTGAGCATCCTCGCCGCCTTGCGCAGCTCGACGCTGCTGAGTTTGTCGGCGCTCGTCAGCGCGCTGCGGCCCGTCTTGCCGCCAGCGTAAATGACGTTTGTGCAGGTCGCCAGCTCGTCCCTCGCCACGGCGTCGATCGAGCGCGCGCCCGCGTTGGCGAAGAGCTCGACCTTGCGCGTCAGGTTGCAGTCGATGTTCGCCAGATCGAAGAGATCCGTGAAGTTGCTGTAATCGCCGTACTGCTTGAGCGGCACGGTCACCTGCGTCTCCGAGAGCAGCGTGCCGTCGCCCGGGTTGCCCTCGGCAAGCTCGGTCGTCTTCGCCTCCAGCGGCACGATCTTGCGCATGTTCATCACCATGCCGTTGTTCTGCGGCATGGGATACACCTCGCCGAACTGCAGGTGAACGAGCTCCGGCTCAAAGCTCTGCAGCAGCGTGCGGTTGTAGTAGGTCTGAAGCGACGGCGCGATGCCCGCGCTCGTCGTCATGTTGGTGTTTACGTTCGTGTAAGTCATTATCCTTTCTCCTTGTCTCCCCTAACGGGGTTCCCTTCGTCCTCTTGTCACAGGCGCACCTTCAGCCCGGCGAGCGCCGCCTCCTTCGCCCGGCGGGAAAACGCCGCGAACTCCTCGTCGCTCATCTGCGCGATCGGGTCGCCCGTGTTCATCTCCGCCGTCGCCGCCGCGCGGAAGGTCGGCACGCCGCGCTTCTTTCCCGCCCGCTGCGCGCCCCGGCGCAGGTAAGCCGTCGCCGCGCGTCCGAGCGTCTCGCCCTGCATGAGCGCGCCGAGCACGTCCTCGTCCGCTGCCAGCGCCTGCAGCTCCTCCATCGTCCAGCCGTCCTCCATCAGCCGCTCCATTGCCTCGCGATAGACGCCGATCGTCCCGGCCTCCCCTGGCGCCGCTTCCGGGGCCTCGTTCGGGGCCGCCTCCTGCGCCGCTTCGCCCGCCTCCGGCTCCATCAGCGCCTGCGCGCTGATTGCGCCCTCATCCGTGGGCAGCGCGTCCATCCGTTCTTCCTCCATGTCCGTCTCCTTTCTGTCCTTCGCTTGCTTACAGAGCCGTCATCGCCTCGCCCAAGGGCATCACCTCCCTTCGCAGCGCCTCGTTCTCGGCCTGCAGCTGCGCGATCAGCTGCGCCGTGCGGCTGTTTTCCTCCAGCGCGGCGAGCACGCTGTTCTTCGTCCGGTATCCCTCCATCAGCCGCACAACAGTCTCCGGCGGCATCGGCTGACCGGCCTTCGCGCAGACCTCGACGACCTGCTGCAAAAACTCGTTGTCCGCCTGAATCTGAAGCGGGTTGTTCTTCTGTACCTGCACGCGCACGGCGTAGGCCGGCCGCATCAGCCCCGCGCCCTCCGCGCCCGGCGCAATCAGCGTCACCAGCCTGTCGCGCATCCGCCCGGTCGAGTCCCAGCCGCCGACGATGCGCAGCGTCCGCCCGGGCTCCAGGTATTCGCTGAGCACCCAGATGATCTGCTCGACCATCTCCCTGAACGCGTCCTTGAAGATCTCCGTGTGCCATCGCGTGATCTTGCTGCCCGCGTTCTGCAGCGCCTCGATCGCCGAGGCCGCCGTCACGCCCAGGCCCGCCTCGCCGCGCGTAAACTGGTTCTGTCCGCAGTCCTGCTTCATCGAGTCCGCCAGGTAGGTCAGCATCTCGTAGACCTGTCCGTTCAGCGGCTGTGCCTGCACGGTCTGCAACACCTCGCGGATGTCGCTTCCCTCCCATTCGATGATCGTCTTGCGCATGTCCGCGACGTCCTCGGCGTTGATCCCGCTTCCTCTTCGGATGAAGTGGCGCTGGATGCTCGACTGGCGCGCGTTGTCGTCGATGTATTTGGTGTATCGGTCAATCGCGCTCTGCGTCTCCCGGTAGTCGTGAATCAGCCCCGTTCCGAACGGCCTGCGCCAGACATGCCGGAATTTGTAGAGCGTGAAGGGGGTATTGTCCGTGCGCGTAGACGCCGTCGGCGTAGGCCGCTCTGTCCGCGCCGCCAAAGCCCAGCTCCGTGCTGTAAAGCAGCGCGCCGCCCGCCATCTGCGCCATGTGTACGCTCGTGCGCCGGCTTTCCGCGTCGTAGCGCTTGTACCAGAATTCGATCAGCGTCGTGCGCGCGTCGTCCTGCGGCGCGTCCTCGCCCAGCCCCTCCTGCCAGGGGAGGCTGCGATCCTCGCCGACGTATCCCTTCGCGTGCGGGTAGTGCGCCTCCACCCAATCGACCGTCGTGTGCGTGACCTTGAAGCAGGCTCGCCCGTCCTGCAAATTCTCGACCGACGGGTCGGGGTAGAAGTCCTCCGGGTGCCAGGCCAGCACGCTCACCATGCCCTCTCCGTCCTCCGCCTCGTCGTCCCAGAAGACCTCCGCCACGCCCGTGCCGGTCACGATCGCGTCCTCCATGATCGTCTGGTATTTCCCCGGCCATCCGGCATGATAGAGCACATAGGAGACGACGTCGCTCATCTCCTCCGCGCTTTTCGACGTCTCCTCCCGTTCGGGCAGCAGCTGTGCCTCGGGCAGGTTGTCGACCTGGTCGGCGATCGCGTTGTCCACGCAGCTGCCCAGCGTGTTGCCCACCGGCGCCGTCGCGCTTCGTTCGTCCTGGCGCATTTGGCGCATCATCCTCGCCCGGCGCATCTCCTCGTGCGCCTCCGTCAGCCCGCTGCGAAAGCGCTCAAACAGCTCGTAGCCTCCGCGCAGAAGCGCCTGTTCCGCCTCGCTCAGCGGCTGCATTTTCGCGCCGCGCCGCGCGGCCGTCTCCCATCTCTTTGTCTCCATGTCCGCTTCCTCCGTTTTTTCTCTCTCGTTTGGTGTGCTCATGCCAGCGGGTTGTAGATCCGTCGCTCCTCCCTGCCTCTCGGTCTGGGCGCAATCGGCCGGGACATGAGGAAGTATCGCGTCTCGTCGTAGATGTGGTCCTCGCCCGCCGTGTCGATGTCCTCCGGCCGCCTCGCGTCGTAGACGAGCGAGGGCAGCGTGCGGATGAAGTCCCGGCAATTGGTAAAGACGTAGAGCATCGGCCGCCCCTCCCCGTCAAACTTGAGCCGCTCGTGCAGCTGCATCTTCCCGGGCAGCCGCGTATTGTCCCCCTTTTGAAAGGTCAGCCCGCCGAATGCGCTGCGGATCTGCTCCTCGACGCTCATTCCCCTGCTCCTGTCCCAGATCGCCGGGTCGGCCACCCCCTGCACGTGAATCCCCTCCCGCAGCTCCGGCTCCAGCAGCTCGCCAATCCTTCGCCCGATCTCCCCCGGCGTGAGCATCAGCCCCGTGTTCGCCTCGCCCGGCACGCAGCCATAGAGCTCCTTGTATCGGTAGGCGCGTCCCTCCTCGTCGATGGCCCAGACGCCCAGCGAAAACGGCCGCGTGTAGCCGTGGTCGAAGCTCGCCACCCGCGTCCAGTGCAGCGGAATGTCAAACGGTTGAATGACGTGCGTGTAAAGCCCGTCCCCGTAGTGCGCCGGGTCGTCGGTGAACTCCGGGAACGCCTGCCCGTCAAAGGCGTCCCATTTGCCGTAAAGCAGCGCATCCCGCAGCGCCCGCGGCTTCTGCTCCAGCTCCACGACGTAGTCCTTCGTGATGTGCGGGTTGTCCGTCACCGTCGCCGGGATGTATTCAAGCCGCCTCGTGCTGACGCTCCCCAGCACGTCGCTGCGCACGGGCATCTCGCAGCAGCGCGTCCCCGCGCCCGTGCTGTCCACAAATCTCGCCTTCACCCAGGCGTGCCCTGGCCCGCCCGGGTTGCTCGCCGCGCGCACGCAGGGCGTGATGCCCAGCCGCCTCTCCGCGCGCAGCCTCGTGCGCAGGTAGTCGTACATGGGCTTCGTGAAGTGCGTCAGCTCGTCAAAGTATAGCCAGTGAATCTCAGCGCCCTGGTATTTGAGCAGCCCCTCTCCCTCGTTCTGCAAATGGCAGAAGTGTGCCACGCTCCCGTTGGCAAAGCGCATCTCGTGCGCGCTGGCGACATACTTGCCCAGTGTTCCCGGCACGATGCGCTGCATCGTCCGCACCAGCGTCATCTCCAGCTCCGGATAGCTCCTGCGAAACAGATACGCGTGCGTCCCCGGCCATTTTAGGCATCGCAGGAACGCGTCCCAGCAGATCGCGTAGCTCTTTCCTCCGCCCGCCGCTCCGCCGTAGAGCACCTCGTCCGCCGTGCTCGCGTGAAAGAGCGCCTGCTTTTCCGTCGGCTTGTAGCCGATGTCAATCGTCATCTCCGCCCTCCTGCGTCTTGGGCATTCCCAGCTCCGGCATGCCTGAGAGGAACCTGATGGTGATCTCCCCCTTCTCCTCCTTCTTCATGCGTACACCCGCCCGGTCGAGGATGTCCTTGGCCGCCCGCTGCGTGACGCCATCCCCCTCCTCGCGTCCGCTCAGCAGCGCCGCCTGCATCCTCGCCGCCCGCTCCGCGCTCTCGTTGAGGCGGATCTGCGCCCGCAGCTTGACAGCCTCGCTTCGCCTGCGATAGGGCTCCAGCGCCTCCGTGTCGCAGAGCGCCTCCTCGACCTCGCCCCGCGTGCAGCCCAGCCTTTGCGCGATTCCCGTCACCTCCTCTCCCTCGTCAAAGTAGGCGCGCAGCGCCTCTTCCCGCTCTTCTCTGGTCATCGCTCTCCTCCTTTCCCCGACAATCAAACCGGCATGCTGCCGGCGGCATCGCCGGCAGAGGCGGGTTTCTCCCGCCTTTCCGTGTGCAAGGCCCTCGCTTTGCGAAAGCTTTCCATAACAAAAGGCCGCCCCATGGGGAGCAGCCTCTGCCTCTTCTTTCTTCCGGTTCCTTCGTCCGTCTCTTTTTTTCGTGATTGTATCTTACCACATCGCATTGTGTATGACAAGCTGACCCTTTGCGACATTTTCCGACGCCGCAGCCTGCCTCATTCCTCTCCCTCGATGCGCCGCTTGTATCGCAAACATTGCCGCTCGCTGCGGTCAAGCGCCTCCGCCACCTCGCTGATAGACAGCGCCGCCAGGTAGTATAGCGCGCAGAAGGCGTAGTCCTCCGGCCCCATCCGGTCCATCGCGCCGCGCGCCTCCTTTTCGTATTCGCGCATCAGCGCGCTCTCCCTCGCCGCCATGCGCTGCAAGGCCTCCCGCTTTGCCAGCTGCGTATCCAGCCCGCGCGCGATGCCGCCCCGCGCCCGGGGCATCCCGTCCAGCGCGAGGCTGTGCAGGCCGTCGGGCGATTCCCGGCGAAGCTGTTCGCTGAGCCTGCGCACGAGCAGCGTCTGTGTCCTCGCCCGGATGAGCGCCTTACGTCCTTCCTCCGTGATCCTCTCTTTTTCCATGCTCGCCCTCCCTTTCTCCTTCCGTTTGCTGTCCTTTCGAACTTCTCTTTCGTCAGTGTTCCCTCATTCTATTCGCATTTCGCCAATTTGTCAAGCCTATTTCGAAAAGAGATTGACGATACGCCAACACCATGGTATAATGCTGTAAAGAAAAGTCGAGGTGATCCCCCATGAGGTTCGGTGACAATCTGAAATCCGCCCGCCGGCGCGCCGGGCTGACCCAGCTGCAAATCGCAGAGGCGCTCGGCATCACCGCCAGCACCTATTGCGGCTATGAAACCGGCAAGCGCCAGCCCGATCTCTCCCGCCTGCGCCGCCTGGCGCAGCTGCTGCATGTGTCCGCCGATGTGCTTCTGGATCTCGGGCCGGACGCTTTCCGCCCGCTCTGCGTCTCCAAGCCCGCCGCCCCCTCGCTCACCCCGGATGAGCTCGAAGCTCTGCGCCGCTTCCGCTCGCTTGACGCGCATGGCCAGCGTATGCTTCGCCTGGTCGCCGAGGAGGAGCTTGCCCGTCTGCGTGCCGCCGCGCCCCGCGATTCCGTCTCCTTCCGCATCTCGGAGCAGCCCGCCGCTGCGGGTCTGGGCGTGTATCTCGGGCCGGATGCCTTCCGCACTGTCTCCGTTCCGCACGATGCGCTTTCGCGCGGCGCGCGCTTCGGCGTTCCCGTCTCCGGCGACAGCATGGAGCCCGCCTATCATGACGGCGACATCCTGATCGTCTCTGACGCCCTGCCCGAGCCCGGCGACGTTGGCGTCTTCGTCATGGACGGCATGGGCTATGTCAAGGTCTGCGGCCGCGGCGAGCTGCTCTCGCTCAACCCCGCCTATCCCCCCATCCCCATGACGGAGGGCATCCGCCCCTGCGGCAAGGTCATCGGTACGCTCGACCCGCGCCTGATTTCCCCCGCATGACGCTGCTTTCACCGGAAAGGCCCGCACACATCAACAGGCCGCACATCCTCTCCGATGCGCGGCCCGTCCATATTTCGCTGTGTTTTCTCTACCTGAAAATGGAAATCACGTTCAGCGCGCATACCGCGATGATGAACACCAGCGCGCAGTTGTACAGCGTGCGTATCGCATTGTTGCTCATGCGTCCCGCAAATCTGCGCCCGACGATGCCTCCGAGGATGCCCGCAGCACACGCCGTGAGGATGAGCGTCCCCTGCGGCAGCGCGCTGCCGCTGACGAGCGCCGTGAGGATACCCGCCGTCTGCGAGAAGATGATGACGAACAGCGAGTACAGCGCAGCCTCCTTGTGCAGCATTCCGTAGAAGCCGGTCAGCGCGAGCATGTTCAGCGGTCCGCCGCCAATGCCCAGGAACGCGGCCAGCATTCCGAGGATGAAGCCGACGATAAGCCCCGCCGCGGGGGCGCGGCGCTTAGTCTGCACCCTCTCCCCCTTGCGCAGCGCGGAGATGAGCACTGCGGCCATCAGCAGCAGGAGCAGGATATTCTGCGCAGCCTTGACGGCCTTGTCGGCGGCCAGCATCGCGGAGACGGCGTTGAAGCACGCCTTTCCGGTCACGCCGCCCGCCGTCGAGCCGATGGCCAGCGGCACGGCGACCCTCATGTCAAGCGCCTGCCGCTGCGTGTTGAGGAAGTTCTTCCCCACGCTGAACAACGACATCGACAGCACGGCGAGCGAGGAGACCAGGCTGATGGTCGGCATCCCCAGCGGCAGCGTCATATCGAGCATGGGCTTGATGATCACGCCCCCGCCGATGCCGCTGATTGCGCCCACCATCGTGCTGAGCATACATACAATCAGGCAAATCAATATCATCGTCTGTTCCTCCTGCCCTGATCATCCTGCGCTTTGCGCTCAGCAGCCGCAGGGATGCGCCGGTGCGTCGTCGCGGTAGTGGCTGTTTTCCGCCGGGTCCTTCATGCAAAGGTGAACGGCCGCCGTCGTAAAGGTCTTCGGCAGCGCGAGGATGTTCGGGTTCGGCCCGACGATCTTGCGCTTGGCGTCCTCGAGCGCCTCCTCGACCGTCGCGCGGGTCTTGAGACCCATGCCGCGGGCGATGCCCGGCTCGCGCGCCCCGACGATGTAGATCGCGCTCGTGTGCATCTCGGCGAGGTGGCCGCACGACATCATCGAGAAGCCGTGGAACGGGTGGAATGCGTTGGCAAACCGGTACTTGCGGATGTATTCCTCCTTGGTCGCGAAATACTCGCCGTAGCGGTTCATGTCCGGCAGCGTCTGCATGTAGTCGTGCTGGAACATGTCGTAGAGCTCGCGCAGGTACGGCCAGCGCTCCTCGTGGAACCAGCCGTCGCAGATGCTGGGCACGATGAACACGCAGTGGTCGGAGAGCACCCTCTTGTGCCGGATGACCTGCGCGGAAAGTGCCTGCATCATCTGGATCGGGTTGGTGCCCATGCCGTTGCCGTAGTGGAAGTTCGTCGGCATGCCGAA
>JALFVL010000005.1 GCA_022787165.1 Clostridiales bacterium
AAGGCGAAGCGTATCGGGTGCGGGCACCGCCCGCTTACTCGGTCTTGAAGCGGCTGTCCGCAGCATCGCCCAGCGCATTGAAGTAGTCCGTCACATACTGGGTGGTGTTGTTCTTCGCGTCCTCGAAGTCATAATCAATGACGTTGTTCGGGTCGAGGCCGAACGGCTCCACCGCAGCGGGCTGCTTGGCGCTGTTGATGACCAGGAACTGATAGCTCTCGGCATCGTCCGCCAGCTCCACGCACTCCGGAGACAGCGCATACTCGATCCACAGCTTCGCGGCGTTCTCATGCGCACAGCCTTCAAAGATCGCGGTGGCGCCGATCTCAAAGGAGGTACCCTCCTCCGGGATGATCAGCGCGATGTTGTCATAGCCCTGCAGGATCTGCGCGATGCCGTCATGCAGGAAGCCGATGCCGATCACGCACTCGCCGATGCCGACCTTCTTGGACGGGCCGGAGCCGGACTTGGTGTACTGCGCGATGTTCTTGTCCAGCTCCACGAAGTACTTCATGGCCTCGTCATGGCCCTTGAGCTGCACCAGCGTGTTGATGATCAGCTTCGCGGTGCCGGCGGTGTTCGGGTTGGACATCCAGACAAGGCCCTGATACTCGGGCTTGAGCAGGTCGTCCCAGCCCTGCGGCGCGGCAAGGCCCAGGCGGTCGAGCTCCTCGGTGTTGACCATGAAGCCCAGAATGCCCTTGTAGATGCCATACCAGTAGCCGTCCGCGTCGCGATACATGTCGGAGGCGAGATCGGCGGCGTTCTTGGCCTCATAGGCCATCAGCAGGCCCGCCTTGGCGCTCTCGTTGTAGGGGTCGGTCGTGCCGCCGAACCAGACGTCGCCGGACGGGTTGCCGTTTTCCTCGGTGATCTTGGCCTGCACCTCGCCGGTGGAGAGGCGCTGATAGTAGGTCTTGATGCCGTAGAGCTCCTCAAAGTGCTTCGCGGCAGCGGCGAGATAGGGCTCCTCGCAGGAGCCGTAGACGACGAGCTCGCCCTCCTCCTGGGCGGCCTTGATGAGCGCTTCGTCGATCTCGGCCAGGCCAAGGCCCGCGCAGGAGAAGACCAGCAGCGCACACAGCAGCAGAGCAAACAGTTTCTTCATGGTTTTCACTCCTTGTTTTATTGAATGGATTGCGTCGGTTGAGACCCTCAGACTATGCAGGCTGAGGGTCTTTTTCTACCGATTATTATAAGGGTTGCACATTTAAGTGTCAACCTCCTGACAAAATATTTGTAAAAAACAGGTAAAACGACACGGGGAACGACCTGATTGGACAGGAAGCGACCGGCGGGAAACAAAAAGCCCCTGCCGGGAGGCAGGGGGGACGGGAAGCGGGTTGGCCGTTCAGACGAGCAGGAACTCCGCGATCAGCACGACGGCGCAGCAGCTGACGGCGACGGGGAACAGCCCCGCGCCCAGATACGCCAGCACGACGCCGGCACAGAGCGCCAGCGCGCCCGCGACGGGGCTCTGCGTCGCCTCGACAATCGCGGGGAAGGTCATCACCGCGAGCGTCACATAGGGCACATAGAAGAGAAAGGACTGGATGAACCGGTTCTTGATCGGCCGGCGGATCAGCGTCAGCGGCAGCACGCGGATCAGATAGGTTACGCCCGCCATGATGGCGATGTAGAGGTTCACGTTTCTCATGCGTCCATCTCCTCCTCCGTGTAATGCGCGCTCTGCACGGGGAAGAGCAGCGCCGCGATGCCGGCGAGCAGCACGGTCAGCACGATGGTGCGCGTGCCGCCGGAAAAGCCGGAGATGACGGGCAGCTTTCCGGCAGCCCAGCTCGCGGCGAAGCCCGCCAGCACGAGGCCGGCGACGATGCGGCTGCGGCGCGCGGGCGGGATGATGATCGCCAGAAACATGCCATAGAGCGCGACGCTCAGCGCACTGACGATGCGCGCGGGCAGCAGGTTGCCCATCACGATGCCGCAGGACGTGCCCGCCGCCCAGGGAATGACCGAGGTAAGGATGACGCCGTAGGTGTAATACGGGTCGATCAGCCCGGGGCGGGCGATGGTGACGCCGAAGATCTCGTCCGTGACCGCCGTGCCGATGAGCAGGCGATGCTGGAAGGGCATCTCCGGGGCGAAGCGCTGGCTGAGCGCGCAGCTCATCAGCAGATAGCGCGCGTTGGCGATCAGCGTGATGAGCGCGATTTCCAGATACGTCGCCTGCGCGGCGATGGAGGTAAAGACCGCGTATTCGCCCGCCGAGGCGGAGGTAAACAGGCTCGCGAAGAAGCCCTGCAGGGCGCTCAGCCCCGCGCCGCGCGCGGAAATGCCCAGCGAGAAGGAGACGGCAAAATACCCCAGGCCAATGGGAATGCCGTCGCGCAGGCCCTGACGGAAGGCCGCGCCATGGTCAAAGCCGGCATACGCGCCGGGAGATGTCTGGGAAGATGCTTTCATTCGGATACCACTCCTTTGTGACAAGGGGTATTATACCAGAGGGAGCGCGCTGAGGTAAACAGGAAAGAAAGAAAAAACGGTGTTTTTACGGCGGGTTTGTGACGGTCAGGCGGGATGCTTTGACATTTCCCCGGAAAAGCCGTATAATATCACGAATCATGAGATCTTTGGCGGAGGTAGATGAAAATGAAGACGGGAATCATCGACGTGGGCGGCGGCTTCCGCGATATTTAC
Source organism: Clostridiales bacterium (assembly GCA_022787165.1). GTDB lineage: Bacteria > Bacillota > Clostridia > Christensenellales > Aristaeellaceae > Ventricola. The sequence goes on from JALFVL010000005.1 coordinate 2,659, forward strand.
GGCGCGGGCGTTCTGGATGTCTGCATGGAGCAGGGCATCGACTTTGACTACTGCATCGGCATCTCTGCCGGCAGTGCGAATCTCGCGTCGTATATGGCCCGCCAGCGCGGGCGCAACTACACGTTCTACATGGAATATGCGTTCCGAAAGGAATACGCCAGCCCGGAAAACTGGCTGCGCACGCGCAACTTCGTCGACCTTGATTATGTATACAGCACGCTCTCAAATTCCGACGGCGAAAACCCGATCGATTATGAGGCGATTGCGGAAAACCCGGCGGAATTCTACGTCGGCGCCTGCGACGCGCGCACGGGCACGCAGGTCTATTTCGACCGCTCGATGATCACGAAGGATCACTATGACGTCTTCAAGGGCTCCAGCGCGCTGCCCGTGTTCTGCAAGCCCTACATGATTGGGGACATTCCCTGCCTGGACGGCGGCATCTGCGACCCCGTGCCCGTGCTCAAGGCGCAGGGCGACGGCTGCGACCGCATTGTCGTCATCCTGACGCATCCGGTGGACTTCAGGCGCGAGCAGAAGAAGGACAGGACGATCGCTAAAATCCTCTCGCGCAGCTATCCCAGGGCGGGGGAGGCGCTGATGAACCGCTACAAGGCCTACAACGACGGCGTGGCCTATGCGCGGGAGATGGAGCGGCAGGGCAGCGTGCTCATCATCGCGCCGGACGATGTCTGCGGCCTCTCCACACTGACCAGGGACAGGGAAAAGCTCCAGCAGATGTATGACAAGGGCAGAAGGGACGCGCAGAGGATTGCGCCATTCCTTCAGAAGGCTTGAAAAGAGCCATAAATAAAAAAGAAGCGCCGCCGCGCAGACGGATATCCGACGCGGCGGCGAACGCTTTCTCCCGCGCTGCGGCGCGGGCTTATTTTTTGCCCTTGGGATTGCCACAGGCGTATTCGCACCAGGCATGCAGCGTGCAGGTTTCGCAGGCGGGCTTGCGGGCGGCGCAGACGCGGCGGCCATGGAAGATCAGCCAGTGATGCGCGCGGCTCCATTGCTCCTTGGGGATATTTTCCATCAGCTGCTGCTCGGTCTTGAGCACGTCGTTTGCGTCGGCAAGGCCGAGGCGGTTGCTGACGCGGAAGACATGCGTGTCCACGGCGATGGCGTCCTCCCCGAACGCGCAGCTCATGACGACGTTGGCGGTCTTGCGGCCGACGCCGGGCAGGCTCTCCAGCGCGTCGTGATTGGCGGGCACCTCGCCGCCGTAGCGCTCCATAAGCGCGCGGGCGGTCAGCACGAGGTTTTTGGCCTTGTTGTGGTAGAGGCCGCAGGTGCGGATATAGGGCTCGACCTGCTCCGGCTCGGCCCCCGCGAGCGCGCAAGCGTCCGGATAGGCGGCAAAGAGCGCCGGCGTCACCAGGTTGACCTTCACATCCGTGCATTGGGCGGAGAGGATGACGGCGACGAGCAGCTGGTAGGGATTGGCGAAATGGAGCGCGGGCTTCGCGTCCGGATACAGGCGCTCGAGCTCGGCGAGGATGAGACGGGTGTTTGGATTGGCTTCCATAGGGTATTCCTCTCTTTGCAAAAGGGTAAATTGGTGCCGCCGGCAGATGAAATCTTGCATTCGGAGGGACAATATGATATGATCGGGTCGTAGTCAAGAGGACTTGCACGGTGGCTTCCCCGCTTTCTGCGATACGAAAGAGGGGTGGAGCACATGAGCAATACAGAATTGTTTTTCGCAATTTTGAATGTTCTGGGTTTGCTTTTTACAGTGTACTTCGGCACGAAAAGCCTGCACAAATAAGAAGCGCCGCCGTGTAGACTGCCCTCTACCACGGCGGCTGGTGCTTCTGTTCGATTAACCATTCCGCAGAGGCGGAGGATGATCGTGTGAGGTTGCCACCTCTTGACTACATTATAGAACAATCGCGGCTTTCCGTCAAGGAGCCGTTTTTTGATGTGCGGAAATATGCGGCGGCGGCATCACGTTTGCAGCGGCGAGAGGCGGATCTGCCGCGTACCATAGCCGTCGACGCGGTAAAAGCCGATGAGCGCGCTCGGGTTCAGGCGGCGGTAGACGGCCATGACCTGCGGCGTCTCGGCGAGCTCAAAGCGGACGGACAGGCCGCAGCCGATGGCGACCTCGCGGGGCGTGGCGACCACACCGGCGGACAGGCCCGCACGGCGCAGGGCTTCCTCCATGCGCAGCACCTGCGTGCGTGAGCGAAAGGCGGCAATGCCGAAGGATGGATTCATGCGCGTTCCCTCCCAGGTCTGCCCGCTGGGGCGACCTCATATACTGCATCGTATGCGGCGGGGAAATCCGCCGTGCGGTCGGGGGAGGGACGCGAATGATCTATCTGGATAACGCCGCCACGAGCTATCCCAAGCCGGGATGCGTGCTGGAGGCGATGACCTCGGCGCTGGCTTCCTGCGGCGCGAATCCTGGGCGCTCGGGGCACCGGCTGTCCCTGGCGGCGGGACGGATTGTGGAGGACTGCCGCGAGGCGCTCGCGCAGATGCTCGGGGAGACGGACGCGTCGCGCGTTGTCTTCGCGGCGAACACGACCGACGCGCTCAATATGGCGATTCACGGCTCGCTGCGCACGGGCGACCACGCGGTGACGACGCTGCTCGAGCACAATTCCGTGCTCCGGCCGCTCTCCGAGCTCTCCCGCAGCGGCGCGATTACGCTGACGATCGTGCCGCCGGACGCGCAGGGAAGGATCCGGGCACAGGACATCTCCCGCGCCATGACGCCGCGCACGCGGCTGGTCGCGATGACGCACATGTCCAACGTCTTGGGCGTGGCGCAGGATGTCGCGGCGGTGGGCGCGCTGTGCCGGCGGCGCGGCGCGCTTTTCCTGGTCGACGCGGCGCAGACGGCAGGGCATCTGTCGCTCACGCCGGCGGCCTGGGGCTGCTCGATGCTGGCGCTGCCGGGACACAAGGGACTGCTCGGGCCGCACGGCACGGGCGCGCTCTGGGTCGCCGCAGACGTGCGCCTCGCGCCGATGCGCCAGGGCGGCACAGGCTCCGTCTCCGAAAGCATGTTTCAGCCGCGCATGATGCCCGACGCGCTGGAGAGCGGCACGCTCAACCTGCCGGGCATCGCCGGGCTGCGCGCGGGACTGCGCGTCGCCCTCGCCCATCGGGAGGAGACGCACGAAAACGCCGTCAGCCTGTGCGCGCAGATGCGCGAGGCGCTGCTGTCAATCCCCGGCGTGCGGGTGTACACGCCCAAGGGCGCTTCGCTGCTGAGCTTCAATATAGAAGGAATCGCCTCGCAGGAGGCGGCCTCGGCGCTTGACGAGGCGGGCATCGCCGTGCGCGGCGGGCTGCACTGCGCGCCGGGCGTTCACCGTTTTCTGGGGACGCTGGAGACGGGCGCCGTGCGCGTGAGCCCCGGCATCAGCAGCACGCGCGAGGATGCCCGCCAGCTGGTCGAGGCGGTCGCGCGGCTGGCCCGGAGCGCGGATCAAAAAAGCCCGCCGTTGGGCGGGCGCAGATCGTCGGCAAAAGGGTTTTCTCTCCCCGAAGGGGAGAGAAAGCATTCAACCATTCCTTGAAAGAAGAATCCATAAACAGAAATCTGCCTATGGCATCGGGCGGTCAGATGGCTCCACTGAAGCCGGCGACGAGCTGGTCGACGTAGTCGCGCAGGGCGGTGGTCTGCGTGGTGATGACGCTGCCGGCCTGCAGGCGGGACTCGCATTCCGTGAGCAGCGTCTCGCAGGCGTTCAGAATATCCGAATCGGCGAGCGACGTGCCCGCACCGTAGATGTTGGAAGCGAGCATGTTCAGGCACTCGAGCGCGTAGACGTGGCTGCGCAGCGTCGACAGGAGCGTCGACGTGTTGGTGCCGCTCGACTGGGTGAGGCGGTAGACGGCTGTCTGCGCCTCCGAGGCCTCGCTGATGGCGCGGGCGAAGATGGCGCTGCTGGTGGTGTCGCCGACGCTGCGCGCGCGCAGATAGCTGTAGCCGACGGCGCCCAGGGCGATGATGAGGATGAATATGATCAGGAGAAGCAGGCGGATGAGCTGCTTCTGCTTGCGCTTTCCGGCGCCGGTCTGAAATGAATACATCACAAAACCTCCTTGCGGCATGCTGCGGCGCGGGGCGCCTGTGCTCCGCGCGCTTTTATTATAGCACAACAGGCGAATGGGGTAAAGTGAACCGAAAGAACAGAAAAAACGGGATATGGTGGAGAAAAGAACAAAAAAGAAAAGCGAAAACGAATGAAACGTGGAGGATGGCGCCCATTTTCCGGGAAATCCGGGCGGGGACTTGAAGAAAGGGCGGCGCATGACGTATAATACAGAAAGATCAAGGAAGGCGCGCAGCGCGCTGCGCGGGGAGGAAGACGGACATGCCAATGAATATCGCCATCGATGGACCTGTGGGCGCGGGGAAATCCTCGATTGCCGATCAGGTGGCCGCCAGGCTGCGCATTCTGCATCTGGATACGGGCGCGATGTATCGCGCGCTGGCGCTACAGGTGCTGCGCGAGGGGATCGACCCGGGAGATGAGGCGGCGGTCTGCGACTGCTGTGAGCGGGCGGATGTCGCCGTGCGCTATGAGGACGGCGCGCAGAGAACGCTGCTCTTTGGGGAGGATGTCAGCGGGCTGATCCGCACGGGCGAGGTCTCCGCGGCGGCGAGCCGGGTTTCCAGCTGGCCGGCCGTGCGCGCGCGCATGGTGCGCGCCCAGCAGGCGCTGGCGGCACAGGCGGACATGCTCATCGACGGGCGGGACATTGGCACGCGCGTGCTCGAGCATGCGCCGGTCAAGATCTATCTGACGGCGACGGCGGAGGAGCGCGCCCGCCGGCGTTACATGCAGCAGCTCGAGCGCGGGGACATGACGCCCTACGAGCAGGTGCTGCGCGAGCTTAACGCACGGGACGCGCAGGACATGAGCCGGGCGACCGATCCGCTGCGCCAGGCGGAGGACGCCGTGCTCGTCGATTCGACGGAGATGACGCCGCAGCAGGTGGTCGACACCATCGTGGCGATTGTGGAGGAAGCCTATGGAAAGCAATGAAATGCAGCCGAAGAAGGTCAGGCGCACGTTCATCTATACCTTCATCGTCCTTCTCTACGCGATTGTGGCCAAGATCGCGTTTTTCATGCGCATCGAGGGCAGGGAGAACGTGCCCAGGGACCGCAACTGCGTGCTGATGGGCAACCACCAGTGTCTGCTCGACCCGGTGACGCTCGCGCTGTGCGTGCCGGATCGGGAGATTCACTTCATGGGCAAGAAGGAGCTGTTTGAAAACAGGCTCCTGGGCTGGGTGTTCCGCAAGGTGCACGGCTTCCCGGTTGACCGGGGCAACCTCGACATGGCCGCCATCCGCACGGCGATGGGCGTGCTCAAGGACGGCGACACGCTGGGCATCTTCCCGGAGGGCACGCGCTCGAAGACGGGGCACATGCTGCCGCTGCTGGGCGGCGCGTCGCTGCTGGCGCTCAAGAGCGGCTGCGACGTCGTGCCGGTCTATATCGAGGGCAATTACAGGCCCTTCCGCCGCATGACGGTGCACGTGGGCAAGCCGGTTCCCATGGATGACCTGCGCGCGGGACGGATGAATCGGGAAACCTGCGACGAGCTGACCCACCGTATCGAGGCCGCCTTTGCGCAGTTGAGCAACGGGAAATCCCTCCCCGCACCGCAGACGGAGAGCACCGAGGGCTGAAACGCGCGCTCTGGCCAAAATAATTTGAAAAAATTCTGAAAAATGCAGGGACGCGGGCAGGAATATCGGTAGACGCATAGAATTGAATAAGATGGGCAATACGGAGTAGTGGCGTTTTTGGGCCATGATTCTTCGAGGACAGGTTGGATGCGAATGGAATTGACGATTGGCGAGCATGCCGGTTTCTGCTTTGGTGTGCGGCGCGCGGTCTGCAAGGCGTTTGAATGCGCGGACAACGGTTTGCCCTGCGTCACCCTTGGCCCCCTGATCCACAATCCGCAGGAGGTCGAGCGGCTTGAGCGCGCCGGCGTGCGCAGCGTCGCGACGCTTGACGAGGTCGCCCCCGGGCAGACAGTCATCATCCGTTCCCACGGGGTCACGCCGAAGGTCTACGCGCAGTGCGAGGCGCGGGGCATTCCCGTCATCGACGCGACCTGCCCCCATGTGGCGCACATTCATCAGCTGGTGAGCCAGTACAGCGAGCAGGGCGGCGCGGTGATCGTCGTCGGCGAGGCGGATCATCCCGAGGTGATCGGCATCGCGGGCTGGGCGCATGGTCCGGTCTTTATCCTGCCCACGGCAGAGGCGGCCAGGACGGCGGCTCTGCCCGCACGGGCGCTTGCTGTGGCGCAGACTACGATCCGGCGCGACCGGTTTGAAGAGGTGCTGCGCGTCGTTCGGGCGCGCGTGCCGGAATTGACCGTGCGCATGACCATCTGCGCGGCGACGAGCCAGCGCCAGCAGGAGGCCGAACGGCTCTCCAAAGAGGCCGACGTGATGATCGTCGTCGGCGGACGCAACAGCTCCAACACGCAAAAGCTGCTGGAGACCTGCCGCCTGCGCTGCGGCAGAGCCTATCTGGTGGAGACGCCCCAGGACGTGCCCGAGGGCATCGCCTCGCCGGAGGACCGCATCGCCATCACGGCGGGCGCATCCACCCCGCAATGGCTGCTGGAGGCCGTGCGCGCGCGCGTGGAGGCGCTCGCGGGCGGCGAGACATCCTGCGCAACATAAGTGAGTGTTTCCCGGCGGCGCCGCCGCCGTGAACCAATAAAGTATGTATCATTTCCGGGCCTCCCCGGCCCGGCAGAGATACTTGAGGAGGTAGTACCCGCATGAACGACATGGAAAAGAATCTGGTTTCTGACAGCAGCGAGGACTTTGCCGCGATGCTCGAGGAGACGATGATCATGTTCCGCCCCGGTCAGGTTGTCAAAGGCGTTGTCGCCCAGGTGAGCGACGACGGTGTTGTCGTGAGCATTCCCGGCAAGGCCGACGGCTACATCAAGAAGAACGATCTGGTCACCACCGACTGCAAGGTTGACGACGAGATCGAGGCCGAGGTGGTCAAGCTGAACGACGGCGAGGGCTATGTGCTCCTGTCCGAGCGCAAGGTCATGGCCACCAAGAACTGGGAGAAGCTCGTCGCCG
>JALFVL010000039.1 GCA_022787165.1 Clostridiales bacterium
CGTTTCAATCGTAGGCTGCTTCGCAGCCTGCTCTGAAACTTCGTTTTTAAGTGTTTTGGGCTGCCGCCCAAACCTGCTCAGGGGCGCCGCCCCTGAACCCCGCAAGGGATTTCAGTCCGGGAAACTCGCATAGTCGCGACGCAAGCGTCGCTCCTTGCGATTTCCGACTCTCCGCCCGCCTTCATCCGCCACTGGCGGCGGCGGGCTCCGGTCCCCTTGACCCTTCCTCGCTTCGCGCCACTCTACCGAAGTCTGCTCAGCACCCGCAGGGATGCGCGGGCGCGTCGTCGCGGTAGTGGCTGTTCTCGGCCGGGTCCTTCATGCACAGGTGCACGGCCGCCGTCGTGAACGTCTTCGGCAGCGCGAGGATGTTCGGATTCGGGCCGACGATCTTGCGCTTGGCGTCCTCGAGCGCCTCCTCGACGGTTGCGCGGGTCTTGAGGCCCATGCCGCGGGCGATGCCCGGCTCACGCGCGCCGACGATGTAGATGGCGCTGGTGTGCATCTCGGCCAGGTGGCCGCAAGACATCATCGAGAAGCCGTGGAACGGGTGGAAGGCGTTGGCAAAGCGGTATTTGCGGATGTATTCCTCTTTTGTCGCGAAGTACTCGCCGTAGCGGTTCATGTCCGGCAGCGTCTGCATGTAGTCGTGCTGGAACATGTCGTAGAGCTCGCGCAGGTAGGGCCAGCGCTCCTCGTGGAACCAACCGTCGCAGATGCTGGGCACGATGAAGACGCAGTGGTCGGAGAGCACGCGCTTGTGCCGGATCACCTGCGCGGAAAGCGCCTGCATCATCTGGATGGGGTTGGTGCCCATGCCGTTGCCGTAGTGGAAGTTCGTCGGCATGCCGAACACCACGACGTCATACTTCTTCTCCGCCCAGTGGACATAGGTGCGCTTGTCCGCCGTCTTCCAGCTCACGGGCTGCATCTCCTTCGCCCAGCCGCTGTTGATCTCGATCTGGCGGCTCTTGGTATCGAGCACCGCGTCGCAGCAGAAGAACTTCTTGCCCATCTTCTCTTCCATCAGCATGCCCTGCCGGTCAAACTTGTCGCGCATCAGGCTGTTGGTGGAAACGGGCACAAAGTCCGGCCTGTGCATGACCTGCGGCACGTGGTGCGCGCTGATGCTGCGCCAGTGGCTGATACCCGTCGCGCAGTGCTTGTATCCGCCGGAGTATCCGCCGTAGGGGTTGCCCTGCGTGTGGCCGATGAGCACGGCGACGTCCGCGTCGTAGACGTATTTGTTCATGATGACGTGGTCGCCCTGGTCGGTGTAGCCCAGATCGACCAGGTGCTCGTAGTCCTCGCTGTCGTGGCTCGTGATCTGCCCGGTGTAGTAGAACTCGCCAAACAGCTCCTCGCCCAGGATGGTCTTCATCTCCTGCACGGTCGCGCGCGGATGCAGGCCGTTGGAGAAGAGCAGCAGCACGTCCTTCTTCTGAACGCCCGCTGCGTAGAGCTCGTCAAGGCACGCCCGGATGGCGACCTTGCGGTGACTCGTCGGCTGGTTGCCGCCCTTGACGATGTCCGGGATGACGATGACGACCGTGCTCCCCTTGTGCGCCAGCTCGGAGAGCGGCTCCATGCCGATCGGGTGGCGGATGCTCTCGATGGTCGCCGCGTAGAGGCTGTCCCAGTCCTGCGGCAGGCATTCGGGATCCGGCACCGTCTCGCCGGGGATAAAGATGTCGGTGCTGTCCGGCAGGTTGGCACTCATCAAGCCATTGCCGTATTCAAAATCAAGCTTCATAATGTGCTCCTTTTGCTCCGTTCGTTGTGTCAGTGAATTGATTCAGGAAAATACAAATATCCTTACTGCCTCCGGCGGGAAACGCTTGGGGAGCTCCACTCCCCAAACCTCAGGGCAGGAGGATCAGGGGGGCTTTCGATTTTCCCCCCTAGACCCTCCTGCACCTCCCTAACCCCCTTGAAACGAGCAAGGCCTCACGGCCCTGCACCCGGGGCTTATGTTCGGTGCTTGATTCTCTGCCCAAAGACTGTGCTTCCTGCGATTTTGAGACAGTCATTTACTTTCCCAAATACGTCCTGATAATCTCCAGGTATTCCTCCGGATAGAACCCGATCTCGCCGCTAAAGCGCGTCAGCGCGATCAGCCCGCCGTCGATCTCCTCAATCGAGGCCAGCATCTGCGCGTTGTCCGTCTTGAGTCCGCCGCCGTAGACGACGTCCATCCCGCCGGTGCGCTCCTTGACAAACCGCGCGATCTTCTCGATGTAGGGCTTGTCCGCCGGCGTCTTCCCCGGCCCGATGGACCAGATCGGCTCGTAGGCGATGACCACTCTGCTCCTGTCGACGCCCTCAAGGCCGATGCCAAGCTGCGCGCCGAGCACGTCCTGCCACATCGCCTGCTCCTCGCTCTTCTCGCCGATGCAGTAGAGCACGGTCAGCCCCGCTGCCTGCGCCGCCTTGATCTCGGCGTTCAGGATGCGGTTCACGGCGCTCGCCGCGACGACAGCGTCCACGCCCGCCTCCGCAAGGATGCCCATCTTGTCGTTTCGCTCCTCGCAGTGGCCGATGAGCGTGCTCTCGCAGCCCATCTCCGCGACGGCGTTTCCCGTCCGGTTCGTCGTGAACGCGCCGAAGTTGCCGCCCTTCGCAGTGTCCGCGCGGTAGACGCCCTGGCTGCCCAGCTTTACGGGGCTGCCCGGCTTTCTCGCCGCCGCCGCGGAGAGCAGGTGCGCTTCCGGCATGTACATGACGAATTCCGCCTCGGGATACGCGCCCAGCGCGTCCTGCGTCCGCTCGACGATGACGCGTCCCCAGTCCTTCATCGGCGCGAGCCGGTTCACACCGCCGTGCTCGGGAGAAATATCGAATCGCTTGAGGTTCAGAAAGATGTGCTTCATGCTCAGATCCCCGCTTTCCTGTAACGCTCGGCCATCTGCTCGCAGGTCACGGCCTCGATGAGGTGGCTCTTGCGATAGCTGCCGAACTGCACCAGCAGCGGCGCGATGGATTCGATCACGCCGTCCTGCATGCACCGGTCGATGAGCCGGATGTGCTCGTCGTCGCCGCAGCCGTGCATGATGGCGTCCATGATGCTGCCAACGTAGTTGCGCGGATCGAAGTTCTTCGGCTTCGCCGTCATGTCGCGGTAGAGCTGTCCGATGCTCGAGCTCTCTTTGAGCTGTGGATGGTCGCGGAACAGCTCCATGATGTTGCGCGTGCAGGCGAGGCGGATGTCCGTGTCGACGTTGATCTTGTTGATGCCCGCCTTCGCCACGTCGACCAGCTGCGCCACGTCGATGCCGTAGGCGTTCTCGAGCTGCCCGCCCATCGCGTTGATCTGCTGCACGTATTCCTGCGGCACGGTCGAGCTGCCGTGGCTGACCAGGAACCCGTCGATCCCCTCGTGCATCATGCATTCCTTCGTCGCGATGGCGATCTCGCGGCGGATCCTCGTGTCCTTGCCCTTGTTCGCGCCGTGGCAGGTGCCGTAGCTGATCGCCAGCGCGTCGCATTTCGTCTTCTTGAAGAAGTCGACCGCCTGCAGCGGGTTCGTGTAGGTCGAGGTCGCGCTGAAGACATGGTCCTCCACGCCCGCCAGCACGCCCAGCTCGCCCTCGACGGTCACGCCGTAGGGGTGAGCCAGCTTGACAGCCTCGCGCGTCAGCTCGACGTTCTCCTCATAGGGCAGGCTGCTGCCGTCGATCATCACGGAGGTGTAGCCGCCGTCGATGCAGGCCTTGATCGTCTCCAGGCTCTTGCCGTGATCCAGGTGCAGCGCGATGGGCACAGGGCTGTCCGCGCCGTATTTCTTCACGGCGTCGCCGATGTTCCTCGCGCCCTCGCGCTTGGCCGGGGCCGTGCCGTGCATGAAGTCGAGCTCGCCGCCCATAAAGGCGTTGCTCGCCTCCGCGCCCTGCAAAATCGCGCCGGAGCGCAGCAGCTCGTGAATGCGCACAGCCGCCTCGATCTGGCCGACGCTGTTCATGTTGAACGCCGCCTGCCCGTAGCGGTATTTGTCCGCCGCCTCCAGAATCGCTCTCATCGGTACCAGCATATCGTTGTCCTCCGTTCCGTGTCTCTTGTCCGCGTCAAAGGCGCTCCCGCCTTTACGCCCTGTATACGACCGCGCCGCCCGCGATGGTCGCGCATACGCGCAGCGCATCGTCAAGCAGCACGATGTCTGCGTCCTTGCCAGCTTCCAGCGTGCCCTTGCGCTCGTCAATGCGCAGCGCCCTCGCCGGGTTTTGGGTCAGCAGCGGCAGCATGTCCTCCACCGGCCGTCCGGTAAAGCGCACGAGGTTTCTGAGCGCCTGCCCGGTCGTCAGCGTGCTGCCCGCGCGAACGCCCGTGTCCGCGAGCTTCGCGTCCCCGTCCACGACGACCACGTCGTTGACGCCCAGCTTGTAGGCGCCGTCCGGCAATCCCGCCGCCATGATGCTGTCCGTCACGGCCATCACCCGCTCGTCGCCCTTGCACTTGAGCAGCATCCGCACTGTTCCGGGATGCAGGTGCCGCCCGTCGCAGATCGCCTCGCAGTAGCAGTCGCTCTCCAGTGCCGCGCCCATGATCGCCGGCTCGTGCTGATGGAACAGCCGCATCGCGTTGAAGGTGTGCGTGATGCAGCGCGCGCCGCTTTCAATCGCGCGCATCGCCGTCTCGTAGTCCGCGCCGCTGTGGCCGATGGCCACAGGTATGTCGTCCGCAATCTGCGCGATCATCTCGATCACGCCCGGCACCTCGGGCGAGACCGTGATGTAGGTGATCACGCCCGGGAATTCCGCCTGCCAGCGCCGCAGCAGCGCCGCGTCGCCCTCCCGCAGCAGGTATTCCGGCATCGCGCCCTTGTATGCCTTCGCCAGAAACGGGCCCTCCAGGTGCGCGCCCAGCAGCTGCGCGCCGCGTCCCCGATCGCCCATGACCGTTTTCACCGCGCGCAGGCAGCGCCGCGTCGTCTCCTCCGTGTCCGTCAGGATGCTGGCGTTGAAGGCCGTCGTGCCCTGCGTCGCGAAGAAGGCCGCGATTTTCCGCAGTCCCTCCTCGTCCGCCGCGTTGACATCGACGCCCGCCGCGCCGTGCGTGTGCGCGTCGATGAAGCCGGGCACGACCTTTCTTCCCGCCGCGTCGATCACCTGCGCGTCCTGCGCCGCCAGCTCTTCGCCAATCGCGGCGATTTTTCCATCCTCGCAGAGCACGTCCGCCGTCTCAAACCGGTGCTCCCGGTAAACCACTCCGCCCCGAATCAACAGCCTGTCCATCGTCTTTCCCCCTGTCCGCGTTCCGCTCAGAAGGGCTGCTTCGCCGCGTTTGCGTTGACGTAGATTTTCGCGTCCGGGTGCCGCTGCGCGAGCGTCACCGGGAAGTGCGCGCTGACCTCGCCGTAGGCCGCCTGCCGCACGACGGCGCGGTGCCAGTCGCGGAAAACGCCCAGCCTCAGCTTTCTGGCCGAGAGGATCTCCGCCATGCCGATCGTCACGCACTTTTTGGGCATCGCGTCGATCGCGCCGTTCAGGTCGCCGATGGCGTTGGCCACGCGCGTCTCCCGGCTGATGGTGAGCACGCGGGTGTGCAGCGCCGCGAATTCCTCCGGCGTCAGCTCGTCCTGCGCCTCGTTGAAGGCCAGATGCCCGTTGATGCCGATGCCGCCGAAGGCGATGTCCACACCGCCCAGACGCTCGATCAGCCGCGCGATGGCGCCGGTGTCGTGCGGGTCGGGGAAGACGCGCTGCGCCTCGGGCATCAGCAGCTCTGGGTCGATCTTCGTGTAGACCGTCCGCTTCATGAAGCCGTGGAAGGAGAGCGGGCTGCTCTCATCGATCCATTCTCCCTCATCCGTCAGGTATTCGTCCATGTTGATAAACCAGCAGTTTTTGAGGCTGAGCCGCCGCTCGTTCACCAGCCGCACGAAGATCGGGTACTGTCCCACCGGGCCCACCGGGCAGATGAAGACCGTCCGGCGTCCCGCCGCGTTGTTCTTTTCAATCTCCGCGATCATCTCCAGCGCCATCTCGTAGAAGACCTCGCCGGAATCTCCGAGCTTCACCAGCGGGATCTTCGCCCCCCTGCCCAGCTCCTCCTGGGAAATCTGAAAATATGCCGTGTCCATGTTGGGTTCCTCCTCACTTGACATGATTTCCTTCTGTCCAAAAGCCCGCGTCAAAACAGGTGCTCCACGCCCAGCTCGTGAATCAGCCCGACGATCTCCTTGGTGCGCGAGCAGCCGAACTTGCGCAGCAGGCCCTTGATCTGCGTCTTGACCGTCACAACCTCCACGCAGCGGATCTCCGCGATCTCGCGCACCTTGCAGCCGTCCAGCAGGCAGCGCACCAGCGCGCGCTCCGCCGGCGTCAGCTGGGAAACGTTGTTGATGAAGAACAGCAGGCTCCGCTCGGAGCGCCGCAGCCGCGAGTATTCCTTGAGCACCGTGTGCTGCACGCGCGCGTCGAGCAGCGGCTCCCCCGCGTAGGCAGCGCGGATGTGCCGCAGCAGCTCCTCCTCCGCGCATCCCTTGACGACGTAGTCGACCGCCCCTGCCGCCATCGACATGAGAATCATGTTCTCCGTCTCGTGCGCCGTCAGGAAGATGACCTTCGCCTCCGGGTTCTCCGACAGGATGTTCTCCGCCGCGCGGATGCCGGCCGTCGTCGTCTCCATCTCGATGTCCACCAGCAGCAGGTCGCAGGGCGTGGTCCTGGCCAGGTGCTCCAGCTCCTGCCCGGTCGACGCCTCGCCGACGACCTTCATGTCCTCCTGCTTCTCGATCGTCTCCCGGATGTCCTCGCGCAGCAGCGGAAAGTCGTCCGCTATCAGGATCCGAATCAACCGCCGTTCACCGTCCTTCGCGTATCGCACCGGGGCAGCATGACGAAAAATGTCGTGCCCTCGCCGGGGCGGCTCTCCACGCGCAGCATGCCCAGGTGCGCCTTGATGATCATCCTCGCATGGTACAGCCCCATGCCCCAGCTGTGGTTGCTGTTTTTGGAGGAATAGAAGGGCTCGAAGATCTTCTTCTGCTGGCTTCGGCTGATGCCCGGGCCCTCGTCGCGCACCTCCAGCACGGTGTAGAGCCGCTCCTGCCGGCTGATCAGGCGGATGGGCCGGTCTGCCCGCCCCGCCTCGACCTGCGCCTCCCAGGCGTTGGTCATCAGGTTGTAGACCGCCTCGCCCAGGTAGTTCAGGTCAGCCATGACCGTCCTTGTGCAGTCCACCTGCGCGCGGCATTTCGCCTCCGGGTATTTGCGCGCGAAGCGGTCGAGCGCCACCTGCGCGACCTCGCCCAGCCCCACCGGCGTCAGCTTCACGGACTTGCTCTTGACCGTCCGATAGAGCTCCTCGCTGCGCTCGAGCAGCAGCTCGTTGTTGCCGTGCAGCTGGTCGACGCAGTCGCGGATGCGCGCAAGGTCGGGCGTCTCCCTGTCCAGCTCCTGGTAGATGTGCTTTTCGAGCACCCGGTTGGCCAGCAGCTGGTTCTTGATCGAGTGAACGAACACCGAAGCGCCCGTGCGGGCGACGTCAAATTTGCGCCGCAGCACGGTCTCTTCCCGGTCGGTCATCAGGTTGTCCTGCGTGTAGCGCAGCAGGCTTGCGATGCCCAACACCCCGCAGATCACGTTGACGATCACCAGCGTCACATAGCCCGCCATCGTCGGCGCGTACTGCAAATAGCCCAGGCCCTTGCTGAAGATGTAGTCATAGCTGTAAAAGTGATAGACCTGTGAGGGGTCCTGCCCGCAGTAGAGCAGATAGATGCCGCTCATCGCCGCCATACAGACGAAGATGCAGGCGAATTGTCTCCTGCAAAACGAGATCGTGATGCTCAGCAGCTCGTTGAGCAGCAGAATCAGAGCGATGGCCACATAGGCAATCACCCAGATGTAGGCCGCCTGCACGATCACCGGCTGGATTCCCGGCCAGCTCGTGACCAGACGCCGGTACAGCGGCGGCAGGTAGAGGATCAGGCTCGCCGCCGGCAGCGCGGCCGCCAGCCGCTTCATGGCGGGCCGCTTGCGCAGCGCGGGGATCATCGAGTACTGCAGCGCCATCTCCATCAGAAACAGCGGATAGAGGAACCGCCCGACGGCGATCATGTAGCCGATCTGTCCCAGCGTCAGGTAGAGGTACTGCACCCGCGTCTTGAGCCCTGGCGAGAAGTAGAGAAACTGCAGAATGTCCTTCGAATAGCCGCCCTTTTTGGCGATGAAAATGAGTATGCCGGAGAGGAAGACCATCAAGCTGCAGCACATGCCCAGCAGATAGAGCGACTCCGTGCTCTTTCGAAGCAGCAGCACGCAGATGGACGCGATGAGCATCGCGCCGATGAGCACAAACAGCATCCCGGCGTTCCCCCTCCCCGAACATAAGGATCAGGCCGCCTGAAGCAGACGGCCTTGAATCCTTTTCGCTTTGATTACTTGCCCGCCTCGATCATGACGTCCAGCATCACGTAGTCGGAAACCGCCGGAACGGGATCCTTCTCCACGGCGCCGTTGGCCACGAAGGTGTCGCGCTGGAGCAGGTAGTAGCCCTCGACGGTGCCGTCCGCGAACTCGACGAGATTCACGGTGATGTTCTCCTCGGCGAGGTAGCCCTTCTGGATGGCGGTTTCAATCGCCCAGAGGCTGCCGTAGTTGGGCATGTAGGCGACGTTCAGGGTGACCGGCTCGGCCTCGGCGAGCGCGAGGCCCGCGATGCTCAGCATCGCCAGCGCGAGCAGAACGGAAAGCAGCTTTTTCATTGTCGATTCCCTCCATCTGTTTGGTTTGGTCGATATCCTTCAAGCGGAGCCTGTCCGCTCAAATCCATTTACTTGCGCACCTCGAGGTACTCCTGATAGACCTGGCTCCAGATGTGGTTCTTGAGCTCCATGAAGTGCGGCGTCATCTTCGTCTCCTGCGTGCGCGGATACGGGATGTCGATGTCCACGATGTCCTTGATGCGGCCCGGCCGCGCGCTCATGATGATGACGCGCTGCGCGAGGATGATCGCCTCCTCGACGTCGTGGGTGATGAAGAAGCAGGTCTTGCGCTTCTTCTCCCAGGTCTCCAGCAGCTCCGTCTGAAGCTGCGTGCGCGTCTGCGCGTCCAGCGCGCCGAACGGCTCGTCCATCAGCAGCACCTCGGGCTCCGCCGCGTAGGCGCGGGCGATGGCGACGCGCTGCTTCATGCCGCCGGAGAGCTCCTTGGGGTAATGGTCGGCGAACTTGGCCAGGTCGACCATCTCGAGGTACTTCATCGCCTCTTCCTCGGCCGCCTTGCCCTTGATGCCGCGCATCTCCAGCGCGAACATGACGTTCTTCTTGACCGTCAGCCAGGGGAACAGCGCGTACTGCTGGAAGACGACGCCGCGCTCCGTGCCGGTGCCGGTGACCTCCTTGCCGTCGCAGTAGACCTTGCCGGAGGTCGGCTCGCTCAGCCCCGCGATGATGTTGAGCAGCGTGCTCTTGCCGCAGCCGGAGGGGCCGACGACGCAGATGAACTCGTTGTCGTGAATGTCGAGGCTGACGCCGTTGAGGGCGACCATCTCGCCGTTCCTCGTGTTGAACACCTTGCGCACGTTGTCAATGCGCACCCTGACCTTGTCCGAGGCCGTCAGATTTCTCTCTTCTCCTGCCACGACGTGAGCCTCCTTTCAGCGGTCTTGATCAGCTTTTCGATGGTGATGCCCAGGATGCCGATGATGATGATGTACAGCAGCATCGGCGCGGATTCGAAGCTGTTGTTCAGGCTGCGGATGCGCATGCCCAGTCCGGCGTTCGCGCCGGTGGATTCCGCGGCAATCAGCGTCGTCAGCGCGACGGAGGCGCCCAGGCGGATCGCCGTGAGGATGAAGGGCAGCGTCGCCGGCGCAATGACGCGGATGAAGATGTCCTTGTCCGTCGCGCCCAGCACGCGCGCCGCCTTGATCAGCGTTTCATCGACATTGATGACGCCCTGATAGATCGTCACGCACATGATCAGGAAGCAGGCGATCGTGATGACGATGATCTGCGGCCTGCGGCCGACGCCCGCCGCGATGACGATCAGCGGCACGTAGGCCAGAGGCGGAATGTTGCGGATGAACTGGATCCAGGGCTCGATGATGTAGCGCACCGGCTTGTACCAGGCCATCAGGATGGCGACCGGCAGCGCGATCACGAAGCCGAGCACGTAGCCCGAGCAGACCGAGATCAGGCTCGAGCTCAGGTCCTTGAGCAGCACGTTCCGGTCGATCATCGTCTTGATGCTGCCCAGCACCTTGAAGACGTTCGGGAAAGCGCGCGACGTTGCCGGGATGATGGAGAGCACCCACCATAGCAGCATGGCAGCGAGGAACGAGATCAGCAGCCATACTCTGGCCGGAATCCGGTCCGCCAGCCCCTTGTTGTTTTTCTTTTCCATGAGGAAGTCCCCTTTGCGGTCATTTTGCCCGTTTTCAGGCAGGTTCCTTTGTCACTGATATCAGTATACCACAACTTATTCAGCGAAAAAAGGATGAATTTCCCTCATCCCCGCAGGGAGATCAGCCTGGTCAGCGGTTCGCCGATCAGCGGCTCGCACCAGCGCACGAAGGCCTCCGTCACGCCGTTGCCCCGCTCGTTGATGAATTCGTCCGGCATTCTGCGCTCGTGCAGCATGACCTCCCGCACGTCGACGAGCTCCGTGCGCACGGCGTAGCGGTCGACCGGCTCACGCATCAGCGCGACCATCTTGCCGCTCTCCCCCGCCGCCGCGGCGCGCACGGCTTCCTCGCCCGCCAGCACGGCCTCCTTCCGGTCGACCGGGCTGGCCAGCGCGATGGAGGCGCGCCCGATCAGCCCCGGCTTTTCGCTCCTCGCCTTGTAGCCGAGCCTGCGAATGACCAGCTGCGCCAGGTGCGCCGAAACGTCGCCAAAGTAGGTCGAGCGCCCCGTCTGAAACACGGGCGGCACGATCGGCTTGCCCGTCTCGTCGGTCAGCCCCTCGCTGCATACGACGACCACGCCGCGTTTTTTCTCGATCAGCGCCTGCACGTCCTCAAGGAAGGCTTCCTCCTTGAAGGGCCGCTCCGGCAGGTAGATCAGGTCAGGCCCGTCCACGCCCGCCTGCCTCGCCAGCGCGGAGGCCGCCGTGATCCAGCCCGCGTTGCGCCCGCTCGCCTCGATCACCACGACGTGAATCGGCAGGCCCGCGACGTCCGCCGTCACCTCGGCGACGCTTTGCGCGATGTAGCGCGCGGCGCTGCCGTAGCCCGGCGCGTGGTCGGTCACGGCGATGTCGTTGTCCATCGTCTTGGGAATGCCCATGACGAAGATGTCCTCGCCCGCGCAGGCCGCGCAGATCTTCCCGCAGGTGTCCATCGTCCCGTTGCCGCCGTTCATGAGCACATAGCGAACGCCCAGCCGCTTGAAGATTGCCGGCATCCTCGCGTAGTCCTCCGCCTCCAGCGCGTCGCGCGAGGTGCCAATCGCGCTGCCCGGCGTCGTCAGCAGCAGCTCAAGCTCCTCCTGCGGGACGTCCGTCAGGTCGCGCACCTCGCCGCGCAGCAGGCCGCCCGTCCCGCCGATTGCCGCCAGAATGCGGCCGACGTTTTCCTCCCGCTTCGCCTGTCGGATCGCCCCGTAGAGCGAGGCGTTGATCACGGCCGTCGGCCCGCCGCCGTGAATCAGCATCAGATTCCCCTTCATCACCGCGTTCCTCCTCAGTCTCCAGTTCTCTTGATTTTATCATAGCGCATCTTTTCACCCGAAAACAGGAGGAAATTTTCTCATCCCGCCCCGCTCCCTTCCCACCCTCTGCCGTCTGATACGTTTGCGGCTCATCTTTGCGATTTGTTTGACAAGTCTTCATTTTCATGCTATACTATATTCAATATTGTTTTTCGTCTTTGTGAAAAGGAGGTCTATTATGCTGCTTCAGGATAAGGTCGCCATCGTCACCGGCGGCACGCGCGGTATCGGCTTTGCCATCGTCGAGACGTTCCTCAAAAATGGCGCTCGCGTCGCGCTCTTCGGCTCCCGTCAGGAGACCGTCGACAAGGCGCTCGCCAAAATCGCCCAGGAGCTGCCGGACGCGCAGGTTATCGGCCTTGCGCCCGACCTGACCGACTATGCCGCCGTCGAGGCCGCCGTGAATGCCGTCAAGGAGAAGTTCGGCCGCATTGACATCCTCGCCAACAACGCCGGCATCTCCGCGCGCGATTCGCTCTACCAGTACGATCCCGCCGCGTTTGACAAGACCATCTCCGTCAACGTGAACGCCGTCTTCAACGGCTGCCGCGCCGTCGCGCCGATCATGAAGGCCCAGGGCGGCGGCTGCATCATCAACACCAGCTCGATGGTCAGCCTCTACGGCCAGCCCGCCGGCGTCGCCTATCCGGCCAGCAAATTCGCCGTCAACGGCCTGACCCGCAGCCTCGCCCGCGAGCTGGGCCGCGACAACATCCGCGTCAACGCCGTCGCTCCGGGCGTCACCCGCACGGACATGATCTCCGCGCTTCCGCCGGAGGTGCTCAAGCGCGTCTCCGATCCGATCCCGCTGGGCCGCGTCGGCGAGCCGCAGGAGGTCGCCAACTGCTTCCTCTTCCTCGCCAGCGATCTGGCCAGCTATGTCACCGGCGAGATTCTCTCCGTCGACGGCGCCGCGCAGACCTGATCGTCCCTCCTTGCCTCGAAAAAAGCCGCTGCTTCCCGGCGCTTTGCCGCCCCTTCTGCGGAAAGGGCGGTTTTTTTGCGCCCGGATGAAAGAATCCGCTCCCGCCTCCGTCTTATTCAGTAAAGACAGCTTCTGCAATACATTTCCAAGGAGAGATCGCCATGAAGCCCTTGCTGTCCGTCCTTGCCCTGCTGCTCTGCCTGCTCCTCGCCGTCCCCGCTCTGGCCGATGCTCCCGGCGCGGGCGACACGCTCTACGTCGCCAACCCCGATCCTGCCGACAGGCTCAACCTGCGCGCCGCGCCGCGTCCGGATGCCGTCAGCCTCGGCAAGTACTACAACGGCACGCCCGTCTATCTGCTGGAGGCGCCGTCGGAGGGCTATGCCCATGTGCGCATCCAGGGCGATTCCCCGGAGGGCTATATGGATCTGTCCTATCTGTCCGCAGACTATGTCGAGCCCGCCTTCCCGATACTGACCGTCGCTGCCGCGTCGGGCGCGGAGGTCTATCGTCAGCCCACGGCCTCTTCGGAACTGATCACGCTCTTCCCCAAGGGGTCGTCCGTCTGTGCCCTCTGCGTGCGCGACGACGGCTGGGTGCAGATCACGGCCATCGGCTATACCGGCTATGTCCGCTCCGACCGGATGACCCCACAGCTCTCCTACCATAGGGAGACGGATTCCTCCGCTGTCATCCATAACGCTTACGATCAGTCCGCGGCCTATACCGTGCAGGTCTCCCTCCCCTCGCTCGCGGTCGTCAGCAATCCCGATCCGCTGGACAGGCTGAACCTGCGCGAGGCGCCCGACGCAAGCGCGCCGATCCTGGGCAAATACTTTTCCGGTACGATCGTCTCCCTGCTCGGCCCGGTCGAGGATGGCTGGGTAAAGGTCAGCATCAGCGGCGCCGCCACGGGCTATATGCAATCCCGGTTTCTGGAGTGCGGCGGCCGCCCGGTGCAAAGCGCCATGCTCGATAAGACCGTCTCCGCCCCCGGCTCCGCGCTTTTCTCCGCCCCCGACAAGTCCTCCTCCGTCGTGGCCGTGCTCTCCCGCGGCACGCAGCTGCGCGTCATGGGCGCCTGGGGCGCCTGGTGCCATGTCCTCGCCGGCGGCCAGACCGGCTTCGTCCTCAGCGAGACCCTTGACAGCGACTTTGGCCTGACCTTCGCCCCGCCCGGTCAGGAATAAGCGCCTCTCTTTATAAGCGCATCCTCCCGCGCAGGCAGTACGCCCGGCGGGAGGATGCGTTTTTTGTCGATTGTTCAGCCGTCGTCAGTGCTCGAGAATCTCAATGCCGTCAAAGACCTCGACCGCGCAGCCGGTGATCGTCCAGTTGCTGACGTAGTCCTTGACCATCATCGCGGTGGAGCCGTAGTACAGCGGCAGCAGGACGTAGTCATTCATGAACAGGTCCTCCGCGGCGTGCAGGTAGCCGTCGGCCTCCTGCGGGTCGGTCGTGCTCAGCGCGGCCGCCAGCAGGCTGTCGTATTCCTCGCTGCGCCAGCCGGTCTCCAGCGGCGGGTTGTTGCCCTGATAGGTCTGCAGGAAGGCCATCGGGTGCAGGTAGGTCGCGGCGTCGCCCATCGCGGCCACATCGTAATCCAGCGCGAGGATCTCGCTGTAGAAGACGCTCCACTCGGAGCTCTCGATCTCGCAGTGGATGCCCAGGTTCGTCTCCCACATGGAGGCGAGCACCTCGGCAACCTTCTTCACCGTGTCGCTCGTGTAGTAGCAGACGCGGATGGTGATCTGCGAGGGATCGTCATAGCCGGCCTCAGCCAGCAGCTCGAGCGCGCGGTCAACCTGCGCCGTCTCGGTGATGCCGTAGTTGCCGCCCGCCTCGCGGAAATCCTGTCCGTCCGTCTGGATGTAGCCATAGGGAACGTGGCCGCTCGCCGGCGTGTAGCTCGCCTGGAGCACGTCCTCAATCAGCGCCGTGCGGTCGATGGAGATGGCCAGCGCCTCGCGCACCAGCGGGTTGGAGAGCACCTCGGACTTCGTGTTGAACATCCAGTAGGTGTTGCTGAACTGCGTGATGCTGTAGAAGTCGTCGCGGCCGCGCAGCGTCGTGATGCTCGAGGAGGGCACGCGGGTCAGTCCGTCGAGCTCGCCCGCCTCGTAGGCGTTCAGCGCCGTCGTCAGATCCTGGAAGATCATGAAGTTGATGCGCTCGAGCTTGACCTCGTCCGCCAGCCAGTAGTTCTCGTTCTTGACGAGGTAGATGCCCTCGCCCATGCGGTAGCTCTCCAGCGCGAACGGGCCGTTGGAGACGTAGTTGTCGTAGTCCGTCGCCCAGTCGGGGTTCTCGGAGACGACCGCCTCGCAAACCGGCATGTACGTCCAGGTCGCCAGCAGCGCGGTGAAGTAGCTGCACGGCGAGGCCAGCGTGACCTCGAGCGTCAGATCGTCAAGCGCCTTGATGCCCACGTCCTCCCAGGCGCATTCCTTGTTGTAGTAGGCCTGCGCGCCAGCGATGTAGTTGTAGATCATGTACGCGCCCGCCGCGCCGAATTCCGGCGTGATGACGCGCTTCCAGGCGTAGGCGAAATCTCCCGCGGTCACAGGCATGCCGTTGCTCCACTTCATGCCCTCGTTCAGGTGGAACGTCCAGACCAGGCCGTCATCGCTGACATCCCAGCTCGCCGCCGCGCCCGGCACGAGCTCGCTGTCCGTGTTGTAGCGAACCAGGCCGACGAAGCAGTTGTAGAACACCGGACCCGCGAAGGAATTGAGCGTGTAGCCCGGGTCGAAGCTGTCCGGGTCGTCCGTCACGGCGTAGCGGAAGATCTGTTCCGTCTCCGCGCAGGCCGCCATCGGCAGCACAAGCGCCGCAAGCAGCGCCAGGCCGAGCAGAAGAGCCATACCCTTTTTCATGTTGTACCTCCTAAATATACGCTTTCACAGGCTGTTGCCTGTCAGCTTCCTGTTTGTCCGGCGTTCAGCCGCGCCCGGCTGCCAGGTGGCAGCAGACCATGTGCCCGCCGCCCGCGTCCTGCATCCCGGGCATCTGCTCGCGGCAGATATCCCTTGCATAGGGGCAGCGCGTGTTGAACGGGCATCCCTTCGGCGGGTGAAGCGGGCTGGGCACCTCGCCCTCGAGCACAGCGCTCTCCCTCGCCTGCGCCGCGCGCGGATCGGCCAGCGGCACGGAGGCCAGCAAGCCCTGCGTGTAGGGATGCAGCGGATGGCGGTAGATTTCCTCGCTCTCGCAGACCTCCATCAGGTGCCCCAGGTACATGACGCCCACCCGGTGGGACACATGGCGCACCATCGACAGATCGTGCGCGATAAACAGGTAGGTCAGCCCCATCTCCTGCTGGAAGTCTGCGAGCATGTTGACGACCTGCGCCTGAATCGAGACGTCCAGCGCCGAAATCGCCTCGTCGCAGATCAGCAGCTTCGGGTTGACCATCAGCGCCCGGGCAATGCAGATGCGCTGGCGCTGTCCGCCGGAAAATTCGTGCGGATACCGCCGCAGGTAGTCCTCGGAGAGGTTGACCCTGCGCAGCGCCTCCCGCGCGCGCTCGAGCATCTGCGCGCGGGTCATCCCCGTGCGCTGTGCGATGAGCGGCTCGGCGAGAATCTCCTGAATCGTGATGCGCCCGTTGAGCGAGGAATAGGGATCCTGGAAGACCATCTGCACCTTTTTGCGGATGGGGCGCATCGCCCGCTCGCTCAGCGTCGTGATGTCCTGTCCGTCGAGCAGAATCCGTCCCGACGTCGGCTGGCTGAGCCGGACAATCGCGCGCGCCACGGTCGACTTTCCGCAGCCGGATTCGCCGACCAGGCCGAATGTCTCCCCCTCGCGGATGAAGAAGCTCACGTCGTCCACCGCGTGAACGAACTGCCCGCGCTTCCCCGCGACCGGGAAGTATTGCTTCAGGTGCTCTACCTCAAGCAGCTTTTTGCTCTCTGCCATCATCTCGCCCTCCTGTCCGCAAAGGGGTTTGCGTCCTTCGGCGCGCCGGGGTCAAGCAGAAAGCACTTGCCGTAGTGCGTCGGGGAGAGCCGCTGCGCCTCCGGCATCGCCTTCAGACAGATTTTGCGCGCATAGCGGCATCGCGCGGCGAACGGGCAGCCCGCCGGCGGCGAGAGCAGGTCGGGCGGCGAGCCGGGAATCGGCGTCAGCCGCTTCGCCTTTTCCTGCGTGAGCTTGGGCACGGAGGCCAGCAGGCCCAGCGTGTAGGGATGCGCCGGCTCCTCAAAGACCTCGATGACGCCGCCCTCCTCCATCACCAGCCCGCCGTAGAGCACGACCACCCGGTCGCAAAGCTCCGCCACGACGCCCAGGTCGTGCGTGATGAAGATGACCGAAAGGTTCATCTCCCGGCACATCTCCTTGAGCAGCAGCAGAATCTGCTTCTGAATCGTCACATCCAGCGCCGTCGTCGGCTCATCGCAGATTAAAAGATCCGGATTGCAGGCAAGTGCTATTGCAATCACAACACGTTGTCTCATACCGCCTGAAAGCTGATGGGGGTAATTTTTCATACGCTTTTCGGCATCTTCAATTCCCACTTCCTTCAACAGTGACACCGCTTTTTCCCATGCCTCTTTTTTAGGCGTCTTAAAATGCCAGATCATGCCCTCCATGATCTGCTTTCCGATCGTCATGGTCGGATCCAGACTTGTCATAGGATCCTGGAATACCATTGCAATCCGCTTCCCATTGATGTGCCGGCGGATCCATTTCTTATCTTTGGTCAGAATATCTACCGTCTCCGGCGTTCCGTCCGCATGATGATATGAAAATTCAATACTGCCTCCCGTCACTTTTGCATTGGAAGCCAGAATTCCCATAGCCGCCTTCATTGTGACGGATTTACCGGAACCGGACTCTCCAACGATCGCAACCGTCTCGCCCTTTTTCAGGTCAATATTGACTCCGCGGATTGCATGAACGCTTCCCGCAGTTGTCCGAAACGTAATATCCAGGTCCCGTATTTTTAAAATCTGTTCTTTTGTCTCTGACATACGAATCCCCTTTCCCTACATTTCTTTCAGCTTCGGATCCAGCGCTTCACGCAGACCGTCCGCCACGAGATTAAAGCTCAACATCAGAAGTGCCATCACCACAATCGGCGGGATAATCTGATACGGATGTGTTGTAAAGCTGTTAAATCCCTCCGAGATTAACGAACCGAGTGAACACTGCGGAACTGGAATACCAAGTCCCACGAAGCTTAAGAACGCCTCGGTAAAAATCGCCGTCGGAATCGAAAACATCACCTGCGTAATGATCGGTCCAATGATGTTCGGCAGCACTTCTTTAAAAATGATAAAAAAGTTTCCAGCGCCTAACGTCCGTGATGCCAGCACGAATTCCTGCTCCTTCAGCTTTAGCATCTCAGCCCGCGCAATGCGGCTCATGCCGACCCACTCAGTAAGCATCAGTGCAAAAATAATTGTAAGCATTCCCGGCTGAAGCACTAAAAGTAACAGCGTCACAATAACAAGCCGCGGACTGCCATTTGCGATTTCCAGAAACCGCTGCATTATCATGTCGACTTTTCCCCCGAAATAGCCGGAAATCAGACCGTAACTCATGCCAATTACCATATCTATCACGGCTGCAGCCACGGCGATAATCAGGGAAACCCTGGCTCCCGACCAGGTTCGCGTCCAGATATCACGGCCGAAGTTATCACTACCGAACCAGTAATAGAGATCATCCAGTCCTTTTTCTTCATAATAATTGATCTTCTTGCTTCCGGTCGTCGTCTTCATACTCTCACTGCCGTCAAAAATACCAATCTTTTCCAGTCCTTTGACCCGCGGCGCAAAGTTTTTCTGCGTGAGAGACTGCTCAGAATAGGTAAAATCGTTCATATCCGGACCGACCACAGCAAACGTGGCGATTACAATAATTAGGACAAGACCTATGACTGCACTGACCTTTTTAAAATAACGGATGATCACATCCTTCCAGAAACTCTGCGCCACAAAATTATCATCCAGTGCCAGTGTTCCGTCCGTATGCTTCCATTTAAAATCCGCTTCCACCGGAACATACCCGGCAGTTTCTTTTCCCATATACATAACGTTTTCCCGTGCTGCCATGTCAGTCTCCTTTCTTCGCCAGACGTATTCTCGGGTCAATGATTCCATACAGAATATCCACCACAAGCATAATGACAATGTACATTGCAGAATAGATAAAGCTTAACGCAATGACGACATTGTAATCATTCGACTGTATCGCATTAACCAGAAGACTTCCGACACCAGGTATGGCAAATATCTTTTCCACCACAAGCG
>JALFVL010000014.1 GCA_022787165.1 Clostridiales bacterium
TCGGCGTGGTCGTCTTGACGGACAGGCACACGCCGCGCTTCTGCGGGCATTTCTGCAGGATAGGAGCGGTCGGCTTCGCGGCGATCGCTTTTCTTCCGTTGCGGATCAACTGGTTGATCGTAGGCATGGAAGCACCTCCTATGTTTCTTCTCTCAATACTTGGAACACTTGCTTGCTGATGAATGTATATGAACCCGCGTGGGCGGGGCCATATCGATAACCGGCGCGTTTGCGCCAAAATAGCCGGCGTGCCGGAGGGCAGCCGGTCGTTTCGCCGCAGTCTGCTTTACTTGAGCAGGCCGGCGGCGGCAGCCTTGACGTCGATTCCACAGGCGCGTCCGAGCTTTTCCATGCTTTCCACCTGCGTGCAGGGGACGTCCATGTCATAGCAGCGGTCGACAACCCGCTTGGTCAGCAGCAAATCCGCGTCGGCGGCGACATACGCCTGCGCGATTTTTCCCTCGTCGAGGGCGCGAAGCAGCTGCTTGGTTCCGACAACTCGTCGGTCAACGTCGGCAAGACCTTCATGCATACTCAAAAATCTTCCTTTCATCGTCCTCTGCGCAGACTACCCCCGCGGCAGTCTGCACAGCAAACGTAGTTATCATACCATTTCATCGCGTTTCTGTCAATCGAAAAACGCGATTTTCGCTCGATTTTACAAAGCTTTTTCCCTTTTTCGCCCCGTTTTACTCCTGCTCCTCCGGGAAGATTGGCGGATAGACGCCCTCCTCAATGCTCCAGTCAGGGCGCAGGAACGACGGCTCCTCCTCGGTCAGCAGCATCGTAACAGCCTGATCGACCGCCAGCAAGTGCATCTGTGCAAACGAGCTGATCTCAATGCCCGACGTGTCATCCATGGGGAGATCCCAGCGCATGGCATTGCGCAGCAGCGCGCCGGAATCGCTCATCTCGGCCGAGAAATCCGCCAGCAGCTGCGTGATGTTTTCCACGCTCAGCACGTCCTGCCGCAGCTGCGTCCACATGTCGGCATACCGCTGGCGCGCGTTCGCTACATCGAGCAGCAGCACGCGGTCAAGCAGCGGGAACGCCACCCAGTGATCGTTGTTGATGCCGTGCATTTCCGGCCGCTCGCCCCATGTCATGTCCATATCCCACGGAGCAAAGCGGTAGTTCAGGCCGCCTGCCGTCTGATGCGCCCAGATATACATGTTGTTGTGAACATTGTCGGCAAAGCCTCCGGCCTGGCAGAGAATTCCATAGCGCAGGATGCTGTCCA
The DNA here is from genome assembly GCA_022787165.1 of Clostridiales bacterium. GTDB lineage: Bacteria > Bacillota > Clostridia > Christensenellales > Aristaeellaceae > Ventricola. Next base: position 1,241 of record JALFVL010000014.1, read on the forward strand.
TATCCAGAAGCGCCTCGGCCTTCTGTACAAAGACCGCGTCGTCCTGCTCCATCGACAGCGCGACATAGGGCTCGATGCCTGCGAATTCCGCCTGCCCGGCGGGCGCATAACGCAGCTCAAAGACGATATCCCGGTCAGCCTCGTTGACCAGATAAGGCCGCTCACCGACAAAGAAGGTCACCATCGTCATGTACAAGCTGTCCGTCAGGGCGGCGCTTTCGCTCGCCTTCGTCAGCTCATCCTCCGGATGGATGGGCTCGGTCATCAGGTACAGGCCGCGGTATTCTCCGTTGACGAACAGCTCCGCATACTGCGTCCTTCTGGCGTCCATCGCTCCGCTGTACGCTTCGCCGAGCAGCTGGTCGTAGATGGCCCAACTGAGGTTTTCGCGCATCAGCAGCTCATCCGTCCCCATGCCGTTCAAAATGACGTCGCGACTCAGCCCGATGCCCGGCAGCGTCACCCAGTTCTTCTTTCCGGAGGCGTTGCGGATGAAATCAACCTTCAGGTTGCTCTTTTCCCTGCTGATGGAGCTCGCCCCGCGGATATGCACATTCGCCTTGCTGACGATGGGCTGGCTGCCATACGCGCTGACCGTCACCTGCGCGGGCGTGTCCTCCGGGGTGATCTCCCCGGCCGTCTCAATCATCACCAGCGGCAGTCCTGTGAAGACGATCCGGAAATAGCAGAATTCCGTGTCCGTATAGGCCATCGCCCAGTACTCGGCGTTGTCTCTGACGGCATCATGGCACCAGTCGTAGGTATAATCGTCCTCAAAGACCAGCGACACGCCTCTTGCGCCCGGCGCGGTCAGGTGAATCTCCGGCCCTGTTTCGCCGTTGTCAAGGCCGATGGTGCAGTAAAACGTGTTCTCCTGCGCGTCATAGGCCAGCGGCACGCCGTTGCATTCAAGCGCCGTCACCAGCGGCGTCTCGCTCTCCTCCCGCTCATCCTCGATCGCCCAGAGCGCTTCGATCGGCACGGCTTGCTGCACCACGGGCGCATAGGGTGAGAAGCACACCAGAACCGCCGCCATCATCGACAGCAGCAGCGCGGCATAGAGCAGCAATTTGAATCTCTTCATGCGTGCCTTCTCCTTCGTTTTATATTATTCTCAGATAAAAACGAGCCATAAGCGCGAAGCGCATATCCCAGCAATTTTGAAATCAAATCCGTATTACTCTGTAAGTCCGTCTGTAAGGCTCTGCGCCCGTGACCGAAAACGCGATTTTCGCCCGATTTTACATGACATTTCCCGTCTTTTTGCGCGCACCGGGTCTTTTCCCGCGCGCCGTCTCCCGCCTGCCGCTCATTCCTCCGTCTCCGGAAAGAGCGGCGGATAGCGCTGCGCCTCGTCATGCCAGTCCGCCGTAAGGAAGGCCGGGCATTCCTCCTCAAGCAGCGCCTCCACAGCGCGGTCGACCGCGTCAAAGCGCATCTGCGCAAAGGCGACGATGTTCATTCCGCCCGTGTCATCCACGGAGAGATCCCAGCGCTGCGCGTTGCGCAACAGCGCGCCGGAATCGCGCATCTCCCGGGAGAAGCCCTCCAGCAGATGCGTCACATACTCCGCGGTCAGGATCTCCTCCCGGAAGCTGCTCCACAGGCCAGCATAGCGCCCGCGCGCACCCACCACATCGAGCTCCAGCACACGGTCCATCAGCGGGAATGAAACCCAGTGATCTCCGTCGACGCCGATCTTCTCCTCCTGCTTGCCCCATGTCATGTCCATATCCCACGGAGCAAACCGGTAGCGGATGCCCGATCCCGTCTCATGTGCCCAGATGTACATGTTGTTGAACACATTGTCCACAAAGCCGCCGCCCTGGCAAAGAATCGCATAGCGGATCAGGCTGTCCAGGTCGAGGTACTGCGCCGCCTGGCGGCAGAACGCCTCGTCGTCCGGCTCCGCCATCAGGTCGTCAAGCCCCTGAATGCCCGAAAAGTCCGCCCTCCCGCCGGGCGAATAGCGCCACTCGAGCACGGATGACGTGTCAAAGCTGCAGGGGATGTAGGGCCGCTCGTCGGTGAAAAACACGGACAGCGTGCGGTAGAGGCTGTCCGTCAGCACGGCGCCGCCGCCCTCCTTCTTCAGCTCATCCTCCGGCACGACCGGCTCCATCATCAGATACAGGCCGCGGTATTCGCCGTTGAGAAACAGCTCGGCATACTGCGTCCTCCTCGGGCCGAACGCGCCGCTGTACGCCTCGCCCAGCATGTCGCCGTAGATCGCCCAGCTGAGGTTCTCCCGGAGCATCAGCTCATCGTAGCTCATGCCGTTGAGGATGACGTCCGTGCGCATGCCCAGAGCGGGCAGCGTGACCCATTCCTTCTTGCCCGCCCCGTTGCGGACAAAGTCGACCTTGTAGCTGTTCTTCTCGCTGAACACCGAGCCGCCCCCGCGGATATGCACATTCGCCTTGCTGACGATAGGATGACTGCCATACGCGCTGACCGTCACCTGTGCGGGTGTGTCCTCCGGGGTGATCTCCCCGGCCGTCTCAATCATCACCAGCGGCAGCCCTGTAAAGACGATCCGGAAATAGGAGAATGCCGTATCCGTATAGGCCATCGCCCAGTACTCAGCGTTGTCTCTGACGGCATCATGGCACCAGTCGTAGGTATAATCGTCCTCAAAGACCAGCGACACGCCCCTTGCGCCCGGCGCCGTCAAATGAAGCTCCGGCCAAGCTTCGCCGTTGTCAAGGCCGATGGTGCAGTAGAATATGTTCTCCTGCGCGTCATAGGCCAGAGGCACGCCGTTGCATTCAAGCGCCGTCACCAGCGGCGCTTCGCTCTCCTCCCGCTCATCCTCGATCGCCCAGAGCGCCTCGATCGGCACGGCTTGCTGCACCACCGGCGCATAGGGCGAGAAGCACACCAGAACTGCCGCCATCATCGCCAGCAGCAGGGCCATGCCCAGCAGCAATTCGATTTTCTTCATCCGTGCGTTCTCCCCTTTTTCAGATTGTTTTCTTTATCATAGCACATCGCGCGCCAAAAGCAAAGACATCGCCATCAAGGCAGTGGCCGTGCAAAAAGCCCCTTCCGCATGTCCGTCGGCCATGCGGAAGGGGAATGGTTTACAGTTCCCTCAGCGCGTCCACCAGCGCCGTCTTGCTCTCGGTCTTCTCATCCTTCATCTTGATGATGCGCGCCGGCACGCCCGCGACAACCGCGTTCGCCGGCACGTCCTGCGTGACGACCGCGCCCGCCGCGACGACCGCGCCGTCGCCGACGCTCGTGCCCTCGATGATCACCGCGTTCGCGCCAATGAGCACGTTGTCGCCCACGGTCACGGGCTTGGCGCTGGGCGGCTCGACGACGCCCGCGAGGACGGCGCCCGCACCGACGTGGCTGTGCTTGCCGACGATCGCGCGCCCGCCGAGCACGGCGCCCATGTCGATCATCGTGCCTTCGCCGATGACCGCGCCGATGTTGATGATCGCGCCCATCATGACGACCGCGCCCTCGCCGATCTCCACGCGGTCGCGGATGATCGCGCCCGGCTCAATGCGCGCGGGGATCGCCTTCGTGTCCAGCAGCGGCAGCGCGCTGTTGCGCCGGTCGCTCTCCAGCACGACGTTCTCAATCGCCCCGCTGTTTTCCCTCAGCACGGGCTCGATGTCCTTCCAGTCGCCCATGACGATCATGTCCGCGCCGGAGAAGACGTGGCAGTTCGGGAATTCCAGCGGCTTCTGCGCCTTGATGTACGCCTTGACGGGCGTCTTCTTCTGCGCCGTGCGGATGGCCTCGATGATTTCGTATGCGTCCATGTCATTTCCCTCCGAACAATACGTCTTCCATGCTGTAAAGCCCCGGCTTCGCCGTGACAGCGAAGGCCGCCGCGCGCAGCGCGCCCCGCGCGAAGATCTCGCGGCTGTCGGCGCGATGGCGCAGCTCGATTTCCTCCATCGCCCCGAAGAAGTGTACGCTGTGCTCCCCGGCGACCGTGCCGCCGCGCAGCGCGTGGATGCCGATCTCGTGCCCGCGCTTGCCCGGGCGGCCCTCCCGGCCGTAGACGAGGGCGTATTCGCCCCGGGGATCGACCGCCTCCAGCAGCATCTTCGCGGTGCCGCTGGGCGCATCCTCCTTCTGATTGTGGTGCGTCTCGACGATCTCGATGTCAAACTCCCCGCCGAGCGCCTCCGCCGCCTGGCGCGCCAGACGCCGCAGCACCGTCACGCCGGTGGAAAAGTTGTTCGCCCAGACGATGGGCGCCTGCGCGCTCGCCGCGCGGATGGCCTCGCCCTGCTGCGCCGTCAGGCCCGTCGTGCCGATGACCAGCGGCAGGCGCCTGCGCACCGCCGTGTCCAGCAGCATCGAAAGGTTGCCGGGGTAGGAAAAGTCGATCGCGACGTCGAGGTCGCCCATCTCGTCGAGCGTCTCAAACGCGCCCGGGCCGACGAAGCCGGCGACCTGCCAGTCCTCCGTCTGCGCGCAGAGCGCGTCGATCATCCGGCCCATCTTGCCGTTGCCCACCAGTCCAACGCGCATCACCGCAGCACCTCCAGCGCGCGGCGGACGGTCTGCCGCCCGCTCTCGCTGATCTCGCACAGCGGCAGGCGATAGCCGCCCACGCCCATGCCCAGCTGATTCATCGCTTCCTTGATCGGAATCGGGTTGACCTCGCAGAAGAGCGCGTTGATCAGCTCGAGATAGCGCAGCTGCATCTCCCTGGCGCGCGCCGCGTCGCCCGCAAACCAGCTCGCCACAAGCTCATGGCATTCCTTCGGGCAGATGTTGGCAAACACCGAGATGACGCCGCAGCCGCCCAGGCTGAGAACCGGCACGATCATGTCGTCGTTGCCCGAGAAGAGGCAGAAGTCCTCGCCCACCAGCCGCGCGATCTTCGCCGTGTAGCTGATGTTGCCGCTCGCCTCCTTGATGCCCGCGATGTTGGGATGCGCGGCCAGCCGCGCGCAGCAGGCCGGGGAGATCGAGCAGCCCGTGCGCCCCGGCACGTTGTAGAGGATGACCGGCGTATCGATCTGGTCGGCGACCGTCGCAAAGTGGCGGTACATGCCCTCGTCGTTCGCCTTGTTGTAGTAGGGGGTGATCAGCAGCAGGCCGTCCGCGCCCATGGCGTGATAGCGGCGGCTCTTCTCCAGCTGCGTCTGCGTGCTGTTGGAGCCCGCGCCGCAGATGACCGGAATCCTTCCGTTCACCGCCTCGATGATGCAGGCGGCGACCTCGTCGTCCTCCTCGTGGCTCATCGTGCTCGACTCGCCCGTCGTGCCCAGCGCGACGATGCCGTCCGTCCCCTGCTCAAGATGCCAGGCGACCAGCTCCTTGAGCCTGTCAAAGTTGACGCTGCCGTCCTGGTTGAAGGGCGTGACCAGCGCGACATAGCTTCCCGAAAATTTCATGGCGGGTTCCTCCCGATTCGTGTCTGTGCGCTTCGTTGCGCGCTTGCCTCAGTGTCTGTGAACGGGCTTCATTCTAGCACAACAAAACGAGGCTGTAAACCTCGTTTTGTATATTTGCTCTTCTTCTGTACTCTGTTTTGTAAGGTTTACAAATCCCGGCTGCCGATGTCCAGGCGCTTGTGTGCGCCCTCAAAATGGATTGCGTCCGACGCCGCGTAGGCCTTTTCAATCGCCTCGCGCAGCGTCGCGCCCAGCGCCGTCACGCCCAGCACGCGGCCGCCCGCCGTGACAAAGCCCGCTTCGGTCTTCTTCGTGCCGGCGTGGTAAACCGTCGCACCCTGCGCCTCGGCCGCCTCGATGCCGGAAATCGGCTTGCCGCCCTCGTAATGGCCCGGATAGCCGCCGCTGGCGAGCACGATGCAGGCCGCCGCGCCGTCCTTCCAGCGGATATCCATATCCGCCAGGCGCTGCCCGCGCACGGCGAGCATGATCTCCATCAGGTCGCTGTCAAGCAGCGGGAGCACGGCCTGCGTCTCCGGATCGCCGAAGCGCGCGTTGTATTCGACGACCTTCGGGCCCTCCGCCGTGAGCATCAGCCCGACGTAGAGCACGCCCTTAAAGGTGATGCCCTCGGCGTTCATCGCCGCGAGCGTCGGCAGCAGGATTTCCGCCTCCGTGCGCGCGGCGATGTCGGGCGTGTACAGCGGGCTCGGCGCGAACGCGCCCATGCCGCCGGTGTTGGGGCCCCTGTCGCCGTCAAAGACGCGCTTGTGATCCTGGCTCGCGCGCATCGGGACGATCGTCTTTCCGTCGCAGAAGCAGAGCACCGTCACCTCGCGCCCGAACATGCATTCCTCGATGAGCACGCGCGCGCCGCTCTTGCCAAAGCGCCCGCCCTGCATCATGTCGATCACGGCCTGCTTCGCCTCGTCGATCGTCTGCGCGACGACGACGCCCTTGCCCAGCGCCAGGCCGTCCGCCTTGACGACGATGGGCGCGCGCTGCGTGTCAAGATACGACAGCGCTGCGTTCATGTCCTCAAAGATCTCGCTTTTCGCGGTCGGGATGCCGTACTTCTTCATGAGGTTCTTGGAGAAGATCTTGCTGGCCTCCATCTGCGCGGCCTGCGCGCTCGGGCCGAACGCGGGAATGCCCTGCGCCTCGAGCCTGTCCACGCATCCCAGCGCCAGCGGATCATCCGGCGTGACGCAGACGAAGTCGACCTGCTCGCGCTTGGCCAGCGCGACGATGCCGTCGATATCCGTCGCCTTGACCTCCGGCACGCAGCGGGCGACCTGCGCGATCCCGGCATTGCCCGGCGCGCAGAGCAGGGAATCGACCAGCGGGGACTGGGCCAGCTTCTTGCAGACGGCATGCTCGCGCCCGCCGCCGCCGATGACCAAAACCTTCATGCGTTTTCCTCCTTCAGATGCCGGGATGTCCTCCCGGAGCCCATTCTCTTTTCCAAAGAAACACGCGTTCCTCCGCAGAGCATCTCCCTCCGCCCTGGGGTCCAGGGGCCGCAGCCCCGGTCGTTTCAAGGGGGTATGGGAGTCCAGAGGGGTTTAGGGGGGAAATCGAAATCCCCCCTGACCCCTCTGGCCCGCGGAGCGCGTGCTCCATCATCTGCAAATCAGTGCTTGAAATGCCGCATGCCGGTAAAGACCATCGCGATGCCGTACTTGTTGCAGGCGTCGATGGAATCCTGATCGCGCACGCTTCCGCCCGGCTGAATGATGCAGCTGATGCCCGCCTCGGCGCAGGCCTTGACGCAGTCGTCAAACGGGAAGAAGGCGTCGCTGGCCAGCGCCGCACCCCTGACCTTCTCGCCGCTGCGCTCGATGGCCATCTGCGTGCTCCAGATGCGGTTGACCTGCCCCGGGCCGATGCCCAGGCTCTGGTTGTCCTTGGCGATGGCGATGCCGTTCGATTTCGCGTGCTTGACGATCTTCCAGGCCAACAGCAGGTCCTTCATCTGCGCCTCGGTCGGGGCCTTCTGCGTGACGACCTTCAGTTCGCCCTCCGGCAGCAGCTTGTCGTCGATCTCCTGCACGAGCAGGCCGCCCGCGACCTTGCGCATCACGCGCTCGTTCTTCGGATAAGCACGGATGGTGGTGTCAAGCTCCAGCAGGCGCAGGTTCTTCTTCTTCGTCAGGATCGCGAGCGCCTCGTCGGTGAACCTCGGCGCGACGATGATCTCCAGGAAGATCTTGCTCATCTGCTCGGCCGTCGCCGCGTCGATCGCCGCGTTCGTCACGACGATGCCGCCAAAGACGCTGACCGGGTCGGCCTCATAGGCCAAGCGCCACGCCTCGCTGACCTCGTCCGCCACGCCGACGCCGCAGGGGTTGCCGTGCTTGACCGCGACGACCGCCGTCGTGTCAAACTCGCGCAGCAGCTCGAGCGCGCCGTTCGTGTCGTTGATGTTGTTGTAGGAGAGCTCCTTGCCGTGCAGCTGCTTCGCCGCGGGGAGCGTGCCGGCGATGTCGCCCAGGTCGCGGTAGAACGCGGCCTTCTGATGCGGGTTTTCGCCATAGCGCATCTCCTGCACCTTTTCAAAGGTGACGGTCAGGTTCTGCGGGAACTCGAAGCGCTCGCTGTCCTCGAGCTGGCCGCGCAGGTACTGCTGAATCATGCAGTCGTACTGCGCCGTGTGCTCGAAGACCTTGTACTGGAGATAGCGCTTCGTCTTGAGGCTCACGTCGCCGGTCGCCTCGAATTCATCCATCACCAGCGCGTAGTCCGCCGGGTCGATGACGACGACGACATCCTGCGCGTTCTTCGCCGCGGCGCGCAGCATCGTCGGGCCGCCGATGTCGATGTTCTCAATCGCGTCCTCGAAGGTCACGCCGGGCTTTTCGATCGTCTGGCGGAAGGGATAGAGGTTGATGACCACCATGTCAATCGGCTCCACGCCCAGCTCCTTCAGCTGCGCCATGTGCTCCTCGTTGCCGCGCACGGCCAGCAGGCCCGCATGAATCATCGGATGCAGCGTCTTGACGCGGCCATCGAGGCACTCCGGGAAGCCCGTCACGTCGCTCACGCCAGTCACGGGAATGCCCGCCTGCGCGATGGCCTTCATCGTGCCGCCGGTGGAGAGCAGAGTCACGCCCTTTGCCGAAAGACGGCGGGCCAGATCGACGATGCCCGTCTTGTCCGAAACGCTCAGAATCGCACGCTTAATCATGGTTTTCTCCTTCTTCTCTCTATGCTGATTTGCTTGTACAACCAACTGGCCAAATCATTCCCGTTTCATCCGATGATTCGGATTTCGCTTCCCAAAGTGAGAACTTATGAAGAACTTCATTTGTTTTCAAAACAGAAACTAAGCTCCGGGTTCAGGGCCACAGCCCTGGTCGTTTCAAGGGGGGTACCCCCTGATCCCTCTTGCCCAGCGGAGCGCATCGCTTTACAAATCCCTGCCCAGCAGGTAGCGCTCCGTGCGCACCCATTCAAACCCGCAGCGCTTGAACATCTTCATGGCGCTCTGGTTGCGGCGCACGGCCCGCGCCACCAGATAGGGCACGCCCCGGCCGCTGAGCACGCCGAGCGCCTCGTCAATCAGCGCGCTGGCGACGCCGCGCCCGCGCCATTTCGGCTCGGTCAGCACCATCTCGAGCACGGCCTCGCTTGCCTGCCCGTGTACGAGCATCTCGCCGACGTAGTCGCTGCCGTAATACATCGCCCGGGCGATAAACACGGGGTCGTTCATGCGCGCCTCCAGCCATTCGCTGGCATGCTCGACGCAGCCGAACTCCCGCAGGCGCAGCAGAAACTCCTCGCGCCGCGCACGGGTACGCAGATCGACCTCCAGGCTCTTGCAGCCCACGGGGCTGTAGTTGCGCCGCCGGGCGGAGAGATCCGCCGGGACGCTGAGCGCAAAGAGCTCCTCGCCGTCAAAATCGTCAAAGCCCATGCGGGTGAAGTACTCGCGCCGCGGCTCGTCATCGATCTCGCAGCGCGTAAACAGCCGCGCGGGCAGGTCGCCCTGCTCCGCCTTGATGCTCTCCGCGCGCGCGCTCAGCGCGCCAAAGAGCGTGTCGCTGGCGACGGGATGCGCGTTCATGCTCATCTCAATCTCCAGCGGGCGCTCCGGAAGCATCTTTTTGAGCACACGAAACTCGAGGCCGCCCTGACCGATCTCCACGCCCGCGTCATCGATGATCGCAAAGCTGTTCTCTCTCAGCGCCCCGCCCACGCCCCTGACGGGATGATAAATTCTCATATTCTGGAAGACACCCTTCATGTCATGCGTTCAGGCGCCTTCCCCCGACGCCCGCCGCAGATAATGCACATGCTCAGCCGGCATGCCGCCGGCGCTCCCGCGAAAGCCCGAAGCGCTCCGTCTCTCCGGGTGCTCCTCTTCGGGCTGTCACAGTAACAGTTTATTATAGCACATGCACATGTCTTCCATCTACCCTTAATTTTCCGGCGCAATAGAGCCGGACGCTCTCGGGCAGAATCCTGTGCTCGACGGTCAGCACGCGCGCTGCGAGCGTCTCGGGCGTGTCGCCCTCCAGCACGGGCACGCTGTCCTGCAGGATCACACCGCCGTGATCGACCTGCTCATCGACGAAATGCGTCGTCGCGCCGGAGATCTTCGCGCCGTAGGCCAGCACGGCCTCATGGACGTGATGCCCATACATGCCCGGCCCGCAGAAGGACGGAATCAGCGCCGGATGGATGTTGATGATCCTGTGCTCGTAGGCACGCACGATCTGGCTGCCGACGATGGGCAGATAGCCCGCCAGCACGACAAGCTCCGCATCAACCTCGCGCAGCCTGCTCAGAATCTCATCGTTGAAGGCCTCGTCGCTTCCGGCCTGCTTCTTGCTCACAAACAGCGCGGGAATGCCGTGCTGGCGCGCGCGCTCAAGCGCATAGGCCTTTGACGCGTTGGAGAGGACCAGCACGATCTTCCCGTCGATCGTCCCGGCCTCCACGGCGTCGATGATCGCCTGCAGATTGGTTCCGCCGCCGGAGCAGAGCACCGCAATCCTCGTGCTCACCGCAGAACCAGCCTTTCGCCGTCCTCGCCGGTCTTGACCACGCGGCCGATGCGGTAGGCCTGCTCGCCGCTCGCCTCAAGGGACGCCATGAGCGCGTCCGCCTCCTGCGCGCTGACCGCGAAGACCATGCCGATGCCCATGTTGAAGGTGTTGTAAATCTGCCTGTTGCCGAGGCCGCCCAGCTTTTGCAGCTCGGTGAACACCGGCAGCACGGGCCAGGTGCCCAGCTCGATCTCCGCCGTCAGGCCGTCCGGCAGGATGCGCGGGATATTCTCGATGAAGCCGCCGCCGGTGATGTGCGCGATGCCGTGCACGTTCGCCGCCTTGCAGGCCGCCAGCGCGCTCTTGACGTAGATCTTCGTCGGCGTGAGCAGGGTCTCGCCCCAGCTTTTGCCGCCCAGCGCCTCGACCGGCGCGTTCAGGTCGCGCCCCTCGGTCAGCACGAGCCTGCGCACGAGCGAATAGCCGTTGGAATGGACGCCGCTGGAGGCAATGCCCACCAGCACGTCGCCCTCCGCGACCGCCGCGCCGGAGATGGACTTCTCGCGGTCGACGATACCGACCGTGAAGCCCGCCAGATCGTACTCGCCCGCCGGATAGAAGTCCGGCATTTCGGCGGTCTCGCCGCCGATGAGCGCGCAGCCCGCCTGACGGCAGCCCTCCGCGACGCCCGCGACGATTTGCTCGACCTTCGCGGGATCGAGATAGCCGGTCGCCACATAGTCAAGGAACATCAGCGGCTTGGCGCCCTGGCAGACGACATCGTTGACGCACATCGCCACGCAGTCGATGCCGACGGTGTCGTGCTTGTCCATCAGGAAGGCCAGCTTGAGCTTCGTGCCCACGCCGTCCGTGCCCGCGACGAGCACGGGCTTCTCCAGCCCCTCGTTCTCGATCGAATAGAAGCCGCCGAAGGAGCCGAGGCCGCCGAGCACATTCTCATTGAATGTCGTCGCGACGTGCTGCTTCATCCGGCGCACGGCCTCATAGCCGCGCTCGACATCCACACCTGCGTCCTTGTAAGTGATCATCGTGAAACCTCCATATGATAGTTGTGGCTGATCCTGTTTCAGTAAAAGGATTGAATCTACGCGCGAAGCGAAGAAGGGAGTCTGAGGGATGAAATCCCTCAGGCAGGTTTGGGCGGCAGCCCAACATTCCCCATCCATAAAGGAGAATGCAGTTTCAGAGCAGGCCGCAAAGCGGCCTACGATTGAAACGGGCTTGATTTCGCAAAGCCGGACTTCAGATGCAAGTTTTCATCAGGTTGCTCATTCCTGCGCGATCATCTCGCCTGTCTGGGGATCGATGGGGTAGCGGCCGTCGAAGCAGCCCGTGCAGAACTGGCAGCCGGAGCCAGCGACCGTGCGCAGCAGATCCTCCAGCGAGAGGAATTTGAGGCTGTCCGCGCCAATGAAGCGGCAGATTTCCTCGACGCTGTGGTCGTGACCAATGAGCTCCTCGCTGGTGGCCGTGTCAATGCCGAAATAGCAGGGATTGAGCACAGACGGCGAGGAGATGCGCATGTGTACCTCCTTGGCGCCCGCCGTGCGCAGCATCTCGACGATCTTGCGGCTCGTCGTGCCGCGGACGATGGAATCGTCGACCAGCACGATGCGTTTGCCCCGGACGTTGCGCGGCAGCGCGTTGAGCTTTGTGCGCACGCCCAGCTCGCGCATGCCCTGCTCCGGCTGAATGAATGTGCGTCCGACATATCGGTTCTTCGCCAGTCCGTCGCCGTAGGGGATGCCGCTCTGCTCGGCGTAGCCCATCGCGGCCGCCAGCGCGCTGTCCGGCACGCCGATGACCATGTCCGCCTGCACATCGTCGCCCATCGCCAGCCGCCTGCCGGCGTCCACGCGGGACTGGTAGACGTTGATGCCGTCGATGACGGAGTCCGGCCGCGCGAAGTAAACGAACTCAAACAGGCAGAGCCGGCTGCCCAGCGGGCTCTGGACATAGTGGCTGTGGATACCGCTCTCGTCGATGCAGACGATCTCGCCGGGGCGCACGTCGCGCACGAATTCCGCGCCGATGGCATCGAGCGCGCAGCTCTCGCTCGCCAGCACGAAGCTGTTCTCGATGCGCCCGAGGCACAACGGGCGAATGCCATAGGGATCGCGAATGCCGATGAGCCTGTCCTTGGCCAGCAGCACGAGCGCGTAGCTGCCGCGAACGACGTTCATCATCGACTTGATCGCCTCGACGAGGCCCTTGCTGCTCTCCCGGGCGATGAGGTTGAGGATGACCTCGGTGTCGACGGTCGTCTGGAAGATGGCGCCGTTGTCCTCCATGTCGCTGCGCAGCGCGTCTGCGTTGACGAGGTTGCCGTTATGGGCCAGCGCAAGCATGCCCATCTTGCAGCGCGCAACAACGGGCTGCGCGTTGATGACGTCCTTGCCGCCGAAGGTCGAATAGCGCACATGGCCCACGGCGATGTGGCCGGTCAGGCCGCCCAGTATTTCCTCGTCAAACACCTCCGGCACAAGGCCGAGGTTGCGGTACTGGCGGATGGTCTTTCCATCCGCCACGGCGATGCCCGCGCTCTCCTGCCCGCGATGCTGCAGCGCGAAGAGGCCGTAATACGCCGCCTCCGAAGCGTGAATATCGCTATCCTGCGCGTAAATGCCGAACACGCCGCAGGCTTCCTCCATGCGGTCGCCCTGTTCCTTGATATCCGTCATGCCTTCCCCCTTGTCAGAAGCGGTTCAATGGTCTTGACCGCGTCGATTCCTCTGCGGTCGGGCCATGGATTCCGGGCCGGTTACAGCCGCTCGGCGATCTGCGCGTCGTCCGCCTCAATCGCCTGTGCCATCTGCGCGCGATGGGCGGAGAGCTTTTCCGCGATCCCGGGATACTTGATGGAAAGAATCTGCGCCGCCAGGTAGGCCGCGTTGTCCCCGCCGCCGACGGCAACCGTCGCCACCGGAATGCCCGTGGGCATCTGCACGGTCGAGAGCAGGGAATCCAGTCCATCCATCAGCGAGGATTTGATCGGAATGCCGATGACCGGCAGCGTCGTGTGGCCAGCGATGACGCCCGCCAGATGGGCAGCCTTGCCCGCCGCGGCGATGAGCACCTCAAACCCGTTCTCCCGCGCGGCAGACGCGAACGCCGCGACCTTTTCCGGCGTCCTGTGCGCGCTGGCGACATGCACCTCGACATCCATGCCAAACGCACGCAGCACCTTCACACAGCCCTCCAGCGACGGCGCGTCGCTCTTCGAGCCCATAATCAGCGCAACCTTAGGCATAAAAAAGCGCACCTCCAAAAAGTGAAATCGTTGATAGTATAGCAAGAGTGCCCGGGCTTTTCAATCAGATTTCAAACCTTTTTGGCCCGTTTTTTGAATATTGTTCGGTTTTCCCGCCAGTTTCAGACGTTTTTCACGATCAGAAGCGGTCGTTTTTGAGCAAAAGCCGTACCTTTGTTTTTCTCTCTGCCTGTCAAGCCTTGTACATGGAAAGGCCGGCAGGCGGAAAACCCGCCTGCCGGCCAGATTATGCGAATTTCTCCCGTCCGATCTCGGAGGGCGTCTCGTCATAGAGCACGCGCGTCACCTGCGGCGCGCTCTCCAGAATGCGCGCAGTCGTTCGCTCGAGCAGGTCATGCGGCAGACGCGCGGGCAGCAGCTGTCCGCCTGAGAGCGTCACAGCGCGCAGGATGATCGCCTCTCCGTCCATCGGCTGGATGCCGCCCGTGAGCACGGGGAAGAACTTGTGCAGCTTGCGGTCCTGCCCGGCCGCGGTGATCTCTTCCCGGAAGATCGAGTCCGCCACGCGCAGGGCATGCAGCCGCTCCTGCGTCACCTCTCCAATGATGCGCGCGCCGAGCCCCAGCGCGGGGAACGGCTTGCGCCGCACAATGCCCTCATCCAGGCCCAGCCTGCGGGCAATCGCGCGCACCTCATCCTTGAGCAGCGTCAAAAGCGGGCAGACGACGGTCATCCCCTCGCCCTCCCAGCTCGCCGTTCTTGATTGGATGGCGTCGCTGTAATTGTCGCCGAGCACGAGCGTATGCGTGCCGGGCATCGCCGCAAACTGGCGCTGCATCTCCTCGCGCAGGCAGGCGGCGACGACGCTGCGCTTGTCCTCCATGCCCTGCCTGTGCGCGAGCGCCTCCAGCACGACGCCGGAGCGATCCACGCGCAGCAGCGGCACCTCCATCTGCTCAAACGCCTGCGCGACGGCGCCCGCCTCGCCCTCCCGCATCAATCCGGTATCGACAAATACGGCGGTCATGCGCTCGCCGAAGGCCTCGTGCGCCAGCACGGCGGCCACGCTCGAATCGACGCCGCCGCTGACGGCGCAAACGGCGCGTCCTCCCTGCGCGGCGGCCTCCTGAAGCGTTCGCCTCGCCTCCTCGAGCGCCGCGTCGAGCGTCCACCAGGGCGCGCAGCCGCAGATCTCCAGCGCGAAGTTTTTGAGAATCGCCGCGCCCTCCGGGTCGTTGCGCTCCAGCTCAAACTGCACGCCGTACTGCTTCCTGTCCGCGCGCTCAAAGGCGATTGTGCATCCGCCGGCGGCTGCGCTCATCTGCACATCAGGAGGCAGCATCAGCATGAGCGCCTCCTTGATATAGCGCTCGCCGCTGCTCAGGCCGCGGAAGAGCGCGCTCTCCCCGTAGCGGATGGCGGTCTTCCTCTCGCTCAAGGCGACGCCGGCACTCGCGCCGCCCTGCGCGGCGAGCAGCATGTGCGCGGCATGGCCCAGCGCGAGCACGGGAGTGCCGAGCTCGAGGATGCCCGCGTCAAATACGCCGCGGCTGCTGACAGGCTCTCCGGTCATGATGATACCGCGGGGCGCAAGCTCGCGAATCTGCTCAGCGGTCGTCATGCCGCTGACAATCCGGCTGTAAATCTGCTCCGCGCGCAGCCTTTTGGCCGTCTCCAGCGCGTATTCATTCGAATAGCTGAGGATCAGGATCATGTCCATGGTGTGTCTTCCCCTCCTGATGCGAAAAGAAGCTGTCTCGTCCTGCGAAACAGCTTCTTTTGTACAAACGGTCTCACCGGCAGCCTGCCGCAGCCGTCCGGAGCATGCCGCTCCGGGCTGCAGCCTTGCAGGGAGATGCAGATGCCAGGGATCAGATCAGCTCGAGAATGACCATCTCGGCAGCGTCGCCGCGGCGCGGGCCCTTCTTGAGGATGCGGGTGTAGCCGCCGGCGCAGTTCTTCTCCGCATTGCGAGCCTTGTACTTCGGGCCGATCTCGCGGAAGAGCTTCTCGACGCAGGGATACTTGGCGTCCTTGGTGCGCGCGCGATAGGCGCTCTTGGACTCGTCCTCCTGCTTCTGCTCCTTGACGTTGTACAGATACGCCATGATCTGACGGCGGGCATGCAGCTTGCTGGGCGCGTCGTTCTGCACGGTCACGGTCACGGTCTGACCCTTGTCGTTGTTGAACGTCTTCTCAACGGAGACGTTGTTGTCGCACTCGCGGATGGCGAGGGTGATCAGACGCTCAGCCTCGCTGCGAACTTCCTTCGCGCGGGCAAGCGTGGTCTCGATGCGGCCGTACCAAATGAGATTGGTCACCTGGTTACGAATGAGCGCCTTGCGCTGAGAGGCCGTGCGGCCCAGTTTGCGCTGATAAGCCATGGGAATATCCTCCTTTTTTGGCCCGCCTCCTGCAAATACAGTTCTTCACGCGGCAGGCGTCGAGCCCGAGCGCCGTTTGAGACGTTCAGGCTCTGTGTCCGCCGCGCCCATATTTCCCTTAGGCGCGACCTTGGTAGCCCATTTCCGGGCGTATTGTGAACGCGCGTGAGCGCGTTGACGGTAAAAACGGTTACTCGTCGTTGGCACGCAGAGCCAGTCCGAGCGCGGCGAGCTTCTGCTCGACCTCTTCAAGAGACTTCTTGCCCAGGTTGCGAACCTTCATCATGTCCTCCTGGTTGCGCTGCACCAGCTCGGCGACGGTGTTGATACCGGCGCGCTTGAGGCAGTTGTAGGCGCGAACGGAGAGGTCCAGCTCCTCGATGGTCATCTCGAGCACCTTCTCGCGATGATCGTCTTCCTTCTCGTTGAAGCCGATCGTCACGACCTGATCGGTGAGATCCATGAACAGCTTGAGGTGGCCGCCAAGAATCTTGGCTGCCGTGCTGATGGCCTCGTCAGGCTGGATGCTGCCGTCGGTCCAGACCTCGAGCGTCAGGCGGTCGTAGTCGGTCGCCTGACCCACGCGGGTGTTCTCAACGGTGTAGTTGACCTTGCGGATCGGGGTGAAGATCGAGTCCGTCGGGATGACGCCAATCGGCATGGTCGGCGTCTTGTTGCGGTCGGCGCTGACGTAGCCGCGGCCCTTCTCCAGGGTCAGATGCATGATCATGTCCGCATCCTCGTTGAGGGTGGCGATGTGCAGATCGCGGTTGACCACCTCGATCTGATCGTCCACCTCCAGCGCGGCGGCGGTCAGCTCGCACGGACCCTTGACGTTGATGGACACCGTCTTGGGGCCATCGCAATACAGCTTGGCAGAAAGCTCTTTCAGGTTGAGGATGATCTCTGCAACGTCTTCCTTCACGCCGGGAACAGCGGAAAACTCATGCTGGATGCCCTCAATCCGGATGCTGGAAACGGCAACGCCCGGCAGAGAGCTGAGCAGCACGCGGCGCAGGGAATTGCCCAGCGTCTGGCCGAAGCCATGCTCAAGCGGCTCCACAACGAATTTTCCGTAGCTGTCGCTGGCTTCCACACGCTCGATGCGGGGCTTTTCGATTTCGATCATTCGGCAGATTCCTCCTCACAGTTACCGTGAAAAAACCAGGCAGCTCATTAACGAGAATAAAGCTCGACGATGAGGTGCTCCTCGATCGGGCAATCGATGTCCTCACGGGCAGGCATCGCGATAACCTTACCGGTCAGGTTCGGGGCGTCAAAGGTGAGCCACTTCGGGGTGACCACGCCGGTGCCCTCGCGCAGGGCCTTGAAGCCGGCCTGCTCCCTGGAGTGCTCGCGGATGGTGATCACGTCGCCGACCTTCACGGAATAGGAGGGGATGTCCACCTTCTTGCCGTTGACCAGGATGTGGCCATGCACGACGATCTGGCGGGCCATGCGGCGGGTCTTGGCCAGGCCAAGGCGATAGACGACGTTGTCAAGGCGCAGCTCGAGGAGCTTGAGCAGGTTTTCACCGGTGATGCCCTTCATGTTCGCAGCCTTGAGGTAGTAGCGATGGAACTGCTTCTCAAGCACGCCGTAGACGAACTTGACCTTCTGCTTTTCCTTCAGCTGGGTGCCGTACTCGGAAACCTTCTTGCGCTTGTTGCCGCCGGGATTGCGAGTAGACTTCTTATTGCCATAGCCCATGACAGCCGGAGAAATGTCGAGGCTCCGGCACTTCTTGGCGATCGGCTCCTTATTGTTAGCCATTGATTGTAGTCCTCCTTACAAAACCTTACACGCGACGGCGCTTGGGCGGACGGCATCCGTTGTGCGGAATCGGCGTCACGTCCTTGATCATGTTGACCTCGAGGCCGGCGGCCTGGAGGGAACGGATGGCGGCCTCACGTCCGGAGCCCGGGCCCTTGACGTAGACTTCGACGGTCTTGAGGCCGTACTCCATCGCCGCCTTGGCAGCGGTCTCCGCCGCGGTCTGCGCGGCGAACGGCGTGGACTTCTTGCTGCCGCGGAAACCAAGTCCGCCGGCGGAAGCCCAGCTCAGCGCGTTGCCCTGGGTATCGGTCAGGGTCACGATGGTGTTATTGAAGGAGGAGCGGATGTGTGCCGCACCGCGCTCCACGACCTTGCGCTCGCGGCGCTTGCGGACGACTTTCTTCAGCTTCTGCTTAGGTGCCATTGTCAATCACTCCTCTTATCTGGTTGCCTTCTTCTTGCCGGCGATGGTCTTCTTCGGGCCCGTGCGGGTGCGAGCGTTCTGCTTGGTGTTCTGGCCGCGGACGGGCAGGCCCTTGCGGTGACGCACGCCGCGGTAGCAGCCGATCTCCATCAGGCGCTTGATGTCCAGGCCGATGTCGCGGCGCAGGTCACCCTCGACCTTCAGGTTGTGCTCGATATATTCACGGATCTTGTTGACGTCCTGCTCCGTGAGATCCTTCACGCGGGTGTCAGGGTTGACGCCGGTGGCGGCCAGGATCTCCTGAGAGGTCTTGAGGCCGATGCCGAAGATATACGTCAATCCGATTTCGACCCGCTTCTCACGAGGCAGGTCAACGCCAGAAATACGTGCCATTGTTTTACCTCCGAACTGAATTCCGTAAGTGTGATTCCTGCTTGATTTCTCTATGAAAAGCCGCATGGTTCGCAGGCGTGGCCTGCGCAGCCGCCCAAGCGATCCTTCCTGTCAGAAAGCAAATCAGCCCTGCTTCTGCTTGTGCTTCGGGTTCTCGCAGATGACCATGATGCGGCCCTTGCGCTTGATGATCTTGCACTTCTCGCAGATAGGCTTGACAGACGGTCTAACCTTCATTTTGTCCGTTCCTCCTCGAATTTGTTTTCTCAACCCTTGCTGCGCCAGGTGATGCGTCCCCTGGTGAGATCATAGGGAGAAATTTCGACCTTGACCTTATCGCCCGGGTAGATACGGATGAAGTTCATGCGAATCTTTCCGGAGATCTGGGCCATGATTTTATGCCCGCCGGCCACCTCTACGCGGAAATTCGCGTTCGGCAGCGCCTCGACGACGACGCCTTCAACCTCGATATTGTCGCTCTTGGGCAAAGTTAACCCTCCTTACGCGGCAACAAAGCCTCTTGATAGCCGATTGCATCTAGTTTATTTCGCACTTCAGAGTCAAAAATCCTCTTTTTTGCAAAAATTTTTTCTTGAATTTCTTCAAGAACTTCGGGTTTTGCGACCAGATGCTTGATCTTCTTCCTCTTGGGATTGTCCACCTTCCGCTGGCAGCCGTTTGCGATCGCCACATGGTTCTCGTCGAGCACGGCGACGACCACAAAGTAGTGTCCCTGATCGCGTCCTGCCCTGGAGAAAACCACGCGGCCGACCTCCATCGGGAACGAGCTCATCGCGTCTCCTCCTTATGGTATCCCGGCAGCGAGAGCAGCTCGGGCTCGCCATCCGTGATGAGGATGGTGTGTTCATAATGGGAGCAGAGGCTGCCATCCCGCGTGACGACCGTCCAGCCGTCGCGCAGCGTTTTGACGTGGTAGTCGCCCGCCGCGATCATCGGCTCGATGCAGATCGTCATGCCCTTGCGCAGGCGGACGCCGTGACCGGGTATGCCGAAATTCGGTACGCTCGGCTCCTCATGCATCTCGCGGCCAATGCCATGGCCGCACAGGTCGCGGACGGCGGAAAACCCGCGCGCCTCGACGTACTGCTGGACGGCGTGGCCGATGTCGCTGATGCGGTTCCCCTCCCGCGCGACCTCGAGCGCGGCGAAGAAGCTCTGCTGCGTGACGTCGATGAGGCGCTGCGCCTCCTCGGAGATGGCGCCCACGCCGACGGTCAGCGCACTGTCCGACTGCCACCCATCCAGAATCAGGCCCGCGTCAATCGAGAGGATCTGCCCCTCGCGCAGCACCGTTTCCTGGGACGGGATGCCGTGGACAACCTGGCTGTCAACCGACGTGCAGATCGAGGCGGGATAGCCCTCGTAGTTCAGGAAGGAGGGAACGGCGCCGAACGAACGAATGAGCTTTTCCGCAAAGCGGTCAAGCTCCTTCGTCGTCACGCCCGGTTCAACCTTCTTGCTGAGCTGCGTGAGCACCTCGTGAAGCATCGCGCCGGCTCTGCGCATCTTTTCGATCTGGGTTGCGTTCTTGATGGTAATCATTTCGCCTCACCCAGCGCGCTGAGGATGGCGCTGAAGCAATCGTCCATCGGCTGAGAACCGTCCACCGTCCTGAGCAGGCCCTGCTCCGCGTAGAAATCGATGAGCGGGGCGGTCTGCGCATGGTAGACCTTGAGGCGGCTGAGCACCGTCTCCGCCTTGTCGTCGTAGCGCTGAATCAGCCCGGCGCCGCACTTCTCGCAGGTGGTGCTGCCGTTGAGGCGGCTGACATGGTAGGTGCCGCCGCAGGAGAGACAGACGCGGCGCCCGGAGAGGCGCTCCGTCAGCTTCTCGTCGCTGACCTCGATATCGATCACGGCATCGATCTTCGCGAAGGTCGCCAGCGCCTGCGCCTGGGGCACAGTGCGCGGGAAGCCGTCGAGAATGTAGCCGTTCTCGCAGTCCTTCGCGGCCAGCCGCTCGCGAACGATGTCGATCACGACGCTGTCAGGAACAAGCTCGCCCTTGTCGATGTAGGCCTTGGCGGCCAGACCGGTCGGCGTCTGCTCCTTGATCGCGCGGCGAAGGATGTCGCCCGTGGAAATCTGAGGGATGCCCAGCCGCTCGCACACGCGAACGGCCTGGGTCCCCTTGCCCGCGCCGGGCGGGCCAAGAAAAATCACATTCATGTGAGCACCTCACGCTTGTCGGATATCAACCGAGGAAGCCCTTGTGGTGACGCATGACCATCTGCGCCTCAATCTGACGGATCGTCTCGATGCCGACGGAAACCGCGATCAGCACGGAGCTCGCGCCGAACGGCGCGTTGATGCCGAAGATTCGGGTCAGCATGGTCGGAATGGTCGCCAGCACGGCGAGGAACAGCGCGCTGAACAGGGTCAGACGGCTCGACACGCGGCTCAGGTAGTCCGTCGTCGCGCGGCCCTGGCGGATGCCGGGGATGATGCCGCCGTTCTGCTGCAGGTTCTTGCTGATGTCAACCGGATTGAACGTGATGCTGGTGTAGAAGTAGGTGAACGCGATGATCAGCACCGCGAGCACAACCTGATACCAGATGCCGGCCTGGAAGTTCGACCACCAGAGGTTGATCCCGCTGCTCGGGAAGAACGCGAAGATGGTCGCCGGGAACTGGAGAATCGCAAAGCCGAAGATCAGCGGCATGACGCCGGTGGAGTTCAGCTTCATCGGGATGTGGGTGGACTGGCCGCCATACATCTTGCGGCCGACCACGCGCTTGGCATACTGCACAGGCACGCGGCGCTCGCCCATGTCGACGTAGGTGATGGCGACGATCATCGCGAGGAACGCGACGACGATCGCGACCACGGCGATCACGGAGACGGAGCCGTCAACCATGCCGGCGAGGGCGCTGGTCGCCCAGTTGAACATGTTGGACACAATGCCCGCCATGATCAGCAGGGAGATGCCGTTGCCGATGCCCTTTTCCGTGATGCGCTCGCCGATCCACATCGCCAGCGAGGTGCCGGCCGCCATGGACAGGCCGATGACGACGTACCAGAGGAAGCCCTCCTTGGCCGTGGCGCGCATCGCGAACACGAGGCCAACGGCCTGGATGAACGCGAGCACGACGGTCAGGTAGCGGGTCCACTCGGTGATCTTCTTGCGGCCCTCGGGGCCTTCCTTCGCCAGCTTCTCAAGCGCGGGCACAGCCACAGTCAGCAGCTGCAGGATAATGCTCGCGTTGATGTACGGCGTGATGCCCATCGCCATGATGGTCATCTGGGAGAAGGATCCGCCGGTCATCATGTTCATGAATCCGAGGATGGAGAACTGGTCGACATACTTGCTGACCTCCGCGAGGTTCATGCCCGGAACCGGGATAACGCTCAGCAGACGGTAGACCAGCAGCATGCCAAAGGTGTAGAGGATCTTCTTGCGGAGCTCCGGAATGCGCCAGGCATTCTTCATCTTTTCCAGCATATCAGATCACCTCAGCAGTTCCACCGATGGCCTCGATCTTCTCCTTCGCAGCTGCGGTGAACTTCACGGCCTTCACCGTCAGCTTCTTGGTCAGCTCGCCGCCGCCCAGAACCTTGAGGCCGTCAAGCTCCTTGCGGATGATCTTCTTCTCAACGAGCAGCTTGGCGGTCACCTCAGTGCCCTCCTCGAAGATCTCCAGAGCGCCGACATTCACGGTCGCGTATTCCTTCGCAAAGATATTGGTAAATCCGCGCTTGGGCAGCTGACGGACCAGAGGCATCTGGCCGCCCTCAAATCCCGGACGCTTGCCGCCGCCGCTGCGGGCCTTGGCGCCCTTGTGGCCCTTGCCGGACGTCTTGCCCAGGCCGGAGCCGACGCCGCGGCCGAGACGGCGCGGCGAAGTGGTGGAGCCCACAGCGGGCTTCAGCTCATTCAGCTTCATGGTGAAATCCTCCTTACTCGCCGATCTCGACCACGTCCACCAGGTGCTTGACCTTGAAGATCATGCCGCGGATGGACGGCGTGTCCTCAAACACCTTCGTGGAGCGGATCTTGTGCAGGCCCAGCGCCTTCACAATCTTGATGTGGTTGGGCTTGCTGGAGACAGGAGACTTCACAAGCGTAACCTGCAATTTCATCGTCTCTTCCTCCTTCTCAGCCGAGCAGCTCTTCGACGGTCTTGCCGCGCATCTTCGCCACTTCCTCGGCGCTGCGCAGGGAAGCCAGACCCTCGATGGTCGCCTTCACCATGTTAATCGGGTTGTTGGAGCCGTAGCTCTTGGTGCGGATATCCTTGATACCGCAGAGCTCGAGAACAGCACGGGCCGGGCCGCCGGCGATGACGCCGGTGCCTTCCGGGGCCGGCAGCAGCACGATCTCGCCGGTGCCAAAGTGGCCGATGGTCTCGTGCGGGATGGACGTGCCCTTCATGCTGACATGAACGAGATGCTTCTTGGCATCCTCGCCAGCCTTGCGCGCAGCTTCCGGAATTTCGGTCGCCTTGCCGATGCCGCAGCCGACGCGGCCCTTGCCGTCGCCGATGACGACCAGCGCAGCAAAGCGCATGTTGCGGCCGCCCTTGACAGTCTTGGAGACGCGGTTGATCGCAACCATCTTCTCCTGGAACTCGCTCTCCGGCCTGCGGTCGCGGCGCGGGCCGCGCTCACGGCGCTCGCCGCGCTCCTGCGGTTTCTTTTCCATTTCCTGAGGCATTCTTCGTATCCTCCCTTGAATCAGAAGTCGAGGCCCGCTTCACGGGCGCCTGCGGCGACCTCCGCCACGCGGCCGGTGTAGACATAGCCGCCGCGGTCGAAGACGACCTGCTTGATGCCGGCCTGCAGCGCGCGCTCGGCGACGGTCTTGCCGACGAGCTTGCTCGCGCCCTTCTTGTCCAGCTCAGCGAGCTGGCCCTTGATCTGCGGATCGAGGGTGGAGCAGGAAACCAGGGTCTTGCCGACGGTGTCGTCGATCACCTGCACATAGATGTGGTTGAGGCTGCGATAGACGCTCAGGCGCGGCATCTCGGGCGTGCCGCTGATCTTCTTACGCACACGCTCATGACGGATCACACGGATCTCATTACGATCACGTTTGGTGAACATTAGCGCTCACTCCCTTTCTTACTTCTTACCAGTCTTGCCTTCCTTTTGACGGACAACCTCGCCAGCATAGCGGATACCCTTGCCATGATACGGCTCCGGGCTGCGGACAGCGCGGATGTCGGCGGCAACGTTGCCCACCTGCTGCTTGTCGATGCCGGAGACCTCGATGGTCGTCTGGTTCGGCGTGGCGAAGGCGATGTTGGCTGGCGCCTTCATGATCACCGGATGGCTGTAGCCGATGGTGATGGTGAGGGTGTCGCCCTTGGCGTCGGCGCGGTAGCCGGTGCCCACCAGGTTGAGCGTCTTCTTGTAGCCCGTGCTCACGCCGGTGATCATGTTGGCGATCAGCGCGCGATAGAGGCCATGGAAAGCGCGGTTCTGCTTTTCGTCGTTCGGGCGGGTCACATGGATCTCGGTGCCCTCCTGCTTGACGGTGATGTTCTTGTTGACCTCCTGGGTCAGCGTGCCCTTCGGGCCCTTCACGGTGACAAGGTTGTCGTCGGAAACGGTAACCGTGACGCCAGCCGGGATTGCGATCGGATGTCTTCCGATTCGAGACATTGTTTCTACCTCCGTTTCAGCGTCGTCAATTACCAGATGTAGGCGAGCACTTCGCCGCCGACCTTGGCCTCGCGAGCCTGCTTATCGGTCATCACGCCCTTGGACGTGGAGACGATCGCAATGCCCAGACCACCGAGCACCTTCGGCAGCTCCTCGCACTGCGCGTAGACGCGCAGGCCCGGCTTGCTGATGCGCTTGAGGCCAACGATGACGCTCTGCTTCTTATCGGTGTACTTGAGGCCGATCTTGATCTGGCCGGCCAGGCCGTCGTCGATCAGATCAACGCTCTTGATATAGCCTTCGTCGAGCAGGATCTTCGCGATGGACTTCTTCATGTTGGAAGCCGGAATCATCACGCTCTCATGCTTGGCGACTTGAGCATTGCGGATGCGGGTGAGCATATCTGCAATGGGATCGTTAACGAGCATTTCAGTCCCTCCTTACCAGCTGGCCTTGCGGACGCCGGGAATCTGTCCCTTGTACGCCAGTTCGCGGAAACAAATGCGGCAGACGCCGTAC
>JALFVL010000038.1 GCA_022787165.1 Clostridiales bacterium
GGCACTGCATGGCGCGCATGGCGTTTTCGTCGCTCGCCGCGCTGATGGAGAGCGCGATAAGCATCTCGTCGGTATGCAGGCGCGGATTCTGGCTCTTCATGTAGCCCGTCTTCAGCGTCTGAATCGTACCAATGACCTCGGGGGAAATGAGCTTGATCTCGTCGGGGATGCCGGCCAGCGCCTTGAGCGCGTTGAGCAGCGCCGCTGAGGAGGGGCCGAAGAGATCGGTCGTGCGTCCCGTGACCACCCGGCCGTCGGGCAGCTCGATGGCAGCCGCAGGCATGCCTGTGCGCTCCGCGACGGCAAGCGCCGCTGGCACGACGCTGTGCATTTCCGGCTCGATGTTGAGCGTGCGCATCAGCAGCTCGATCTTGCCGACCTCGTCGTCCGAGGTCAGGCCCTGACGGCGCAGGCAGGCCGCCTTGAAGTAGCGGCGGATGATCTCCTGCCTGGATGCCTCGCAGCAGGCCTCGTCGTCCGTGATCGAGAAGCCTGCCATGTTGACGCCCATGTCCGTCGGGCTCTTGTAGGGACATTCGCCGTAGATGCGCTCGAAGATCGTGCGCAGCACGGGATAGATCTCGATGTCGCGGTTGTAATTGACCGTCGTGACGCCGTAGGCCTCCAAATGGAAGGGATCGATCATGTTGACGTCGTTGAGGTCAGCCGTCGCCGCCTCGTAGGCGAGGTTGACCGGATGCTTGAGCGGAAGATTCCAGATCGGGAAGGTCTCAAACTTTGCGTACCCCGCCTTGACGCCGCGCTTGTGCTCATGGTAGAGCTGCGAAAGGCAGGTCGCCATCTTGCCGCTGCCCGGGCCAGGCGCGGTCACGACGATCAGCGAGCGCGTCGTCTCGATATAATCGTTGCGGCCGTAGCCTTCATCGCTGACGACAAGCTTGAGATCCGCCGGATAATTCGCAATGCGATAGTGGCGATAGACACGCAGGCCCAGCGCCTTCATCCTGTTCTCAAAGACGACGGCGGACGGCTGAGACGCATACTGCGTCAGCGCAATGGAGCCGACATACAGCCCAAAGCCGCGAAAGATGTCGATCAGGCGCATGACGTCGGTATCATAGGTGATGCCCAGGTCGCCGCGCCGCTTGTTCTTTTCAATATCTCCCGCGTTGATGGCGATGACGATTTCCGCCTGATCGCGCAGCTCCAGCAGCATCTTGATCTTGTTGTCCGGCTCAAAGCCCGGAAGCACACGCGAGGCATGGTAGTCGTCAAAGAGCTTGCCGCCGAACTCAAGATACAGCTTGCCGCCGAACTGCGCAATCCTCTCCCGGATGCGCTCAGACTGCAGGCGAATATACTTCTGACTGTCAAAACCGATCCTCTTCATCTTCTGATTTCCCTTCATCTTAATGTCTGTTGTGCAGTTGCCTCGTTTCCCCGCTGTCCTCCTGCCGGCGCAGCACGGCAGTCCGGCTCACAGCGCCACGGGGCTTCTCCCGGCGTTCACGCCGCCGAACACGCGCAGATTCGGCGCGCAGCCGTCAAAGGCCAGATCACTGACCCGCGTCGTCGCGGGCATTTTGACAAATGAGAGTCGTGAGCAGCCAAAAAAGGCCATCCGCCCAATGCTGCCCGTTCCCCAGGGAAGCGTCACCTGCGTCAGGTTTTCGCAGCCGGCAAACGCGCTGTCGCAGACGTGCTCCAGCCCGCGCTCAAAGCTGACGCTCCTCATGGAGCGGCAGCCAAAGAAGGCGCTCTCCCCAATGGCGCGGACATTGCCGCCAATGACGAGCTGCTCAAGCGTGCCGCAGGCGAAAAACGCCTTGGGCGCGATTTCGCAGACAGCCCGCCCGCAGAGCTCCCCGGGAATCTCAATTCGGACGGGGCGTTCCTCCCGGGCTCCGAGCACGCGCAGCGAGCCGTCCTCCGTCTCTTCAAGGACAAGCGTTTCATCCTCCCGCCAGCTTTCGGAATCGTAGCCGATGCCGTTGAGCTGCGCGTACCGCCGGGCCGGCGCATCCTGCGCGCCGTGGAGCACGAGCTGCCTGCCGCAGCCAAAGAACGCGCCGCCGCCGATCTGCACGACGCTCGAGGGGATATCCACCCGCGCAAGCGCGGCGCATTTGGAAAAGCACGATGGGCCGAGCGCCTGCACCCCCGGCTCGATGCGCACGCGCTCCAGCCCGGCGCATTTGGCAAACGCCAGCGTGCCTACCCGGCCGACGCTCCCCGGGATCGTCAGCCGGGTCAGGCGCGAGCAGCCGGAAAAGGCCATTTCGCCGATTTGCCTCAGGCCCTGCGGCAGCGTCACGCGCCGCATCGCCGTGCAGCCCTCAAACGCCCGGGCGGCAATCGCCGTCACCGGGCAACCGCCAGCCTCGAACTGGATGTCCAGATCGTCTGCTGCTTTGTCGATGCAGCGCACGACGGTCAGCGTTCCGTCCCCATTGTCCGCCAGCTCGAGCACATGCCGCGCAGCCATCGCGCAGGCAATGCCCGCTGCGGGATGCGTCACATTCTCCCGCGCAGGCGCGCTTCCCTGCACGCTGGCGCTGAAGCTGTCCTGCCCCAGCGTCTGCATGTCCCCTTTTTTCCTTGTGATGAGCATGTCCTGTCTCCTTGACCGTCCGCCGGATTTTGTCACATTTCGCTCTATTATATCATTGCCCGCCCGGATTGGCAATCGGCCTGCGGGAACAACGCGCGAAGTTTTTCCGCGCTTTTTTTCGGTTTCTCTTGACAGTCTCCCGCTTCCGTTGTATC
Organism: Clostridiales bacterium; assembly: GCA_022787165.1. Lineage (GTDB taxonomy): Bacteria > Bacillota > Clostridia > Christensenellales > Aristaeellaceae > Ventricola. The sequence continues at coordinate 2,728 of JALFVL010000038.1, forward strand.
ATGATGATATCAAAAAGCTATCATGTAAATCCGAAAGGGAGGGTTCTTTATGGAAAACCGCATCGTTCAGCTGCCACAGGAGAAGACCTCGCCGCATTTAAACGGCTTTGCCGTGCTTCCCGTCGTGCTCGTCGGCTTTCTCGCCGCTGTTGCCTGCTTTGTGCTGAGCTGCTTCCGCCTGTCCCGCGCGTCTTATGTTATCGGCGGTGTGCTGCTGGGCGTGGGCATCGCAGGCATGGTCATCTTCCCAATTCTGATGGTGGGCTTCCGCGTCGTCGGGCCGAACCAGGCCATCGTGCTGACGCTCTTTGGCAAATACTTCGGCACGCTCCGAAAGCCCGGCTTCTACTATGTCAACCCCTTTGCCCTGGCCAATGCGCCCGCTGCTGCCGCGACCGAAGCAGCCGAGCCTGCCGTGCGCAGAAATGTGAACGGCCTCGAGTTCTCGTCCCTCCTCCGTGCCTCGAAGAAGATTTCTCTGAAGACCCGCACGCTGGATAACCGCAAGCAGAAGGTCAACGACGCGCTGGGCAACCCGATCATCATCGGCTCCGTCGTCATCTGGCGCGTCGACAACCCGACCGCCGCAGTCTTCTCTGTCGAGAATTTTGAGCAGTACCTGTCCATCCAGTGCGATTCCGTGATTCGCAACATCGCCCGCCTCTACCCCTATGACACGATGGAAAATGACGCGGACGAGAAGACCCTGCGTGGCTCGAGCAGTGAGGTCTCCGAAATCATGCAGCAGGAGCTCGCCGAGCGCGTCCGGGATGCGGGGCTCGTCATCGAGGACGTGCGCATTACCACGCTCGCCTATTCCGATGAGATTGCCGCCGCCATGCTCCAGCGCCAGCAGGCGACCGCTATCATCGCCGCGCGCCAGAAGATCGTCGAGGGCGCGGTCGGCATGGTCAAAATGGCCATCGACCAGCTCAGTGAGGACGAGGTCGTCGTGCTCGACGAGGAGCGCAAGGCCGCGATGGTCTCCAACCTGCTTGTCGTCCTCTGCGGCAGCAAGGACGCGCAGCCCGTCGTCAACAGCGGCAGCCTCTACTGATTCCCGGAGGTGATCCCTTGAACGAACAGGAAATCCGGGAGCGCGAGGCGCAGCTTCAGGCGCGCCTCGCCCGCATCAGCGAGCTGGAAGCCGCCATTCTGCAAAAGGAAAAGGCCGTCAAGGACAGAGAAAAGGCGAAGAAGCAGGTGCTCCTTCGCCTCTCGCCGTCCCTCTGGGATGAAATTGCCGCCTGGGCGGAGGATGACTTCCGCTCAATCAACGCGCAGATCGAATATCTGCTCAGCGAGGCTGTCCGGCACAGGAAAAAACGATAATGCTGTTTTCGCAAAAGGGCATGCGCGGGTCTGCGTATGCCCCTTTTCTTGGCCTCATCCCGCATGGCCGCGCCATAGGCGCTCCCTGCGATTTCCGACGTCTGCATGAGTCGCTGCTCGCGGCGGCTGACTCCCAGCCTCCAATCTGCCCAAAGGGCCTCATCTCTCAGGCCTCATTCTTCTGCGTTTCTCCTTTGGGGATTACAGATACCGCCCGATTGCCTCGACAACCTCGCCGTTTTCCGCCGTCACGTCATCCGCGCAGCAGAGCGAATTGAGCACGGCCTCCTGCGTCGCCTCCGCGATCGCCCGGAAGGCGAGCTCGAGCGAATGCTCCGTGACCACCTGCTGGGTCAGCACGCGATGCATGCCGCCATGGGGCATCCGGTTGGCCGTCGTAAAGCCGATCATCACGTCGCCGCTGCCGTGGCCGAAGTAGCTGCCGCAGCGCGCGAGGCCGACCGAGCAGCGCTTGAGAATCCGCCTGAGCTGGCGGTCGCTGACGGGCAGATCCGTCGCGACAATCATCATGATCGACCCGCGGTCATTGGGCTCCTCCCGCGGCGCAGCCTTCCTCCTGGCGAGAATCTCCTCGCCCAGCCGCCGCCCGCAGACGGTCAGCTCCTCCAGACAGCCGTGGTTGCTCTGCACGAGGACGCCGAGGGTGTAGGTCTTTCCCGCGATCATCAGCTGACGTGAGGCCGAGCCGATGCCGCCCTTGAGTCCGTGGCAGACCGTGCCCGCACCCGCGCCGACGTCGCCCTCGTCAAAGTCCTCCACTGCGTCCGCAATCGCCTGCATGACATGCGCCGCCGTCACGGGCCTGTCCTCAATGGCGTTGAGCGTCGCGTCGTTGCATTCGCCGACAACAGGGTTGATCGAGTGCATCTCCACCCGATCCTCCCGGCACCGCGCGGCCATGTAGCTGACCATCGCATCGTGAACGATGCCGACGTTGAGCGTGTTGGTCAGCGCAATCGGCGTCTCCAGCGTGCCCAGCTCGTCCACCTGCACAAGCCCCTGCGTCTTGCCAAAGCCATTGAGAACAAACGACGCCGCCGTGAGCTTGCTTTTGAACATGTTGTCCCCGCAGGGGAGAACGACCGTCACGCCGGTATGATGCCGCGCATCGCGGATGGTCGCGTGGCCCACGCGGACGCCCGGCACGTCGGTGATCTTGTTGAGTCTTCCCTTCGGCAGCATGCCGACCTGTATGCCGCGATCCGCGGCGCGTTTTGCGTTCATGCCTATCCTTCGCCCTCTTCTTCCCGCTTGGATTGTCCTGTGATGTCGCGAACAGCCTGCGCGGCCTCCTTCGCCGCGCTCTGCTCCTGTGCGCTGAGCGCGGCCAGCGCGGCCGCATTGTCCGTGTCGACGACGCGATAGACCGTCGTCATGTCCACCCTGTCCCGCGCAATGTATACCGGTGTGCAGACGAGCTCGCCCAGCGTCACACGACGGATGGACGGGTCATAGCTCACGGACAGATGCGCGATCATGCCCGCCGTGTTCTCCGCAGCGCGTGCGTCCGTCAGCAGGCTGCCCAGGGAATAGCAGACCACCGTCTCATAGTCAAGCCCGTCCGCGCGCGTCACACGCAGACGCTCCGTCTCCAGCACCACATTGGGATGCGTACCCAAAATGATGTCCGCACCGGCCTGCGCCAGCGTCACGGCCAGCTGCCGGATCTCCATGGGGGTCTCCTGCTTGTTTTTCGTTCCCCAGTGCGGCAGCACGATGACGACATTCGCCCCTGCCGCGCGCGCCTGGCGGATATCGTCGACCATCCGCTGCGCATCGATGGAACAAACCGCCGCGCGCTCCGCCTCCCGCGTCTGCTGCTTGCCCTCGTCGCTCAGCCCATAGGTATAGGCGAGCACGGCGACCTGCACGCCGTTGACGCCAAAGAGGCTGCTTCCCTGCGCGCTGCCGTTCAGCGAGATGCCCGCGCTCGCCATTCCACGGGCTGTCAGCTCGCCGGCCGTCAGCGCCAGGCCTTCATAGCCCTTGTCAAGCGCCCGCTCTGTCGCAAGTGACACGAGGTCCGCGCCCACGGCGCGAAGCCCATCGAGGATTTGCGGCGGCGTATTGTAGTTTCCGTAGCCCTTTTGCGCACCGGCGGTCGTCGTTTCAAGCGTGACGATAGACAGATCCGCGCTGCTGAGCGCGTCGCCGAGTCCCGCAAAGACGGGCTCAAAGTCATAATGGTCGCTTCCCTCCATCGCGCTCTCGCGGATGGCCTTTGGCGCGTAGACGGTTCCCCCAGCCGAGAGCGTAAACGTGCTCACGGCTGGCACGGGAGATGGCGAGGGCTGCGGCACATCCGCCTGTCGATCCTCTGTGGGCGAGGTCTGTGGCGCAGCGGCTTCAACCGCCGGCGCCTCCTGCGTCCCGCTCTCCCCGATCGGGAGGGAAAAAAGGACTTCGCTGCGCTCGGTCAGCCCGTTTCCGGCGATCACGGCCAGAAACACGCCGCATAGAATCAGGACGGCAGCGGTCAGCAACAGCATCAGCAGCGTCCCCAGGGAAACGCGCCGGTGTGTCCTGCGCTTTTTCAAGCTCCATCCCTCCTCTGTCGCTTCTTTATAAACAGAAACTCCGGACAGCCCATCATGCCCCCCCGCCCGGAGCCATCCGATCAAGCAAAAAAAGATGCACCCGGAAAAGCTCCGAATGCATCCGCAGTCGCAAGACTCAGGCCTGAGCCGGGGCGCCCACCGGGCAGTTCTCCGCGCACGCACCGCAGTCGATGCAGGTGTCCGCATCAATCACGTACTTGCCATCACCCTCGCTGATCGCGCTCACCGGGCAGTTGCCGGCGCAGACGCCGCAAGAGATGCAATCGTCAGAAATCTGATAAGCCATACTTTTCACCTCCCGGATAGTCTTTGGGTTTTTCCCGCTTCATTTTAGCACGGTGCATAGGGTTTTGCAAGGTGATTTTCGACTTTTCCCGCAGAATCCGCGCTCTGCTCAGAGCAGGTCCTCCGGCTCGTCGCCTTCCGCAAACTCAATTTCCTCGGCAGCGTTTTGTCTCGCCTGTACCGGGGCTTCCACCGTTTTCTCCTGCGCGGCGGGTTCCTCCGCAATCAGGTCAATCGTCTGCACGGAAGTCTCCGTCTCCTCGAACAGGATGGCGGCCTCCTCTGCCTGACGCAGGTTCGGTTCTGCCGAACTCCGTTCAGCCTCCGGCGCCATTTCCTGCCGATCTGCCGGCCAGGGCCGCGCCTCAGGCCTGCGCGGCGCCTGCCCCTGCTGTTCAGGTCTGTCGCCCTGTCCGCCGCGGCGGGGCGGCTTGTCCCCGCGGCGGGGCTTGCGTTCGTCGCCGCTCTCGGGCCGCGGACGCTCCCTGCGCGCGCCGCCCTCCTGCCTGCGTTCCGCCCGCTCGCCGCGTTCGCCCTTCTCGGGCTTCTCGCCGCGCTCTGGCCGCCGTCCCTTCTCGGGCTTCTCGCCGCCCTCGGGCTTCTCCGGGTGGGGCGCGGCGCTCTGTGCGTCCTGCGCCGGGCGCAGGCAATCGTCGATCGCGTAATCGCGCAGCTCAAACGAATCGCCAACCGCAATGCGCACCCGGACGCGCTCCTCAAGCACATTGATCGCGTTGATCGTGCCGACGCCATCGGGCGTGATAATCTCCCTGCCCACGCGCGGCATGCGCTTGCGCGTCGTCTCATATTGATCCTGCTCGTATTTCAGGCAGCACATCAGCCGGTCGCAAAGGCCGGAGATTTTGGTCGGATTGAGCGAGAGATTCTGCTCCTTCGCCATCTTGATGGACACGGGCGTAAAGTCGCCCAGGAAGGAGCGGCAGCAGATCGGCCGCCCGCAGGGGCCGATGCCGCCGAGCATCTTCGCCTCGTCGCGAACACCGATCTGGCGCAGCTCAATGCGCGTCTTGAAGATACCCGCCAGATTCTTGACCAGCATTCTGAAATCGACGCGCCCGTTGGCCGTAAAATAGAAGATGATCTTGGAATGATCAAACGCGTATTCAACATCCACCAGCTTCATCTCGAGCTTGTGATCCGCGATGCGCTCCAGCGCGATGTCGAAGGCATCCTTTTCATATTGCTCGTTTCGCCTCTGAATCGCCAGATCCTGCTCTGTCGCAATGCGGATGATCGGCTTGAGCGGGGAGACGATGTTCTCGTCCGGCATCTCCATCACGCCGGACATGCACTCGCCCAGCTCCACGCCGCGCGCGGTCTCCGTCACGACGCTCATGCCGGTATGCAGCTCAAGCCCGTTCGGGTCAAAATCATATAGCTTGCTGGCGCGCTTGAAGCGCACCCTGACTACCATTGCCACTTTGCATATTCCTCCGAAACCTTTAACAAAACCGTCTCCAGTGCCGAGGCGAAGGCGACGTTGCTGCCCAGCATTTTGCGGGCCTGCGTCACCTGCCGAGAAAGCGCTATTCCGCCCTCCGGCGGCACCGCGCGCGCATAGGCCTCTGCCTCCGCTGCATAGCCTGCGCCCTCCAGCGGCGATCCGCCGGACTGCGCGATCAAAATATCCCGCACAGCGCACTCGAGAACATCCATCACCAGCGCCTGCCGCTCCTTGTCCTCCTTGTAGCGGTTAACCACCGCGAGTGCGCCGGACGGGCTGTGAACCGAAAAGACGTCCTTCGTCAGCGTCTGCCGGAGGGAAAGCTGCTCCTCGTCGATGGCAAGCGCCTGTCCCACACAGCCCTCCGCCATGCGCGCGCGCCGCGCCGCGTCCTGCGCGCCCAGCCCGAGCGCACGAAGCCGCGCCTCGGTCTGCTCCTGGGAGAGTGGATGAAAACGGATGACGCGGCAGCGCGAGACGACGGTCGGCAGCAGCGCGCCGGGCTGATCGGTCATCAGAAAGAAGACCGTCCCGGCGGGCGGCTCCTCCAGCGTCTTGAGCAGACAGTTCTGCGCGGCAGGCGTCATCCGCTCCGCCTCAGGAAAGAGCATGATCTTCGCCCCGTCCTCAAAGGACTTGGTGCCAACCTCGTCAATGGCCTCGCGCAGCACATCCACGCCGATCGTCTTCTTGCCCTTTTCGGGCTCCACCGTGTGAACGTCAGGATGCGTACCCGCGAGCACCCGCCGGCACGGGCCACAGACGCCGCAGGGCTTTTTCTGTCCCTTGCACAGCGCCGTCATCGCGCACAGGCGCGCGACGCTCCGCTTGCCCGTTCCCTTCGGCCCGGCCAACAGATAGGCATGAACAAAGACGCCCCGCTCAAAATCGCTGTGAAGCCTGGCGATATGCGCGCTCTGCCCCTCAAAATCCTCAAACGCCGGCATGCCTTACACCTTCAGGAACTGGCTGACCTCCAGCACAAAGACCGTCGCGCCGCCCACCGTCACGCGGATCGGATACGGCACATAGACGCCGCCCGCGCCGCCGCTCATCGGGGTTGTCGACGCGGTGATCTGCTCCCGGCTCTTGCAGATTTTCTCGATGATCGAGAGCGCCTCGTCAAGCTTGTCGTCCTCTACGCCGCTGATCAGCGTCGTATTGCCCGCGCGAAGAAAACCGCCGGTTGTCGCCAGCTTCGTCACGCCAAATCCCTTATCCATCAGTGCGGAAACCAGACGGCCCGCGTCCTCGTCCTGCACAATCGCCACAATCAGCTTCATCAATCTATTTCCTCCAATCAATCCGGCAGCCGTCCGACCGGCGGAAGGCATGCCGTGGAAGTACCGCTGTGCCCTCCCGGCACAGTTAGGTCTGCTTCTATTATACAGGATTGCGCGCCAAAAAGCTAGTGTTTCCTCCCGCTCAGCCAATCAGGATGGAGACAGCCTCGGCCAGCGTTTCCACACCGTAAATGCGCATGCCCTCCATCTTGCCAAGGCTCCTCGCGTTTTCCCTGGGCATGACGCAGGTCGTAAAGCCCAGCCGCCTGCACTCTGCCAGCCGCCGCTCCGCCTGCGAGATGCCGCGAATCTCCCCTGCCAGGCCGACCTCGCCCATCACGGCCCAGTCGCCCGGGATGCAGACCTCCCGCACGCTCGAGGCAACGGCGGCGCAGAGCGCCAGATCCGCCGCCGGCTCGCTGAGCGCAAGACCGCCCGCCACGTTGACATAGACGTCCTGCCCCAGCAGCGCGATGCCCGCGCGCTTTTCCAGCACGGCCAGCAGTAGCGCCAGGCGTCCGGCATCAAAGCCGTTGGAGGTGCGTCTGGGCATGCCGTAGGCCGTCTGAAGCGCGAGCGCCTGCACATCGACAAGCATCGGCCGCGAGCCCTCAATCGCGGGATGAACGCAGGAGCCCGGCACGTTGCGCGCCCGCTCCGAGAGCAGCGCCTCCGAGGGGTTGAGCACGGGCGTCATACCCGTCTCCCGCATCTCAAAGAGACCCAGCTCGTTTACCGAGCCAAAGCGGTTCTTGACCGCGCGCAGAATGCGGTACTGATGCTGATGGTCGCCCTCGAAGTAGAGCACGACGTCGACCATGTGTTCCAGCACCCGGGGGCCGGCGATCGCGCCCTCCTTGGTCACATGCCCGACGAGGAAGACGGCGCAGCCCGTCGTCTTTGCCATGCGCATGAGTAGGCTGGCGCATTCGCGCACCTGCGACACGCTGCCCGGCGCGCTGGCCATGTCGGGTCTGTACATTGTCTGAATCGAGTCGATCACCATGTAATCCGGCTGTATCTCCTCCCAGCGCCTTTCCGCCGCGTCCATCGCGTTTTCGCTGAGGATGAAGAGGTTTTCGCTCGCCACACCCAGCCGTCTGGCGCGCATCTTGATCTGCCGCGCCGACTCCTCGCCAGAGACATACAGCACGCGCGCGCCGCTTTTGGCCAGATGCTCGCAGGCCTGCAAAAGCAGCGTCGATTTTCCGATGCCGGGGTCGCCGCCCACCAGCATGAGCGAGCCCTCGACCACGCCGCCGCCAAGCACGCGGTCGAGCTCCTCGATGCCCGTCGTTGCGCGCACGGCGCTCTCCTCGGGGATCTGCGACAGCCTGAGCGCCTGCGCGCCCGTTCCGGGCCGCTGCTTGATCGCCTTGACCGGCGCGGCCTGCGCCGCCTGGGGCGCCTGCTCTTCCAGCGTGTTCCAGGCCCCGCAGCCCGGGCATTTTCCCATCCATTTCGCCGTCTCATAGCCGCACGCGCTGCACTGGTATATGGTCTTTTCCTTTGCCATGCTTTCCTCCCGGAGCTGCCCGCTCCCCATTGACCCGTGTCTTTTCCCGATCTATCCAATTCTGCCATTTCTTTCGCGGAAGTCCCTTGATGTCCGCGCTCCAATGGGCTATACTTTTCCTTGTTCCCCTCCGGCCGCCCGCCGGCTTTTATCCCACGCAGGAATGAGGATTGCCCCATGAACAGACGCCCCTCCAAGAGCCGCAGCGGCTACGATGCCTTCTCCTCCGAGCATACGGCGCATTTCACGGCCTCCGCCCCGGATCACAGCTTCTTTGAGCCTCGCCGCAAAAGCCGCCCCGGAAGGCGTGCTCTCCTGCTGATCCTTTTGGCACTGCTGCTGATCCTCGTGCCCAACTTTGTGATCAACCAGTTTGTCAGCGTTTCGCGCATCAGTGTCCCCATCCGTGGGCTGACAGAGGCGTTCGAGGGCTATACGATTTTGCACATCTCCGATCTGAAGGGTGCGCTCTTTGGCAGCGGCCAGCAGCTCATGCGCTTCGCGCTGGGCAAATCCGCCTTTGACGCCGTCGTGATGACGGGCGACATGGTCTCCTCGCGGGGCAACGCGCAGCCGCTGTATGCGCTCATCGAGCTGCTTCGCGAGCTCAATCCGGACGCGCCCATCTATTTCATCGCCGGAGACGACGATCCCGAGCCCGTCTCAATGAATTATGCGCCCGGCGGCAGCCCGTTCGCGCCCTGGGTGCTGGGCGCGCGCCAGCGCGGCGCGCAGCTGCTCAGCGCGCCGGTGGGCATCGAGCGGGACGGCCAGACGCTCTGGCTGACTGCCAGCAACCAGCTAAGCCTGGATATCGACGCGATGCAGGGCCAGTTTGAGCTGCGCTATCTGAGCGCACTGGCCGGCGGCGACGAAAACGAGATCGAGCTCGCCGCCTACAACCTGGGCTGGCTGGAGCAGACGCGCACGGCGCGCGCCGCCATGCGTGAGAGCGACGCCGTCATCGCGGTGACACATGTTCCGCCCTCCGACGAGGAAATTCTGCGAAGCAGCGGCCTATCCTCCGGCCAGGTCGGCCTCTTGCTCTGCGGCCACGCCCTGGGCGGGCTCATCCGCCTTCCGGTAATCGGCCCCGTGTTCGTTCCCTCCCAAAGCCTGCCGCGCTACGGCCTCTTTCCCGGCGCCGACGCCGTCTCCGGCCTCAGGCGCGCAGACCACACCTGGGTCTACGCCAGCCCCGGCCTGGGCAGCGAGGATGCACACTATCCTTCCTTCTTCTTTCGGCTCTTCAACCCGCCGACGGTTTCGCTCCTCTCGCTGACGCCGTCCGCACTGTAGTTTTCTCCTTCTCGGAAGAAAAACCCTTCTGTCGACAGCCTGCGCCTCCCTCCTTGTTGGAGAGAGGCGCTTTTCTGTCCTGAATTACCCGTGTCTCGCCGCAGTCAGGCTTGCTTTTTGCCGCTGAGCACGGCCAGCACGATGCCGCAACAGATAATCAGGCCGCCGGCGACAAAGTTCGTCGTGATACGCTCGCCCAGGATCAGTACGCCGAGGATCGAGGAGACGAGCGGCTGCATCGGATAGAACATCGAGCAGAAGCTCGCATCCATCAGCGAGAGACTCGTGTTCCAGAGCGTATGCGCGGCGGCGGTGCCCATCAGGCCCATATAAAGCACGGCCAGCAGGCTTTGCGCCGTCAGCGCGCAACTCGCCGTGCGAAGCTCCGCAATGGCCCATGCGCCCGTAAAGGGCAGCGCCGCGAGCATCGCCAGCATGGCAATCTGCATCGGATCATAGCGCCCGCTGACGCGCCTGATGATGATCGACGCACTCGACCAGAGGAAGACGCTCAGCAGCATCAGCGCGGCGCCCAGCGCATCGACTGTTCCCCCGACGCCGACAATCAGCACGACGCCCGCCATCGACACCGCCACACACCCCACCTTGGCCGCCGTGAGCTTCTCGCCCAGGAACACCGCCGCGAGAATGGGGATAAAAATGGGGTTCATCGCCCCCAACAGCGAGGAAACCGAGCCCGTCAGCCGGTTGATGCCCAGCATCTGAAAGCAGAAGCTGGCAAAGTATCCGACAAAGCCGATCAGGAAGATCGTCTTTCTGTCCTGTACGGCCACGGGCTTCATCGCCCGGCGAAGCCGAAGAATCACAAACAGCGCCGGAATCGAGACCAGATACCGCATGGCCAGCAGCGTGACCGGTGGAATGCTCCGAAGCGCAACCTTGGATACGATATACAGGCTGCCCCAGAGCAGAAACGTGCCGAAAAGGGGAATCATATTCCGTTTGTTCATCGCCACCCGTCCTCTCCTGTGCCCGTGCCCTTCGTTGGCAGGGCGTCCTTCGTCTGCGTCCATTATAGAAGGAAAACGGCCCGTTGTACAGAGCAAAATGCAGCATTCTTGATTTCCCGATTCATAAAGTGAAAAAAAATCACTTCAGGCATGAAATAAACTGAAAGCAAATCCCTTGTATACGCAAGGAAAATGATGTATAATGTTTCCCATCATCGCCGGGCTCCGTGCTTTGGCGCTGACAAACCATTTTCGGGGCTGATTTCAGCCCGGATTACAGGAGGAATTTGTCATGAAGAAGATTCTCGTGGCCGCTCTGGCGCTCGTCCTCGTGATGACCGCGTCCTTTGCGGCGGCCGACGCCATCAAGATCGGCGTCATTGGCCCTCTGACCGGTCCCTATGCGCAGTACGGTCTGGCCGTTGAGTACGGCGCCAAGATTGCCGCCGAGGAGATTTCCGCCAAGGGCGGTGTTCAGCTCGAGGTGCTCGCCGAGGATGACCAGGGCGACGGCGAGCTGGGCGTCAATGCCTACAACAAGCTGCTCGACGACGGCGTGACCATCATGCTCTCCACCGTCACCTCCGGTTCCTGTGCCGCGGTTTCCGACGTTGCCTACGAGGAGCGCGTGTTCATGCTCACGCCCTCTGGCTCCGCCGACTCCATCACCCAGGGCAAGGACAACATGTTCCGCGTCTGCTTCAAGGACTCCGCTCAGGGCCTGGCCTCCGCGCAGTACATCGTTGACAAGGGTCTGGCGACCAAGGTCGGCGTGATCTACAACAACGCGCAGGACTACTCCATGGGCATCTACCAGTCCTTCAAGACCAAGGCTGCCGAGCTGGGCCTTGAGATCGTCGCCGAGGCCGCGTTCTCCGACGACACCAACGCCGATTTCTCCGTGCAGATCGCCAAGATGAAGGATGCGGGCGCTGAGCTCGTGTTCCTGCCGATCTACTACACGCCGGCTTCCATGATTCTGCAGCAGGCCAATGCTGTTGACTATGCGCCGGTCTTCTTCGGCGTCGACGGCATGGATGGCATCCTGGGCCTGGAGGGCTTTGACAAGAGCCTGGCTGAGGGTGTCATGCTGCTGACCCCGTTCTCCGCCGATGCCGAGGATGAGCTGACGAAGAATTTCGTCGCCACCTACACCGCCGCCCACGGTGATATTCCGAACCAGTTCGCCGCGGACGCCTATGACGGCATCTACGCTCTGGCCGCTGCCATCGAGGCTGCCGGAATCACCGCCGATACCTCCGCTGAGGATGCCTGCGAAATGCTGATCTCCGTCTTCCCGACCATCGAGATCACCGGCCTGACCGGCACCATGCGTTGGGATGCCTCCGGCGAGGTTGACAAGACTCCGACCGCCGTGGTCATCACCGATGGCGTCTACGTTGGCGTGAAGTAATCCTTCAATCCCGCATGCTCCCCGGCTTGGCCTGTGCTGGGCCGGGGAGCGTTTGATTTTGAGACAGCACCCTTGCAGAGTAATCAACCTCACCGGAATGCTCCGTTTCGGTGGCGTTGATTACTTTCGCATTTTCATCCTCCTGAATACCGCGCTACTACAGAAGGGAGAGTTAGGCGGAACATGATTCAGTTCCTTTCATATCTGGTCAACGGCATCAGCCTGGGCAGCGTGTACGCCATCATTGCGCTTGGCTATTCGATGGTGTACGGCATCGCAAAAATGCTCAACTTCGCCCACGGCGATGTCATTATGGTCGGCGCGTTCATGTCTTTCAGCGCAACCCAGTACTGGGGCATGTCCCCCATGGTCTCCGTGCTGGTCTCTGTCGTTGTCTGTACACTGCTTGGCATGACGATTGAGCGTCTGGCCTACAAGCCACTGCGTCAGGCGACCTCTCTGGCCGTGCTCATCACCGCCATCGGCATGAGCTACCTGCTTCAGAACCTTGCGCTGCTCATCTGGGGCGCAAACCCCAAGAGCTTTTCCAGCGTTGTGAACATCGGCACGCTCTCTCTCTTTGACGGTCGGCTGCGCATCACCGGAGAGACCGTCGTTACCGTGCTCGCCAATCTCGTCATCATGATCGCCCTGACTCTCTTTACCGGCAAGACCAAGATGGGCAAGGCCATGCGCGCGGTTTCCGAAGACAGGGGCGCGGCTGAGCTGATGGGCATCAACGTCAATGCGACCATCTCCATGACCTTCGCCATCGGCTCCGGCCTGGCGGCAATCGCGGGCGTCCTGCTCTGCTCCGCCTATCCCGTGCTGATGCCGACGACTGGCTCCATGCCCGGCATCAAGGCGTTCACGGCCGCAGTCTTCGGCGGCATTGGCTCCATCCCGGGCGCGCTCATTGGCGGCATCCTGCTGGGCGTCATCGAGATTCTCGGCAAGGCCTACGTCTCCACCGAGCTGGGCGACGCACTCGTCTTCGCCGTGCTGATTATCGTTCTTCTTGTCAAGCCCACGGGTCTGCTTGGCAAGAAAGTCCATGAGAAGGTGTGAGGTGAGCAGCATGAAAAAATGGAGCAAAAAACTGACCGGCAACGCGCTCACCTATCTCTTGGTGATCGTCGCCTTCCTGCTGTGCGAGCTCTCGCTCTCCGGCGCGATCGATGGCTTCAAGATGAGCCGCTCGCTCAAGGGCCAGCTCGTCCCCATCTGTGTCTACATCGTCATGGCCGTCTCCCTGAATCTGACTGTCGGCATTTCCGGCGAGCTTTCCCTGGGGCATGCGGGCTTCATGAGCGTCGGCGCCTTCTCCGGCATCATCGCCAGCCAGTGGATCGCCAGCGCGTTCCCCGGCGCGGAGCTTGACCTCGTCCGTCTGCTGGCAGCGCTCATCACCGGCGGCATCGTCGCAGGCATTGCCGGCGTGCTGATTGGCATCCCCGTGCTGCGCCTGCGCGGCGACTACCTCGCCATCGTCACGCTGGCCTTCGGCGAGATCATCCGCAATCTCATCAACTGCGTCTATTTCTCGCTGGATGGCGCCAGGCTTCATTTCGGCTTTCTCAACCCTTCCCTCCCGGGCACCGTGTTCATCAACGGCCCGATGGGCGCAACCGGCGTCAACAAGCTCGCCTCGTTTGAGGCAGGCTTCCTGCTGGTGCTCTTTACGCTCGCCGTCGTGCTCAACCTGATCGGAAGCCGCTCCGGCCGTGCGATCATGGCCATCCGCGACAACCGCATCGCCGCGGAATCCGTCGGCATTCACGTCACCAAATACCGCATGATGGCGTTTGTCACCTCTGCCGCGCTGGCGGGTATGGCCGGCGCGCTTTACGGCGTCAACTATTCCACGGTTCAGGCTGTCAAATTCAAGTTTGACACCTCCATTCTCGTGCTCGTCTTCGTCGTTCTGGGCGGCATCGGCAACATCCGCGGCTCCATCATCGCGGCGACGCTGCTGACCGTCCTGCCCGAGATGCTGCGTCAGTTCGGCGATTACCGCATGCTGATCTATGCGATCGTGCTGATCCTCGTCATGCTCGCCACCAACAACCCGACGCTGCGCGGCGGCATCGACAGCCTCACCGCGCACATCAAAAAGCGCAGCAGCCCTGCGCCCGAAACCACGAAGGAAGGTGACAAGGCATGACCCAGACGAAAACGCCGAGAACGCCCACCCGAATGGTGCCCGCCCCGAGCCACGGCATCATCCCTGAGCGCGATCTCAATTCCCAGCCCGTGCTGGAGGCCCGTAACCTGGGCATCGAATTTGGCGGTCTGCATGCCGTCGAGGATTTCAATCTGATCATCGGCCGCACAGAAATCGCCGGCCTGATCGGCCCCAACGGCGCGGGCAAGACGACGGTCTTCAACCTGCTGACCAAGGTGTATCAGCCGACAATGGGTACCATTCTGCTCAACGGCCGCGACACCGCCGGCATGAACACGATGCAGGCCAACAAGCTCGGCATCGCGCGCACCTTCCAGAACATCCGCCTCTTCGGCAACATGTCCGTTGAGGACAACGTCCGCATCGGCCTGCACAATCAGGTGCGCTATGGCATGTTCTCCGGCATCTTCCGCCTGCCCGCCTATTATCGCGGTGAGCGCCAGATGCACGAGCGTGCGCTGGAGCTTCTCTCCATCTTCGACATGCAGGATCTGGCCAGGCATCAGGCCGGTTCTCTCCCCTATGGCGCGCAGCGCCGCCTGGAGATAGTTCGCGCGCTGGCGACCAATCCCTCCCTGCTGCTGCTCGATGAGCCTGCCGCCGGCATGAATCCCCATGAGACCGAGGAGCTGATGGAGAACATCGCGAAGATCCGCGACAAATTCCACATCGCCATCCTGCTCATCGAGCACGACATGAACCTCGTCATGGGCATCTGCGAAGGCATCTGTGTGCTCAACTACGGCCGCATCATCGCCAAGGGCACGGCCGAGGAGATTCAGAACAACCCTGTCGTCATTGAGGCCTATCTGGGCAAGAAGAAGGAGGCATAACCGATGAGCATGCTGAAAGTCGAGGATCTGCACGTCTACTACGGCAGCATCCACGCCATCAAGGGTGTCTCCTTCGAGGTCAACGAGCGCGAGATCGTCACACTCATCGGCGCCAACGGCGCGGGCAAGTCGACGACGCTCAACACGGTCGCCGGTCTGCTCAAGGCCCGCAGCGGCTCCATCACCTTTGAGGGCAAGCCTCTGAATGGTATCCCGGCCAGCAAGATCGTCTCTCTGGGCATGGCGCTTTGCCCGGAGGGCCGCCGCGTCTTTCAACAGATGACGGTTCGCGAGAATCTGGAGATGGGCGGCTACACCCGCCCTGCCGCCGAAATCGCGCCCGCGCTTGAGGATGTCTTTGAGCGCTTCCCCCGCCTCAAGGAGCGCCAGCGCCAGGTCGCCGGAACGCTCTCCGGCGGTGAGCAGCAGATGCTCGCGATGGGCCGCGCGCTGATGAGCAAGCCGAAGCTGCTGATGCTCGACGAGCCGTCGATGGGCCTTGCGCCGATTCTCGTTGAGCAAATCTTCGACATCATCGGCGAGCTGAATCGCGCCGGAACGACGATTCTGCTCGTCGAGCAAAATGCGCAGATGGCCTTGTCCATCGCTACGCGCGCCTATGTCATGGAAACCGGCCATATCGTCAAGGAGGGCGACGCCAATGCGCTCATGCATGACGACGCCGTCCGCAAAGCCTATCTGGGCTGATTCAACACGCAAGAGGCAGGAGAAACCGCTCTCCTGCCTTCTTTTATACGCTCAAACCGTTCTCAAATCAGATCGAGCGTTCAGGAAATTCACCGTCAGATATCGCTTCGATTCCTGCCTGCTTTGCCAGAAGGAATTCTGCATAGGGAGTACGTTGGGCTGCCGCCCCCTTCCTTCGCACGAATGCTTTTTTGCTGCAAAACAGCATCAGGTCTGCGTCCCCTTTGGTTGATCCGGCAGGATATCAGCCGGGTCTCTCCGCTGACCCTCCCGTGTCAGCTCGAGATGAAGATGTGTGCCCAGCTCCGCCTCACAGGGAATCCGCTCAAGCAGCGTGCCGATCGTCTGCCCCCGGGTGACGTTCTGCCCTGCCGTCACGTCGCAGGCCGCAAGCCCTGCATAGACCGCCTGCTGACCATCCGTTTGAGCGACGGCGACGCGCCAGCCCCACAGCTCATCGCGCACGGTGCCGGACACCGTGCCGTCCATCACACAGCGCACTTTCTCCCCCTCCTCGCCCGCCAGGTCGACTGCCGCATGCAGTTGTACGCAGTCAAGTGCCTCCCAGAGCACGGGCATCTCGCCGTCAAAGTCCCGAATCACACCGCCGGACACGGGCCATACGGTCGTTCCGCCCGGCTGGAGCGAGCTGTGGAGCGACAGCGGCGCGAGCGTTGCCAGCGGCACAAGCGTCGCCTCCGGCTGCGGCGCGGCGCTCTCCGCCACCTCTGGCGCGTTGGCCGCCGCCTGCACGCCCGCCGCCTGCCGCTCAAGTCCCCGTGTATACAGCGCGCTCGCCGCAATGACGGTCATCACGGCGCCCAGCGTCACCCAGTAGGCATGATCCAGCATCCACTCCCTGATCCGATGAAAAATACCGCCCATCCTGTGCATCCCTGCCTTTCTCCGGCAGGATGCCCAGGATGGGCGGATGTTATTCTCCTTTATGGCGTCACTGTCATCGTTGTTCCGTCGGAGCGCAGCGTCATCACGCCGTTCTCCTTCGCAGCAAGCGTCTGTACGCCTGCGCGCTGCAAGCGGATCATGACGCTGTTGGCAGGCTCCATGCCCGTCAGCAGGGCGATTCTCGGCGTCACGGCGTTGACCAGCTCCAGGCTGGTCGCTGCGTCGCTTCCTCCCCGCGCGCAGATCAGCGCGTCAGCATCGAGACGCACGCCCGAAGAGATGAGCTCGCGCTCCCCCGCCGAGGTGATTGTCCCCAGAATCAACACGCTCGTCTGCCCGTAGTCGATGCGCAGCGACAGCCCGTCGTCGCGCTCGTCGGTATGGTTGGTCTTCGCCGGGCCGATGATTGTCACCGTCGCGCGCCCGAGCGAGAAGGTCAGCCCCGCATCCGCAGCGATCAACTGCGTCCTCTCCGTCTTCTGCGCGGCCTCGAGCATCGCATTGTACGCCGCATTCTTGGTCTGCGAGTCCTGAAAAAGCAGGTATTCCGGCTTGCCCAGGGCGATGGCTGTCGCCATGCCGCCGGTCTGCACCGCCTCATTGCCGCAGGCCACGGCAACGTTCAGTCGATTGACCCCACAGAGCAGCAGCTGACCCGCCGTCAGCAGCCCGTTCTTCCCTGCGCCCACGAGCATCGTATAGCCGTCACAGCAGATGAGCACGGCTTCTCCCTCGCCGGCCCGAAGCGTCTTGACTGTCAGGCCGCTGGCGTCGACGCCGTAGGCCCAGGTGAGCACAGGCAGGCTTCCGACAGCGGTTTTTGCGTTCTCGAGCCATTCCTGCGCCGTGGAGAGCGTCTTATCGTCAAGGCCGATGTTTTCAAGCGTCAGCGAGGGCTTGCCGGTTTCCGGGTCGTTCCTGACAAAGCCCAGCACGCAAGCGCCCACGAACACGAGCGCCGCCACGCCCAGCAGCAGCAGAATCCGCGTCAGGCAGCCTGTCACACAGCCTCGCCGGCGTCTTCGAACCTGGGAACGCGCTTCCCTCTCTCTGCCCATACCTTACAGTGCCTCCAGCACGCCCGCCAGCGCCTCGGCTTCCTCTCTTCGGGTCGCCCAGCTCGTGACGAAGCGAATCACGCAGCGTCCGTCCGGCAGATCGCTCCATCGCTCAAAGGCGACGCGCTCCTCCAGATGCTTGCGCTGTGCCTCGGTGACGATCGGGAAAATCTGGTTGGTCACTGTCTCCTGGTAGCAGGGAATGCCTGCGCGCCGCATGGCCCCGCGCACGATGTCGGCCATTTCGTTTGCGTGGCGCGCCCAGGCGAAGTAGTCGTCGTGCTCCAGCGCCGTCAGGAACATCAATCCGCACAGGCGTCCCTTGGCCATCATGCCGCCGCGATTCTTGATCATGAAGCGAAAGTCCTTCTGCAGCACGGGATTGACGATCACCATCGCCTCGCCGAAGAGCAGGCCGTTTTTCGTGCCGCCGATGTAGAAGCAGTCCGCCAACGCCGCGAGATCGCGCAGCGTCACGTCACAACCCTCGCTCGTCAGCGCGCTGCCCAGCCGCGCGCCGTCGACGAACAGGATCAGCCCCTGCTCATCGCATACCGCCCGCAGCGCGCGCAGCTCGGCAAGCGAATACACCGTCCCGATCTCCGTCGGCTGGGAAATATACAGCAGCCGCGGATGCACCATATGCTCGTCGGTATGGCGCAGGCAGACCGCGCGAACGCCCTCGGCACTGACCTTGCCCTCGCTGCCCTCCGCGACAAGCACCTTGTGCCCGCTGCCCTCGACAGCGCCGGTCTCGTGGACGTTGATGTGGCCGCCCTCGGCCGCAATCGCCGCCTCATACGGGCGCAGGAACGCGCAAAGCGCAATCATGTTGGCCGACGTGCCGCCGGTCATCATGTGAACGGCCGCGCCCGGCTGCCCCGTCTTCTCGCGGATGAGCTCCTGCGCACGCAGGCTGTAAGCATCCAGCCCGTAGCCGCAGGTGTGCTCCAGATTCGTCTCCATCAGGCGCTGCATCACCAGCGGATGCGCGCCCTCGCCATAATCGTTCATAAAAAAGAGCTTGTCCACAGCCATCCTCCTGTCAGCCCCTCACCGTGCCGGCGAGCAGCGTTTCGTCAATCGTGATCTGCGTCACCTGCGACAGATCCAGCGTCTCGGTATCGACGCCCGCAAGCATCGGCGTCATGCGCGCCAGATGCGCGGCAAGCGCCGCACCGACCGGGCGGGTATACGTAATCGTCCGGCTTGCAAGAACCTCCATGTGCTCTTTGGCGTAGTCCTCCACCGGCGTGCCGTCGTAGCGCTCGCGGCGCAGCCTCGCGCCAGCCGCCTCGCGAAGCTCCCACAGATAGCCCTCCCGCGGCATAAGCTTCACCAGCAGTCCGTCCGGCCTGAGCACGCGGCCAAATTCGGCGTAGTTTGCCGGTGTGAATACGTCGAGCAGCACGTCGGCGCAGCCATCCCGCAGCGGGATATTGGCCAGATCGCCGACGAAGAACGACGCCTCCCTCGCGCTGCGTGCAGCCAGGCGGACGGCCTCCTTCGAAAGGTCAAATCCGATGCGCGTCATCGCGCGCGCCGCAAGCACCCTTCGCGTATAAAACCCTTCGCCGCAGCCGGCATCCACCAGCACGGGCGTCTTCTCCCCTGACAGCAGCGCGCCAAGCACCTCGTCAATCGCCCCAATCACGGGGTCGTACATGCCGCTTTCAAAGATCCTGGCGCGGCTCTCAAAGAGCGCCTTCGTGTAAAACGATTCCCGCTTGCCGGGCGCAAGATGCACATCTCCGAAGCGGGAAAGGTCGTAGCAATGCCCCTGACCGCAGACGAGGCTGTTTGCCCGGCGCGCAAGCGGACCGTGGCACAGCGGACAGCGAAGGAGCGATTCAGCTTCCTGTGTCATACACGTTCTCCTGCCTGATCCCCAAATCAGAAGTAATCCGAGAAATACGGCTGCTCGATGGGGATGATGTCCTCAAGGATGCGCACGGCGGTTTCGCCCGCGCGCAGGCGCTCCACGCGCTTTAAATACGTCGGCCTCTTGTAGCCAAAGAACATCGCCGTCAGCGTCTGGATGTCACAGCGCACAAGCTCGCCGCGCGTGCCGCCGCGCTCAAGGATGGTGCTCCCCTCCTTGTCCCAGCGCAGCGAAAAATCGCCGCAGTTGCAATCCATGATCGGGTCGTCGATGATGAAGTGCAGGTCGTCGTGAATCGAGATGATGTCAAACGGATACTGCCGGATGAATTCCTCGAAATCGACAATGCGCGCCATGATGTAGGGCTCAATCTCCTCCTGAATCTCGCTGTCCTCGAGCAGGAACGCCATCGGCTCGTTGGTGTAATTGTTGCCGACCACCTTCTCGATCATCGAGAAATGCGCGGAGATGTAGTTCCAAAGGCCGTGCCGCGCCTCCTGGTTGATGGTCACCAGCTCCTTGATGCGGAAAACGTCGTTGGCGATGTAATAGACCAGATACCCGGTCGGCTCCTCATCGGCGTCATAATAGACCGCGACGAGCACGTCGTCCGCCTCCCAGCGCCAGTATTCCTCCCATTCCAGCTCATTGCGCTTGAGCGCGCCGTGGCGCATCCTGGTAAACGCGTCATGAACCTTCCGGATGTCCTCATTGTCAATCGTCACGCGCTCGACCATGCCGCCAACCTTGCGCCGCTTGGGCAGCTGCGTGTCCTTGATCGTGTAGGTCATCTTGTCCGAGACAATCTCCCAGCCCTTCTTGCGGTAATACGGCACAAGGTAGGGATAGAGCATGGAGACGCTTTGGTGATTGCCGCGCATATTGTCAAGCGCCTGCTTCATCAGCTTACTCATCAGCCCGCGCCCCATGTATTCAGGATAGGTCGCCACGCCGGTCACGCCGCCCATCCTGTACATCTGCCCAAAAAGGTTGACCTGCATCGGATAAATGCTGATCTGCGAGGCCAGCTTGTCCCCATCAAACCAGCCGAAGGACTCCGTCTTCTTGAGCACGGGCTTTTTGGATTTCTCCATCTCCTTCTGGTTCCATCCGAGGGAGGCCAGCTCGCTGTCCGTCACCTGGAACGCATATCGAAGCAGCGCATTGTACTGCGCCGTGTCATCCGTGGTCAGCCTGCGCATCAGCAGCCTGTCTTCCAGCTTGCCCTGTTTCATCATTCTCTCACTCCCTTTTCGCGGGCTCTATTATACCACACAGAAAACTCCCCTTTCAAGCCAGGGGAGCCGCCTGTCAGCGCGCCGCGCTGATATAGCTGCGTTCAGTCGTGATGACGCAGTAATAATTCGGGTATTGCGCCGAAACGCCCTCGCTGATGCGGCGGCGGATCTCCTCCTCCGGCATCTTGAGGTCATACGGAACCACGCAGTCAAAGACGACGTTGGTGTGCGTGTTGCCTGGCACCATGCGCAGATCGTGAATCGTCATCTGCGGATGGATTGCCGCTGCCAGCTCGGCGATAAATGCGCGCATGACCGGCACGCGCGGGTCGTCCGTGACGACCGGGTCGTAGTGGACGACCAGATGCAGCTTCTGCTCGTGCAGAAAATCGCGCTCGATGTTGTCGATGATGTCGTGGCTGATGAGCGGGTCCTCATTGGCGGCCATCTCGACGTGGACGCTCGCGAATTCGCGGCCCGGGCCGTAGTCATGCACCAGCAGGTCGTGTATGCCCAGCACGCCGGGATAGGTCATGATCTTTCTTCGAATCTGGTCGACCTCCTCCCGGGAGGCAGCGGAGCCGAGCATCGGGTCGATTGTGTCGCGCACAAGCCTGAAGCCGCTCACAAGGATGAACGCCGCGACGGCCAGGCCCATGAAGCCGTCAAGCGTCAGCCCGGTGAAATGCGCAATCAGCGTCGCCAGCAGCACGGCGCCGGTGGAAATCACGTCGTTGCGGCTGTCATCCGCTGTTGCCATCAGGGTCTGGGAATCGATCTTCCGGCCAATCCTGCGGTTGAACATCGCCATCCAAAGCTTCACGGCGATGGAGGCCGCCAGCACAAACACGGTCGTCCAGCTGAAGAGAACAGGCGTCGGCGCGAGTATCTTCTCGATGCTGCTCTTGAGCAGCTCTACGCCGATGACGAGGATCATCACGGCGACCATCAGGCCGGAGAGGTATTCGTAGCGGCCATGGCCGTATGGGTGCTCGGCGTCGGCGGGCCGGTCCGCCAGCTTGAAGCCCAGCAGGCTCACGACGCTCGAGGAGGCGTCCGACAGGTTGTTGACCGCGTCTGCCGTGATCGCCACGGAGCCGCTGATCGTACCCACGATGAGCTTGCCCGCGAAGAGTATCGCATTGCAGCCAATGCCCACCAGGCTTGCCGCCTTGCCGTATGCGCTGCGCACGCGCTCATCCTTGACGCTCCCGCCCTTTTCAATCCTGTTTTCTATCCATTTTGTCAGCATGGGAATTCATCCTTCCTTCTGTCTCCCGCCTGGCGGGAGCATGCGCTTCCTTCTGCCGTACATGCCTGATTCAACATGTTAGCTTTATCAATCAAATTGCCATATAAAAAGAGCTGCCCGTGCGCTTCGCACAGGCAATTCCATTCTATGTCAGATTCTACGCGGTGTGCCGATTTCCTTCTTTTTCCAAAGTTTTTTCGCTTCCGCTGCGTGAAAAACGCTCAATACGCCGCTTCCATCGCCTTGACCGTGTCCAATAGCCAGCGGTTCACGGGCACATCGAGGTCATATCGCTGCGCACGGCGGACAATCTCCCCGGCGAAGAGCTCCACCTCGCTTTTTCTGTGCGCCTCCCCATCCTGACGCATGCTCGGCTTGCCCATGGGCGACAGAGAATCGACCAGCGCGACCCAGGCGTCAAACTCCGCGTCGCTGATCGGGAAGCCCTCCCGCGCTGCAACCGCCTGCGCCTCTCGCATCGCGCCGAGCATCACCTCGCGCGGCCTGCCCGGGCGCTGCACCGTGCCATAATCGCCCTCAAAGACCATGACCGCCTGGTTGACGCCGACGTTGAGCATCAGCTTGCCCCATTGGCGGCGCAGCATGTCCTCAACAGGCTCTGCCTTAACGCCGTGCGCGTTAAGATAGTCCGCAACCGCCTGCACGCGCGCCGTCACCGGGCCCGGCTCGCGCTCGCCGAGCACGATCTGTCCCGCGTGCTCGTAGGTCAGCGCCGGGCCGACCTTGACGGCGTCCATGCCCTGCGCCGTGCAGTAAAGCACCCGGCCAGCGCCAAAGCGCGCGCTAAGCGCCTCCTCGCTGCTCACGCCGTTGAGCACGGAGAGCAGCAGCGTCTTTTCCCCGACAAACGCGGCAGCGGTCTCCATCGCCGCGCTCAAACCGCCCGCCTTGGTCGCGAAGATCAGCAGGTCGACGGGCCTGCCCTGCGCGGGCGTCACGAGGTCAAACGTCACGGGCTTCCCGTTGCAGGTCACGCCCTCTCTGCGGCAGCGCGCGGCGCGCGCCTCGTCCGCGATGATGATCAGCTGCGCGCCGCCCGAGAGCAGCCGCTCGCCAAAGAGCACGCCCAGCGCGCCCAGCCCGATCAGGCCGACCGTCTGAATCCGCGTCCCGCTCATGCCTCTACCCCCTTGAGTACCTCGTCGTAGGCCGCGCGCAGCAGCCGGATCTCCCTGGCGTAGCCCTCCGGCTCGTTGGGTGTCTCCAGCTCGAAGGGCAGATGGCGCAGGCGCGGATGCGTGATGATGCGCGTCATCGCCTCCAGTCCGATGCTCCCCTCTCCGATCCTCTCGTGCCGGTCCTTGCGGCTCCCGATGGGATTTTTGCTGTCGTTGACGTGTATCGCGCGCAGGCACTCAAGGCCGATGATTCGGTCAAACTCGCCGAGCACATCCTCCAGCCGGCCCACGACGTCATAGCCCGCGTCGTAGACATGGCAGGTATCCAGGCAGACGCCCAGCCTGTCCCCCGCGCGGCAGCTGTCCATGATGGCGCGCAGCTCCTCAAAGCTGCGCCCGACCTCGCTGCCCTTGCCCGCCATGGTCTCCAGCAGCACGGGCGTATGAATATCGTCCGTGAGCACCTCATCAAGCATCTGCGCGATCAGGCGCACGCCCGTCTCCACCCCCTGCTTGACGTGGCTGCCCGGGTGAAAATTCAGCATGACGCCGGGAATGTGCTTAAGGCGCTCCAGATCCTCGCGCATCGTCCTGCGCGCAAAGCCGCGCAGCCCCTCGTCCGCCGCGCAGGCATTGAGCGTGTAGGGCGCATGCGCGACGACCGGCGCGAACTGATGCGTTTGCATCAGCTGCACGAGCGCCGCAGCGTCCGCCTCGTCAAACGCCTTGACCGAGCCGCCGCGCGGATTGCGCGTAAAAAACTGAAAGGTATCGGCGCCCAGTGAAAGCGCCTGCCTGCCCATCGCGAGATAGCCGTTTGAGCAGGAGAGATGACAACCGATATGCAGCATGCTTATGCTCCTTTTTCTTTTTCGGCTCTGCCGCGCAGCGCATCCCGGCGGCGCCCAAGCGCCTTCGCCGCCGGCCGCTCAAACCCGTAGGTCAGCAGCGCAGCCACGGCAAACGCGCCGATAAAGCAGGCCGCCGTGAAGGCGAGCTGCCAGACGTGCTCGCCGTCGTAATTCGGCGTCGCCGACTGGCTGGGAATGAGGCCCGACTCGAGCAGCCAGACGGCCAGCGTCTGATGCCAGATATAAAACTGCATGGAAACCGACGAGACAAACCGCGTCAGCGGGTTGGAAAACACCTTGCGCAGCAGCAGGCCCGCATGAGCCGAGCACAGCAGCAGCCCCGCGCCCAACAGCCCCATCGAAAGCCGGTTCGCCATCTGCCCCAGACGGATAGCCTCCGTGCCGGGGCAGGAGGCCTGCCTCCTGGCGACCCGCCAGAGCAGCATCAGCATCAGCACGCTCAGCGCCGTGCACAGCAGCCGCTGCAGCGCGCCATGCCGCTTTCCGGACAGTCGCACATGCGCAACCGCCGCCGCCATGCCCAGCGCAAACGTATCCAGATAGGCCGGAAGCTGGTTGAAATACAGGCTGACGTCCTCTACGTTTGCAGCAACCCAGCCGCGGAACGCGAGCGAGATACCCACCATCGCGGCAAGCGTCGTCGCAGGCAGGCGCAGAAACGCGCGCGCCAGCAGCGGAAAGAGCAGATAAAGCTGCATCTCGATGGCCAGCGTCCAGAGCGCGCCGCCCAGCGGCGTCGCATAATAGGTCTTGTAGAAAAACGTGTGCGTATAGGTCAGGTGCGCCAGCAGATCCTGCGCCATATCCGCCCGGCTTCTGTACGCCCCCCTCACAATGGCCACGGCCGCCATGATCGCCAGCGCCAGCAGGTAAGAGGGCTCGATGCGCATCAAGCGGCGCGCGTAAAAATCGCCCGTCGCCGGCAACGGCCTGCCCTCCTCTCTCGCGCGCACCCACGGCAGGAACAGGCAGAAGCCGCTGATCAGGATCATGATATCCACCCACATGTAGCCCGAGCGCACCAGCGGATCCAGGCTGATCTCCCGGCCAAAGACCGTCAGCGACGGATAGAGCCAGGACTGCTGCCAGATGTGGAACCAGCCGACGATCAGGATCGCCATTGCGCGGATGCCGTCGCAGGTGTCCACATGGCGCACATCCGGCGCGCGCCGCGCGTCATCAAGCCATGTTTTGAAGGGGTTCATGAAATAATCACATCCAAATCGTCATTCTGCGTGTCGATCGGCTCTCCGGTGAGGCTGACGGTCAGCTTGTGCGGCAGACAGACGATCGTCTTGGCAGCGTTGCGCATCTTCCCCTGGTGGATGCACAGCCCGTCGCGGCAATTTGCCTCCTTCATGTACACCGATCCGTTCTCCACGACGATCACGTTGACCGAGCCGTCCTCCTGGCGGATCTCATAGGTGTCATTGACCGCGAGCGGCTTGCGCAGCACCACCTCGCCGTCCACCGTGACGACGACGGTGCTCGCCTCCCCACCCAGCGAGGCCTGCGCGAACAGATACAGCGCAAGCGCCGTGAGCAGCAGCGCGCCTATGATCAGGATATCCCGTTTCTTCACTGTCCCTGCTCCTCCGAACCGCTTTCCTCAGGCGTCTGCCCCGCCTCCACGCTTTCCGCTTCGGCGCTCTCCTCCTTCGGCGTCGGCTCGCCCAGATAGGTCAATCGCAGCGTGGTGCCTGCCGCCCTGTCCTTGATCGTCAGCGTCTGATGGCGCAGGCTGACCACGCCGTAGCCCGCCGACGTCGGATACGGCGCGTCGCCCAGCGTGATGTCGTAATTGCTGCCGCCAAAATAGCGCTCCACGCCCGCAATCCGGCAGGTGCCGTCGCGGCGGAAGATGTATTCCGTGCCGCGCGTGTCCTTCCAGCGGCCGATGATCTGGTAGACATACGCATCCAGCAGCTTTTCTGCCTTCGTGTTTTCGGGAATCCGCTCGAGCACGGGCAGCGCGTCAAGCGGCCGCTTCGCGTCAATCAGGCTCTGCGCATAGGTCAGGCAGGCCTCCTCGTACATCTTCGGAATATCCGCATAGCGCTGCGGCAGCGCCTCCTGCCAGACGTCCTCCAGATCGGCGATCACGCTCGCGTAGTCGCCGTTTTGCATGTCCAGCCGCGCAGCCGTGTACGTCGCGCCGAGCCAGGCCGTCTCGCAGGCCGCCGTGCGCGCCTTCGCGTCCTCATAGCTGCCCAGCGCGGCAAACGCCGACGCCGCCTCCTGATACCTTCCCTCCGCCTCCAGCGCGGCCGCCGCGTCGTAATGCGCGCACATCGCCAGGCTTTCCGCGTCCAGATAGATGCCGCAGGCCTCAAACTGCGCCGCGGCCTCGTCAAAGCGCTTCTCGCTGCTCAGCTGCTGGGCCAGCGCATAACGACTGCGCATCGCCTGGCCCGCACTGTCCGCGTAATCCTGAAGCGCCGTAAAGCGCTCCAGCGCCATTTCGTAATCGCCCTCGTCAAAATCCGCCTCCGCGAGCGCATAGCGGCAGGCCTTTGCCTGCTCCGGCGCATCCTGATACTTGCCCAGGCCCTCAAAGCGTGCGAGCGCCGCTTCGGGGTCGCGCTCCATGTCGCGCACGGCCAGCGCGTATTCGATGGCGTTGCGGCGCTGCGCGGCATCCTCATAGCTGCCCAGCTCCGCATATACGCGCGCCGCCTCCTCGCTGCGCCCGGCTTCCTCCAGCGTCTGCGCATAGGCGTATTTCGCCTCTTTGAGCAGTTTGCCCGCCTCGCCCTCGCCGCCGATCGGCTCCAGCCAGCGGATCGCCGCCTCATAATCGCCTGCGTTGAGCGCCGCCGAGCCGAGCGTCAGCGCCGCGTCGGCAAAGCGCTCCTGCGCGTCCTCATAGCCCTCGGCCAGGCGGAGCTGCTCCGCCGCCGTCTCCAGCTCGCCCTGCGCGAGCGCCTGCATGCCGACCGTATAGCGGCACATCCGCGCGCGCGTCTCTGCCTCTTCATAGATGCCCAGGCTCTCGTAGAGCTCCGCCGCCGCGACGTATTCGCCCGCCTCCTGCTCCTCAAGCGCCTGTGCATAACGGCACTGGCGGATGAGTGCAATTGCGTCGGGCTCCTGCGTCACCTGCAGGAATTGCTCGCAGGCCAGCTCGTATTGCCCCTCGCGCATCAGCTGCCGTCCATAGAGATAGATGCATTCCTCGCGCCGCGCGTCCGCGTCCCCTTCTCCGGCGAGCGAAGCAAAGCGCTCGATGGCCGTCTGATAGTCGAGCCGCTCCTGCGCGGCATCCGCAATGTCGTAGATCGTCTCGCGCAGCATCGTCTGCGCGGCTTCGCTGTCCTCAAGCGGCCTGAGCAGCGCCTCCGCCTGGAGCAGCTCGCCGCCCGAGCGCGCCAGCTCCGCGCGCTCAAGCACAGCGCGCTCATAGAGCGCAGCGCCCTCCTGCGTCTCAAGCGCCTGCGCGCGGCTTGCCGCCTGCGCGAGCGCCTCGTCCGTGCCCACGGAGATCAGGCCCTCGATGATCAGGCGCTCTGCCTCCTGCGCGCGCTCTCCCGCCTGCATGAATCCCGGCCAGTAGGCGTTCACCCAGAGGAACGTCTCCTTCGCGTCCGCCGCCCGTCCGTCGTCCAGCTGCTTCTGTGCCCACCAGCAGGCGCCATAGGGCACGCCCCAGCGCGCCGCCGCCAGACCGGCCGCAATCAGCGCCAGCAGCACGACCGTAGCCGTCAACCGCCTGCGCCGCTTTTTGGCGCGCTGCTGCGCCTGCGTCATTTCCCGGGCGGTCTCCTCGCTGCTGCGCCGCAGGGTGTCTCTCGTCTGCTGTTCCAGCTGCCGTTCCCTGCGGCCCACGGTCGAATCGATCGCCGCGAAGGAGTAGTCCTTGAGCACCTGCTCCCTTTGGCGCTCGCAGCGGCGGCATCGGTCGTCGCTCGTGCGGTTTGCCCGTCCACAGACGCACATCCAGACGATGTCATCCTCCCGGGCGTAACCCGCCGCGTCCGGCCCCGCGACCGCGCGCAGGCGGTCGAGCTCGCGCCCCTCCGGCAGCGCATTGGGGGTGAATTCGCGCACGTTGCGCTCCTCCCGCCTCCAGACCACGCCATCCTGAAACCAGACCTTCTCCACCGACGCCTCGACGCGCTGGACGCCATCCAGATGATCCGGCACAAACGCGCCGGAAAACCGCGCGCGTGCCTCACCCCGGGCCGCCGCGCGGACAAGACGGCCGCCGATGCGGCTGCCCTCTCCATCAAAGCCGACGATGTTCATCTGCAGGCTGTCGATGACCTTTTCCGACAGGTTGAAAAACTCAATGACGCAGACGAGCTGCCCCTTGCTGCCGGATTCCTCGCTCTCCTGTCCGATTCTGACGCTGACAACCTCCACCGGGCAAGTCAAATCGCTCTTCATCTCTGTCACCCCTGTATATCGCTTGATGATGTCGTTCAAAGCGCCTTGAGCGCGGCGATCTCCTCCGCCGTCAGCTCGCGCCATTCCCCTCTGCGCAGCGCGCCCAGCTGGAGCGGCCCGAAGCGCACGCGCCGCAGCAGCAGCACCTTGTGCCCCACCGCGTCAAACATCCGGCGCACCTGCCGGTTTCGCCCCTCGTGAATGGTCACCAGCACGTCGGAAAAGAGGCTCTCGTCACGCACGACGCGCACATCCGCCGGATAGGTCCGGCGCTCGTCCCCCTCCATGAAAACGCCGCGGCGAAGGCGGTCGAGCGCCTCGTTGCCGGGGTTGCCCGAGACGCGCGCCAGGTAGACCTTGTCCACCTCGCAGCTCGGATGCGTCAGCCGCTGGGCCAGCTCGCCGTCGTTGGTCAGCAGCAGCAGGCCCTCGCTGTCGTAGTCGAGCCTGCCGACCGGATAGAGCCGCTGCTCAAATCCGGCAAACCTGTCCATGACCGTCTCGCGCCCCTTGTCGTCGCTGACGGTCGTGACCTCGCCCGCCGGCTTGTGGTAAAGGATGTAGCGCTTCGTCTCCTCCGGTACAATGCGCCGCCCGTCAAGCGTCACCTCGTCGCCGTCCTCCACCTGCGTGCCCATTTGCGTGACGGTCTGTCCGTTGACGGCGACGCGCCCGCTCGCGATGATCTCCTCGCATTTTCTCCTGGCGGCCACGCCGCACATGGCCATATATTTCTGAAGTCTCATTGGCTCTCTCCATCCGGTATTTTTTCTCGTTTATGCCGCACATTTACGGCAGCATCCAGCCGCGCATCACGCGGCGCACATCCATCGTAAACTTCCGGCTGTCGACACGCTCACAGGCGACCACCTCGCATTGCCCGAGCACCTCGCCGCCCACGACGAGCTTCGCCGTGCCCAGGTGCATGCCGGGATAGACGGGCGCCTCCACGCTTTTCGGAATGTCAAGGACGACCTGTGCACTCTCCCCCTCCCGGAGCGGCGCGCTCAGCTCGCCCATCAGGCAGATATCGGCGCTCTCCTCCCTGCCGCCCGTCACGGCGATGCTGCCCGCCGGCTCCGTCGGCCCGAGCACATGCACCATCGAGTAACCAGCAAAGCAGGCGTCCATCAGACGCTCGGCCTCGTCAAACCAGTCCGAGCAGCAGAGCACGACGCCGATGAGCTCCATGCCGCCCTGCTGCGCGCCGAAGACGAGACAGCGCCCCGCACGGCTCGTGTAGCCGGTTTTGACGCCCGTCGCCCCCGGATAGGAGGTCAGCAGGCGGTTTTTGTTGGTCAGCTGGCGATTGCTCGTGCGTCCCGCCCAGGGGATCGTCGCCGTCTTCGTGGAGACCAACTCGCGGAAAGCGTCGTTGCCCATTGCCTCGCGCGCGATGAGCGAAAGGTCATACGCCGTGGTGTAGTGCGCGTCGTCCGGCAGCCCGTGCGGGTTGGCAAAATGCGTGTTCAACGCGCCGATCTGCTGCGCCCGCGCGTTCATCAGGCCAAGAAACTGCCCCGTCGACCCGCCGATGTGCTCGGCGATGGCGACCGCGGCGTCGTTGCCGCTGGCGAGCATCAGCCCCAGCAGCATGTCGCGCAGAGAGAGCGTCTCGCCCAGCGCGAGATAGATCGAGGTGCCCGGCACGCCGAATGCGTTTTCCGAGCAGACGACCTCCGACTGCAAATCGCCCAGCTCCAGCGCCAGCAGCGCCGTCATCACCTTGGTCGTCGAGGCCATGGGCAGCCGCTGATGCATGTTCTCTTCAAAGAGCACACGCCCCGTTCTCAGCTCCATGACACAGGCAGCCTTGGCGCTGGTTTCCCCTTGCGCCAAGCCTCCAATATGATTATACAAAAAAATCAGAGCAAAGAAAACCCCCGCAGCCCATCTTTTCGTTTTTCCCGCCTCCCCGCTGTCCATCGGCCGCACCGACGCGCCCTTTCCCTCATAGAGTATGCAGGGGGAGGAAACATGCATTCTCCCTTTTGACCCGGGGCAGCGGCTGCGCGCCTTTGCAGCGCGCATGCTCAATCCCCCTCCTTAAAAGAAAGCAGGTGGCAATTTTGCCCTTCCATGTTGCCCGATCCCGCTGCGGCTGGCCCTCCGGCTGCGGCAGCTTCCATTCCTCTTGTGGCTTCGCCTCCGGCCGTTCCGGCTGCGGCTGTTCCAATTGGGGCTGCTCACATTGTGGATGTACGGAATGCGGAACCACGAATTGCGGCTGCTCAAATGGCGGCTGCACGAACTGCGGCTGCTCGAATAGTGACGGCTGCGCCCCTTCCTGGGGCTGCTGCTCAGGCTGCGACTGTGCCTGTGCCCAGGGGCCAGTTGGCCCAAGAGGCCCGCAGGGTCCTGTCGGCCCAACAGGGCCCATGGGCCCTGCGGGACCACAAGGCCCTCAGGGGCCGATCGGTGAAACCGGTGCGACTGGCGCGACCGGCGCGACTGGCGCGACCGGGCCTCAGGGACCTGCTGGGCCTCAGGGGCCTGCTGGACCGCAAGGCCCTGCCGGTGAGACCGGTGCGACCGGGCCGCAGGGACCGCAAGGACCCGCCGGGCCGCAAGGCCCTGCCGGTGAGACCGGCGCAACCGGTGCGACCGGCGCGACCGGTGCGACCGGGCCGCAGGGGCCTGCTGGTCCTCAGGGACCGGCCGGGCCGGCCGGAGAGGGCATCGCAGCCTATGCGACAGGCTACAACACCGGCACGCTGACCGCGACCGCAAACACGCCCATTCCCTTCGCGAATTTCGTTTCCGAGCCTGCGACATCGGTCACGCAGTCCTCCGGCACGTTTACGCTGAACGAGGCCGGCACGTATCTGGTCACGGTGCTGCTGAACCTGCCCTCGCAATCGAACGTCAACACGACGTTCCATCTGCGCGCAGACGGCGACATCCTCCCTGAGTCACAGACGCGCGTCGTCTCTCCCTCGAATACGACCTCGCAGACGCTCTCCTCCATCGTCGACTCCACCGGCACGACGACCGTCTCGCTGACCGCCACCAGCGCGCTCAACCTGACCGGCAGCGCAACGACCGACGTGCTGGCGACCATCACCTTCCTCAAGCTGAACTGATCGCATGAGCTTCACCAAAGCGTTGGCTCCCACCTGCAAAGCGGGTGGGAGCCATTCTTTTGGGGCTATCGCGTCAGCGCGAGCGCTGCCCACGTCGTCGCGCCAACGACGCCGTCCGCCGCAAGCGCCTGATCCCTTTGAAAGCGGATCACCGCCGAGCGCGTCGCCCGGCCGAAGACGCCGTCCGCGCCGGAGGAGCCGATCTCGTAGCCAAGCCCCGCCAGCCGCAGCTGCAGGGCCCGCACATCCTCGCCCGACAGGCCCCGGCGCAGTGTCCGCCGCGTTGGCAGCTTGATAGGCGGATTGGGCGCGTCCGCCGCTGCGCCGTCGTCAATCGCCAGCCTCGCCCAATGCGTGAAGGACGTATCCGCGATCCTCCGTCGCACAACGCCGTAGGCATGGCCGCGCGCGTCAATCTCCTCCCCGCCGCCGATGGAAAAGCCTGCATGGGTCATTGTCGACCCGGTCATCGTGAACAGGAAGATGCCGGGTTCATCGGGCAGCCCGGCGATCCTCCCCTTCTCCTTCCATGCCCCGGCTGCGCGCCATTGGCTCGAGGTGCCGCTGGGCAGGCTGAAGCCCGCCGCCGAGGCTACCTCCCGGGTGAACTGCGCGCAGTCAAAGCAGCGCTTGCCCATCCATCGGGGGCCGTAGCGCGCCATCAGCGGCGCATACAGGGGATACTGCCTCGCCTGCTGGGCCAGCCGCCCGGGCGTACAGATCCAGCCCGTCGCGCCATACACATATCCGCATCCGACGAGGGACAGCGCTCTCGCGACCATCACCTCGCGCTTGGTTTGAAGCTCTGAAGCCATGAAAAAAGCCTCCCTTCGCTTCAGCGTATGAAGCGTGGAAGGCTCCCGTGAAAGGACGGATTCTCAGGGCGCGGTTTTCTCCTTTTCGCGTACCCAGCGCCTGAGCGATGCAAACATCGCGTCCTCGCCCTCGTCGCGCAGCTGGGTCAAAAAGCGCTCCAGCAGCGCGCGCGTCTGCGGATGCATGCTGTCATGCATCTTGCCGGCCAGCAGGTATTCAAGCGGCGCCGCGTCCGTGTAGGCTTTGCCCTTGTAGATCTTGCTCGCGGCAATGCGGTCGCAGAGCATCTCCGCCAGATAGCGCCGCGGCATGGGCATGGGCACGTAGCGGCGCTCTGTCACGCTGTAATCCGTCCAGTATTCCCAGTGGTGCCGGTTGCGGCCCTTGTGGTGCATCCAGGCGAGGGAGTATCCTAACGTTCGCCGCTCATCCTCCGTGGGTGAATGCGTGCCGTCAAAAAAGCGCACGCCCTGCCAGAATTCCGTCGGCGAATACTTGGAGAGATCGTGGCAAAGCCCCTGCGACAAAATGCCCGCTTTCGCGCAATGCGCGATGACCCTGTGACGGTGCTTCGTGATCGTCGCCAGATGTCCCCAGAATCGATTCCAGCCGTTCATGTGTACCCTCTCATTTCTTCATCTGTATGCCCGCATCGGTCACCTCGTCGCAGACCGCGCCGCCCAGACAGACCTCGCCCTGATAGAAGACCATGCTCTGCCCCGGCGTCACGGCGCGCTGCGGCTCCTTTGCCTCGACATGCACGCGCCCCTGCGGCAGCAGCGTCACATGCACGGCCTGATCGCCCTGCCGGTAGCGGTATTTGCAGGTGCAGTCGAATTCCTGTGCCGGGGGCTCGCCCGCGATCCAGGTCGCGCCGCTGCCCAGCGCGTTGCGGCTGTAGAGCAGTGGATGGTCTGCGCCGCGCGCAACGATGAGCCGGTTGTGCTCCATGTCCTTGGCCAGCACGAACCAGCGGCCCTCGCCCGCCTCGCCCTCGACGCCGCCGATGCCCAGCCCGCGCCGCTGGCCGAGCGTATAATACATCAGACCGTCGTGGCGGCCGACGACATGCCCCTCAAGCGTCACCATGTCGCCCGGCTGTGCCGGCAGAAACTGCTGCAAAAACGGCTTGAAGCGCCGCTCGCCGATGAAACAGACGCCGGTCGAATCCTTCTTGCGGCTGTTCGTCAGTCCCGCCTGCGCGGCGATCTCGCGCACCTGCTTTTTCGTCAGATGGCCGACCGGGAACATCGCCTTTTCAAGCGCATTCTGAGCGAGCATGTAGAGAAAATAGCTCTGATCCTTGCCAGGGTCTGTTCCGCGCAGCAGCTGCCTTTTCCCGTCCGCCTCGCCAAGCCTACAAAAATGCCCGGTCGCCAGGGCATCCGCGCCCAGCGCCATCGCGTAATCGAGAAACGCCTTGAATTTGATCTCCCGGTTGCAGAGCACGTCCGGGTTGGGCGTGCGCCCGCGCCTGTATTCCTCCAGAAAATACGAGAACACGCGCTCCTCATATTCCCGCACGAAGTTGACCGCATAATAGGGAATGCCGATCGTGTCACAGACGCTGCGCACGTCGGCCCAGTCCGTTTCGCTCGTGCAGACGCCGTTTTCGTCCTTCTCCTCCCAGTTCTTCATGAACACGCCGATGACCTCGTGCCCCGCGCGCTTTAAAAGCAGCGCGGCCACCGAGGAATCGACGCCGCCCGACATGCCCACGACAATCCTTGCCATGCTTTGCCCCCGATCAGCTCAAACCGTTGGTTTCCTCCTGCGTGCAGCCCAGGCGCCCGTCCACCGCAAGGAGCATGTCCTGTGTGACGTCCTCGATCGCCTGCGCGGCGTCGATGGTCACAACCCGCTCCATGCCTGCCTGCGCATAGAGTGTCTCATAGGCCTCATAGGTGCGCATAAAGAAGGCCTCCTTCTCGCGCTCGAGCCGGTCAGGCTCGGAGGCGCTCAGACGGCGCAGAAGCGCCTTCTCCGGCGGCATGCGCAGATAGACCGTGATGTCCGGCCAGGTATCGCCGACCGCCTCGCGGTTGATGCCCAGCACGCGCTCAACGCCCAGCTGCCTTCCGCCGCCCTGATACGCGGCGGAGGAATCGACAAACCGGTCGCAGACGACCGCCTTGCCCTGCGCAAGCGCCGGACGGATCAGCGCCCGAACGTTCTGCGCGCGGGAGGCGGCGTAGAGATACGCCTCCGTCTCGTCCTGCATCGCGGTGTTCGCCGGATCGAGGATCAGCTCGCGAATCTTCTCCGCGATCCCGTCCCCGCCAGGCTCACGCGTCGTCAGAACCTCCCAGCCCAGACGGCCGAGATGGCGGACGAGCGCCTCGCGCTGGGTCGTCTTGCCGCAGCCGTCGACACCCTCCATCGACACGAAGATTCCCCGCGCCCGGGGCGCGTCGCCCAGCAGGAGGGCGTCAAGCTCCGCCACGCTGTGCGCAATGTACGTCGCGCCTGCCGTGCGCAGCTCTTCCTCCGTGCCGTAGCCGTAGGTCACGCCGATGGTGTCGATGCCGTTGCCCGCGCCGCCCTCGATATCGTAGCAGCGGTCGCCAATCATGACGCACCGGCCGCCGAGCAGTGCCATCGCCCTGCCGACGATTTCGACCTTGCTGGCATGCTTCGTATCCATGCCCGGGCCGACAATCGCGTTAAGATATGGCGCCATGCCGAATTTTTTTGCGATCCGCTCGGCAAAGATCTGCGGCTTCGCCGTCGCAATGGCGACCTTCGCGCCGTTGAGCTTCAGGCTCCGCAGCAGCGCCGCGATACCCGGATAGACCTCATTTTCCGCCCAGCCGACGCGCGAAAAGCGCTCGCGATACAGCGCCGTCGCCTGCTGCGCCTGCATATCATCCATGCCCACGATCGTCCGGAAGGAATGATACAGCGGCGGGCCGATGAAGGCCTTGAACTGCTCCTGGGTATAGCCCGTAAATCCCATCTTCTCCGCGGCGTAGAGCGCAGAGCGGGTGATGCCCTCCTCCGAACGGGTGAGCGTTCCATCCAGATCAAACAAAATCGTTGTATATGTCACGCTTTTCGTCTCCGTCTTTTCCGTTGATCCATCCCGGACGCTTCGTCGCGGGGCTTAGAATCTGTCTTTTTATCGGGCTTCCTGCGCGCCGTTGCCTCCCGCGCCTGCCGCAGCGCGTCCTCGTCGACCAGCGGCCTGACATAGGGGTACAGCGCCGGAAAGGCCCGCTGCAGCGCGCGCGCCCAAAGCGTCGTCTTTTCCCCGCGCTGCGCACGGTCGTCGAGGCCGAAGGCCTGCGGCAGCGCCGTGCTCAGCGCGTCGCAGAAGGCCTCGTCCGGGCAAAAGACGCAGCAGCGAAGCGCACCGCTTTCCTCAAACACAATGGCATGGCCGATGATCGCCCCCGCCTGCGCGCCCGCCAGAAGCCGGGCCAGCCGGGCAGAAAGGAGGCTCGCGGCAAACGCCGCGCGCGCGCGAAATGGCGAGCGCGCCTGCGGGTCGATGGCCGTCACCTGGCGGTAATACAGGTGAAGCCGCTCGGCCGCCGCGACCGGCCGGATGGCGCGGATCGCCCCAAGCGGAATCTCGATCACGGAGGTCGTGCTGTCCCCGAGCATCTTCTGCAAAACGAGCGTCTCCTCCTTGAGGGTGTAGACGGTGCCCGCCACAAACCGCTGCATGAAGCGCAGCATCAGCACGACGGCGTAGATGTAAAACGCGACGTTGATCAGCCCAACGCCCGTCAGCACGATCAACAGATTGACGGCAATCTGCGCGATGGCCAGCCGCGCGATCACACCGGCGACGCCGAGCAAAAAGCCCTTGCCCGTCGGCGGCTGCGCTGTCCTCTTCTGTACGGCCGTGATGGCTTCAATCCGCTTGTCCATGCTCCTCCTGCCCCGCCGATCATCGTGGGGAATGCCGTGTGTTTTGCTCGGGCGGGGAATCAATCCTCCGCCAGTCCGCTGCGCTCCAGAAAGTCCTGCTGCGCCGCCATGTAGGCGTCCAGCCGCTGGGCCAGCGCGTTGAGCTCGTCCTCGTCGTCCGTCCCGTCCGCCAGGCGCTCCAAAAGTACCTCAAACGCCTCGTCGTCGTCGTATTCGCCCTCGCCCATATAGCCCTGCTCGTCGAGCACGCCGGTCTCCTGCATGTAGCGGAAATCCTCGTCGATGGCGCGGCGGACGAAGGTCTCCAGCTCCCCGCGCGGAGCGCGCACGCCGGTCTTCGTCATCGCCGCGGCGATGAAGGGCACAGCGGCTTCAATATCGTAGCCCTGCATGATCATGCTTCCAGCTCCCCGTAGGCCAGCACGAGTTCGGCGAAGTAATCAAGCGCCTCACAGACCGGCTGCGGCGTGGACATGTCGACCCCGGCGACGCGCAGCTCGTCGATGGGCTTCATGCTGCCGCCCAGCGTCAGGAACTTGCGGTATGCCGCCAGCTTTTCCGGGTCGCCGCTGAGGATGCCGCGCGCCAACGCGACCGCCGCGCAGAAGCCCGTTGCATACTTGTAGACGTAGAACGGGCTGTAGAAGTGCGGAATGCGCATCCACTCGTAGGCGACCTCCTTGTCCAC
Source organism: Clostridiales bacterium (assembly GCA_022787165.1). Taxonomy (GTDB): domain Bacteria; phylum Bacillota; class Clostridia; order Christensenellales; family Aristaeellaceae; genus Ventricola. The sequence goes on from JALFVL010000038.1 coordinate 39,794, forward strand.
CTTGCAGGCGCCGCCGTAGTAGAGCTTGTTCAGGTCGTAATACATGGCGCTCAGGCTGTCGCGCGTCAGGCTCTGGCCCTCCTGCGCCATGCAATGCGCCTTGTATTCGAACTCGGCGAACATCGTCTGGCGGAAGACCGTCGTGCGGAAGTGCTGCAGCAGCGAGTTGATCAGCGCCGCCTGCGCCTTGGGATCATCCGCATACTTCCTGCGCAGGTATTCGGACAGAAGGATCTCGTTGCAGGTCGAGGCGACCTCGGCGACGAAGATCGTGTATTCCGCCTTGACAGCCGGCTGGGTCTTGTTCGAGTAGAAGCTGTGCATCGCGTGGCCCATCTCATGGCAGAGCGTGGAGAGGCCGTCGTAGGTCTTCTTGTGGTTGAGCAGCACATAGGGCGTCGTGCGATGGACGCTGCCGCAGCTGTATGCGCCGCTGCGCTTGTTCTTCGTCTCATAGACGTCGATCCAGCGCTCCGGGAGCGCGCGGGAAGCATCGCGCACATAGTCCTCGCCCAGCGGCCTGACGGCCTCCAGGAAGATGTCAAACGCCTCGTCGATGTCGGGGTGGATGTCAAACTCCGTCGGCTCCTGCGCGTAGAGATCGTACATGTGCAGCTTCGCCAGCCCCATGCGGCGCTGCTTGATGCGCAGGTATTCGTTCAGCGTGCCGATGCCGCCATGCACGGCGTCGATCAGGCTGTCGTAGACGCTCTCGTCGACGGCGTCCGGATAGAGCGCCGCCTGGCGCGGATTGTCATAGCCGCGCGCGCGGCTGGCAAACAGATCGCTCTTGACCTGGCCGGCATAGAGCGCCGCGAAGGTGTTGCCCAGCTTGTTGTAGCCGTTCATGATGTTGACGTAGGCGGCCTTGCGCACGGCGCGGTCGCGGCTCGCGAGCAAGGAAAGCAGGCGCGCGTCGGTCAGCTTCGTCTTCCTGCCGTCCTCGCCGCGCGTCATGCCCAGGTCAATATCGATGTAGAGCATGTCGGACGCGCTCTCCGGCACGCCGCGCACCTCGCCCGCCGATGCGAGCAGCTGCTCCTCCTTCGTGCTGAGCGTATGCGGCTTAAGCCGGAGCACGTCCCTCAGGAAGACGTCGTACTCGCAAAAGGCCGGGTCGGCGATCATCGCCTCCAGCGTCTCCTGCGGCAGCGCCAGCAGCTCCGGCGTCAGAAAAGCCGCCTTCGCCTCCGCGTCGCTGGCCAGCGAGGCCGCGCGGCCAAACAGCGCCTGATACTTGCCGTTCGCGCCGTCCTCATTGGTCTTCATCATCGCATAGGTATACAGCTCCGAGAGCTTCTGCTCCAGACCCATATACGCGCGCAGCGCCGCGAGCACGGCCTCCTTGCCGCCCGAGAGCGTCCCCGCATGCTGCGCAAACGCCTCAGCCTCTGCGCGCGCCTGTGCATACGCGGTCTCCCAGGCCTCGTCGCTTTCAAAAATCCGGGTCAGATCCCATGTGTAGCGCGGGTCTACCTGCTCGCGCGTCAGTTCCTGTTCCATGCCGGTTCTCCCTTTCTGCATCCATTGTCATGGGCTTGCCGCCCACTTTATGAATCGGCCCGGAGGAATCGCTCCCCCGGGCAGTCCGGACAGGCAGTGCCAAAGCTGCCCGTCAGTTCTTGAGGCTCTGCAGCGGCGCGGGAATGCGCCCACCGCGGGCGATGAACGCCTCCGCCGAATACGGGCTGACGCGCATGATCGGCGCGCGCCCGAACAGGCCGCCGAAGTTGACCTCGTCGCCCACATCCTTGCCGGGCGCGGGGATGATGCGCACGGCGGTCGTCTTGCTGTTGACCATGCCGATCGCCGCCTCGTCCGCGATGATCGCGGCAATCGTCGAGGCGGGCGTATCGCCCGGCACGGCGATCATGTCCAGGCCGACCGAGCAGACGCAGGTCATCGCCTCGAGCTTTTCAAGGCTCAGCGCGCCGCGCTCAGCCGCGTGAATCATGCCGATGTCCTCAGAGACCGGAATGAATGCGCCCGAGAGGCCGCCTACGTGGCTCGAAGCCATGACGCCGCCCTTCTTGACCGCGTCGTTGAGCAGGGCGAGCGCGGCGGTCGTGCCATGGCAGCCGCAGACCTCCAGGCCCATCTCCTCGAGGATGTGCGCAACGGAGTCGCCCATCGCCGGGGTCGGCGCGAGGGAAAGGTCGACGATACCAAACGGCACGCCCAGGCGGCTGCTCGCCTCGCGGGCGATCAACTGGCCGACGCGGGTGATCTTGAAGGCGGTCTTCTTGATCGTCTCCGCGACGACGTCAAACGGCTGGCCTTTAGCCTCCTTCTCAAGCGCATGCTTGACGACGCCCGGGCCGGAAATGCCGACGTTGATGCAGCAGTCCCCCTCGCCGGGGCCGTGGAACGCGCCGGCCATGAAGGGATTGTCCTCCACAGCGTTGGCGAAGACGACCAGCTTCATGCAGCCAGAGGCATCCGTGTCGCGGGTCGCCTCGGCAATGTCCTTGACCGCCTGGCCGCACAGGCGCACCGCATCCATGTCGATGCCCGCGCGGGTCGAGGCGACGTTGACCGAGGAGCAGACGCGCTCCGTCGTGGAGAGCGCCTCCGGCAGCGAGGCGATCAGCGCCCTGTCGGAGGCGGTCATGCCCTTCTGCACGAGCGCCGTGTAGCCGCCGATGTAGTTGACGCCTGTCTCCTTGGCGGCCGCGTCCATCGCGCGCGCGACGACCACCGGGTCGCCGCAGGCCGCCGCGACGAGGCTCGCAGGCGTGACGGAGATGCGCTTGTTGACGATCGGAATGCCGAATTCGCGCTCGAGTGCCTCGCCGGTGGCGACCAGATGCTCCGCCTGCCTGGTGATGCGGTCGTAGACATTCTGGTAGAGCGCCTTCCTGTCCGGCGTCGCGCAGGCGAAGAGCGAAATGCCCATCGTGATCGTGCGGATGTCGAGCTTCTCCTCGGAGATCATCCGGACGGTTTGCAGAATCTCAGACGTGTTGATCATGGCGTCCTCCTCAGATGCGGTGCATCGCGTCAAAGATCTCGCTGCGCTGGATGCGGATCTGAAGCCCGAGCTCCCCCGCCAGCACATCCAGCGCATCCTTCAACTCGCCAAAGCGGCTCAGCGAAATATCGACGATCATGATCATGTTGAACATCCCTGAAAGGACGGTCTGAGAGATATCCTGAATATTCGCCTCATGGTGCGCCAGTACGGCGCTCACCCGCGCGATGATACCGATCGTATCGTTGCCAACGACCGTGACAACCGCCGTGTTCTTCTTTTCCATTGGTGCTTCCTCCCATGCTCTCCTGCCGGACATCCACGTGCCGGCGGATGGTTTTTCTAAAATTCCCCTCGCGTTCTATTGTACAGCGCCGCAGGACAAATTGCAAGCTTACGCGCTCTCGCGGATCACGCGCAGGCAGGCCTGCGTCACCTCATCCGTCGTCCCGCACAGGCAGTCCGCCCCGGCGAGCTCCTCCCGCGTGCCCAGCCCGTAGGTCACGCCGACGGCATAAGCCCCGGCCAGCCGGGCGTTTTCGATGTCCGTGCAGCGGTCTCCGACGACGATGACGCGCCGCGCCCCCAGCTCCCTCTCCCACATGGCGATACGCTGCGCCTTTGTGACGCCGCTGACATGGCCGCTGTGCAGCGAGATATACGGCGCGATGGCAAATGCCGCGATGTTCGCGTCACAATAGCTGCCCGTCCCGTTGGTCAGAATCGAGAGCACCGCGTGCGGCGCCAGCGCTGCGAGCATCTGCGCCGTGCCGGGAAACATCCTGCCCGCGCTGCGCACCAGCTCCACGTCCGTCTCGTCGAGCAGCCTGTTGTACAGCGGCCGCCTGTCCGGCCCGATGCCCATGACGCGGCAGACCTCGTCGGCGTCCGGTCCATTGAAGGAATCGGCCAGCTCGTCAGAAATCTCGCCAAAGCCCATCAGCGCAAAGACGCGCTTGAAGCTGATGCGCGCGAGCTCCTGGCTGTCGGCGATCGTGCCGTCCAGATCAAAGACGATCAGCACGGGCCGCTGCGCCTGTGCCGGAGCCAGCGGCGCGGAGCGGACGGTGTCCATTCCGCAAGGAACGTTTTCTGCAGTCTGCTTCATCGGCATTATCCTCTCGCTTCCTTGATGACGCCGCTGCGGTAGGCCTCAATCAGCGCCATCAGATCGTCTATGCGTTCGCGCAGGGCGTCGCCGTCGTCCGTATCCGCGATCAGCAGGCGATGCGGCATCTGCTTGACAAGGCTCTGCACGGAGTGAATGTCCTGCTCCGAAGAAATCGCGCTGGCCGTCGATTCAAACGGCTGATGCGCGACGAGATTGAGCTCATGCGAGGTGAAGATCAGCGTGTAGCCCGCGATACCCGTCACGGGCTGATACGCGCGGGAGAGGCCGCCGTCGATCACCAGCAGCTTGCCGCCCGCCTTGATCGGGCTCTCACCCTTGGAGAGCTTGACCGGCACATGACCGTTGATGATGAAGCCGCTGTCGCTCAGGTCAAACTCGCGCAGGATACGCAGCGCGGTTTCCTCGTCGTTCTGGTAGTCGTAGTAGGCGTTTTTGACCTCGGCATGCGCCGCCTTGTCGGCGATGAAATAGCGCTCGAAGGTCGCCATCTTGCTCTTGCCAAAAAGCGGGGAATTCGGCCCACTGCCCAGGTACCAAAGGAAATCCTGCCCCGTCTGGCGCTGCTGCTGGCCGAGCTTGGCGAAATAGCCCTGCCGCGCAAGCTGGTCGGCCGCGTCGATGGCCACGCGCCCGCTCAGGCAGCTTTTCGCGGAGACCGGAATCGGCGCAAACGATCCATCCTCCTCCATCGGGATGCAGCCGTGGTAGAGCAGATTGCCGTTGCAGCGCAGGTACATGCCGCCCGCGCTGTAGAGAAACTGCACGTGGCGCTGCAGCTTCTCGGAATGGGCAAACTCCAGCACGAGCCTGTCCATGACCTCCCGCTCCAGCGGCGTGAGCGCGTATGGGTCTGCCGGGTCGACCGTCGGGAAGCTGCACGAGCGCAGCGGATAGACCGTCCCACCGACCTCGACCGTCCTGTTGGCAAAGTCGATGCGGTGCAGCAAGCGCCGGCTCTCCATGCCGTATTCGGGATGGCGCTCCAGCAGCTGCCCCTCGAGCTTGAATTGCAGAATCGCGGCGGCCTTGTGCATCCGCGCGAGCTCCATCTCGTCGTCCTGAAGCTCCTCTCCGTTGTCCCGCGGGAGGAAGGCCTCGCAGGGGTCATCCCCGTAGCAGGTCATCGCCAGCGTCGAGAGCGGGCGCAGCGAAATGCCGTAGCCGACCTCCAGCGTCTCCAGATTGCCGTATTTGACCGAGGTGACGATCACCTGCGCGATGCAGGCCTCCGAAAGCGCCGCCGCGCCCATCCAGGCGATGTCGTGATTGCCCCACTGCACGTCGACCTGGTGGTAGTTTTCCAGCGCGTCCATGATCAGGTCGGCGCGTGGGCCGCGGTCGAAGATATCGCCGATGATGTGCAGCCGGTCGATGGCCAACGTCTGAATGACGCGGCTGAGCGCGATGATCATCGCGTCGGCCTGCCCGGTCTCCAGAATCGACTGCATCACCTCGCGGTAATAGCCTTCCTTGTCGGGCGTGCCGTCGCTGAGCAGCAGCTCCTCGATCAGCGCGCCCATCTCCTTGGGCATCGCGTCGCGCACGCGCTTGCGCGTGTACTTGACCGAGCAGACGCGGCAGACCTCCACCAGCCTGTAGATCGTCAGCCTGTACCATTCCTCGCAGACGACCTTCTGCTTCTTGAGCAGCGCCAGCTTCTCATCCGGATAGTAGATCAGCGTGGAGAGCATGTCGCGCTCATGCGTGGAGAGGATGTCCTTGTACAGGTCGTTGATCTTGCGCTTGATGACGCCGCTCGCGTTGTGCAGGATGTGCAGGAACGCGGCGTGCTCGCCATGCAGGTCGGAGAGGAAATGCTCCGTGCCCTTGGGCAGGCGCAGCACGGCGCGCAGATGCGCCACCTCCGCGGAGGCCTCCTGAATGGTCCTGTACTGCTTGCGCAGCAGGTTCAGATACCGGATATCCTGCGGGGAAAAGGGTTCTTCGCGCATGCAACCAGCCTCCGTTTCAACGATTGTCTTCAGCCGCCGGGCCGCTCATTCTGCTTTGCATCCAAAGCCTGGCTTTGCAAAATACACCCCGTCTCAATCGCAGAATGCTTGCATCCTGCTCTGAGACTGCGTTTTTTGATCCGATGGGAACCGTTGGGCTGCCGCCCAAATCCAATCAGGGGCGCTGCTCCTGAACCTCGCAAGGGGCTTGGCCCCTTGACCCTGCCTCGCTTCGCGCAAATACTCGGGCTTTTGCCGCAAAGCCGCCTCAGTCCTTCGCCCGGGCGATGCATTCGACCTCGATGGACAGGCCCATCGGGAGCCGGGAGACCTCCACGCAGGTGCGCGCCGGGAAATCCGGGCCGAAGTACTGCGCGTAGAGCTTGTTGACCTCGCCGAATTCGCCGATATCGGTCAGATATACCGTCGTCTTGAGCACATCCTCAAGCGTCGCGCCCAGCTCGCCCAGCACGGTCTTGATGTTCTCAAACGCCTGCTTCGCCTGCGCGAGCGTGCCGCCCTCCACGGGCTTTTGCACGGCGGGATCGATGCCGATCATGCCGCTGAGGTAGATGATGCCGCCCGCGATGGTCGCGGTGGAATACGGGCCGACCGCCGCCGGGCCCTTCTGCGTCTTGAAGCAAACCTTTTCCATGTCAAAGCTCCTCCTCATCTGTCAGCCCGCTCTTTGGCAGGCCCCGTTTTGCCCTCGCGGGCTTATCGCTCCGTCACGCCGACATAGACCGTCGGCGCAATCGGGTCATAGCTGTCTGTGCTGACGGTCTCCCGCTCCAGCTCGTTTCCCTGCTTGTCCAGCGTCACGCGCTCGACGAGCGCCGTATAGCCCGGCTCGCCTTCGCCGACCGGCACACGCTCGTCCGTATACGTCGCATAGCGTCCCTCGTGGTCGCGGACATAGACGGGCTCCGTGGGGATCGCCGTCGCCTGCGCCTGCGTTTCAAGCGCATAGCGGACGGAGAGCGGCTCGCCGAAGAGCTGCACCTCGCAAACCGCCGCCTCGCCGTCCGGATAGACCCTCGCGCTCACGAACACCGGGTTGTCCGTCGGGTTGCGCAGCACGAGATCAAGCCCCTGGTCGGAGACCGCCGCCTCCTGCCCGATCTCGCAGTAGCTCACCGGGAAGACCGCCGCGTGCCGCTCCTCCACTGTCAGACCGCCCAGCAGGGCCGCGCGGTACAGCGCCGTGGAGAGCTGGCAGAGTCCGCCGCCCAGGCCGACGGCGCCCGCGCCATAGGCCGGTTCCTCCGCCTCGACGTAGCCCGATTCCGCCGTCCTTGCGCCGGCGATGGCGTTGAAGGAGAGCGTCCCGCCCGCGTCGATCCGAACGCCGCTGAGCAGCGCCGCCGCCTTCTGCGTGTTCGTCATGGAAGCCTCGTCCGCCGGCACCGTCATCACCACGCGCGAGCGCAGGCAGCAGGCCGCTTCCAGCTGCGCGCGCGTGACCGACGGCGCGCGCAGCGTCTCGCCGGTCTGCGCTTCTCCCGGCTCGAGGGAGAGGATCGACGCCTCCACCGCCTCCCGGAGCGGCGCCGTATCCAGCGCCCAGCCGTCCTCCTCATCGGTATAGCGGAAGGGCTCGCTGTTGCCCGGCGCAAAGGCGACCGTCGCATTCACCGGGTCGCATTCCACCTGCGCGCGGATCTCCTCAAGCAGCGCGTCTGCCGCATCCATCGAATACGCGAGCACGGGCGTCGCGATCATCGGCTCCTCCCGCAGGCGAAGCATCGCGAGGAAACGCGAAACCATGCCGCCCTCCCGGCCTGCCTGCCAGAGCGCACCGAGCGTCTTTTCTGCGTCCGCGTGCAGCGCGACATCCTGCGCGGTCAGCGTCCAGCTCTGCGCCTTCCCCCTGATCGTAAACGACCACTCCGCTATCGCTTCGCCTGTCAGTCTGTTCAGCACCTCCTCGCCCTGGGCATAGCTCAACCCCCCGAGCGGCTCGCCCAGCAGCGCCGTTCCAGGGAGAAACGCCCCGGCATACGGCTGTGTGCAGGTGTAGACGTAGACCGTCGCCGCGCCGATGAGCACTGCGATCAGCAGCACGGCCAGCGATGCGGCCGCCACGCCGTTCATCCGCTTTTTTCGGCGCTTTTTCTTCTTTTGTGGCGGCAGCGGCTTCTTCTCGGGCTGCTGATCTTTGGGCGGCACATAGCCCGCCCGCGTCAAAGACGGCATGGTTTCACCTCGTCAATCCTTCAAAATGCGTGCCAGCAGCGCGGCCACATCGCTTTCCGCGTCCGTCCAGCGCTCAACGCCCTCGCCGATGCGGCTCTCGCGCACGGCCTCGCCGTGGAAATCGCTTCCACCCGTCACGAGCATACCCTCCCGCCGCGCCAGGCGCAGGAGCATCGCCGCATGGTTATTCTGCGCGCTGGGATGATAGACCTCCAGCCCGTCGAGCCCCTGCCCCTTCCATTCGCAGACGAGGGCATCGAGCGCCATGTCGCCCAGCTTGAGCTGCATCGGGTGGGCGAGCACGGCGACACCGCCCGCCCCGTGAATCAGCGCCACCGCCTGCGCGACGCGAACTTCCTCCTTGGGCACGTAGCCACACTTGCCGGGCACGAGAAAGTGGTCAAACGCATCGCTCACCGAGCTGGCATAGCCCGCCTCGACGAGCGCCCGCGCGACATGCGGCCTGGCGACGACGCCGCGGGCCAGCTCATGCACGCGCGAAAGCGAGACCGTCATGCCCGCCTGCGCGAGCCTTTCGACCATCTTCCGGGCGCGCGCCTCCCGCTCCTCCCGCCGGTGGCGCGAAAACGCCAGCAGCGGCCCGTTCTGCGTGTCGATGCCGTAGCCCAGGATGTGGATTTCCTTCTGCGCGCCGCAGCTGAGCTCGACACCAGGAACCAGCCGAATACCCGCCTCCTGCGCGGCGGCCTGCGCCTCGCCAATGCCGTCAACATTGTCATGGTCGGTCAGCGCGAGCATTGTAAACCCTTCCTCCGCCGCGCGGCGGACGAGCGCCCCCGGCGCAAGCGTGCCGTCCGAGGCTGTGGAATGCAGATGCAGATCAACCTTCATGAACAAACCCCTTTCCACGCGCCGTTCCGGCAGTCCTTTGCTCCGTCAATCCTCTGAAAAGCTCCGGCCTCGGTCGCAAAGCTGTAAGGCAAAAAACCTCCCCGGAAAGGGGAGGCGTTTTTCCCCGGCGGGCGGAGGGGCGCTCCCCGCATCTGTCAGAGATTGCTTATTCTGCCTGTGCGATAGGCTCCGGCTCGCGCAGCTGTTCCTGCGCCTGCGGCTCCTCCTCGGGGAGCGGCTCGCCCTTCATGAAGGCCTCGAACTCGGCGCGGTTGAGCGTCTCCCGCTCGATGAGCAGCTCGCTCAGGCCGTCGAGCTTGTCGCGGTTTTCCGTGAGAATCGCCTTCGCCCGCTCAAAGCCCTCGTTCATTTTGCGCTGAACCTCGGCATCGATGCGCGCGGCGACCTCCTCACTGTATGTGCGGGACTGCTGGCCATAATCGCGCGCCAGGAAGACCTGATCGTGATCGCCGCCCAGATAGATCGGCCCCATGTCGTCGCTCATGCCGTACTGCGTCACCATGCGCCGGCAGGTATCCGTCGCATGCTGCAGATCGCTGCCCGCGCCGGTGGAAACCTCGCCAATGACGAGGCTCTCCGCCGCATAGCCGCCCAGCGCCATCGCGACATAGTCAAGCAGCTGGGAGCGGGTCGTATAGTCGCTCTCCTGATCGGGGAGCAGCAGCGTGTGTCCGCCGCTGCCGCCGCGCGGCATGATCGTCACCAGATGCACCTTGTCGCAGCCGGGCAGCAGCTCGCCGACAATCGCATGGCCCGCCTCGTGGCAGGCGACGAGCCTCTTGTCCTGCGGCGTGACGATATGGCTCTTCTTCTCCGGGCCCATCTGCACGCGCTCGATGGCATCGTTCATGTGGCGCGCGGTGATCCTGTCCTTGCCCTCGCGCGCGCAGAGGATCGCCGCCTCGTTCATGATGTTTTCAAGATCCGCGCCCGCGAAATACGGCGTGCGCTTGGCGATGGTCGACAGGTCGACATCGTCCGCCAGCGGCTTGTCCTTCGCGTGTACGCGCAGGATCGCCTCGCGGCCGCGCACATCCGGATAGCCCACAGTGATCTGACGGTCGAAGCGGCCCGGGCGCAGCAGCGCCGGGTCGAGAATGTCCTTGCGGTTCGTCGCCGCCAGCACGATCACGCCCTCGTTGACCGCAAAGCCGTCCATCTCCACCAGGAGCTGGTTGAGGGTCTGCTCGCGCTCGTCGTGCCCGCCGCCGAGGCCCGCACCCCTGCGCCGGCCGACCGCGTCAATTTCGTCGATGAAGACGATGCAGGGCGCGTGGCGCTTCGCCTGGTCAAACAGGTCGCGCACACGGCTAGCGCCCACGCCGACGAACATCTCGACAAAATCGGAGCCCGAGATCGACATGAACGGCACGCCCGCCTCGCCCGCGACGGCCTTGGCCAGCAGCGTCTTGCCCGTGCCGGGTGGGCCGACGAGCAGCACGCCCTTGGGGATGCGCGCGCCCACGGAGGTAAAGCGCTTGGGATTCTTGAGGAACTCGACGAGCTCCTGCATCTCCTCTTTTTCCTCCACCGCGCCCGCGACATCCGCAAACGTGATGCGGTTGCCGTCCGGCTCAAAGACGCGCGCCGTGCTGTGGCCGAAATTCATCATCTTTCCGCCGCCGCCCTGCTGGCGCATCATCATCATCCAGAAGGCCATGCAGATCACGAGCATGATCACATACGGCAGAAACTCGATGTACCACGGCGTTGTCACCGGCGGCAGATAGATCAGCTCAAAGCCCAGGTCAAGCTCCGTGACCGACTCGACCGGCTCGCCCGTGCGCTTCGCCGCCAGCTGGCGGCACGTTTCGACAAACGTATCCCGGCTGACCGTCGTCGCGTAATCATAGGCCTCCGGCGAGAATGCCGCCTCGGAGATGCTGCTGGCCTTCTGGCGCGCGTAGGCTGTGTCCCCCTGCAGCGCAACCTGCGCGATGACGCCGTCATCGATGTACTGCATCAGCTTGCTGTATTCGATGGTCACGCCGCGCTGCGTCGTCAGCGACTGGGAGAAAAGCTGGGCGGCGATGAGCACACCCACGATGATGAGCGCATAGACCGGAAAGCCCTTATATGATTTCTTCAATGGAACCTCCAACCTGTCCCGCGTCCTGCGGGGCATTCGACATGATCAGGGACGAAACCCCCTTATTTTTCATAAACCTCCGGGCGCAGCACGCCGATATCCGGCAGGTTGCGGTAACGCTCGTCGTAGTCAAGTCCATAGCCAACGACGAACTCGTCCGGAATCGTGAAGCCGAAGTAGTCGACCTGAAGCGGGACGCGGCGGCGCTCCGGCTTGTCCAGCAGCGTCGCGATGTGCAGAGAGGCCGCGCCGCGGCTGAGCAGATTCTCCTTGAGGAAGGAGAGCGTCATACCGGAATCGACGATATCCTCAATGATGAGCACATCCCGGCCGTTGACCGGCTTGTCCAGATCCTTGAGGATGCGCACGACACCCGAGGATTTGGTCGCGCTGCCGTAGCTGGAGATGGCCATGAAGTCCATCGTCATCGGCAGGTCGATCTCCCGCACGAGGTCGACAAAGAAGACGACCGCGCCCTTGAGGATGCAGATGACCGTCAGATCCTTGCCCTGAAAATCCTTCGTAATTTGCCGTCCCATTTCCTTAACGCGGCTGGCGATCTGCTCTCTCGTGAGCAGCAGCTCGTCCTTGAGGTCGGCATAGGTAACACGCTTTTCATCCATCTGTCTGTTCCCCCTGAAATCTTCTCATGTCAAAGCGCCGTCTCCCTTTTTCAAGGGAAAACCGGCCCTCAAACCTTCTGCATGCATCCGGCGTCCAAGGAACGTCACGAGCTTCGTCCTTTCTCCCTCGCGCGCGCGGCAGGCCTCGCCGGGCCTCAGGCCGACCGCCCAGAGGATCCCCGCTTCTCCCCGGAGAATCGGCACGCTTTTTCGCATCGCGCGCTCTACGCCGGCCTCGATCATCAGCTTTTTGAGCGGCACCGGCGTATGCCGCCCAAAGGGCACCATGCTGTCGCCCTCGCGCCGGGCAGTCACCGCGCAGCCGCGCAGCAGCCGCTCCGGGATGACCTGCGAGGCCTTTCCGTCGCCCGTCTCGCCCGCGTTTGCGTCGCGCACGGCAAACGTCCCGAAGGGCGTCTGCGTCAGGCCGTCCGCAGAGAGCGGAACCGGCTCAATCCGCGCCTTCGCACGCGTCAGGCAAAGATAGCGCGCGCCAAGCCTCGCCTGGGCGCCGTTGGTCAGGTTGATGGCCGCCGTCTCCCGCTCCAAGGCGCGGGAAATGGCTCCAATCGTTCTGGCGCTCTGCGCCCCGACGCCCGCGCTCTGCGCCAGACGGACAATCGCGCGGGAGCGCAGCGCCTCGTGAAGCGGCTCCAGCTGCGCGCGCTCCATCGCCGCGCCGTCGACCAGCGCCGTCACGCGCAGATCGAGCGCGTCCAGCTGCTGCACAAAAAAATCCTCGTCGCGCTGCGCGGCGCGCGCCAGACGGCAAAGCGCCTCCCCCGCGCCGGGACAGGCCCGCTCCAGCTCCGGCATCACGCGCAGGCGAACGCGGTTGCGCGCAGGCTCCGGGCTTTCGTTGGTCGCGTCCTCGCGCCACGGCTGGCCGATTTTCAGCAGGTAGGCGCGCAGCTCGTCCGGGGAAGCCTCCAACAGCGGACGGATCAGCAGCCCGCTGCGATACCGCATCGCGCAGAGCCCGCGCAGATCGCTGCCCCGGCCCGCGTGCAGCAGCACCGTCTCCGCCTGATCCCGCGCGTGATGCGCCAGCGCGATCGCATCCGCGCCGGTTTGGCGCGCCGTATCCTCCAAAAAGGCGTAACGCAGCGTTCTCGCCGCGTCCTCCAGGCCGCAGCCGTTTTCTTTGGCATAGCCGGGCGCATCGACGCGCGCGGTATACAGCGGCACCCTGAGCCTCTCGCACAGCGCGGCGACAAACGCCATATCCCGAAGCGATTCCCCGCCCCGGATGCCGTGCTCCACATGTGCGCAGGAGACCTTCAGGGAGAGCCTCTCCCTCGCCTCGCATAAAAAACAAAGCAGCGCCGTCGAGTCCGCACCGCCGCTGACCGCCGCGAGCACATGCGCGCCCGGCGCAAGACGGCACGCCCGCGTCAGGCGCAGGCAAAATTCCTCTGTCGTCATGCCGCATACTCCTGTCTACACAAGCTCTATTGTACCCTCTCCCGCCCAAAATGGCAAGGCTTGCGCGCAAAAAAAGCGCTGGAAGTGACGCCCTCCAGCGCAGCGCGCAGAAAAATCCCCCCTCTTTACTCCATCCTCTCCCGGCTCACGCGCGCGCAGAGCACGGCCATATCGTCCCTGGCCGCCTCTCCGCCCAGCGCCTCGGCGATCAGACGCTCTCCGACCGCCTGCGGATGCAGCCAGGCGAGCCGGGCCACCGCCTCTCGCAGCGCGCCCTCCCCGCCGGGATAGGCGTCCGTCACGCCGTCCGTCATCATGACCACCACGTCTCCGGGGTGCAGCGTCATGCGCAGCGAGCGCGATTCGACGTCCGGCAGCACGCCGACGGGCAGCGTGTCCGCGCCGATGGCGCGCACCTCCCCCTCTCGCACGACGTAGGAGACACAGGCGCCGAGCTTTTCAAATGCCGTTTCGCCCGTGTGAAGGTTGATCACGCACAGGTCCATCGTCGCATACATCTCCCGCCCCGTACACAGCAGCATCAGGGCATTGACGACGTCCAGCGCCTGCGCGCGGGTGTATCCGGCGCCAAGGCTCTCGCAGAGCAGCTTCAGCGCCATGTGACTCTCCTCCAGCGCCGAAACGCCGCTGCCCATGCCGTCGGAAAGCGCGAGCACATGCCGCCCGCCCGGCAGCGCGCGGGAGATGTAGCTGTCCCCTGCGACGTCCTCGCCCGAGCGGCTGCGCGTCGCCGCGCCGATCTCCAGATGCAGCGCGGGCGACTGTTCAAAGATGGCCTGCGTGCCAAGCATGTCCTCGCGTCGGCAGGGCCGCATCGCCACGCCGCAGGCCTGGCTGACCAACGCCTGCAGGGAGATGGCCGCGACGGCCTCCGGCTTGAGCAGCATGACCTCCATCCGCTCGCCCATGCGCAGCGCGTAGGCCACGCGAACCTCCTCCATCCCCTCCCGCAGCAGCGCATAGCGGATGCGGCGATACGCCTCGTCGTCGGGATGGATCTCGCTGAGCGTGCGCTCGCAGACCTGATGCGCGCTGGCGCTCGTCTTTTGAAGCAGGCTGATGCAGGCCTCCGCTCCCTCGGCCTGACCGCCGCTGAGCCCCTTCATCATCCTGGCGGTGTCCTCGTAGAGCTTCGCCCAGGCGTGGATCATCGACGCACAGCGCACGGCGACAGCCTCGCTCTGGGTCATCTCCTCGGGCTCCTCCCGCTCAATCAGCCCCGTGACGGCACTGCGCCGCACGCTGGAGAGCAGCAGAAATGGCACAATGCCCGGCAGGCAGAACAGGAACAGGCGAATGGCGCTCAGATCGCCGCCGAGCACGGCCCCGGCCGCCGCCATGCCCAGCGTCATCAGCAGCGCGCAGAGGCTCCTGCGGCTGGTTCGCAGCGCTGCGGCGAGAAAGCCGCCGCAAAGCAGCATCGCCAGCGGATTCGCGCTCGTCAACTCGAGCGAGAGCACCGTGCCCATGACGCCCGCGCAGAGCACGGCCTGTGCCGCGCCGCCGACATAGGCATGCTCAAGCGTCAGATAGCAGCCAAGCGCCATCGCGAGCGCCGCGCCGCCGGGAATCGGCATCAGCCCCGCCGCCAGCGACGCGCAGACCGCCAGCATGCAGAGCGGCCGCGTCTGGCCGTCGAGCTCATCCCTGTGCGCGGCGCTGAGCACGGCGCCGTCATACAGTGCGCTCAGACCCGCGCCTGCGGCAGCCGTGAGCAGCAGCACGGCGACGCCCAGCGGCGAATCGACCCCCATCACCGCGCCGGCTGTCAGCTCTGCCAGAAAGACGGCCAGCGGCATCTGCCGCTTCACCCAGAGGCAGGCCGTCAGCCACAGCAGCGTCGCCGCCGGAAGCTGCCAGCAGCAGATGACCTCGCCCACGCCATAGCTGACGACGAAGCCAGTCATCATCCCGGCAAACGCTGCGGGCACAAGCAGCCCCCGTCGCAGCAGCACGGCGAACATCGCGAGCTGGCAGGCATAGCCGCCGCCCGGCAGTCTTGCGCCCGTCAGCGCCGCCATCATCGCCGCGCAGAGCACGCGCTGCATGGCAGTTCCCCGGGTGCGCAGCGTCCATTCAATGCCCTCCAGGAAGCGCATATCCCTCCTGTGCAGGCCGTCCTCCCGAGCATGGAGCGATCCCGTAGCCTGTGCCATAGCGAGCCCCCCAACCGTTATCAGATGGACTCATTGTATAGCCTGTCTGTTTCTTTTTCTGTCGCTTGACGGCGCAAAAAAAGGGAAGCGCCGGACAGCTTTCGCGCTTCCCCGTATTCCTTGTCAGCCTGTCAGTCCCATTCGTCCCCGTCGTCGCTCTGCGGCAGCTCCTGCTCGCCAAGCAGGCGTCTGGCCTCGCCCGCGGGCAGCTCGCCCACGTCGCTCAGCCTGCGCGCGATGCTCTCGCTGTGGCGCTGCGCGCTTTCAATGCTCTCGCTCGCCTGACGAAGCTGCTTCTGCGTCCGCCCGAGCAGGCTGGCAAAGCTGCCGATGTCCGTGCGCACGGCCGCCAGCAGGTTGGCGATCTCCTCGGTCCGCTGCTCGATGGCCAGCGAGCGGAAGCCCATTTGCAGGCTCGAGAGCAGCGCGCTGAGCGTCGTCGGCCCGGCAACCACCATGCGGCTCTCCTGCTGGATGCGCTCGGCGAGGCCGCTGATGCGCAGCACCTCGCTGTACAGCCCCTCGCTCTGCAAAAAGAGCACGGCATAGTCCGTCGTATACGGCGGCGCGATCAGCTTTTCAGACATGCGCCGCGCGTGCATCCGCACGGCGGATTCGAGCAGGTCGCGCGCGTTATCCACCTGCTCGCGCGTGCCGTTTTGAAGCGCGGCGCGCAGCTCGCTGTATTCGCGCATCGGCA
This sequence comes from Clostridiales bacterium, assembly GCA_022787165.1. Lineage (GTDB taxonomy): Bacteria > Bacillota > Clostridia > Christensenellales > Aristaeellaceae > Ventricola. The sequence continues at coordinate 55,932 of JALFVL010000038.1, forward strand.
GGCTCGCGTCCAGCGGCAGATAGACCGTGTGCCCATGCCCCTGGCCCGGCATGACAACCGCGTAATCGGCCACGGCCTCGCCGCCCGGGCGCACGGCAGCATGCTGCGCATACTGCTCCGGCGCAAGCATCTGCGCCAGCAGCGCGCCCAGCTGCACCTCGCCCCAGACGCCCAGCGGCTGCGCCCCGCCCAGCGTGCGGCTGAGCTCATCGACGCTCCCCGCGAGGGACTGCATTGCGCTCAGGCTGCTGGTCACCTGCTCCAGCCGCCGCGTCACGGCGGCGAACGACGCCTCCAGGCGCGAATCGACCGTCGCGTTCAGCTTTTCGTCGACCGTCTGGCGCATTTGCTCGAGCTGGGCGCGGTTGTCCTCGCTCATGCGCGCAAGCCCGCCCTCCAGCGTCTCGCGCATGCGCTCCATGCGCGTCTCGTTGCCGGCAAGCTTTTCGTCGAGCGTCCGGCTGACGCCGCTGAGCCGCTCCTCATAGACGCCCAGGCGCCTATCCATCGTCTGGCGGATGCGCTCGATGCGCTCCTCCTCCTGGCGGCCCGCCGCGCGCAGCTGCCCGCCCAGCGCGTCCATCTGTCCCTGCTGGGTGCGCGTCATCTCGCCCATCATGCGCATCATCGAATCGCTGACGGACTGCATCGCGCGGTCGATCTCCTGGCGCGCGGTCTCGCTGCTTTTCGCCGTCTGCTCGCCCGCCGCGGCCAGCTGCTGCGCCGTCTCCTGCGAGAGGCGCTCAAACCGTTCCTCCGACCGCCGCGATCTGCGGCTGACAATCAGAAGCGCCGCGCCCATCAGCGCCGCCAGCAGCAGGCAAAGCGCCGCGAGTCCCAGCAGCAGCTGCTGCCCGCTCAGGGAAAGAATGGATCCGATTTCCATGGTTTCACGCTCCCGTTCCGACCCGCCGCTCTTTTCCGCGGGGGACAAATGTGCTATAATGATGCATCATGAATTCTGCCGCGCGGCAGAGGAGGTTATACGATGGCCCAAAAACGCAGAAAAGACCTCATCGAAAAACGCAGGCAGCAGCGAATCACGCTGCTGTGCATCGCGGGCGGAATCGGCGCGATTCTGCTGAGCGTTCTGATCTGTCTGATCGCCTTTGACATCCGTCTGCCCGGCGGCGAGGAGGCCGCGCCGGAGCAGACGGCGATCCCCTACGACGCGTCTCTCCCCTTTTCGCTCTCCGATCTGAGCAGCGAACAGCTCCAGCAGCTGCGCGCGCAGGGCAGCCTGCGCGTGAGCGACGGTCCGCGGGGTATCAGCGTCGGGGACAGCCTCGACCTGCTGCTCACCCGTTACCCCTCGTCCTTCACGCAGAAGCAGGCGGACAGCGACCAGACCGGCGAGCAGTCCGACGAGGAGATCATCCTCTACTGTGCCGATTACTTCGAAAACCAGAACGGCGTGATGACCGCCCTGCCCCCGCGCGGCCTGCTGAGCGTGGACACGGGAAACATCATTGTGACGCTGCTGGCGCCAACATCCGCCTATCCTGCCGGAACGCTGGATAACTACGGCAGTTATGAGCACGTCTACTGTCGCTATACCATCGATCCCGACACGATGACCATCTCCTCCATCGTCCTGGGCCTGGACCGCTAGGGCACGCTTTCCTCTGTTTATTATAGGGAGGAAAGCCGGGCTTGTCAACGCGGGAATCCCCCCATACGAATCGCCCCCATACGGCGCTTGAAGCGTTCATCCGCCGTATGGGGGTTGTTTTCTCTGTAAATCCTTCTGCAAGGCTCCGCCCCGGTCGCAGACAACGGATTTACAGCATTTCGGAGGGCTTGCAGCCGGCATCATGCCGGTTTAGTCGTAGATGAACGCATGCAGCTCCTGCGTGCATTGCTCAAGATCGGCGATGACCTTGGAGGTGCCGTCGCCGCTCTCATAGTGGTAATGCCCTTCGGAGGGAATCGAGAGCGTGCTGATGTCGCTGACGCCGTTGTCAAGAATCGCCATGGCGAGGTTCATCATGTCCAGAAGCTCGATATTGGTGTCGACATAGCTGAGCGCGGTCGTCATGAAGGCGAGCATCTCCTCCATTGAGCAGCTCTTGATCTTCTTGAACATCGCCGCAAGCAGCTTTCTCTGGCGGCTCGTGCGGCCAAAGTCGTTGTCGAGCTTGCGGATGCGGGCGTAGGCCAGCGCCTGCGCGCCGCAGAGCGTCGCGGAGGTCGCGCCGCTGGGAATCTTTTTGATCTCCGCCGTGCCATAGCTCGGATCCGCCAGGCTGTTGATCGTGCCGGCCTCGCCCTTTTCCAGCGCGATCGTCACACCGCCCAGCGCGTCGACGATGTCCGCCACGCCATAGAAATTGATCGAAATGTACTGGCTGATGTTCATGTCAAACCGGCGGTTGATCGTCTGCATCACCAGATTAGGGCCGCCATAGGTGTGCGCGGCATTGAGCTTGTTCATGTGCCCATTGTCGCCCATCTCCACCCAGAGGTCACGGGCCAGGGAGGTCAGCTTGATTTCCCCGCCCTGCTGATCGATCGAGCAGATCATCATCGTATCTGAGCGGCCGGAGGCGAGGTCATCGCCGCGCGTATCCGTACCGATGAGCAGGATGTTGATGTAGCGCTCGTCAAGCCCCTGCGTCACGCTCAGATCGCCGTCCTCGACGGGCATGCTGTATTCCGCCGGCACAGCGACAGGCAGCAGCGCCGCCAGCAGCAGCGCTGTCAGCAGCGCCGCCGCCTTGAAAACTCTTGCTCTCATGCCTTTCTTTCCTCCCGAAGAACCCTGAGCGCCGCAGAGAGCCGGTTCTCCCGCGGCCATTCGCCGCGGAAGGTCCGGTATGCACGCTCAAAGGTGTCATAATGCTCGGGTCTGTGCGCATCCGAGGCCACATAGGAGACCAGGCCCTCGCGAAGCAGGCGGCGCGCCGTCTTCCGCTCCGCGCTCAGCGGCCGGGCCAGCAGCCCGCCCGCGTCCACCTGCATCTCGCAGCCCAAGTCGCTCATCGCCTGCGCGATGCCGAAGTCCCGCTGAATGTAGAGGTACCGCTCGGGATGCGCGATGATGGGCAGGTAGCCGTTGTCCATGAGCTCGCTGACCACGCCCTCCCAGCCAGGCATCAGGTACTCATTGCCGAATTCCAGCAGCAGGCATCGCGTGGAGCCCAGGCAGAAATTTGTAAGCTGCGCCGTGCCTGCCTTGAGGGTGGCGCGGTAGTTGAACTCGCAGCCCATGCTCAGCGCAAGACCATAGCGATGCGCGATCTCCCGGGTTCGCAGGAACGGCTTCCGGTTGAAATCCTGATCCCGGGGATCATACACATGCGGCGTGCAGATGATCGAGGTCACGCCGGCCTCTCTGGCGCGGCGCAGCATGTCATGGGTCATCACCTCGCTGACAGACCCGTCGTCCACGCCGGGGAGAATATGCACATGCATATCGATCATCGCTTCACCCTGCCTGTTCTCCGGATTGCGCCCGGCAAACAGGCGGCTCTTCCGCTCAGTTTCCGTCCTCCCGGTATTCTTCCTCGTCATCCCCGCCGGTGTGGTTTGTCAGCTCGCGGGTCGAGCGGCGCTCTTCCTTGTGCTGGCTGCCGTAACGGTAGTATTTGTTGTAGTAATAGCTCTTCTGGCGGTGCTGGACAAAGTTGAACGCAATGCCCAGCAGCTGCGCCTTGACCTGATGCAGCTGGTCGAGCACCTTCTGCAGCTCCTTGCGGTCCACGCGGCCGTCCGCAACGATGACGACCGTGCCATCCGTCTTCGCCGCCAGCGACGCCGCGTCGATGAACATGCCCAGCGGGCAGGTGTCAAAGACCACGAGGTCAAAATACTGGCGCGTCTCCTCCAGGAAGCGGTCAAACGTCGCAAGGCCCGCGTTGACGCCGATGCGGTGGCAGCTGTCCATGAAGAAGAGGTTGTGGGTTCCGGTCTTGGAGACGACCTCCTGCAGCGTCGCGCCGCCGTTGAGGTAATCCATGATGTCCCTCTTGTTGCGCCGGCCGAGGTAACGGCCCAGCATCGGGGAACGATAGTCCATGTCCACGAGCAGCACGCGCTTGCCCTGTGCCGCCCATTCGCAGGCCAACATCAGAGAGACGGAGCTCTTGCCCTCCTTGGGCGTGGTCGAGGTGACGGTCAGCGTGCGCAGCTCCCGCCCCATCGCGGCAAACTCGATGTTCAGCGCGAGCTTGCGGATGCTCTCCTGCGTATGCTCCGAGACGCACTGGAGCAGGTTGCTCTCCCTCGACTTGTGCTTCTTGAGGAAGGCGTCCATCTCCTTCTTGTAGCCCGAGATGTTGGAGAGCACGTTGACCTGGAACTTGACCTCCGCGTTGCTGTCAGCGCGCACCTTGGTGTTGAGTACCTCCAGCGCGACGATCGCCGCGATCACCAGCGCCATCGCGCCGAAGAACGCGAGGAAGACGAGCCGCTCGCGGCCGCCGTTGGAGGGATATGACGGCAGCGTCGCCTCCGAAGCGATGCTCACGGAGTCGGACTGCAGCAGGTTGCGGATGTACTCCGTAAACACCTGCGCGAGCGTGTTGGCCGCGACCATGCTCAGCTGCGGATCCCAGCTCGTGACGCCGATGTTGATGATTCGGGTATCCTGCACGGCGCTGACGGAGATCGACGCGCCGCTCGGCCAGTAGGGCCAGCCCAGCCGGCTGCAGGTCTCGCTCAAAACATCCTGCGTCTGAATCAGCTCCTTGTAGTCGCTGACAAAGTAGGCGCTTGAGGAGAGGTCGTAGCGGGTCGTGCCGGTCGAATCGACATAGTCAAACAGCGTGTACAGCTTGACCTGCGCCGTATAGACATCAATCGTGAAGTTCGCCACATACCAGTTGGCGAGAATCGCCACAAGGATCGGAATCACGATGATGAAGACCAGCCTGCGCTTGAGGGCCTTGACAATGTCGCCGATCGACAAACTCAGTTCTTCTTCTTGCACGGTTTTCACTCCCATTCTCAGTGTATCTATCGCCAGGCTCCGGGCCTATCCCGGAATCAGGGAATCTGAATGCGGTTGAGGTTGAATTTCTTTTCCTCGGCCAGATTGCCGTCCGCGTCATAGCTGCGCTCGATGCGGGCGACGCCGTCCGTGTTGTTCGTGCCCCAGCCGTCAGCGCCGTAATACGTCTCCGACGTCACGCGGCTGTTCGCGTCGTATTCGTAGGCCACCTCGGCATAGCCCTTCGCGCCGTCGACCTTCGTCTCCCCATCCGCGAGCAGATAGACCTCCTGCGTGACGCGGTCCATCATGTCGCGCGTGTAGCGGACGACCTGATAACCGCCCGCCGTGGTGACGGGATTCTTCTCCGCGTCCATGTAGTGCTCCTCGCGCACGCGGGAGAGGCTGTCGTAAACGTACTCGACGCGGGTGTAGCCTTCGGAGGTGACCATTGGCTCGCCGTCGGCATCCAGGCTGACGCGGGCGCTGACCAGGTTGTCCTCGCCGTATTCCATGCGCACCTGCAGGCTGCCATTCACGCTCGCCATCGGGTTGCCGTTCGCGTCGGTGTATTTTTCCAGCACGGGCCGTCCGGAGCTGTCCACGACGATGTCCTTGGCCTCGTAGCCGTCCACGCAGGCGACCGGGCTGCCGTCATCCAGGAAATAGCCCTCCCAGATGACGTTGCCGCTCGCGTCATACTCCATGCGCTTGACCTCGTAGCCGCCCGCCTGGCGCACGGGGCTGCCCTTCGCGTCGAAATAACGCTCCTCAATCACCCGGCCTGCCCAGTCACAGACGTATGTTGCGCTGGCATAGCCGCCCTTCCAGACGATGGGCTGTCCGTCGCTGCCGAAGTACTGCTCCGCAATCAGGCCGCCGTTTTCGTTGTATTGCGCCGTCCTGCCCGCAAAGCCATAGCTGATGACGTAGAGCTGCCCGTCCTCGCCGTAAAACGCCTCGCGCGTCAGGTTGCCGTTTTCGTTGTACGTCCGCTCGGAGTAGGCCTCGCCGAAGCTTCCCCTGCCGTATTCGCCATCCGTCTTGTAATAGCCCGTGCGGATGCAGTTGCCGTCCGCGTCGTAGGCGTATTGCAGCAGCGCGTAGGTGCTCGCATAGTCGCAGGTTTCGCCCTTTTCGTTCTGATGGCGAACCTCCAGCACATGCCCCTGCGCGTCATAGGTGTAGAGCTCGCGCGCATAGCCGTAGGAGGATACAATCAGCTCGCCATTCGGATCGAGGAAATTGATCTGCGTAACGCGGTCGCGCTCGTCATAGGCATAGGTGATCTGCGCAAAGCGCATGTTGCCGAAGGTCGGCTCACCCTTCTCGTTCAGGCTGACAATCGACAGCTGGTTGCCATGCCCGTCATAGGTCATGCGCTGGCCGCAGTAGCCCGTCTGCGTCCTGATGGGGTTGCCGTCCGTCCCGTAATACCAAAGCTCTGTCAGCCTGTCGTGATCGTCATAGGTATAGCGGACCGCCCAGGCCATGCCCCGATGGAGCACGGGCTCCCCCGCCGCGCCGTAATAGGCCTCCATGAGCAGGTTGCCCCGCGCGTCATATTCCAGGGAGACCTGCGCATATTCGCCGTTGATCAGCGCCGGCTGCTGCACATGGTCGTAAAACGAAATCCTCGTCGTATTCCCGTTGGCGTCGTATTCGTAGAGCACATAGGCATAGCCGCCGTAGCCGTTGATCAGATTGAGATTCTCGTCGAGGTAGGCCTCCTTGAGCAGATTGCCCCGCGCGTCATACTGCCTGTCCAGCACGGCATAGCCGTAGTCCGTCACGACCAGCGCGCCGTCCTCGCCATAATAGCGCGCCTGCGTCCGCATGCCGTTCAGGTCATAGCTGTATTCCGCCGCGGCATAGCCCGCGCGGACGTTCATCAGCTCGCCGTCCGTGCCCAGCCAGGCCTCGCGCACGACGTTGCCCGCCGCGTCGTAGGCCGTCTGCCTGGCCGCATAGCCGCCCGTCGCCAGGCAGAGCGCGCCGCCTTCATCGTAATAGCCGACGTAGGTCTGCCGCCTGAGCTCATCATAGGCATAGCGCATGATGGAGAAGCCGTTCGTGCCCATCATCGGCTGACCCTGCTGATCAAGATAGGCCATCTCGGTCGGCAGGCCCTCCTCGGTTCTGACTGTGCGGATGATCCATGCGCCGTCCGTCATGCGGCAGGCCTCGCCTGCGCGGTTGTACACCCGCTCCCAGCGGGTCAGCCCGTCGTCCGACCAGGCCGTCTCGATGATGGCATAGCCCGCCCTCAGATTGACCAGCTCGCCATTCTCGCCCAGGTAGCGCGTGCTCGTGCGGCGGTTCTTGGCGTCATAGGCGTACTGAATCTGAGCAAAGCCCGAGGAAAGCATCGTCGGATAATGGCGCGCATCGAGGTAGCTCTCCAGCGTCACATTGCCCGCCGCGTCATACGTTCTTGAAATCGCCGCATAACCATCCGAAATCACGCAGGGCTCATCCAGATCGTCATAGTACGCGACCAGCGTCTGGTTGCCGCGCTCGTCGTAGGCATAGCGCACGCAGGCGTAACCCGAGGCAAGCTGGATCGCCGTGCCATCCGCGCCCAGATAGCGCTCCAGGATGACGTGGTTGTCCGCGTCATAGGCGTACTGCGCGCCGGCGTAGCCCACCGAGGCGACCGTCAAAAGGCCTGCTTCGTCGCGGTAGCGCAGCTCGGTCACGCGGTTCTGCGCATCGAAGTCGCGCTCCACGCAGGCATAGCCGTCCGGAATACACACGGCATTGCCCCAGCCGTCCTGGAAGGTTTCCCGGATGAGGTTGTTCCTGTCGTCGTACTCAAACGTCCGCTGGCCGTAGCTGCCAAGCAGCGCAGAGGCGGCGCCATCCGCCCCGTAATAGCTCTCGCGGATGACCCGGCCGCGCGCATCGTAAGCATAGGCGATGGACGCGTAGCCCTCGGAGATCACCACACCCTGCCCGATTGTGTCCTGATAAGCGCGCAGCGTGACGCGGCCGTAGGCGTCGACCTGCGTCTCCACCTGCGCATAGCCCAGGGCCGTCATCGTGACCTCCCCGTCCTCGCCCAGGTAGCGCAGCTTGATCACATTGCCCCGCACGTCGTAGAGATATCCGACGCTCGCATAGCCGGAGGGGCAGGTGTAGGGCGCGCCGTCCGCGCCGATAAAGGTTTCCCTCGTGATGCGGCTCTGCGCGTCATAGTCTCTGTCGATACCCGCGTAGCCGCGCAGACAGGTGGTCAGCGCGCCTGCGCTGTCATAATACCGCATCGAGACCGCGCGTCCGCGTGCATCATAGATGTAGCCGACGGACGCATAGCCGTCGCTGCAAACCGCTCCGTTGCCGTCGGCGTCAAAATACGCCTCGCGGGTCAGCCGCCGGCGCTCATCGTAGCTGTAGCGCACAGTTGCGTAGCCGTTCACGAGAATCGGCTGCCCTTCCGTATTGAGATAGGTCTCGCTGAGCAGGCTGCCGCGGCTGTCATAGCTGTACTGTGCCGCCGCGTAGCCGTCCGCGCCAATGCACGGCACGCCCGCAGCGTTGAGCAGAAGCACCTTCGTGCAGTTGCCCGCCGCGTCATAGCTCCGCTCCAGACGTGCATACCCCAGCGCGCTCACGGTCACAAGCTGATCTGCCGTGTCAAAATACGTCTCGCTGACCACCCTGCCGCTCTCGTAGGCGAAGCGAACCCGGGCGTAGCCCTGCGCGCCCATTGTGGCCTGCCCGTCCGTGCCGATGTAGGCATTCGATTCGACGTTTCCGTCTGCGTCATAGGCGATATCCATGCCTGCGACCGCCGACTGGCTGAGCGTCAGCGCGCCATCCATGCCGTAATAGCGCTCACCCGTTTTGCGCCGCTTCATGTCATAGGTATAGGCGACGCTTGCGTAGCCGCCGGAGGCCAGGCAGGGCTGGCCGTCCGCGCCGTAGAACGATGCCGACGTCAGACTGCCCGCCTCATCATAGGTATAGGCCGCCGTCGCATAACCCGACGGTGCGACACAGAGGCTGCCGTCCGCGTTCAGGTACGTTTCTCGCGTCAGACGGCGTCTGGCGTCGTATTCCAGGCGAATGGACGCATAGCCGTCGATCGTCTGTACGCTCTGGCCCGAGGCATCGAGATAGCTGCGTGAGGTGACATTGCCTGCCGCGTCATAGGTCAGCTGCATCTGCGCATAGCCGTCCGCCGTCGTCACCGGGCCGCCCCAGGCATCCATGTACTGCTCCAGCACGGGACGGCCCAGCCGGTCATACGCATAGACCACGGCGGCATAGCCGTCGGAGAGCGTCACGGCCTGACCCGCCGCGTCGACATAGCCGCGCTGGGCAACCCGGCCCAGCCGGTCATAGACGAGATTGATGCCCGCATAGCCGCCCTGCGCGATACAGGGCTCGCCGTTTTCGTCGAGATAGCGCAGCGTCACGGGCCGCTTGAGCGCGTCGTAGGTGTAGGCGATGGATGCATAGCCGTCTGCGCAGAGCGCAATCTGACCGTTTTCGTCAAGGAAATCGACCCGGACACAGTTTTGTCTGTCGTCGTAGGTGTAGTTTGCCGCCGCATAGCCGGCCTGCGCGTAAACCGGCATGCCCGCGGCGTCGAGATAGCGCTCGCTCAGGACGCTGCCAAAGGCGTTGTATGTCTGCTCAAGCACGGCATAGCCGTCCGCGCAGTCCGCCAGCGCGCCGGTCTCATCCAGATACCGTGTGCGCGTGCAGCGGCCCAGGCTGTCAAATTCATAGGCGATCTGCGCATAACCGTCCGCCATGGTGACCGGCTGGCCGTTCGTATCGCCGTAGACCGTCCAAACGCAATTCCCCAACGCGTCATAGGTGTACTTCGCCGTCGCGTAGCCCTGCGCATTGAGCGCAGGCTGGCCGTCCGCGCCAAGGTAGGTCTCGCTGGTCACGTTGCCCTGCGCGTCATAGGTCATCTCCACGCCCGCGGCGCCCAGCGCGCCCAGCATCGGATTGCCGCTCGCATCGAAATACCGCTCGCCCGTTTTGCGGCGGCGCGCATCGTAGGTATAGCGCACAGACGCATACCCGCCGGATGCGGCCACGGGCATGCCGTCCGCGCCGGTATACTGCTCGCTGATACAGTTGCCCGCCGTGTCGTAGGCATACTCGACCGTCGCATAACCTTCGCTGCTCTCGCAGGGCTGGCCGTCCGCGTCAAAGCAGCTCTCCCGAATGAGCTGCCCCCGCTCGTCATAGGCGAAGGTCACGCGCGCATAGCCCTTCGGGCTCTGCACCGCGTTTCCCTGCCCGTCATCATACGCCGTCTCAACCAGCCTGTGCCGCTCGTCGTAGCGCATCGTCACGCCGCCGATGCCGTCCAGGGTCAGCATCGGCGCGCCCGTCTCGTCAAGATAAACCGTCCGCTCCGGCTGACCGAAGACGTTGTACTGCGTCTGCACCTGGGCGAAGCCCTGCGCCGTGCGCACGCTCTGCCCGTTTTCGTCGAGGTAGGTCGTCCCCGTGATGTTACCGTTGCCGTCATAGGTGAAGCGGCGGATGGCATAACCCTGCGCGCAGAGAATCAGATTGCCCTGCGCGTCGAGGCAGCGCTCCTCCACCACGTCGCCCTGGCTGCCGTAGACGTAGCCAATGCCCTCGTAGCCGTCCGCGCAGACCGTAGGCTGTCCCTTCTCGTCAAACCAGAATGTGCTCGCAACGCGGCCAAGCGCATCGTAGACAAAGCGCGCCTGCGCATAGCCCTCCGCGCCGCTGACCGGATTGCCCTGCGCGTCAAGATAGGTCTCCGTTTCCTTAAGGTTGGTATCTGTGTAGGTATAGCGGATGCCGCAATAGCCCTCGGCGGAAACCGCCGTCTGTCCGCTTTCGTCGGCATAGCGCTCCTCAAGGATGTTGCCCCTCGTGTTATAATCCAGGCTGCGGGAGGCATAGCCCTTCGCGCTGCGCACGGGCGCGCCGGTGAGATCATAATAGCTCTCATCGATGAGCCGGCTCTGCCCGTCGTAGGTCATCCTCCGCTCGCAGTAGCCATCCGCCGTCATGACCCTCTGCCCTGCCAGATCGAGATAGACCTCGCCCGTCAGGTTGCCCATCGCATCGTATTCGCGCTGAACCTGCGCATAGCCGCCCTCGAGCAGAATCTGCTCGCCGTTTTCGTTGAGGTAGATCTCGCTGAGCACCCGTCCCGCCGGATCGTTTTCCCGGATGACGGCAGCGTAGCCGTCCATGCAGGCCGCATAGCCGCCCTGTGCATCGAGATAGGTCAGCTTCGAAACATGCGCATAACGGTCGTATTCAAAAGCAACCGTCACATAGCCGTCCTTTGTGGCGGCAGGCTCGCCCTGCGCGTTCAGGAAGGTCTGCGAAAGCCTGCGGCCGTTGACATCCAGCGCATACTCGACCGCCGCATAGCCGTCCTCGCCCTCCGTCATGCGCCCGGAGGCGTCCAGATACACGGTTTTGATCAGCCGGTTCTTCTGGTCGTATGTGTTCTCGATCGCCGCAATCCCCTGCAGGTTTTGAGTTACGCTGCCGCCCGCGTCGAGATACTCGGTTTTGGTCACGCTGTTTTTATCGTTGTAGGTGTACTGCTCACCGCAGTAGCCATCCGCCACGGTTGCCGGCTGACCGTCGAGCCCCAGGTACCACTTCCGGCTCACGCGGCGGCGGCTGTCGTATTCATAGGAGACGCTCGCATAGCCCTCGCTGTTGAGCGCCGCCTCGCCGGAGATATCCAGCGACGTCGTGGAGATCAGGTTGCCGAAGGCATCGTAGCTGTTGAGCGTAGCCGCCTGGCCGCGATCGATCTCGACCTGGTTGCCCTCCGCGTCATAATAATCAGTACGGACGCAGAGATTCCACTGATTGTAGCTGTAGGTCGCGCGGGCATAGCCGTCCGCGCCCATGACCACATTGCCGCCAAGGTCGTAGAACGTCACCTCCAGCGGCGAGCCGAGAAGGTTGTTGCGCGAGACCTTTCTGGCATAGCCCAGGCCGGTCATCACGTTGTTGCCGTCCATATCACAGTAAATCTGCGTGACCGTGCTGTCCGTGATGCCGCGCTCATATTCGTAGCGGATGCAGGCATAGCCGGAGGACAGCGTGATGCGCTCGCCGTCCGAATTGCAGAACCATTCGCAGGTCAGGTTGTTCTGGTTGTCGTATTCCTTTTCGGTGTAGGCGTAGCCGTCCGCCGTCACGATCATGTTTCCGGTCAGATCATATTTGATCTCGCTGACGACATTGCCGCTGTCCGAATAGATCTTGAGTGCGCGGGCTGTGCCGCTGGCGTTGGCTGTCGCCTCGCCATTGACATCATAATACAGCTCCTCCGCCGCGTTACCATCCTCGTCGTAGCGGATTCGCTTCTCCTGGTAGCCGTCCGTGCTCTCGACGCCCTCCTCGTCGGCATCGAAATAGCGCTCCGTCAGAACGGTGCCCTCGGAGGAATACGTCATCTCCTTGTAGGTATAGCCCTTGAGCGAGGTCATCTCCTCGCCGTTTTCATCCAGATAGGTCTCCTTGGTAACGTTCTCCAGATCGTCGTATTCATAGCGGATCGCCGCGCAGCCCAGCTCGAGGGAATAGGCCGGCTTGCCGTCCGGATCCTTGAATTCCTTGAGCGTGCACAGCGACTTGTTGAGCTTTTTGACAAACGTGTTCGTGTAATCCACGCGGCTGTAGCCGTCCTTGGCGATGACCTCGTCGCCCGCCTCGTCGTAATAGACCTCGCGGGTCATATATTTTCCGCTTTTTTCAAAGGTGTACTGCACGGAGGCGTAGCCCAGGCTGGGCACGATCACGGGGTTGTCCTCCGTGTCGTAGTAGCACTTGTAGCCCACCTTCTCGAACATCGTATACTTCTGCTCGAAACGCCAGTAGCCGTCCGTGCTCAATACGGGCTCGCCGTTCGCGTCATAAAAGCGCTGCCCGATTTCACGCTTTCCCTTGTCGTATTCGTATTCGATGCGCGCATAGCCCTTCTTGCCGTTGACCATGTTCTCGTTCGCATCGTAATAGGTCTCCGTCGCGGGATTGCCGCCGCTCTCCTCCGTATAGGTGCGCACAATACGGGCATAGCCCTCGCTCGTGTTGAGCCGGCCGCCCTCCTCGTCATAATAGGCGATCTCGGTGATGCGCCCACGGGAATCCGTCTCGACCTTGTAGAGCGCATAGCCCGCCTTGCTCTGGTAGACGAGGTGCCCCTCCGTGTCATAGAAGCCCTCTTTCAGCTTCTGCTTCTTGTCGTATTCCCGCTCGACATAGGCATAGCCATCCTCGCAGAGCATGTACTCGCCATTCTCGTCGAAATACTCCGTCTTGAGCACATAGCCCCTCTCCTTGTCGATGGTGTTGACCATCGACGCCCAGGCGCCCTTCTTGCACACGGGGTTTCCCTCCGTGTCATAGTAGCCGATCTTTTTGAGACGGATGCCCTGATACTCGTATCTCTCCGTCGCATAGCCGTCCTCGCAGAGCACGAGATTCCCGTCGAGATCGTAGTAGCTCTTCTCCAGATACAAGCCTACGCCGGACCATTTGTATTTGATGGTCGCGTAGCCCTGCGCGGTATTGACGTGCTCTCCCTGCATATTGTGGAACGTCGTCTCCACGCGGCGGGGAAAGCTGTTGTAGCGATGCTCCGCATAGCAATACGCCGTATCATCCGCCATGACCGGGTTTCCGTCCTCGTCGACAAACGTCTCGCGGATCACTTCGCCATGGGGGTTCTTCTTTTGCTCGACAGACAGGTTGGTCGACGTCTCCGCCGCGGCGGCAGCCGGCAGCCCTGCCTGCATCATGGCAATGCCCAGCAGGACGGGCGCGCTCAAGCCGCCTACACGCCGCAGAAAACAGGACTTCACCAGATCGCGCAAACCCATATAACCTCACACCTCAAAGCATCGAAGGGAAACAGATATTTGTAACAAAAGTAATCCATTTTGATATTATGGTTTATTATAGCATAAGCCTCTACAAGATTCAACCCTTTGTGTCCTGCCGCCCGTCCGCCGCACAGCGGGTGCGCATGATGAACCGGCATGGCTTTTTCCACCATCCGGCACTTTCAAGCCTGCCGCTTCAGGTATCGATACGCTCCATCTCCACCAGCGCCCTGTTCCTGTAGGTCAGATCATCGCGAACCGTAAAGCCCTGCGCCTCCCAAAACGCATTGCCAGCCTGATTGCGGCTGAACACGACGAGCGCCACCTTGCGGATGCCCTCTGCGGCCAGTGCGTCCAAAACCGCCTGCACAAGTGCGCTGCCGATTCCCCGATGCCTGCAATCCGGCGCAACGGCGGTATGGTAGAGATAACCGCGCCGTCCGTCATTGCCCGCGAGGATGACGCCCACGACGCGCTCGCCCTCCTGCGCAACCAGGCAGGTCGTAGGGTTCCTCCTTAAGAACCCCGCGATGCCCTCCCGCGAATCATCCAGATTGTTGAGGCCCATCCCGCTTGAACGCAACCATAGGGCGTAAATCTGCTCATAATCGCCGATCGTCATCCGCCGTATCCTGCTCATGTTTCCCCTTCCTCTCTGCGCGCGCTGTGCGCCAGTTGAAAAAACGAGAGCCGGAAAGCCCGACTCTCGTTTTGCTGATTGCGCTTACGCGTTCTTCGCGATCTCCACGAGCTTGGCGAACGCCGCCGCGTCGTTGATGGCCAGGTCGGCCAGCACCTTGCGGTTGAGATCGACGCCAGCCTTCTTGAGGCCGCAGATGAACTTGCTGTAGGAGAGGCCATTGATGCGGGCCGCCGCGTTGATACGGGCGATCCAGAGCTGGCGGAAGTCGCGCTTCCTCAGCTTGCGGCCGATGTAAGCGTAACGCAGGGAGCGCATGACCTGCTCCTGCGCGGCGCGATACTGCTTGGACTTGGAGCCATAATAGCCCTTCGCCAGCTTCATGATCTTCCTGCGCTTCTTATGGGCATTGACTGCCGCTTTGATTCTTGCCATTGTAATGAAACCTCCTTGCTGGCTGGGCTCTTACTTGTACGGGATGAGCTTCTTCATCGTGCCGGCGTAGCTCTGGGAGACATACGCGGCGCGACGCAGATTACGCTTGGTCTTGCGGGTCTTCTTGTTGAGGATGTGGCGCTTGAACGCCTTGGCGCGCTTGACCAGACCATTCTTGGTCAGGGAGAGGCGCTTGGCAGCGCCGCGATGAGTTTTCTGCTTAGGCATAAGGGGAATCCTCCTCTCCGGACGTTTATTCTTTCGGAGCCTGCTTGGCTTCTTTGCTGGGGTCCTTCGGCGCAAGGATCATGATCATGTGGCGGCCTTCCACAAGGGGCTTGCGCTCCACATTGGCGACGTCCTTGACGCGGGCGACGAAATCCTGCATCACCGCCAGACCAATCTCCTGATGGGTGATCTGACGGCCACGGAAGCGGATCGAAACCTTGACCTTATCTCCACCCTGAAGGAACTTGACGGCCGCCTTCGCCTTGGTCTGGATATCGTTTTCCTCGATCGTGGCGGAGAGCTGCACTTCCTTGATGGAGACGACCTTTTGATTCTTGCGGATCTCGCGCTCCTTCTTGGCCTGCTCGTAAC
Source organism: Clostridiales bacterium (assembly GCA_022787165.1). Classification (GTDB taxonomy): domain Bacteria; phylum Bacillota; class Clostridia; order Christensenellales; family Aristaeellaceae; genus Ventricola. The sequence goes on from JALFVL010000038.1 coordinate 71,395, forward strand.
GGTACTTGTCGTAATCCATCAGCTTGCAGACAGGCGGTTTGGCGGTCGGAACGATCTTCACGAGATCCAGCCCCGCCTCCTCGGCCAGTTCAAGCGCTTTGCGAATCGGCAGAACGCCGAGCTGTTCACCCTTCTGGTCGATGACACGCACCTCTCGGTCGCGAATTTCCTCGTTCATCATCAGATCTGCTGCCATGTTGTTTGCGATACACCTCCAATAAGTCTTTGCGCGGAAACCACGCAAAAAGAGCGGGCAAGCAGCCCGCTCTTTGCACATCAAAAGAACGCCAATGTGCCTCGGCAACGCGATTGCGCCGGGCGAGAAGCGGGCGGCTTCTACTTCGTACTTATTCAGTATACGACGAAGCCGCCCGTTTGTCAAGCATTTTTTCGCCAGTCAAAGGCATGATTTCGCGTTATTTTCAGGTTCTGTCGGCAATCTCCTTCTCAAGCTTTGCCTTGAGCTCCTCCAGGGTCATCGTCGTGGTCTGGTCGGTCTCGCGGTCGCGGACGGAGACCGTGCCGGAGGCAACCTCCTTCTCGCCGATGATCAGCATGTAGGGCACGCGGTCAACCTGGCGCGCCTCGCGGATCTTGTAGCCGATCTTTTCGTTGCGGGTGTCAAGCTCGCAGCGCACCTTTGCCGCGCGCAGCGCGTCATAGACGCCGCGGGCATAGTCCATGCTTTTGTCGGACACCGGCAGCACCTTGACCTGCACCGGCGCCAGCCACGTCGGGAACTTGCCGGCGAAATGCTCGGTGATGATACCGATGAAGCGCTCGATGGAGCCGAAGCAGACGCGATGGATCATGATCGGGCGCTTGCGGGTGCCGTCCTCGTCGATATACTCGAGACCGAAGTTGAGCGGCATCTGGAAGTCGAGCTGGATCGTGCCGCACTGCCAGGTTCTGCCCAGGCTGTCGCGCAGGTGGAAGTCGATCTTCGGGCCGTAGAACGCGCCGTCTCCCTCATTGACGATATAGGGCATGCCCAGCGCCTCGAGGGCGCCCCTGAGGCCCGCGGTCGCCGCCTCCCAGTCCTCGTCGCTGCCCATGCTGTTCTCCGGGCGGGTGGAGAGCTCGACGAAGTAGTCAAAGCCAAACTTCGAATAGACCTCGTTGATCAGATGCACGACGCCCATGATCTCACTTTGGATCTGGTCCGGGCGCATGAAGATATGCGCGTCATCCTGCGTGAAGCAGCGGACGCGGAACAGGCCGTGCAGCGCACCCTTGAGCTCATGACGGTGGACGACGCCCAGCTCGCCCACGCGCAGCGGCAGCTCGCGGTAGCTGTGCGGCTGGCTGCGGTAGACCATAACGCCGCCCGGGCAGTTCATCGGCTTGATGCAGAAGTCCTCGCCGTCGATCTTGGTGGCGTACATGTTGTCCTTATAATGATCCCAGTGGCCGCTCGTCTCCCAGAGGTGACGGCTCATGATCATCGGCGTGGAGACCTCGACATAGTTGTCGCGGTAGTGGATGTCGCGCCAGTAGTCAATCAGCGCATTCTTGATCGCCATGCCCTTGGGCAGGAAGAACGGGAAGCCGGGGCCCTCGTCGCAGAGCATGAACAGGCCCATCTCCTTGCCGATACGGCGATGGTCGCGGCGCTCCGCCTCCTCCATGAGCTTGAGGTGCGCCTGCAGCTCGTCCTGATTGCGGAAGGCAATGCCGCCGATGCGGGTGAGCATGATGTTGTTCTTGTCGTTCTTCCAGTAGGCGCCGGAGAGCTGCGTAATCTTGAAGGCCTTGAGCGCCTTCGTGTAGCACAGGTGCGGGCCGACGCACATGTCGACATATTCGCCCTGCTGGAAGAAGCTCAGCTCGGCATCCTCCGGCAGGTCGCCGATGTGCTCGACCTTGTAGATCTCGCCGCGCTCCTGCATGAGCTTGACGGCATCCTCCCGGGAGAGGATGAACGGCTTGATCGGCAGGTTTTCCTTCACGATCTTCGCCATCTCGGCCTCAATTGCCGGGAAATCCTCGTCGGAGAGCTTCGTCTCGCCCAGATCCACGTCATAGTAAAAGCCCTTTTCAGTCGCCGGGCCGTAGGCGAAGCGCGCCTGCGGGTAGAGGCGCTTGACCGCCTGCGCGAGAATATGCGCTGCCGTATGGCGAATGACGTGGAGCTCCTCGTCCTGCGGACACTCCGCGGCATGGCCGTCCTTGTAGATGACCTTCATGGTTCTTCCTCCTTCTCATTGTACGGGGGATAAAAAACGCTCGTCCCCCAGTTGATCGTCTGAGGGACGAGCGGAAAAAATCTGCCCGTGGTTCCACCCTGATTGGTGCTCTTTGCCGCTGTATCGCGCGCCTCGCGGCCCGATCGGAAGGTGGTCTTCGTTCCAGCCCATGCCGGCGCGCTTGCAGCCGATGGCGCGCCTCTCTTTGGACACTTTCTGCCGGAATTACTCTTCTCCGTCATTTCAGGCAGCGTCAGTATAGCGCGCTTTTTGCAAAAAGTCAAGCGCAAAATCACGCCTTTCCGGTCTCCCTCTCCTGCGCGCTCAGCTGCGTCGTATACAGCGTCTCGTAGACGCCCTTCCTTTCCAGCAGCTCCTCATGCGTGCCCTGCTCGACAATCCTTCCGTGATCGATCACGAGAATCGTGTCCGCCTGGCGGATGGTCGAGAGCCTGTGCGCGATGACAAACGAGGTGGTTCCGCGCATGAGCGTGTCTGTCGCCTGCTGGATCATCTGCTCTGTCTGCGTGTCCACGGAGCTGGTTGCCTCGTCGAGCACGAAGAGGCTGGGCCTGACGAGAATCGCGCGCGCAAAGGAGATCAGCTGCTTTTCGCCCGTGGAGAGCCGGTCGCCGCATTCGCCGACATCCGTATCATAGCCCTTTTCCAGCTTGGCCGCAATGCGGTCGGCGCTGACGGCCCTGGCCGCCTGCTCGACCTCCTCATCCGTCGCCTCGGGCCGGCCGTAGCGGATGTTCTCGCGGATCGTGCCGGAAAACAGGTGCGGCTCCTGGAGCACATAGCCGATGTGGCTGTGCAGCCAGAGCTGGCTGCGCTCGCGCACGTCGCGCCCGTCGATGAGCACGCGCCCGCCGGTCGGCTCATAGAAGCGGCAGACCAGATTGACCAGCGTGCTCTTGCCCGCGCCCGTCTCGCCGACGATGGCGACCGTCGCGCCAGCGGGAACGTGAAGATTGAAATGCGAGAGCACCTCCTCGCCGCCCTCCTCATAGTGGAAGGAGACATCCTCAAAGTCGACCTCGCCGCGCATCGGCTCCCAGTTTTCCTCCTTCGGATGGAAGGCGTCGCCGTATCGCGCCTCGACCTCGGGGCGATCACAGACCGTCGGCCTGCGCGCCATCAGCTCGGCGACGCGCTCAACGCAGGCCTGCTGGGAAACCGCCTGCGAGATGCCGTTCGCCTGCTGGCGGAAGGACTGGAACAGGCTGAGCGCGTAGGTCGTAAACGCGCTGAGCACGCCGATGGTCAGCGAACCCTCAAGCACCATCCGCCCGCCGCGCAGCAGCGTGGCGCTCGCCGCCAGCGCGCCGCAGAGCACGATCAGCGGGACATAGATCGCGCGCATCCGCCCGTGCAGGATGCCCGCCCGCGCCGCGGCAGCCGTCGTCTGCTCGAATTCGCCGCAGAGCTTCCTCTCCAGCGCCATGGTCTTGCTCGTCTTCGCGCCCATGATGCCCTCGTTGTAGCCCGCGGTGATTTTGGAATGCTGCGCGCGCACGTCGCGGTTGAGCGCGATGAGCCTGCGCTGAAAGTAGACCGTCAGCAGCGTCACCACCGGCGCGAGCACGATCAGCGTCACCGCCAGCGGCAGCGACAGCGTGCTCATCACGACGAACACGCCGAGGATATACGCAAAGCCCCAGATGATGTCCGGAAAACGCCAGGCGAGCATGCCGCAGATGCGTTCCGTGTCGCTCATCACGCGCGAAAGGCTGTGGCCCGCGCTCGTGACGCTGTAATAGTCTAGGCTCAGCCGCTGAAGATTGACGAAGACCGCGTCCCTGAGATCCCGGCTCGAGTTCATCTCCAGACGCATGCAGCATGCAAAATAAATGCGCAGCATGACCAGCTCCGTCGCCATGAGGGCGAGGTATTTGAGCATATAGCCGCCAAGGCCCTCGAGCGTCCCCGCCAGGATGAACCGGTCAACGACCTCCGCCTGGATCAGCGGCAGCATGAAATCCGTCACGGCGAGCACGAGATTGCTTCCCACAGCGCCCGCGATCAGACCGGCGTGCCTTTTGAGCACGGGCCAAAGCGTCCTCCAGGGGGCGAGGGAAAAGCCCGTCTTCCTCTGCTCATTCATGGGCCGTCGCCTCCTTCCCCGCCCCGGCGCCCTGCGCCCGCGCGGTCCTGGCGTATACGCCGCCGAGCTTCATCAGCTCCTCGTGGGTGCCGCGCTCGACGATCTGTCCATCCTCCAGCACAATGATTTCATCCGCACGCATAAGCGTCGCAACCCTGTGCGCGATGAGGATGAGCGTCGCGTCGCCCGCCGCCTGACGCAGGTGCGTGCGGATCGCCTCGTCCGTCTTCGCGTCGACCGCCGAAAGCGCGTCGTCAAAGACCATGATCGGCGCGCCGGTGAGCAGCGTGCGCGCGATGGCCGTGCGCTGCTTCTGGCCGCCGGAGAGCGTGACGCCGCGCTCGCCGACCACCGTGTCGTAGCCATCCCTGAATTCCGCGATGGCGCCGCTCAGGCAGGCCGCCTCCGCCGCCTGCTCGATCTCCTCCTGCGAGGCGTCCGCTCGCGCAATGGCGATGTTCTCCTTCAGCGTGCGCGAGAAGAGGAACGGCTCCTGGAGCACGACGCCCACGCCCCGCCGCAGCGCGGAGGCATCCATCTGCCTCAGATCGACGCCGCCGATGCGGATGCTTCCCTCGTCGGGATCATACAGCCGCGCCAGCAGCAGCGCGATCGTGCTCTTGCCGCTGCCCGTCCCGCCCAGGATGCCAAGCGTGCCGCCGCCGCGCACCGTGAAGCTCACGTCGCGCAGCACGGGCTTGTGCTCATAGGCAAAGGAGACGTGGTCAAAGCAGATGTCCCCGCGCAGATCGGCAGCAATCGGGTTTTCGGTCGGCTGCTCCTCCTTCGACTCAAGGATGTAGAGCAGGCGGTCCATTGAAACGCCCGCCTTGCTCATCTCCGAGATCACGCGCCCCAGCGAGCGCACAGGCCAGGTGAGCTGGCGCGTGTAGCTGACAAACGCCAGATAGGTACCCAGCGACAGCTCACCGCGCACGCACAGCACGACGCCGGTCACGACGACGCAGAGCACCTGCGTCATGCTCATCAGGTCGCCCAGCGTCCAGAAATTGGAGAGCGTCGCGCCCAGGCTCAGCCAGAGGTTGGTGTAGTGCTCGTTCTTCTTGCGGAACTTCTCCAGTTCCGCGCGCTCCCGGCCAAACGCGCGCACGACGCGCACGCCGGTCAGGTTTTCCTGCACAACAGTCGAGAGCGCGCCCTCGGCCTCGTCGCATTCCGTGTAGCGCGAGGCCGCCTTCTTGAAAAACAGCGCCGAATACAGCACGATGCCCGGCACAAACGCCATCGCGACGAGCGACATCCTCACATCCATCGCCAGCATGGCCGCCATGTAGACGGCGATCAAAAAGATCGTGCTGACCAGCTCAATCATCTGATCCATGATGAACGTGCGGACGACCTCAACGTCCGCCGTGCAGCGCTGGATGATGTCGCCCGTCGGGTTCTGCACATGCCAGCTGTAGGGCAGACGCTGAATGTGGCTGTAGAGCGCGTCGCGCAGCGACTTGACAAACCGCTCCGAGCCGACCGGCAGGCTCGCGTCCTGCGCAAAGCCGGCGGCAAACTGCGCCAGCGACGTCAGCGCCGCCAGACCACATGCCAGCGCGAGCAGTCTGCCCACATCCAGCCCGGCCAGCGCCGCGGGCAGCGACTCCGTTTCCCCCATCAGCACGGTATCCACCGTGAAGCGGATGATCTGCGTGAACAGCGTGCGCAGCAGCGTTCCCGCCAGCACAGCCGCCAATCCAAGCACAAGCGCGGACGCGGCCGGACGCAAATGATGCGCCAGCAGCCGCGCCTTTTGTTTGAAATTCTTTTTCATATTTCCTTCCCGTCATCCGACGCGCGTTTTCCCCTTTCCGCGCGTCAGATGTACCGAATCGTCTCCTCCGGCGAAACGGCCGCGTAGATCAGCGGCGGCAGCTCCGGCCTTTCGGGCGAGATGGCAATGGCGCGCTGCATCCGCGCAATCGCCTCGTTCGCCAGCTCAGGTTTGTTCAGATACAGGGTTGCCAGCGGCTGCCCGGCCGCGACGGCGTCGCCCAGGCGCACGCGCATGACCAGACCAACCGCCGGGTCAATCGCGTCGGTCTTCTTCTTGCGCCCCGCGCCCAAATCCTGCGCGCAATAGCCGATGGCCGTCGTGTCCATTTTCGCGACGAAGCCATCCTCAAGCGCCGGCACGTCGATCCTGTAGGCCGCGTGGGGCAGATAGTCGACATCCTCGCAGACGCGGCCGTCGCCCCCCTGCGCCTCGATCATCTCGCGCAGCCTTTCAAGGCCCGCGCCGCTTTCAAGCGCCTCACGCATTCTCGCCTTGCCGTCCACGACGTCCTTGGCGATGCCCGAGGCGACGAGCATCCGGCTGCCCAGCTCCAGCGAGACCGTCAGCAGGTCGCCGCCCGCGCGGCCGGAGAGGATGTCAATGGCCTCCTTGACCTCAAGCGCGTTGCCCACATGCGTCCCCAGCGGCTGATCCATGCCCGTCACCAGCGCGAGAATCGGCTTGCCCGCCTGCGTGCCGATGTCGACCATCGCGCGCGCGAGCTCGATGGATTCCTCAAGCGTGTGCATGAGCGCGCCGCTGCCCGTCTTGACATCCAGGATGATCGCGCCCGCGCCGCTGGCCAGCTTCTTGCTGACGATGCTCGAGGCGATCAGCGGCACGCAGCCGACCGTGCCCGTCACGTCGCGCAGCGCGTAAAGCGCCTTGTCCGCCGGGCAGAGATCCTGCGTCTGACCGATGACCGCGCAGCCGATGCGCTGCACCTGCGCGACAAACTCCGCCTCTGTCTTTTCCACCGAGCAGCCGGGAATGCTCTCGAGCTTGTCCAGCGTTCCGCCGGTATGCCCCAGCCCGCGCCCGGAGAGCTTGGCGACCTTTGCCCCGCAGGCGGCCGCCAGCGGCACAAGCACGAGCGTCGTCGTATCGCCGACGCCGCCCGTGGAATGCTTGTCCACACACACGCCGTCGATATCCGACAGATCGACCACGCTTCCCGAATGCATCATTTCCATCGTCAGGCAGGCGGTCTCCTGCGCGTTCATGCCCTGAAAGCAGATCGCCATCAGCAGCGCGGAAAGCTGATAATCCGGCACGCTGCCGTCCGCCGCGCCGCGCGCAAACGCACGGATTTCCTCCGGCGAAAGCGCCTCTCCGGCCTTCTTTTTGAGAATCACATCGACAAAATTCATCGTTCATGCCTCCCTTGACGCTGAACCATTGTTCCTTCATTTGCCCATGGCCTCCAGCAGCGCGTCCCTCCAGGCGCGCAGCTTCTGCCCGTAGGGCAGGGTATAGGCCGGGCTCGTGCTGGGCAGGCGCATCACGCGCTTGCCCGCCCCGGCGCCGGATTTGAGAAACAGCGCATGCGCTGCCGCCCCGTTGCACAGCACGGTTTCAATCCCCGGGCAGCGCGCATACAGCGCCGCGAAGTCGTTGTAGACCACGCTGTGCATGGCGCTGTCCAGGCTGCCCTCCCGCTCGCAGCAGGCGGCGGCGTCCCAGAGCGCCAGATGATGCGAGACGATCAGGGCTTTTTTTCGTTCATAATCATTATGGGGCATTTCTCCCCAAATGTCAAACATTATCGGCCAAAAAGCATTGCGGGGATGCGCATAATACTGCGCATCCTCGAGCGATTTGACGCTGGGCATCGAGCCGACGATCAGCACATGCGCGTCGGGCGCGAAAACCGGCTCAAAGCTTCTGCAAAGCAAGATGTTCTCCCCCGTTCAAGGGCCGCGGGCCCGGCTCAGACCTGACGAATGTCAAACGCCGCCGCGCGGCCCATACGGTTCATGACCGCCAGGCCGATGCCCGACAGACCAACCGCCTCACAAAGCGCCATCGTCTCCCCGCGCTCGTCGAGCTCACGCAGCGCGGAAAACAGCCGTGCCGCGGCATCCTGCGGCCGGCTCGCGCTGCCCAGGCTGATGCGCGTTCGGTCGCCGAAGTCGTGCTCGTCAAAGCCGAGAATCGCCACGCGCTCCCCCGCCGCGGCCGCCTCGTCATACTGGCGGCAGATCGCCTCGACGACGCGCGCTGCGTCCCCCTCATAGATGATCGTCTTCGCCTGCGGCGCGTAATGGCGGTACTTCATGCCCGGCGAGCGGACGATCTCGCCCTCGCGCAGCGGGCTCATGACGTGCTCGTCCACGCTGACGCGCCCGAGCACCCGCTCAACCATCTCCGGCGTGATCCCGCCCGGCCTCAGGATCACGGGCGTCTCGCCCGTCGCGTCGATGACGCTCGATTCCACGCCCACCGCGCAGGGACCGTCGTCGAGGATCAGCGGGATGCGTCCGTCCATATCCTCGAGCATGTGCTGCGCTGTCGTCGGACTCGGCCTTCCGCTGCGGTTGCCGCTGGGCGCGGCGATGGGCACGCCCGCCGCCCGGATAAGCCCGCGCGCCGCAACGCTCGAGGGCAGGCGGATGCCCACCGTGTCCAGTCCGGCGCTGACCTCACTGGGGATGCAGTCCGCCTTGGGCAGAATCAGCGTCATCGGCCCCGGCCAGAAGGCCTCCATGAGCCGCTGCGCCGCCTTCGGGATCGCGCGCACCAGCGGGCCGATCTCTCCGATGCCGGAAACATGGACGATCAGCGGATTGTCCGCCGGGCGTCCCTTCGCCTCAAAGATGCGCAGCGCGGCGCTTGCGCTCAGCGCGTTGCCGCCCAGGCCATAGACCGTTTCCGTCGGCATGCCGACCAGCTCGCCCGCGCGGATGAGCGCGCCGCCCTCCGCAAGGCTCTGCGCCGTAATGAGTTTGACTTCTGTCTTCATCTGCGTTCCTTCTTTTATGCCTGCGCGCCCAGTCTGCGCAGCTGCTCCTGCTGATCCGCGAAGATCAGCGCGTCAATGATCTCGTCCATGTCGCCGTCCACAAAGGCGTCGATCGTGTAGATCGTCCTGCCCAGCCGGTGGTCGGTCACGCGTCCCTCGTTGAAGTTGTAGGTACGGATGCGCTCGCTTCGATCGCCCGTGCCGACCTGGGCGCGCCTGTCGGCGGCGTAGGCCTCGTCCTTCTCCCCCTGCATCTTCTCATACAGCCTTGCGCGCAGCACGCGCATCGCCTTTTCCTTGTTCTTGAGTTGGCTCTTCTCGTCCTGGCAGGTCACGACCAGCCCGGTTGGCAGGTGCGTGATGCGCACGGCGCTGTCCGTCTTGTTGATGTACTGGCCGCCGTGGCCCGACGCGCGGTAGACGTCGATGCGCAGGTCATTCGGGTCGATCTTCACATCGACCTCCTCCGCCTCCGGCAGCACGGCGACCGTCGCCGTCGAGGTCTGCCGCTTGCCGTTGCTCTCCGTCACGGGAATCCGCTGCACGCGGTGCACGCCGCTCTCGTAACGCAAACGGCTGTATGCGCCCTCGCCGATGATCGAGAAGACGGCCTCCTTGACGCCGCCCAGCTCCGTCATGTTCGCGTCCATCATTTCGACGCGCCAACCATGGCGCTCCGCATAGCGCGTGTACATCCGCAGGAGCATCGTCCCGAACAGCGCGGCCTCCTCGCCGCCCGCGCCGCCGCGAATCTCCATGACGACGCTGCGTTCCGCGTTCGGGTCGCGCGGCAGCAGCAGGAGCTGAATCTCCCGCTCCAGCCGGGGAATCTCCTCCTCCAGGCGCGCAAGCTCCTCCCGGGCCACGGGCGCCATGTCCGCGTCCGCGAGCAGCACCTGCGCCTGCTCGCGCTCCAAAAGCAGCCGGCGGCACTGGGCAACGGCCCGATCCAGCGGCTCCAGCTGGCTGTGCTCGCGCATCAGCGCGCGCCATTTCTCCTGATCCTGCACGACGGCCGGGTCGGAGAGGAGCGCGCCCAGCTCCTCCATCCGGGGATGCACCCAGTCAAGCCTTTTCAGCATGCGCTTCCTCCCTGCTTTCCTGATTCAATCGCCGCTGCGGAGCTGTGCGCCGACGACGCGCCAGTTTCCGCCATAGTCCCGGCAGGCAAAGGGCTCGCCGACGTGCGCGCGCATCAGCGCGCAGACCGGCTCCCTCTGCTTCCAGCCGATTTCAAAGAGCAGCCAGCCGCCGCGCGCGAGATGCGCCGGCGCCTGCGCCGCGATGCGCCTGTAAAAGTCGAGCCCGTCCGGCCCTCCGAAGAGCGCGAGCTCCGGCTCTCTTTGCACCTCGGGCATCAGCTCCGCCATCTCCTGCGCGTCGATATACGGCGGGTTGGAGACGATCATGTCAAACCGCTCCCCGGCGAGCGCCTCAAAGCAGTCGCTTCTCACAAACCGCACGTCCGCCCCATTTTTGCGCGCATTCTCGCGCGCGATGCTAAGCGCCGCGTCGCTCACGTCGACCGCCGTCACCCGCGCGCCGCCGAGTTTGGCCAGCGACACGGCCAGCGCACCGGAGCCCGTGCCGATGTCCAGCGCGCGCATGCCCGGCCTGAGGCGGGAGAGCGCCTCCTCACAGAGAATCTCCGTGTCCTGCCGGGGAATGAGCACGCCCGGGGCGACCGTGAAGGTCAGCCCCATGAACGGCGCTTCGCCCTCGATGTATTGCAGCGGCTCCCGCGTCTGGCGCCGGATGATCAGCGCCTCATAGCGGTCAAGCGCCGTCTCCGGCAGCGCGCGCTGCCCTTCAAGGCGCATCCTCAGCCTGTCTTCCCCCAGCACAAAGGCAAGCAGCAGCTCGGCGTCAAGCCCCGCCTCCGGCACGCCGGCAGATTCGAGCCTCGCCTGTGCCGCCCGGAGCGCTTCCCGGATCGTCACAGGCTCTCCCCGGAAGCCGCCTCATGTTCAGGGGCCTCGTCCACTTCCTGTTTTTCCGCCTGCTGCTCCTTCTCCTCGTCGCCCGTGTAGGCATACACGCCGGCATCGAGGTTCTCCTTGTAGTGCTCCGCGCCGGCCTTCGCCGCCTTCATCGAGGCGATCGCAACCTCGAGCATCTTCTCGTCCGGCTCGCGGGTCGTCAGCAGCTGCAGCTTGAGGCCGGGCCAGCGCAGAATGCGCACGAGCAGGCTGTCGCCCGCATGGGCCAGGCCCTTGAGCACCTCGTAGGACACGCCGGTGACGATGGGCAGCGTCAGCAGGCTGCGGCCAAAGCGCGCCAGGAAGCTCAGCTTTTCAATGCCGAAGAGCAGAAAGATCACCTGATCGGCGACCGCGCCGATGAGGATGGAGATGAACATCACCAGGAACAGGAACGCCGTGCCGCAGCGCGGATGCAGCCTGGAAAACTGCTTCGCGTTTTCAGGCGTCAGCGGCAGACCGGCCTCGTTGCAGTAGACCGTCTTGTGCTCCGCGCCGTGGTACATGAACACACGCCTGATGTCCGGCATGAACGCGATGCCCCACATGTACAGGATCAGGATCGCGATGCGCGTGCAGCCCGCCACGAGGTTGATCAGCAGGCGGCTGTCCGTCAGATGGCCCGCCAGCGTTGCCACGCCAGAGGGCAGCGCGACAAACAGCAGCAGGCTCAGGCACAGCGCCAGCACCATCGCGACCGCCATGACGACCTTGTCCAGCTTCGCACCGAGCTTTTCGGCGAGCCATTTTTCAAACCTGGTCGGCTCCTCCTCCATGATGCCCAGCATCTGTGTGCTCTTGTCCAGCGTCTCCATGCCCATCTTGAGCATGACAACCAGGTTCACGCAGCCGCGGATGACCGGCCAGCCCATCCACGGATGCTTTCGGGAGAGCGGCGTATTCTTGCTGCAGGTGACGACGATCCGCCCGCTCGGACGGCGCACGGCGATGGCGATCGACTCGTTGGCCGGGCTCTGCATCATGACGCCCTCCATGACCGCCTGACCGCCGATGTCCTTATACTTGCTTTCATTCTTCTGGCTCATGGGTTACTCCTTCTCCTTTTGAATGCTTCGGATTGACAAAACAGTATCTGCTGCTTCAGTCGTCTTCAAGCTCGCGGCTCTCCTGCTCCTGACGGCGCTGCACATACGCCATCAGCAGCGTGAGCAGCAAAAAGCACAGCGCGAACATCGCCGCGCCCGCGGCGGCCGCCCACGCCAGGCTGCCCCGGCGTCCCAGCACGATGACCGCAACGCCCAGCGAGGAAAGCGCCGAATAGACGGCGTTGCCCCTGGCGCTCGGGCGCGCATGCGCGTCCCAGATGCCCCGGCGGGCATAGGCGACGATCAGCGCCACGCTGGTGACCGCGATGACGAAGACCTCGCCCGCCAGCTGCGCCGCATCCGCGCCAAAGAGGAGCTGCACCACCACGCTCGCGCACAACAGCGTATACATGCCCCACAGGCCTCGGTGCTCGATTCGGTACATTTCGAGCGTCTCCCGCTCGTCCAGGACGGATTTCGTCCGCAAATACAGCTTCATGACCCGTCGTCCTCCTCCCAGAACAGGTCGTCGAGCGTCTTCCCCAGCGCCCGACAGATCGCCACGCACAGCGCGAGCGAGGGATTGAAGCGGCCCGCCTCGATCATGCCGATGGTCTGCCGCGTCACGCCCACGCGCTGCGCCAGATCCTCCTGAGACAGGTCGCAGCCCACGCGCGCCGCTTTCATCCGTAGGTTTTTCAAGCGGGTACACCTCCCTCTCCTGCACGAAACAGTATACGGCAGACAAGGTTTTTTTGTCAACTATATTTGTCGTTTTATCCGATATATTTTCCTAATTCGCCGTTCTCTCCGGTTACGCCTGTTCAGCCTTCGCACGTTCCGGGCCGGCCGGCGCGCAATGCCCGCAAAGCAAAAAGACGGCTCCGAAGAGCCGTCTCGCTTTGCCTTTGATTACATGCCGTAGCGCTTCTTGAAGCGATCGACGCGTCCGCCGGCGTCAACCAGCTTCTGCTTGCCGGTGAAGAACGGGTGGCACTTGGAGCAGATTTCAACGCGCAGCTCCTTCTTGGTGGAACCCGTCTCGAAGGTGTTGCCGCAGACACAGGTCACGGTAGCCTTCTGATACTTCGGATGGATGCCTTCCTTCATGATTTTCACCTCTTTCGCCGCGATACTATCGCATGAAAGGCAGAAACAAATGCCTTCTCATACGCTTGAGCGGAGACTTCGTATAGTATACCCTTCTTTTTCATAAATTGCAAGCCATTCCTGCAATTTTCTAAAAAATTCTTTGTTGCTCTGCGTCTTCTCCAGCATGGAAAGCAGCTGTGCGGTCGCCTCGCGGGTGTGCCCCTGGGCGAGCAAGCTGCGCACGGCGCTCACGCCCTCCCGCTCCGCGCAGGTGAGCAGCAGCTCCTCGTGGCGCGTGCCGGAGCGCGTCAGGTCGATCGCCGGGAAGATTCTCGCCTCGCTGAGCGAGCGGTCCAGGCGGATTTCCGAATTGCCGGTTCCCTTGAATTCCTCGAAGATGACGTCGTCCATCCTGCTTCCCGTCTCCACGAGCACGGTCGCGATCATCGTCAGGCTGCCGCCCTCCTCGATGTTGCGCGCCGCGCCGAAGAAGCGTTTGGGCCGCTGCAGAACGCCCGGCGCAAGGCCGCCGCTCATCGCCCGCCCGCCGGGCGCGAGCGCGTTGCAGGCGCGGGCCAGGCGGGTGAGGCTGTCCATCAGCACAACGACGTCCTTTCCCTGCTCCACCAGTCGCTGCGCGCGCTCGTAGACCATGTCAGCCACGCGGACGTGGTTTTCCTGCGGCGCGTCGAAGGTCGAATAGATCACGTCCGCCCTGACGCTTCTGCGCAGCTCCGTGACCTCCTCCGGGCGCTCGTCGATGAGCAGCACCATCAGCTCAATGTCCGGATGGCTGCGCTCAATCGCCTGTGCGATTTTCTTGAGCAGCACAGTCTTTCCCGCCTTCGGCGGCGCGACGATCAGCGTCCGCTGCCCCAGGCCGATGGGCGCGATGAAGTCGAGCAGACGCATCGCCGGGTCATTCTCCTGCGCGTCGCTCTCCAGCGTCAGCCGCCGGTTCGGATGAATCGGCGTCAGCGAATCAAACGGCCGGCGCAGGCGCGCGGTCTCGGGGTTGTCCCCATTGATGGATTCGATGTACATGAGCGCGTTGTAGCGGTCGCCGAGCCGCTTGGGGCGCGTCCTGCCCACGATATAGTCGCCGTTCCGAAGCGAAAAACGGCGAATCTGCGCGATAGAGACGTAGATATCCTCCGGTCCGGGCGAGCAGTTGTGCGCGCGCAGGAAGCCATAGCCGCCCGGCTGCACCTCCAGCACGCCCGAGCCGCTGTCCAGCAGGCCCGCCTTGAGCATTTTGGGCACGACCGGGTTGCTTGTCCCGTATTCCTCGTTGTAATATCCCAGCGGCTTGGGCTTGTACAGCCCGATCTGATCATCCTCCGGCATGGTCTGCGGCATGGAGGGATTCATGACTTTGACAGATTCCAATCGGTTTCAGCTCCTCCCAAAGGGCAAACATGAGGTTCATTGGCCTTGATGTGCTTCGTTTACAGGATATGCAGCCGATTGAAAAAATATCAGTCTTCGGACAGCTTGTTCCGGAAATCCTGTCGCAAGGCAACTTCCTTGGGCACAGGGCCGGGGAATACTCATTTTTCGTCTGTCTTGCCGGTTTGTTCTCTTCGCGGATGGCATCAAAACAGCGGAGCGTTTGCCCCGCTGTTTTGTGATTCAGTTCTCTCTCCCGAGCGGCCTGCGCGCGAGGATCACGTCGCGGTTGATCGCCTGCTCCACCCAATGCTCCATAGCCGGAGCGTCGGAGAGCTCAAAGCCTGCGGCCTCCAGCGCCCGCGCGAGCACCGCGCGCTTTGTGACATAGGTGTTGAAGCTCATCGCCAGCGCACCGCCCGGCTTGAGCACCTCCAGCCAGCCCGACAGCGCCTGCCCGACCGTGCCGTCGATGCTGTCCTGCCTCCCCGCCGTGCCCTTCTGCACACCGTAGGGCAGATCCGTCACCATCAGATGCACGCTCTGCGGCTTTAAAAGCGCGGCGGCGTCGCGCGTGTCGCCCTGAATCAGGCGCAGCGTGCGCGTGTCGCCATCCTTGAAGTGCTCCGCCGTGTCAGAGAAGATGAACTTCGTTTCCCGCCCGCCGGTCTTGCCGCGCACGGTCAGCGCGCTCTCGGAGCGCTTGTGCTTGATGCGGTGGTACTCGAGGTAGCGCGTCATGTAATCGCAGGCTTCCTTCACGTCGCCCTTGGCGATCTCGATGCCCACGCCGTGGTAGCCGCGCCGCAGCGCGAGCATCAGCGTCGTGCCGCGTCCCGCCATCGGATCGCAGACGATCAGCTGGCTGTCGTGGACGGGCATGAACGCGCTCTGCGCCAGCGCCATCGTCAGCATCGTGTCGGTGAACATCTCGTTCGTCTTGCCCTTGTATTTGAGCAGCGCCGGCAGATCCTCCCCAACATAACCCGGATGCTCCGGCTCCACGGGCACCATCTGCGCGTCCTCCATCGTGAACATCACGTAGACGCTGGCGATCTGGCTGAGCATGCGCAGATCGCGCTGCGTGAGCCTGGGCGCGTCAAACGTCAGAAACTGCGCGCCGCCCATCTCGCAGCTTTTGACCTCCGCCGCGCGGCCGAGCGCGGCAAGCGTCATGCTCAGCTCCTCTCGCGCGAGCATCAGCAGCGACTGGCGGTAGCGCACGTTCGCATGCGGATAGAGCAAAAAGGCGTATTTCAAAGGTATCCTCCCGTCGCTTGTCAGGTCAAGTGGATGATCCGGTCAAGGCCCAGGCGCGCCAGCATCGCCGCGTCCGCCGGGCAAAAGGCGTAGTTTTCCTCCTCGCCCGGCGCAATCCAGGCAAAGGCGCGGTGCTCCTTCCTTTGCGGCTCCTGCGCACCGATGCCAGCCAGAAAGAAGTGCAGGTGCACCGTCCTGTCCGGATATTCATGCGTCAGCTCCGCCAGCGGCGCGACCGATTCAAGTGTCACGCCCAGCTCCTCGTGGCATTCGCGCGCGATGCAGTCCGCCGCGCTCTCGCCCGGCTCGATCTTCCCGCCCGGGAATTCCCAGAGCATCGCGCAGCTCTTGCCCTCCGGCCTCTGGCAGATCAGCACCCTGCCCTGCCGGCGGATGACGGCCGCCGTCACCTCGATCATCGCACGCATCCCCTTCGCCGCCGGCGCGTCCGGCTTTTTGACATCAGAAGAAAAAGCCCCATCTTGCGATGGGGCGATGGTTGTGAATCAGTACTTGCGCTTGCGGGCCGCCTCGGCCTTCTTCTTACGCTTCACGCTCGGCTTCTCGTAATGCTCCCTCTTGCGAACCTCCGCAATAACGCCAGAACGCGCGCACTGCCTCTTGAATCTCCTCAGAGCACTTTCCAGGGATTCATTCTCACGAACACGGATCTCAGACATCTAGTATCCCTCCCCTCGGCTCAAGCATTCGACGATCCATTGCGTCAAACCAGCCGTCAATGGAGTACCGTACAGCTAATTATAGCGCAACAATTCTTTTTCGTCAACTCTATTTTGCATTTTCATAAAAAACTTTTTGCCGTCTCTGACGCAGGCTTTTCATGCTCCGCGTCTCCCCTTTCCCGCCGCCTGTGGCAAGCCTCTTTTCCGGATCATTTTTTTCTCTGCGGGCACACTGTGAAATCATCAGGAGGAAGAGTCCATGACCAGCTATTTTGCCTTAACCACACCGCAAAGCGCGCCGCTTCCGCCGCTTCACGGACACATCGACTGTGACGCGCTCGTCATCGGCGGCGGCATCTGCGGCATCCTTACCGCACATCTTTTGAAGGAACGCGGCCTAAATGTCGTTTTGCTTGAGGCAGGACGCCTTCTGGGTGGCCAGACGCGCGGCACGACCGCCAAGATCACCGTCCAGCACGGCGCCTTTGCCGAAAAGCTCCTTCGTGCAGTCGGCCAGAAGCGCGCCAGGGCATATGTCGACGCCAACCAGAGCGCTGTCGACGCGCTTGAAGCGCTGACCTCGCGCTGCGGCGCGGACTGCGGCCTTGAACACGTCCCCGCCTTCGTCTATACACTCACGGACCCTGAAGCGCTCGCGCGCGAAGCCGAGGCCTGCGCGTTTCTCGGCCTGCGTGTCGAGCCGACGCGCCGTCTCCCCGCGCCGATTCTGCCCGCCGCTGCCCTGTGCATGGAAGCGCAGGCGCAGATGAATCCGCTGCCGCTTCTCCATGCGCTCGCCGGCCCGCTGCGCGCCTTCGAGCACAGCCGCGTGATCGCGCTGAACGGCCTGTGCGCCAGGACGGCGCAGGGGAGCGTGCGCGCGAAGGCCGTCGCCGTTTGCACGAACTATCCCGCCTTCACCCTGCCCGGGGCCTACTTTCTGCGCCTGTATCAGCAGCGCGCGTATGTGCTCGCGCTCAGGGGCGCGCAGCCCGTCGGGGGCATCCTCTACGGCATCGGGCCGGGCACGTATTCCCTGCGCAGCGCCCAAGGCGCCGTCTTCCTCGGCGGAGAAAGCCATCGCTGCGGGGACGCTCAAGCCGCTTCCGGCTGCTATGAACGCCTGCGCGGCGCAGCAAAGCGCCTCTTCCCCGGGGCGCAGGAGACTGCACACTGGTCGGCGCAGGACTGCATGACCATGGACGGCATCCCCTATGTCGGGCGCTACAGCGCGCGCATGCCGGGCGTCTATGTCGCAACCGGCTTTTCCAAATGGGGCATGAGCAACGCCATGGCCGCCGCGCAGATGCTCGCCGACGCCATCACAGAGCAGGAAAACCCCTTTGCCTGGGCGTTTTCCCCGCAGCGCCTGCCGGGCGCTTCCGCCTGCGCCGCGCTCGCCGGACAGGCCGGTCACGCCTGCGCCGGGCTGGGCGCTTCGCTCCTTCCCCCGCCGCTTCGCTCGGCGGAAAGCCTCGCCCCCGGCGAGGGGGCGATTGTTCGCGACGGCCTTCGCAAGCTCGCCGCCTATCGCGACGGGCAGGGTGCGCTTCACGCCATTTCACCCTACTGTGCGCACATGCGCTGTCTGCTGCGCTTCAATGCAAGCGAGCGCTCCTGGGATTGCCCCTGCCACGGCTCGCGCTTTTCGGTCGACGGCGAGCTGCTCTGCGGCCCGGCGCAGCACGGTCAGCCCGCGGCGGACAGGGATTGAAGACACAAAAAGCGCCGGATTTCTCCGGCGCGGTTTTTCTCAAATCGTAGAATGCTCGGGGCAGAAATTCCCACGGCACACACGATACAATGCTTATTGCTGCTGCCTTCCGGCCCTGACAAGGTTCACACCCTCGCATTGCATGAGTTCCATCCGTCATCACATTCTACAAGAGTATTCTACCCCATCGCCGCGCAAAAAGCAACCCCCTTTGCCGAAAAAGCCAGATTTACAGCCCCATTCTGTCCACAAGCCGCTGCATGATCTCCGTGGTGGTCAGCAGCAGATCCTCGCGGCCGAGCTTCGCATCGCGCACGGTCAGCATGACCGGCGGCGTAACGCTCAGCGTCACGCGCGGATCGAACTTGAGCAGCGCCTTGAAGAGCTTCTCGCCGTCGAGCTGAGCGTTTGCGGCAAAGCGCATGTCGATGCGCCCCTCCGTCTGGCTGACCCGCTCGATGCCCATCTTCGTGCACAGCGCCTTGAGATAGGCGACCGCCACCAGGTTCGCCACGCATTGCGGCTCGTCGCCGAAGCGGTCGATGAGCTCGTCCTCGATGTCGTCGCGCTGCTCGGAGGTCGAGATCGACGCGATGCGCTTGTAGACCTCCAGGCGCTGCTTGTCGCCCGTGACATAGTCCGACGGCAGATAGGCGTTGACGTGCACATCCATGCGCGTCTCGATCTCCCGGTTGGGCTCCGGCGCCTTGCCCTGTGCCTCGAGCACGGCCTCCTCCAGCAGCTTGCAGTAGAGGTCATAGCCAATGCTGGCCAGATGGCCGCTCTGCTGCGGGCCAAGCAGATTGCCCGCGCCGCGCAGCTCGAGGTCGCGCATCGCGATGCGGAAGCCGGAGCCGAATTCCGTGAATTCCCGGATGGCGTCCAGACGCTTTTGCGCCGTCTCGGAGAGCACCTTGCCCGGGCGCACGGTGAAATAGGCGTAGGCCAGCCGGTTCGAGCGTCCGACGCGCCCGCGCGTCTGGTAGAGCTGCGAGAGGCCGAAGTGGTCGGCATCGTAGACGATCAGCGTGTTCGCCATCGGAATGTCGAGGCCCGACTCGATGATCGTCGTGCAGAGCAGCACGTCGAATTTCTGCTGGCTGAAATCCAGCATGACGTCCTCGAGCGCATTCTCGCGCATCTGGCCGTGCGCGATGGCAATGCGCGCCTCCGGCACGAGCTTTTGGAGCTGGCGGTAGCAAAGGTCGATCGAGCCGACGCGATTGTAGAGGAAAAAGACCTGTCCCCCGCGCCCGAGCTCACGCAGGATGGCGTCGCGGATGACGCTGTCCTGGTATTCCATGACGTAGGTCTGCACGGGATAGCGCGCCTGCGGCGGCGTCTCCAGCAGGCTCATGTCGCGGATGCCGACCATCGACATGTGCAGCGTGCGCGGAATCGGCGTGGCCGACATCGTGAGCACGTCGATGGTCTTCTTCATGTTCTTGATCGTCTCCTTGTGCCCCACGCCAAAGCGCTGCTCCTCGTCGACGATCAAAAGGCCCAGATCCTTGAACTTCACGTCCTTGGCCAGCAGGCGGTGCGTACCGACGATCACGTCGAGCTCGCCGTCCTTGAGGCGTCGCAGCGTCTCCTTTTGCTCCTTGGGGGAGCTGAAACGGCTGAGCACGTCCGCATGGATGGGGAAGCCCTCGAAGCGGCGCATCAGCGTGCCGTAGTGCTGCTGGGCGAGAATCGTCGTCGGCGCGAGGATGGCGACCTGCTTGCCGTCCATCACGGCCTTGAACGCGGCGCGCAGCGCGACCTCGGTCTTGCCGTAGCCGACGTCTCCGCACAGCAGCCTGTCCATCGGCTGCTCGCTCTCCATGTCGCGCTTGATCTCCTCGGTCGCCTGGAGCTGGTCCGGCGTCTCCTCGTAGGGGAAATTCTCCTCGAATTCCTGCTGCCAGGGCGTGTCCGGGCCGAAGGCATGGCCCTTGTTCTTCTGCCGCTGCGCGTACAGGCCTACGAGGTCAAAGGCCAGCTCCTTGAGGCTCTCACGCACCTTGGTCTTCTGCTTGTCCCAGTCCTTGCCGCCCAGATGCGAGAGCTTGGGCGCGGTGCCCTCGCCGCCGCCGATGTATTTCTGAATGCGGTCGAGGTGGTCGACCGGGATATAGAGCTTGTCGCTGCCCAGGTACTGGATGAGCAGGTAGTCGCGCGAGGCGCCCTCGCTCGTCAGGCGCTTCATGCCCTGATAGATGCCGATGCCGTGCGTCTCGTGGACGACATAATCGCCCACCGTCAGGTCGGTGAAGGAGGCGATCTTGCTCCCCTTCTTCTCGGCGCGCTTCGCCCTGCCGCCCTTGGCGCCATAGACGTCGCCGCAGGCGATGACGGCCAGCTTCGCCGCCGGATACTGGAAGCCGCCCGAGAGCGTCAGCGGATAGATGCGCCCCTCGCCCGGCTCAGGCATCTGCGCGCCCAGCTCGTCAAACGTGACGCGGATGCCTTCGTCCTCAAACGACTGGCGCATGCGCTCGCCGCGCGCCGTTCCGCCGGAGAGCAGCAGCACGCGCCAGCCCTCGGCCATGTAGCGGCTCACGTCGTCACACATGTCCTTCGTGCGCCCGCCGTAGCTGCCCGCGCCCATGCCGCCCATCTGCGCCAGCAGCGTCGGCCGCAGCTCCCTGACGGGCCGCAGGATCGTCGTCAGCGCCAGCAGCGTCTGCGCCCGCAGCGCCAAAAGCGCCTCATCGCGCGAAAGCAGCAGCCCCTCCTGCTCACGCATGGCCTCGCCGCGCTCCAGCGCCGCGCCAAAGGCCTGGTCAAACTCGCCCAGGCGGCTGTCCATGCGCGCATAGAGCGCCTCCGGCTCGTCGAGCACGACGATAGGCCTTGCCATGTAGTCGCACAGCGTCTCCGTCTGCGCGTAGAGAAGATGAATGTATTTTTCCAGCAGGCGGCTGCTCACGCCGCTCTTCATCTGGGCAACGGCACTTTGCACGCCCTCGGCGAACCGGTCCGCCGTGCGGCTTTCGCGCGAAAATGCCGCCGGCACGGCAATTTCGCCCTCCTCCAGCGGCAGGGCCTCCAGGGAGCCCTCCTCCTTGTCCACCTTGACGCCAGTGAACGCCGCGCGCTGGCGGGCAAGCGCCTCAAGCAGCGCCTCCGCCGTCTCCTGCGCGCCCTGCATCGGCACGGGCGCCTCGCTCGCCGGCGGAATGACGGCCTCGCGCAGGTTATGCTGGGAGCGCTGGCTCATCACGTCCAGCGCGCGGATGGAGTCGATCTCGTCGTCGAAGAACTCGACGCGCAGCGCGCTGAGCGCGTCCGCAGGATAGATGTCGACGATGCCGCCGCGCACGGAGAACTGTCCCTTGCCCTCGACCATGTACTCGCGCGTGTAGCCCGCCGCGAGCAGCCGCGCGCAGAGATCATCCATCTCCATGCGCCCGCCCACCTCCAGGCGAATCGTATGCGCGTTAAACAGCGCCCTGGGCATCAGCCTGTGCAGCAGTGCATCCACAGGCGCGACGACGGCGCGCGCCTCGCCGGTGATCAGCTTTTGCAGCGTCTCGATACGGCGGCAGGCGACCTCGCGGCTGGCGGCGACCTCCTGATAAAACGTGATCTCCCTCGCCGGAAAGAGGCTTACGCCGCCGCCCATCAGCGCGGAGACATCCTCCATTGCCGCTGCGGCGGATCGCTCGCTGTCGCACAGCAGCAAAAGCGGCCTGCCCGTCCTTGCCGCCAGCGCGCAGGCCAGATGAACCTTCTGCGCGCCCGCCAGGCCGGAGGCCGCGATGACCGCGCCGCTCTGCTTCGATTCGGCGACGATCTGCTCAAAGGGCGCATAGCCCTCCAGAATATCGAACAAAAAATGGGTCTGCATGCTTCACCTCGGCGCGTTCGCCGTGCGCATCGCGCTGTCCAGTCCGTTTTTGATCCAATCCTCGACGGTATCCGCCGCGCGCAGGAAGGCGTCAAACTGGGTCTGCCTGTCCTCCGCCGTCTGATAGTGGGAGAGCACCCAGTCGGCCAGCTCCCAGCCCTCGGGCCTCTGCCCGACGCCCACGCGCAGGCGCGGGAAGTCCTGCCGCCCAAGCAGGCCGATGATCGAGCGCATGCCGTTGTGCGTGCCTGCGCTGCCGCTCGCGCGCAGGCGCACCTTGCCCAGCGGCAGATCGATGTCGTCATAGATCACCATGACCTGCTCCATCTCCGGCTTGTAAAAGGAGACGAGCTCCGTCACGCACTGGCCGGAGAGGTTCATGTAGGTCTGCGGCTTGACCAGCAGCAGCTTTTCCCCGCCGGCGAAGCCCTCGCCGATCAGACCGTGCATGGCGCTTTTGGTCAGGCTGATGTGCAGCTTTTCGCTGAGCACGTCGACAACATCAAAGCCGACGTTGTGGCGCGTCCTTGCGTATTCCTTTCCCGGGTTGCCCAGGCCAATGACGATGTGCATAGATCCTCCTGTTTTTTACTCTGTAAGTCCTTCTGCAAAGCCTCAAACTCGACCGCAAAGCAACGGGACTACCGTCGCTTGGTCGGTGATGCAACCGGCATCATGCCGGTTTACTCTGTACGTCCCTCTGCAAAGCCTCAAACTCGACCGCAAAGCAACGGGACTACCGTCACTTGGTTGGTGATGCAACCGGCATCATGCCGGTTTAAACGGCCTAAGCGGGAACGCCGGAAAGGGGCGTCCCCGCTTCAAGATATGCATTGTTCGGTTTTTTCTCTCTCCCAAATGCCGGCTTATTTGGCCTTTTCCGCCGCTGCAGCCAGCCAGGGCGCCGGTCGGATGGCTGCCGTGCCGCTGCTCTCGTCCGTGTTGTCGATCACAAGCAGCGACTTGACGCCCTCCAGCCGCTTCTTCGCGGGCTCCTGCGTGGAAATCAGCACGCAGACGCCCACGACCGTCACGGCGAACTCGCGCATCATGTCGACCATGCCGCGCGCCGTTCCGCCCGCGCGCATGAAGTCATCGACGATCAGCGCGCGCTGCCCCTCGCGCACGGCGCGGCGGGACAGGCTCATCGTTTCCACACGCCCGCCGGAGCCGGAGAGGTAGTTGATGTTCACCGCCGGGCCCTCGTAGACCTTGCTGTCCCTGCGCACGATGACCGTCGGCACGCCGAGCGCCTTCGCCGTCATCATCGCCACCGGGATGCCCTTCGTCTCCATCGTCAGGACAAAATCCGGCTCCGCGCGGTAGAACTGCGAGGCGATGATCGTGCCCATCTTCTCGACCAGGTCAGGCATGGCCAAAATGTCGGCCATATAGATGAATCCGCCCGGCAGCACGCGCCCCGGGGCCGCAAGCATCTGCGCAAGATCCTTGACAGCGCGGTAAGCATCCTCCGGCGAGGGAATCGGGCGATAGCGGACACCGCCGGCGGCGCCCGTCACCGTGTCGAGCTGGCCCAGATGAAACTGCGTAAAGACGCCGCGCAGAATATCGATATCCTCGCTGAGTGTCGACTTGGCCGCGCCAAACATCTCGCAGAAGGTACCCAGTGTAAAGATTTTATTCGGGGATTCCACCAGAATCCTCGTCATGGCGGCAAGCCGCTCGTTCCGGCGGATGCGGTCCATGTCATTCCCTCCCATGCTCGTCAGAAAGACGAATGTTCACTCAATTATGCTCTATTATAATTCAGGATTTCGAAATCGTCCAGCCCCTTGCAGGATTTTTCTTTCTTTTATGCTCTTTTTGCAAAATGGCCGTGCTTTTTTTGCTTTTAGCTTGATTGCCCCCTCTTCTTTGACATATAATAATCCTGCTGACAGCTCAGTTCGCATCGGAAAGACGCGCAGCGGGGCCTGTTTTCCCGCGGAAAGAGCGCCGTTTCCGGACAAAAGCGCATCAAGGAGGCACATCATGCCGCATATCAACGACTATACAGGCAGGCGGGTCCACATGATCGGCATCGGCGGCAGCTCGATGAGCGGTCTGGCCGGCATGCTCGCGCAGCGGGGCATCCGCGTGACGGGCTCCGATTCCGCCCGCTCCTATATGACCGACGCCCTGACCAGCCAGGGAATTCCCGTCTCCATCGGGCACCACGCCGAGAACGTCGACGGCGCCGATCTGGTCATCTATTCGGCCGCCATCCATCCCGACAACCCGGAGCGCGCCCGCGCTTCGCAGCTGGGCATTCCGCAGATGGAGCGCGCCACGCTGTTGGGGCAGCTGATGGAGGGCTACCGTCACGCCATCAACGTCTGCGGCACCCATGGCAAGACGACCACCACCTCGATGATCGCCGAGGTGCTGCTCGACGCCGGGCTCGACCCGACCGTCCATATCGGCGGCCAGCTCGACTATATCGGCGGCAGCACCCGCGTAGGCGGGCACGACACCTTCGTCGCAGAGGCCTGCGAGTTCAACGCCAGCTTTTTGCAGTTCCACCCGACCATCGCCGTCGTCACCAATATCGAGGAGGATCATCTCGATTATTACAAGGATCTGGAGGACATCTGCCATGCCTTCGGCCGCTTCTTCTCTCTCCTGCCCGAGGACGGCGTGTGCATCGGCAACGGCGACGATCCGCGCGTCGTCGCGCAGCTTTGCGCCCTGCCCTGCCGGACGATGACCTTCGGCTTTGCCAAGACCTGCACCTGGCAGCCGCTGAACCTTGTCTACGACGAGACGGGCTGCGGCCAGTTCGACGCGGCAAAGGACGGGCAGATCGCCGCGCATGTCGAGCTGCATGTGCCCGGCGAATACAACGTGCTCCACGCGCTGGCGACGATGGCTGCCTGCGTCGAGGTCGGCGCAAGCGCGCAAACCGTCGCCGAATCCCTCTCCCGCTTCACGGCGCCGCATCGACGCTTTGAATACACCGGCACGGTCTGCGGCGTGAAGTTCTACACGGACTATGGCCACAATCCCGCCGAGATGCACAGCGCGCTCGCCAACGCTGTCCGCCAGCCGCACAAAACCCTCTGGGCCGTCATGCAGCCGCACACCTATTCGCGCGTCAAGACGCTCTTCAAGGACTACATCCACTGCTGCGATCTGGCCGACGAGATTCTGATCACGGACATCTTCGCCGCGCGCGAGACCGACCCCGGCGACATCCACGCGACGATGCTCGTCGACGCCATCGCCAAGACCGGCCAGCACGTCCATTATACGCCGACCTTCGACGACGCGGAGGCCTATCTGCGCGCGCACTGGCAAAGCGGCGACCTCGTCATCACGATGAGCTGCGGCGACATCCACCTGCTCAACGCGCAGATTCAGAAGCACGGCGAGGAAAACCCCTTCGCGTGAGTCCCCTCTCTCAAGCACGTCTTATGACCCGTCGCCAGGATTCCTCCGGAATCCTGGTTTTTTGTACAAGAAAAACCGGCATCTCTCTGCCGGTTCAAAAAAGCGAAACGGGCATGATGCCGGTTATAAGCCCTCCGAAATGTTGCGAGACCCGTTGCCTTGCGGCCGAGGCCGAAACAGTACAGCGTCAATCAATCGTGCTCCGTATCGCTCAGCTGGCCAGGAAGCCCTTGCCAATGATCTCCGTGGAGGCCGTGATGACCATGAACGCATGCGGATCGCAGTTGTGGACATAATGGCGCAGCGCCAGTGCCTGGGAGCGGGTGAGCACGGTAATGATCATCGCCTTGCGCTCGTGGCGATAGGCGCCATAGACGTCCTCGAGGGTCGCGCCGCGATGCAGCGTTCCCATGATATAATCGACGATGGGCTGCGGATTGGTCGTGATGATCTGGAAGCATTTCTTCGTGCGGAAGCTGTCGCAGACATAGTCGACCAGAATGGATTTCATCAGCAGGCCGAGGATCGAGTACAGGCCGGCCTTGATGCCGAAGATGAACAGCGCGGAAACCGTGATCAGCGCGTCGGCGACGATCAACGCCGTGCCGATGTTGAGGCTGGTGTATTTGCGCACGATCATCGCGATGATGTCCGTGCCGCCGCTGGAGGCATCCAGATGGAAGAGGATCGCCGAGCCGAAGGCCGGGAGCAGCACGGCAAAGCAGAGCTCCAGGAAGGGCTGATCGGTCA
The DNA here is from genome assembly GCA_022787165.1 of Clostridiales bacterium. Lineage (GTDB taxonomy): Bacteria > Bacillota > Clostridia > Christensenellales > Aristaeellaceae > Ventricola. The sequence goes on from JALFVL010000038.1 coordinate 97,574, forward strand.
GCGGCGCGCTGAGCGGCCAAAGCCGCTCCATGACGTTCATGCTCAGCGAGAGCAGGAGCGAGCAGTAGACCGTGCTGAAGGCGAAGCTGCTCCCGAGCACAAGAAAGCCCACGACCAGCAGCGCGACATTGATGATGAGCATGAAAACGCTGGGCGTCAGAACCGGAGAGGGAAATATCCTGCCCAGGATCAGCGAGAGGCCGGTGACGCCGCCCGTGGAAAAGTTGTTCGGAAACTTAAAAAAATAGACGCCGACCGCCGTAATGAGGATACCTGCCGTCAAAAGAAGGTAACGCTCTACGCCCGAAAGCTGTCTTGCCTGTGTGGTTTTCATGGCAAATGATCCTTTCTGCCCCTCATTGGGTGAAATGAATTGCAGCAATATTATAGCGAAAACAGCCGAATCTGTCCAGCTTTTTGATGCTTTTTGCCAAAAAAGGATGACAGGCCCGGCGTTCGCCAGGCCTGTCGGAGAAAAGCCCTCCATCTTTACGCGAAGTGAAGCTTCAGGCCGCTTCCTGCGCAGGAAGCGCCGTCAGTTCAGAAGGAAATTGCGCACAAGCCGGACAGACTGCTCCGCGGCCATGGCGACAAACGACGGATAATCCATGTGAGAGGAGCTATCCGCGCTGTCGGAAATGGCGCGCAGGATGCAAAAGGGCACGTGGTTGACATGACAAACCTGGCCAATCGCCGCCCCCTCCATCTCGCAGGCGATGGCGCCGAACTGCCTGGCGATGAAGTCCTTGCGCGCGCTGTCCGCAACAAACTGGTCTCCGGAGGCGATGACGCCGGTCACCGTCGGGATACCCAACACCTTGGCGCAGGCGGAAATGTGGTTTTCCAGCAGCTTGTCGGCCGGGATGACAACCTTGTTGATGCCAGAGATGAGGCCGGGCGGATCCCCGAGGGGGCTTGTGTCCATGTCGTGCTGCACGACGCCGGAGGACACGGCGACGGAGCCGATGGACAGCGCATCGGTCAGCGTGCCGGCGACGCCGGTGTTGATGATGCATTCAGGCTGGTAGCGCAGGATCATCGTCTGCGCACAGAGGGCGGCAAAGACCTTGCCGATGCCGCAGACAGCCGTGACGACCTCCTTGCCCTCAAGCGTGCCGCTGACAAACGTGATACCGCTGATTTTCTTGGAGACGGGGTTCTCGATGTGGGAACGCAGGCTTTCCATTTCTACGTTCATGGCCGCGATAATTCCGATCATGCTGTTACTCCTCGTATTCAAAGGTGACGGGGCGGGCATCAAGCTCGGCGAGATAGCGCCTCGCCTCGATCTTTGCAGCCTCCGTGCTCAGGTTGCGATAGTTGCCGCACTCTCGGCTGGAGGCGCCAAATACCGGCCCCTCATGCGCAAGAATGCGCTTGAGCGTCAGGCGCACCTCTCGCAGAACGGTCTCGTTCTGCGCGTCGCGCACAAGCAGATAAAAGCCCGTTTGGCAGCCCATGGGCCCAAAATAGACGATCTGGCTGGAGAGCGCGCCGTTGCGGATATAGGTCGCAAACAGGTGCTCGAGGGAATGCATGGTGGAATTGTCCATCAGGTCGTCGGTGTTGGGGCGGCGCGTGCGCATGTCATAGGTGGTAACGTCTCCGTCAACGCGGCTGACATACAGCCCGGGCAGCAGCTTGTCATGGTTGATGGAAAAGCTGGTGATTCGCTGAATCGTATCCATATAAACCTCCTGAACACAGATGCGAATGGGACAAAAATCAATTTATTATACCTCATTCGCGTCTTTGACGCAAGCGCCGCGAGTTGGGATCGCATCGCCTGTACTCCGGAAAAACGCCCGGCATATATTGACATTCTGTACATTTTCCTGTATACTGTCTCCCGTCGCAGATAAGGAATGAGAAGGAGTCATTCCGGGTAGAGACATGACCCATCCCCTCGAGGATGTATGGCCGAACGGACAGCCGGGTCAAATGCCGATGCGTGGTATTAACTCGCACGCAGCTTCTGCTGTATCTCATTGATTGGGTTCAAAGCCCAGTTTCACATCACCGAAGTGAAATGGTCAATAAGAGCAGTAAAAGTAAGTCTTTACTGTATAGACTCTGAAAACCTATCCTTGTCTCGATCGATATGCCTTTGCAGAGAGATTGGGTGATGGTTGCTTTTGCACATCACTTTTTTCTTTACCCTGACAGCCTGCGACAGAAAGGTTGTGGTTTCTGATGAAGAAGCTGGTTTCCCTCCTTCTGGCAGCTGCGATGCTGCTCGCCTCTGTTTCCGCCCTCGCGGCTGGCAACTATACCGACGAAATGAAGTTTGACGATGGCATCGACCTGAGCGCGGATGACGGCGCGGACAGCGTTGAGCGCCTGGGCGATCACGCAGACAGCCCCTACTTCAACACGCTGGACTTCTACAATATGGAGTCTACGGACACGCTGACCATTCTTCACAATTTCAAGACCATTCAGCAGTCAAGCGAGTGGAGCTGCGGCGTGGCCAGCGCGCTGATGGTGCTGGAGTGGTACGGCCTGCGCGGCGACTATACGGAGGAAAGCCTCGCGGCGCTGCGCCCGCAGGGCCTCAAGCCCGGTGCGACCAGCCTGAGCCAGATGGTCGCCATGTTTGACGGCGTGGGGGGCTTTGAGTGCTACTCCGCCATCGATGCCGGGGAGGATGTGCACGACATCTTCACCTTTGAGTACATTCAGCAGACGCTCGCGGCGGGCAATCCCATCATGATTGGCTGGAACGACTGGGGCGGTCACTGGCAGGTGATCATCGGCTATGACACCATGGGCACTGAAATCACGCAGGATGATGTCATCATCGTCGCCGATGCCTACGACACCACCGATCACAATCAGGATGGCTACGGCATTTACGGCGCCGAGCGCTTCCTGTACAACTTCACCTTCTACGACTTCTTCTCTGAGGAGAGCGGCGAGCTGAACGACTGCTGCTTCCTCGTGGCGACGCCCAAAGCAGAATAACGCCATACAGCCTGCCACCTCCGAGTGCGCAGGCTGTATTTGTCCTTAGGAAGAAGGATCATGCTATTGCTCTGCAAATCCGTCTGCAAAGCTCCAGCACCGATCGCAAAGCAACGCGATTGACCATATTTCGGAGGACTTGCAGCCGGCATCACGCCGCTTTGCTGCAAAAGCTCCTCTGATTCATTGTCCATCATTCTTCCATATTGGGCGAACCGGATACCTCTCGCTTTCGCCCTGATGGGGATGGACAAGCCGCAAGACCGTGTTGTATAATAGCGTCGAAATGGGAATCCCGCTTCAGGCGGGAAATCGCGGAGGAAAAAACATGGAAAAGAGGCGCAATGTACGCCCCCTGTGGCATCACGATGACGAGCCGAGACCACAGCCGGTTGTACAGGCCCACGAGGAGCCCCGGCGCGTACTGGCGCTGGCCGGTCATGCAGGAACGCTGCTGCTGCAAAGCGGTGCCGAGATTTTTCGCGTTCAGGAGACGATGACCCACCTGCTCTGTGCCTTCGGCGTGACGAGCAGCAACGTCTACGTGATCTCCAACGGAATCTTTGCCACAGTCAACGAGGGCGAGAAGGATTCGCTCAGCCTGGTGCGCCATGTGCCCTTGGGCAGCGTCAATCTGAGCCGGATCGACCGGGTGAACCAGGTTTCCCGCAGCGTCTGTGAAGGAAAGCTGAGCCTTGATGAAGCCGAAGCCGAGCTCTGTGCAGCACAAAGCCTGACGCCCGAGCGCCCGCTGACCCACATATTCGCCTGTGGTCTGGGCGCAGCGGGCTTCTGCTGCCTGTTCGGCGGCTCGTTGGCAGATGGTTTAGCGGCCTTCATTTCTGGAATCGCACTTCAAATCGCGCTCTTTGCCATGCAGCGGCGGAGCCGTGGCTTTATGCCCTACATTTTGGGCAGCGTGCTGGTGACGCTGCTCAGCGGCGCATCCGCAGCGATTTTTCCCTGGCTCGATTTCAACCGGATCGTCATCGGCAGCATCATTCCGCTCGTCCCGGGCGTCAGCTTTACGACCTCCATCCGCGAGTTCTTCAATGGCGATTACCTCTCCGGCGTCATCCACATGATCGCCGCCATCCTGACAGCGGTTTGTATCGCGCTGGGCGTATGCGGCGGCATTCTTGCTCTGCGCTGGATAGGAGGTGGCTTGCTGTGATCGGACAGGTGTTTTCCGCAACGGTCGGCGTTCTCGCCTTTGCCATCCTGTTTCATGCGCCCCGGCGGAGCTACGCCGCCTGCGCACTGTGCGGTGGCTTTGGATGGGCGATGTATTTGCTGTTCTTTGAAATGGGATGGGGCATGTTCGCCTCCTCAGTCGCCGCCGTCGTCGCGCTGACGCTGCTGGCGCGTGTGCTCTCCGTCACCCTGCGCATGCCCAATACGGTCTTCATCGTTACGGGCATCTTCCCCATTGTCCCTGGCGCGGGCATCTACTACGCCGCTTACGCGCTGATGACCTCGGACATGGCGCTCTTTCAGCTCAAGAGCAAGGAAACGGTCATGCTCGCCGGCGCAATTGCCCTGGGTATCATCATCGGCATGGCTGTTCCTCAGCCTGCGCCGCTCACCCTGGGCCGGATGCTCAGGCACGCATTTGTGCGTGATTCCCACAAATAAAAGAAATCCGGCAACGTCCTACTCTCCCAGGCGTTTCCAGCCGTGCTGTTTCGACCCGGGGAACTCGCATTGTCGCGCCCCCCTGGCCGCTCCCTGCGATTCCCGACGCTCCGCCTGCCTGTTTCCGCCACTGGCGGCGGCAGGCTCCGGTCCCACTGGGCGCGCACGGCTGGAAACCTAACCAAGTACAATGTTGCACTCGCCCACAGACGGCCCAAAAGCAATACTCTGTCAGGTTCCAAAACAAGAAACACCCCATCTTCATGGGGTGTTTCTTGTTTTGGAATCCGGCAACGTCCTACTCTCCCGGGCCGTCTCCAGCCAAGTACCATCGGCGCTGAAAGGCTTAACTTCTGTG